>CAWJJJ010000019.1:0-316884 GCA_963843185.1 uncultured Alphaproteobacteria bacterium
GCGCATCCAGTCGATCTTCTGGCCCGCGGTGGAAATGCTGTAGAGATAGTGGACGTTGTAGGCGAAGAGCATCGGCACAATGTAGGGCTGGCCGTCGTGGATGTACCCCAGCCGGGCCACGCGCGCGCGCTTCAGAAGGTCGATGCTCGCCTGGCGGGTCATGCTTTCGATCAACATCGCGACCACCTGCGGTAAAGTCGACGGTTCAAGTTGAGCACGGTGGAGACGCCGGTCCCTTGAGCTGAATCAAGGGCGGTTAGAGAAAGTTGTTCTTGCGCAGCCCGTCCCACAGCACAGCTTCAGCGCCGTCGCCGTGAGCAACGCGTAGCAGGTGCGGTAGAGCTGGCGCTGGTCGAGCCGTTCGAGCAACCGCCAGCCCAGCCAGACGCCAAGCGGGCAGGCGGGACGGCAGAGCGCCATTAGGATCCTGTCGGGGGTGGCCACCAGCAGTCATGGCCCTGGCCTTCAGGAGGTTGCCGACGTTGAAGAGAGCAACCAGACTTTCCGGCCGCTTCAGTGAGGGATTTTGTCTCTGGCGCTTACAGAGTCCGTTGACCCAGAGCGGACATTCGACGCTCTTTTCGGCATCAACGACTAGCTAGGTGCCATCGAGCGCCCGTCAGAGATCGATGCTGACGAGGATTTCGCGCTCCTGCATCACGGCACCATCTTTTTGGTTCTGGGCAACGATTTGCTGCAATTCAGGATCTGCAGCGCCAGCGGCTGATACCTTCGCAAATGCCGCCATGTCTGCGTACGCAACTGCGATGAGGTAGTGTCCAGTATTCGGACCCGTGAAAATCTAACTCAACCGAAAGTCCTGGGCACCGTGTTTTTTCCAGAACGCCTTTGCGCGCTTAGAGTTTTCTGTTGATGCTGCGATGTTTGGGGTCGTCCAACGCGTGACTTGTGTGACAGCCATTGTACTTGCTCCCCTTAGTCGGCTCGATATGAGCCGAGCGGAACGCTAGTCCGGAAATGGGCCGCGGGACAGGAATAGTTTCGCTAAGCAGCGCTCGCCCTGGGTCCGAAGGACCCTTCATGAACGCCCAGACTTTGCTGGGAATCACCGTTTGCTCATTGCTACGCTATGGCTGTCCGATCGACAGAGGAGGCGAGAGAGGCCGTCCGAAGATACATCGACATGTTGCCGGGATTTTCTCTACGCACGCCCGAAAAGTCAGCCCGGTTCGAGGAACACCCGGACACGAGCGGTACTTCGACGCCCTGCGCGAAGCCGGCCTGCCGAAGTAACGCTTGGAATGTGTTGTCCCTACCAGAAACTACGTCCGACAGTATTCATGATGAAGTCCACCGAGAATCCGCCGCGCGCTGATTTGGCCGTACCGCTGCACGGGCCGTTGGACCGGAGAATCTTTGAACAAGGACAGATGCGTCCGAACTTCATTGTAGTAGCCGGCGTAGGCCGAGAGGATCCGGCGCAGATGGGCCTCGCCGAGAACGACGATGTGATCGAGGCATTCCCTGCGGATCGAACCGATCAGTCTCTCCGCATGCCCGTTTTGCCAAGGTGACCGTGGCGCCGTCGGGTGATCCCGGATGCCCATGACTGCAAGGCGCCGGGTAACCGCGTGGCCGTAAGCCCCGTCGTGGTCGCGGATGAGGTACTTCGGCGCTTCGTTCCACGGGAAAGCCTCGGTAATCTGACGGGCGATCCATTCCGCCGTCGGATTGGTCGTCACCGCGAGTGATATCAGCCGCCGGCGCTGATGCCTCAGAATGACCAAGACAAAGAGCAGCTTGAAGCCGGCCGTCGGCACGATCAGGAAGTCCATCGCGCCGATACCGGCCGCATGATTGCTGAGGAAAGTCTTCCAGGTCTGCGACCGCCGCTGCTGATTTCTGCTGGTAGGCAAGTCGGTGGCGTCGGGATGGCTATCGATGGTGATTTCGATCGCGCGACCGGGTGCGTGAAGCTCCAAGCCGGAAAGCCCGTCACAGTGGCGTTCTTGTTGAGCGACGAGAGTGCGCCCTCGCTCCGGATCGTCGATTCAAGATCCGACGACGGACGCAGAGCTGTACCGCTCGCCCACCGACATCCCGGTTCGTCTCGGAGTTTAAGCATGAGCAATGGTACACCGCCGACCCGCGACGCACTCGACAACAAGGCGAACCAGCTGTTTGCCGGAAAGGTCGTTCGAAAGGACCTCGTCCGGAAGGTCAAGGTCGGAGCGAACGTTCCTGTTTTCGTGCTTGAGTTCTTGCTGGGAAAATACTGCGCTTCATCCGACGAAGTCGCGATTCAAATGGGATTGCAGGTTGTCAACGACACGCTAGCAAACAACTATATCCGCCCCGATGAGTCTGGCAAAGGCGCAGAGCAAAGTTAAGGAGAGCGGAAAATATTCGTTCATCGACAAGGTGAAGGTCCGCCTTGTCGATTCGGATTATTGGGCAGAAGGGGTCAATTTCAACAACAAGTTTCTACACATCCCGAGCCAGTATGTACGTGATTACGAGCGCCTGCTTATGGGGGGTGTGTGGGCGCAAGTCGATATGCGCTTCGAAACCGACGAGGAGTCGAAGGGCAAGAATCCATTCTGGATCGACAAGCTCGTCCCGATTCAGATCGCGACATTCGACCTCGATGAATACCGCAATGTCCGCAAGCAGTTTACGACGGACGAATGGATCGATCTCATCGTCCGGAGCATGGGATATGAGCCCGGCGAGATGTCTCGACGGCTGAAGCTGCTTTTCTTGGTCCGGCTTATTCCCCTAGCAGAGCGAAATTACAACCTCGTCGAGCTTGGTCCGCGAGGCACCGGCAAGAGCTATGTCATCCAGGAAGTGTCGCCCTACACGGCGCTGCTTACGGGGGGAACGACGGTCGCCAATCTATTCGGCCACATGTCAGGACGTCAGAAGGGCATGGTCCAGATCTGGGATGTCGTTGGCTTCGACGAGGTTGCAGATCTCCAGAAGATGCCGAAGGAAGTCATCACGACGATGAAGACATACTGCGAGTCCGGCACATTCCAGCGGGGACAGGAAGCCGTCGCGGGAGATGCCAGCATCGCGATGTTTGGCAATACCAATCAGCCCATCGACGTCATGGTTCAGACCGGCCACCTGTTTGCGCCGATGCCGGACACCATTCGCGACGACATGGCGTTCATTGATCGGCTACACTTCTATCTTCCGGGCTGGGAAATTCCGCAGATGCGGAACGAGTTATTCACCGACCACTACGGGTTTGTCGTTGACTATCTCGCTGAAGCATTGCGCGAGATGCGCAAACACAATTTCACGGAGATCATCGACCGATATTTTTCCATGGGTGCGCATCTCAACGCTCGCGATCGTAAAGCCGTGCGGAAAACCGTATCCGGTTTGGTAAAAATTCTGCACCCACACGGTGACATTTCGCAGGAAGAGCTCGCGGAAATTCTCGAGTTGGCTCTTGAAGGTCGGCGGCGTGTAAAGGAGCAGCTCAAGAAGATGGGCTCGTTCGAGTATTATCAGACGTCATTCAGCTACACGCTCCAAGATACCGGAGAGGAGAGGTTTGTCGGCGTCCCTGAACAAGGAGGTCGCGACCTGATCTCCGCCGATCCCTTATCTCCGGGAACTGTCTATACAGCCGGCGTTACGTCCGACGGGACGGTCGGTCTCTACCGTTTGGAGGTTTCAGTTTCGAGTGGAACCGGGAAGCTGAAGATGGCCGGCGGCATTTCCGGAGCCATGAAGGAATCGGTGCAGCGGGCCTTCAGCTACATTCAAGCTAAAAGGGCCGAGCTCGGCATCGCCCGCGACCTTGAGACTTTCCGACATACATGCCGAGGTGATTGAACTATTGGGGAATCGCGTAGAGGCGGAGGTTGGGGTCGCCTTCTTCGTAGGCTGCTACTCCGCCCTCAGGAAGGCTCCGGTCAGCCCAGCATTGCTCGTGTTGGGCGACATGAGCATCCAGGGAAACATAAAGCCGCTCAGGTCGCTCACAGAACCGTTGCAGGTAGCAAAGGATAACGGCGCGAAGCGCGCGCTTATCCCAATCGAGAATAAGCGGAACTTCCTCGACGTCAGTGCCGATATCATGGAACACGTCGATCCTGTATTTTACAGTGACCCGAAGACAGCCGCCATGAAAGTTCTCGGGAACTTGTAGGCGGAGCACCAAAAAAAATTGTACTACAACGATCCGCCGCGTAGGCGCAGCGATAGAGGTCGGAATCACGCGCCTGAAAAACCAGCGCAATGCCGACGCAGCATCGTGGCGCTCGGCCGCCCTTTGCGCATGGATTGAAACCAGAGCGCGTATCCTGCCCGCTATTGATAACTGCAAATACTCCAGCGAAATCAGCGCCGTGTTTGGATTTCAGTCTCCTCCGCCCATCCATGGGGATTCGAAAAGTATGGAATTGCCGTTCCGAATTACCGAGTCAAATCAACGACTTAGAATTCCGTACTGAATTCACCAAGTCGGGAGCCTTGGAGAGAATGGCCGGGAGAGAGACGAGAATGGCTGTTTGTCCGGTGAGCGGAGTCGGGAGCTTTCAGCGAAAAGGTCGCAAACACGGGGCCTCTCAGAGGCCTCGTCTGGGCCCGGAGAAAGTTGTCTCGGGCGTTAATGGCGGAGGATTGGAAACCCGGATCCAACGTTCTCCGTTTTGTGCCTAGTTGGCAAGCAGTTGGCTTAACTTGCCTGCCATAGAGGCGATTGGTGAGTGACTCCACAGCCCCCGCCTTGGGACGGAAACCTATCTTCGGCTTCATTGGTTCGCCGAATGTATCTAGGGGCGGCATGCAATTAAGCGTCGTTTCAAGTGCTTACCGCCAGAGGGCCGGAAACATAAACGGCCCTCGCGCTTCGTCTAGGCTACACCGCCCGAAGTGAGCTTACGCCGAGCGCACACGCGGTTGGCGGGAGCCCGAGGTGGGCGCGCTGCCCATACGGGTCGCGACGGTGTCGGGGCGGGTCCAGGCCAGGTATTCGGCGGCGAAGTCCGGCGGCAAGACCTCGACCATCGTATCGTTCTCGACCCAGACCTCGATCACGTGGAACGGCCCGCGATTGCAGGTCACACAATGCCAGCCAGCGCGCTCGGCGATCTGTTTCACTTTGCCCGCGTCGGTCGCGACGCTGAGCGCGAAGTGCGTGGCGCCGAAGCCGCGCCCCTCCCGAGGCTTCCTGACAAAGCTGCCGCCTTCCTCGCCGGCGGGCTGCAATTCGGTCCCGGCCGGGTAGACCTCAACCCCGGAGCCGTGGTCGTCGAGCTGCAACGCGAAAAAGCTGCCCGGGTTAGGCGGGAACGGCACCGCCTTGCCGCCCATGATTTCCGCCAGCACCTCGGCGGAGTACTTCGGGTCACGCGCGGCGATCGATAGGTGATGGATCATGGCGTCCTCCTATTAGTGAGCACAGCAATAGTACGTTGGCGGCACAGATAGTAGACGCATGAAACCATCTCGATAAGGTCGATTGGCCTGTATGGATGATCTTAGGCTGAGGAACGGCACCCGACCTCAAACATGCTGGCCGGCTCGCAGGTGTTGGCCCGGATGGCGAGCGCCTTCTCCCCGAGGGGTGCGCCGCTGCTCGAGCGGTCGTTATAGTTCCAGCGAATGGCCGAGACATAGCCGGGCGCGCCGGCAGTGCTACAATTGGCTTGGCCGCAGATTGCCCGTGTACGCGCCCGTGTGGAGGTTGACAGGTAGATGGATGACAAGAAGCCGATGCCGGAGGCCACTGCAAACGAAGAGCCCCGGGATTTCATTCGCGACATGGTCCAGGCCGACCTCGCCCGCGGCCTGGTGCAGGGCATCGTCACGCGCTTTCCGCCAGAGCCGAACGGCTATCTGCATCTCGGCCACGCAAAGTCGATCTGCCTGAACTTCGGACTTGCCGTCGAATACGGCGGCCGCTGCCACCTTCGCTTCGACGATACCAATCCCGTGAAGGAGGAGCAGGAATACATCGACGCCATCAAGCGGGACGTACACTGGCTTGGCTTCGACTGGGGCGAGCATCTGTACCATGCGTCGGACAATTTCCAGACGTTGTACGACTGGGCCGAGCACCTCATTCGCGCCGGCCTCGCCTATGTCGACGACACGCCCCCCGACGAGATGCGGGCGATGCGCGGCACGCTGACCGAACCGGGCCGTGCTTCAGCCGATCGCGACCGCTCGGTGGAAACAAATCTCAGCCTGTTTCGCGATATGCGCGCCGGCAAGTTTCCGAACGGTGCCTGCGTGCTGCGGGCAAAGATCGACCTTGCTTCCGGCAACATGAACCTGCGGGACCCCGTCCTGTATCGCATCCTGCACGCGCCTCACCCGCGCACCGGCACGCAGTGGTGCATCTACCCGACCTACGATTTCGCTCATGGCCAGTCCGACGCCATAGAGCATGTCACGCACTCGCTCTGCACCCTGGAATTCGAGGACCACCGTCCCCTCTACGACTGGTTCCTCGACCACCTGCCGGTCCCGTCGCGGCCCCGCCAGACCGAATTCGCCCGCCTCAATCTCGGATACACCGTCCTTTCCAAGCGCTACCTGACGGATCTGGTGCGGCGCGGCATCGTGAGCGGCTGGGACGATCCGCGCATGCCGACCCTGGCGGGCCTGCGCCGCCGCGGCGTGCCGCCGGAGGCGATCCGCGACTTCGTTCGGCGCATCGGCATGTCCAAAGCCAACAGCGTCGTCGATCTCGCCATGTTCGATCACGCGATCCGCGACCGTCTCAACCAGGCGGCCCAGCGGCGCATGGCGGTCCTGCGGCCGCTCAAGCTCGTGATCGAGAATTTTCCCGAGGACCACGTCGAGGAGCTGGAGGCCGTCAACCATCCGGCGGACCCGGGTGCCGGCACGCGCACCCTTCGCTTCGGCAGGGAGGTTTACATCGAGCGCGACGACTTCATGGAGAACCCGCCGAACAAGTTCTTCCGGCTGGCGGTGGGACGAGAGGTGAGGTTGCGCTACGCCTATCTCGTCACCTGCCGCCAGGTGGTGAAGGACGCGGACGGCAACGTGGTGGAGCTGCGGTGCACCTACGATCCAGCCAGCCGCGGCGGCAATGCGCCGGACGGTCGAAAGGTGAAGGCCACCCTGCACTGGGTGTCGGGCCGGGACGCACGCCCCGCCGAGGTCCGATTGTACAGCACGCTCTTCAACCGCCCCGACCCGGGAGCCGATGGCGATCTGGACGCCGACTTGAATCCAGGCTCGCTCGAAGTCCTGTCGGGCGCGCTGCTGGAGCCCTCGTTGGCGGAGATGCCCGTGGGCGAAGCCGTGCAATTCGAGCGGCAGGGCTATTTCTGCCCGGACCCGGCGAGCCGCCCGGACGCCCTGGTGTTCAACCGCACGATCGAGCTGCGCGACACCTGGGCAAAGTTGCAGGTCGGTGACTGTGACGGAGGGCATCGTGGCAAAACGAATTGTGGAGAGCCCGCAGGCGATGAAGGCGCTGGTCGGCCAGGAGCTGGGGGTCAGCGACTGGCTGGTAATGACGCAGGAACGCATCAATACATTTGCCGAGGCAAGCGGCGACCATCAATGGATCCATGTCGATGTCGAGCGCTGCAAGACGGACATGCCGGATGGGAAGACCATCGCACACGGCAATCTTACGCTGGCCGTGATCGCTACCTTCAGCCAGGATGTCCTCAAGATCGACAACGTGCGGAACGGCATAAACTACGGCTCGAACAAGGTGCGTTTCACCAGCCCCGTGCAGGTTGGTGCGCGCATCCGCGGCCGCCAGAAGCTGCTCGCCGCCGACGACATGCCAAACGGCGGCATTCGCATGACATACCAATGGACCGTCGAGATCGAGGGCAAGGAGCGTCCGGCCTGCATTGCCGAGACCATGAGCATCGCCTACGCCAAGACATAAGCGATCGCGCTACGTGTAACAGCCATTCCCAGTTCGACTGCGCCGACTGCAGCTGCACCGCTTTCGCTTGTCCTTGCTCAAAATTCCATCCGGCCATTTCGACGCGGCCTCGGCGCGTGGGTTCTGGGCACGCCGGCATCCGAGCCACGCAATAGCGGCCGGCGACACGCCCAGCACCGCGACGGGGGGCAGGTTCAATCACCGCAAACGGTTCAGGCCGCGCGACGCTCGTAGCGATGGTGCAGTCCAGGGCGTTGCCGGCGCTGGACGGTCAACTGATGTCGCAGAGCGACGAGTTCGAGCTCCAGCAAGGCGCGAGTGCGTACCCGGAACAAGAGCAGGGAACGGGGGACAAAAGCGTGACCATGCCAATGGCGGTATGGCTGCGACAGAAGAAACGCTACACTTGCTGGGTTTTTGGAGTTTTGAGCAAGGACAAGTAGCGCAGGAGCCCTCCCAACCGCTCGGGGCACCGAACCGGCTGTCCTTACTCAAAACTCCGAAAAGCCGAGAAATCGTAGAGCTTTTGGCGCCGCAATCATACCGTCATAGGCATGATCACGCTTCTGTCCGCTTTTGGTTCCCTGCTCTCGTTCCGGGTTCGTAGTCGCGTCTCCCTGGAACTCGAACTCGTCGCTCTGCGACATCAGGTGACCGTTCTGCGCCGGCAACGTCCCGGCCAGCCTCGGCTCTTCTCTGCCGACCGGCTGCTCTGGGTTTGGCTTTACCGGATCTGGCCGCAGGTCCTCAACGCCATGGTACTGGTCAAGCCGGCAACCGTGATCGACTGGCATCGTAAAGGTTTCCGGCTCTACTGGCGGCGGCGATCACGCCACCTGGGACGGCCCGGCATGAACCGCGAGGTCCGTGACCTGATCCGCCAGATGAGCCAGGCAAACCCGCTGTGGGGCGCTCCCCGTATCCACGGCGAGTTGCTCAAGCTCGGCATCGAGGTCAGCCAGGCCACGGTCGGCAGATACCTGCCGTGGCGGCCCAAGGTCCCCTCCCCGACCTGGCGCTCGTTCCTGCGAAACCACATGCACGACACTGCCGCCGTCGACATGTTCGTCGTCGTGACGGCCACGTTTCGGCTGCTCTACGCCCTGGTCGTCCTCGGTCACGAGCGACGAAAAGTCATCCACTTCGATGTCACCCCAAACCCGACGCAAGGCTGGCTGGCACGCCAGATCACCGAGGCCTTTCCCTGGGACACTGCGCCTCGCTTTCTGCTGCGCGACCGCGACGCGTCATATGGTCAGACCTTCCGCGATCGTGTCCAGGCGATGGCAATCGAGGAGGTCGTCACCGCGCCGCGATCGCCGTGGCAGAACGCCTATGTCGAACGCATCATCGGCTCGATCCGCCGCGAATGTCTCGATCACGTCATCGTCTTCGATGAGCGTCACCTGCGCCGTGTGCTGTTGGCATACTTTGAATACCACCACCGAAGCCGCACGCATCTCTCGCTCGCCAAGGATTGCCCCGAGCCTCGTCCCATACAGCCGCCCTCTGCAGGTACCGTTGTTGCCTTCCCACAGGTCGGCGGCCTGCACCATCGCTACGAGCGTCGCGCGGCCTGAACCGTTTCCGGTGACCGAACCTGTACCGCCGTCGCGGTGCCGGGCGTCGTCGCGGTCCGCAATTGCGCCGCTCGGAGGCAGGCGCGCTCAAAACACATGCGGGGAAGCCGCCTCGCAAGAGAGCGGGCGCGCTCTTCGATCACCAAACGTCAGCAACCGTGGCCTTCATCGGCAAACCGATTCCGTGGCATGGCTTTTTGAGCAAGGACAGGCGGGCAACACCAGCGTCCGCATGACGTTGGCGAGATTGTAGGCCAGCGTGACAAACGAATGACATCGATCTTTTCGCCTTGTTTGGTAGACGGCCCTAATTCACCCTGTCTGCACAAGTTTGGAGCCTGGTGAAAATCCAGGTGGCTATGCCGGCCGCCGATCCGCCGGACAACGCAGCTGACGGGACAAGCCCGACCGGTGGTCGTGCTTCCCTCTTTGTGGACCCATACAAATGTTATTCGCTGCGGCACCTTCACGGTGCCTGTGTGCCCAATTGTGGACGTGCACCCGAACCCGCACTCGTCCAAGGCTACGGTTAAGATCGAATCGATCCCGGCGCAATCCTGGTTCGAACGGACTACCTGAGCCGCGCTTCCCGCCGCTCCTGGGGGGTCGAAGTAACCGTGGCGCCGCGTTGGCCGGACATCCCGGTGCCCAACGCATTGAAGAAACGCGTGAGCGTAGGCCTACACACTGAGAAAACAGAACACCATGCAGGCTGATTCTTTTTGGGCGGACAAATCTGTTCTTGTCACTGGCGCTACTGGATTTCTCGGGGGATGGCTCGTCCGTGATCTGATAGAGCGTGGCGCCAACGTGTTCGCGCTGGTGCGCCGCCATCGTCAGGATTCGCAGTTATTTTTGGCAGGGTACGACAATCGCGTGACTATCGTGAGTGGCGATGTTTCCGACCGGTCGCTACTTGAGGACGTGATCGAGCGTCATGACGTCGAGGCAATTTTTCATACAGCGATGTCAGGTGGCGGCGTGCAGCGCTACGCTGGCAGAGCCCGTCCAATGCCTACAATCGACAGCGCAAAGCACTTGGTGGCTGCTCGATGTTTTACGCCGGAAACGACCGAACGCCGTTATGGTCGTGTGTTCCTCGGACAAGGCGTATGGCAATCAGGGAGACGCCTTATCGGGAAAGCCAGCCGCTCCAGCCGCGCCACCCACAGGAAGTGGCGAAGGCGTCGCAAGACCTCATCACGCAGAGCTTTGGCAAGGTCTACGATCTCAATGTCGCGGTGACACGTTGCGGGAATTTTTTTGGTCCCTACGATTTCAATTTTACGCGTATTATCCCTTATATCGCGCGATGCTGCGCGCTGGGGGAGCGCCCCCAATTGCGGTCAGACGGTCGCTTTGTAAGAGATTTCCTTTCGATCCAGGAGGCTTCGCTCGCGCACCTAAGGCTAGCCGCGGCGCTTGCCTGCCGACCGGAGCTCAGGGGGGAGGCGTTCAATTTCTCATACGAGGTCCAGATAACGGTGGAAACTGTCGTTACGCGCATTCTGGATCACGCGAACTCGCAACTGACGCCTATCGTGGCCGATGCCGCCACCAGCAACGAAATCCCCAGCATGGGTCTGAGCTGCGACAAGGCGCGCAAAGTTCTTGGATGGGCGCCCCGGCAGAGTTTCGACGAGAGTCTTGCGACGACGATCGACTGGTACACCCAGTGGTTCCGCAAGGCCGTCGTGTGGTTGTTATCGATTACGCTCGGTCAGCAAGCTGGTGAGTGGTGTTCCTTGCCGGTGCTGGCGTGATCGCTGTATATTTTTCCGCGCTTGGTCCACGCTCCAGCCTCTGTGACGAGCCGCCCAATTACTACGCGGTTTACAGGCCCGGCGAAGAAATGTGATTCACGCGCCCCGACGCGAATGTTATCTTCACGTTGCCTGTTGTGGATAAAGAAGCCAGCGGCTTCGTCCGCATAAACGTCCGGCGCATGAGGGTTGTCTATGAAATGGACAGACACAGGAGACGGCGGCGGCGTTTCGTTTTCCATGTCGATGATCCGCCCTCGGAATGAACGCAAAGTATGTCCGTCGTCAGAACATTTGGCGCCGAGCGGGGCGTAGATTAGCGGAGTGTTGGCCTCGTCTTGGGGTTGATGTTAGGCGGCGAGTTTGCGGTGCTGCAAGCGCCGATGTTCGATGGTCTGCCGTTTGATCCTTTCGCGCAGTTGGATGATGGCCTCGGCCCTGCCGAAGTAGGCATCGGCGGGCGCCACGTTGTTCAGGCTCTCGTGGTAGCGCCGGTGATTGTAGTGCTCGACGAACGCCGCGATCTGGCGTTCGAGGTCTCCGGGAAGGAAGTAGTTCTCCAGCAGGATGCGGTTTTTCAGCGTCTGGTGCCAGCGCTCGATCTTTCCCTGGGTCTGCGGATGGAACGGGGCGCCGCGAACATGGTTCATGTGCTGGGCTTCGATGTAGTCCGCCAGTTCGCCCGCGATGTAGCTCGGGCCATTATCACTGAGCAGCCGGGGTGTCCCTGCTCAGAACTCCAATAGCCCAGCAAGCGTAGCGTTTCTGGCGTTGCAGTCATACCGTCATCGGCATGCTCACGCTTCTCTCCGCCCTCGGTTCCATGCTCTCGTTCCGGGTGCGCAGCCGCGCCTCGCTGGAACTCGAACTCGTCGCTCTGCGACACCAGGTGACCGTCCTGCGCCGGCAACGCCCTGGCCGACCTCAGCTCTTTGCCGCCGACCGGCTGCTCTGGGTTTGGCTCTACCGGACCTGGCCGAAGGTCCTCGACGCCATGGTGCTGGTCAAGCCGGCGACCGTGATCGACTGGCATCGTAAAGGCTTCCGACTCTATTGGCGGCGGCGATCACGCCACCTGGGACGGCCCGGCATCGACCGCGAGATCCGTGACCTGATCCGCAAGATGAGCCAGGCAAACCCTCTTTGGGGCGCGCCCCGCATCCACGGCGAGCTGCTCAAGCTCGGCATCGACGTGAGCCAGGCCACGGTTGGCAGATATCTTCCATGGCGGTCCAAGGCCCCCTCCCCGACCTGGCGCTCGTTCCTGCACATTCACATGAATGACACCGCCGCCGTCGACATGTTCGTTGTCGTAACGGCTACGTTTCAGCTTCTCTACGCCCTGCTCGTCCTCGGTCACGAGCGAAGGAAAGTCATCCATTTCGATGTCACGCAAAACCCGACACAAGTCTGGCTGGCTCGCCAAATCACCGAGGCGTTTCCCTGGGACACCGCGCCTCGCTTTCTGCTGCGAGACCGCGACGCTTCATATGGGCAGACTTTCCGTGATCGTGTCCAGGCGATGGCGATCGAGGAGGTCGTCACCGCACCGCGATCGCCGTGGCAGAACGCCTATGTCGAGCGCATCATCGGCTCGATCCGCCGCGAATGTCTCGATCACGTCGTCATCTTCGATGAGCATCACCTGCGCCGTGCGCTGTCGGCGTATTTTCAGTATCACCACCACAGCAGGACGCATCTCTCGCTGGACAAGGATTGCCCAGAGCCTCGGCCCATACAGCCACCCTCTGCTGGCACTGTTGTGGCCTTTCCGCAGGTCGGCGGTCTGCATCATCGCTACGAGCGTCGCGCAGCCTGAACTGTTTGCGGTGACTGAACCTGCACAGCTGTTTCAGCGCGGAGGGTCGTTGCGGTCTACAGCTGCGTCACCCGGATACAGTCGCAGCAGCGGCCAGCGCTATATTCGACTGATCAAAATTCGTCAGCCAAGGTCTTCATCGGCAAACCAATCCCACGACCGAATCGACTTTTGAGCAAGGACAGCCGGCCAATTGGTCGCCATTGTGCGTGAGTTTTTCGCTTGTTACATCGCCATAGAGCAATCGAGGGATGCGCGGCGCCCCAGGTTTGGCGGCCTCCAGATTGGCAAGCTCTGCCTTCGGCGCGTTCAAGCCTTTGTTGTCGGCTGCGGTCTTTTTCAGCTTGCCGCCGGCAGCCTCGCGGCTCGCCTCCCACGCGGCCACTCGGCCGGATAATTTGCCATGTCGTTTTTTGCTACCTCGCGTCGGCCGCGTTCATACTCGCGGATGGCGTTTACAAAATAACCGTCGCTCGTGCTTTTGCGCTCGCCTGATTCCGCGACCGTCACAAAAAACTAACTGACCGGCCCGCAAAGAGTATCTTCGCGGCGAACGTCCGCAAGCCGCTGGCCGGCGATACTGAGCGTGGTCAAGGCCGACGCGGACACCATCTCGATCGGCGCGCGGACAAACGATTGCACTTCCTCGACGGCAAACCGGATGGGGTCGCGTAGCGCGCCGATTGGATAGGGCGCCGTCTCACTTTGCGCAACCAGCGTCTCGGGCGCCTGCCATACTTCGGCCGCGTCGTGTCCGTCGCCCAGCGAGAGCGGGCGAGGGTCGCGAGGGGCGAGGTTATGCTGCTGCACGATTGGCCTCCCGTACAAAGAGTTTTGGGAGGCAAGCCGGCTGGCGCATGGCGCTCCTTGCTTTGCCAGAAATTCGCTTTCGCAGGCGATGCCCGGAACGTCGCACAGCACATAGCGTGCCGATCTCCAGTCGGCCACGACCGCACCGCGCCGGCCATTGCGTAGCCATGAGATAGGATCTTGGAAAAGCCAGGAGGCCGTGCCGGTGTCGTTGCGCAACGCGGATCGTGCTCCAGCGCCTTGCGGAAGCACTTGATGCCTTCTTCGTGGTTGTAGGCGTAGACCCAGTTCACGCCGCGGTCGAACCAGACCTGCGCGTCGGGAGACGTCGTCCCGATCGCACGGCTGTATGCGCCGAGATCGTAGTAGCATGCGTCGTCATGTAGCCCCCCACTGCGATCATCACACCCAGTTCCTCCCCAGCCTCGCTGGCGAGGAAAATAGGATCGGCTACTCCGCCGCCATCCGGCGCGGCGCCCCCGCGGCGTCGAGGGCTGCCGACAGGCGCGGCGGAGACATCGGCAGGTCGACCATGCGCACGCCGGTGGCGCGGGCGATGGCGTTGCCGACGGCGGCGGTCGGCGGAACGATCGGCACTTCGCCGACGCCGCGCACGCCGTAGGGATGCGACGGGTTGGGAACCTCGACCAGGATGGTCTCGATCATCGGCAGGTCTGAGGCGACCGGCATGCGGTAGTCGAGGAAGCCCGGGTTCTGCAGGGTGCCCTTGTCGCTGTAGATGTACTCCTCGTTCAGCGCCCAGCCGACGCCCTGCACGGCACCGCCCTGGAGCTGGCCCTCGACGTAGGACGGATGGATGGCCGTGCCGACATCCTGCGCCGCGGTGTAGCGGTCGACGGTGACGCAGCCGGTGTCGTCGTCGACCTTGAGATCGACGCAGTGCACGCCGAAGCCCGGACCCGCGCCGGTGACGTTGAGCTGGGCATGGCCGTTGATCGGCCCGCCGGTCCTGCCCGCCTGGGCGGCGAGGTCGGCGAGGGTGAGCGGCTCGAAGGTGCCGACGTTGGCGCCGGCCGGCTTGGCCATGCCGTTCTCCCAGATCACGCCGTCCGGATCGACCTTCCAGATCTTGGCGGCGCGCACCTTGAGCTCGCGGATCATGTCGCGCACCGAATTCACCACGGCGAGGCCCGTGGCGAAGGTGACGCGGCTGCCGCCGGTCACGAAGTTGAAGCCGATCGAGGCGGTATCGGCGATCACCGGCCGGACCCTGGAGTAGTCGACGCCGAGCTCCTCGGCCGCCATCAGGGCGAGCGAGGCGCGGCTGCCGCCGATGTCGGGGTTGCCCGAGATCACCGTCACCGAGCCGTCTTCGCCGACGTGGCTGGCCGCGCTCGAATCGGCGCCGATGTTGAACCAGAAGCCGCAGGCGATGCCGCGGCCGTGGCCCGGCTTGACCGGCGACTTGTAGTGCTCCGACTCCTTCACCGCCTTCAGCGTCTCGACGAAGCCGATCGTGTTGAAGGTGACGCCATAGGCCGTCTTGGTGTCCTTCTTGGCGGCGTTCTTCAGGCGCAGGTCGATCGGATCCATCTTGAGCTGCTGGGCCAGGATATCGAGCGTCGATTCCACGGCCCACGCCGAGATCGGCGCGCCGGGCGCGCGATAGGCCGCGACCTTGGGCCGGTTGCTGACGACGTCGAAGCCCTCGATGTAGATATTGTCGATGTCGTAGCAGGCGAAGCTGCACATGCAGGCCGGTCCGACCGGCGAGCCCGGGAAGGCGCCCGCCTGCATCTCGACGATGCATTCGGCGGCGACGATGCGGCCGTCCTTCTTGGCGCCGATCCTGACCTTGACGTTGCCGCCCGGCGCCGGGCCGGAGGCGCGGAACACGTCCTCGCGCGACATCGTCATCTTCACCGGCTTGCCCGACTTCTGACTGAGCCGGATGGCCAACGGTTCAAGGTAGACCACGGTCTTGCCGCCGAAGCCGCCGCCGATCTCGGTCGGCGTCACGCGGATCTGCGAGGTGTCGAGGCCCAGCAGCCGGGCGCAGAAGCCACGCACCTGGAAGTGGCCCTGGGTCGTCGACCAGACCTGGACCTGGCCGTCCTCGGCGGCCGACGCCAGCGTGGCGTGCGGCTCGATATAGCCCTGATGCACGGCCTGGGTGGTGAAGTCGCGCTCGATGGTGACCTCGGCGTCCTCGAAGCCCGCCTTGGCGTCGCCCTTCTTGAACTCGATGCGCTTGGCGATGTTCGACGGCTCGGTGGCCGGCGGGTTGGCGCCCTCGGTCAGCATGTGGTCGTGCAGGATCGGCGCGTCGGGCCGCATGGCGTCGGCGACGTCGATGACGTGCGGCAGCACCTTGTACTCGACCTTGATCAGGGCCAGCGCCTGCCTGGCGATCGCCTCCGACACCGCGGCGACGGCGGCTACCGGGTGACCCTCATAGAGCGCCTTCTCGCGCGCCATGATGTTGCGCGTGATGTCGCGCATGTTCACCTGCATCTCGCCGGTCGGCACGATGAGGTTGGGCTGGTCGGGGAAGTCCTTGGCGGTGATCACCGCCTTGACGCCGTTCAACGCCTCGGCCTTCGAGGTGTCGATCGACTTGATGACGGCGTGGGCGTGCGGGCTGCGCAGCACCTTGCCGATCAGCTGGCCGGGCAGGCTGAAGTCGGCGCCGAAGCGGGCGCGGCCGGTCACCTTGTCGGCGCCGTCGGGACGATCGGGACGTGTGCCGATCCACTTGTACTTGCCTTCGGTGTTCGGAGCGTGGCTCATCGGGCGGACTCCCTCATTTCGGCGGCCACGTCGAGGACCGCAGTGACGATCTTGTCGTAACCCGTGCAGCGGCAGAGATTGCCCGCCAGCCAGTAGCGGACCTCGTTCTCGGTCGGGTTGGGATGCTTCTCGAGCAGCGCCTTGGAGGCGATCAGGAAGCCCGGCGTGCAGATGCCGCACTGGAGCGCGGCCATCTCGACGAACTTCTTCTGCAGCGGATGCAGCTTGTCGCCCTCGGCCATGCCCTCGATGGTCTCGACCTTCACGCCCTCGGCTTCGGGCGCGAGCACCAGGCAGGAGCAGACCAGGCGACCGTTGACCATGACGCTGCAGGCGCCGCAGTCGCCCGAGCCGCAGCCTTCCTTGCTGCCGGTGAGCCCGAGGCCGTCACGCAGGACATCGAGCAGGGTCTGGTTGGCGTCGCACAGGAACTCGGTCGGCGCGCCGTTGATGGTGGTGTTGACGTGGATCTTGGCCATGGTGTTGCGATGTCCTCTTATACCGGTCGGTGTCCGCGGTGCTCGATGCCGTTGATGCGATCGCGCGCAATCATGGCGGACCGTTTCAGCAGCACGCCGGCGATCTTGGTGCGATACTTGATGGTGCCACGCTTGTCGTCGATTGGCTTGCAGGCCTCCGAGCAGGCTTCGGCGGCGGCGTCCAGCGCCGCATCGTCGAGCTTGGAGCCGATCAGCGCCTTGGCCGCCTTGTCGACCAGCAGCACGGTGGGCGCCACGGCGCCGAGACCGACGCGCGCGTCGGTAACGGTGTCACCCTTCATGGTGAGGCTGACGCCGACGCCGACGACGGCGATATCCATCTCGGTGCGCGGGATCAGGCGCAGGTAGGCGTCCGACGAGTTCTTCGGCCGCTTGGGCAGGGTCAGGCTGACGACGATCTCGCCCGTCTTCAGCGAGGTCTTGCCGGGGCCGGTGCAGAACTTCTCGACCGGCACGGCACGCTTGCCGTTGGGGCCGACCACGTTGACGATGCAACCGGCCGCGACCAGGGCCGGCACGCTGTCGGCGGCCGGCGAGGCGTTGCACAGGTTGCCGCCCGCGGAGGCGCGGCCCTGGACCTGGGTGGAGCCGATCAGGTTGGCGGCCTCGATGACGCCGGGCCAGGCCTTGCGGAGCTTCTTGTGCTCGCCGAGCACGGCCGCGGGCGTCGCGGCGCCGATGGTGAAAGCGCCGTTCTTTTCGACGACACTGACCATCTCGGGGATCTTCTTGACGTCGACGATCACCCCGGGGGTCCTTGCACCCGACTTCATCTGGACCAGGAGATCGGTGCCCCCGGCCAGGATATAACCCTTGCCCTTGGCGGCAACCATGTGGCCGACCGCCTCGCGAACGGTTTTCGCGGCCTTGTATTGGACGTCACTCATGCCCGATTTCCCCTCTTCCTCTTCATCTCGCCGATAAGGAACATATCCAAGCGGACTGCAAGCCCAAGAGCAAGCCGTTCGCTCAGGAAACGAAGACGTACCAGCCTTCGACAGACGGTCCGGCGCCGCCGGTGCCTGCCTTGACGCGGATTTTCTTGGCCAGGACGTCGACCGAGGTGCCCGCGTCCACCTGGATCGTCCGCTTGGCGCCGTCGACTTCGACGACCATGTTGTTGCCCGGGTCTTCGGGATCGGCAGGAACGCCGTTGTAAAGGCGATAAATGCTGGGTTTGTCGCGGGCATCGAAGATCGTCTGCCAACGGCTTCTGCCGGCGCCAATCCGGCCGATCGGCACTTGAATCCCGACGGCATCGCCGGGAACGCGCACGCCCAACCGCGTGACACTGATTATTTGCTTTTGTTTCGCCACGCAACCTTCCTGAGCAGATGGCCGCACCAATCTGCCGGCAAAGACGTTCGCGAGCAATTGCACCGAAACTGGCGATGGCGGCGGTGCCCTTCGGCACCCTGCCGCGGCTTCAGGACAGGGAAACAAAGCGAAGAATTCAGGAAGCGCCGTCGGGCGCCGGATCGCGCTGCCCGGCTTCGACATCAACTCGTGGGCCACCCTCACCGGTTGCCCCCATTATCCGTGCATCGGGAGCTCGCGTTGACTAGTCGGCCAACCGGCTCGAATATGCGCCTTGATCTGGCGCCGTGTGGGCTAACGGACGACATCATCATGTCATAGGCGCCGGAGATATTCGACTTCGCCGAAAATGTAGCGCCGCGCGTTCGTCGCGGCCTTATCCGAGGGAGCATGACGACCGGACCCCCGCCGCGCATGACGACAAGTCGGTTGGGCGACCAGTCCGCAGATCAATCCGAAATCCAACCGCGCAGCGTTCAAAGCTACATCGACCAGACGCCCTTCTGGCCCGATGGTACGCCGACGGTTTCAGTGCCCCTGACGCGCATGCAATGGCGCATCTGGGTGCTCGCTACTGCCGGCAAGTTTTTCGAGGGGCTGGTCGTATTCATGACCGGTGTTGCCTTGCCGCTGGTCGTCAAGGAATTCGGCTTGTCGGCCGCCGAAAAGGGCATCGTCGGTGCAGCACCCCTGGCCGGAATCATGGTCGGCGCGATCGCGCTTGGCGGACTCGCCGATACCTATGGTCGGCGGCGCATGTTCATCGTCGAGATGATGATGTTCGCCATCTTTCTCGTGGGGCTCGCCTGGAGCCCCAGCTTTCCCTTGCTGGTCGTCTCTTTGGTCGGGGTCGGGCTGGCGCTGGGATGCGATTACCCTACGGCCCATTTGATGATCTCCGAAAGCATCGCCAGCAAGGACCGCGGCATGGTCGTGCTCGGCGCCTTCGCCTTCCAGGCGGTTGGTGCGCTGGTAGGCACTGCCGTCGGTTACCTCATTCTCGCGAACATGCCGGGGCTTGGCGCCTGGCGCTGGATGTATGCAACGGCGATCGTCCCCGCCGTCATGGTCATCGTCGGCAGGCTTTTCATCAGCGACAGCGGATACTGGTTGCTGTCGCAGGGGCGCAAGGCAGAAGCCGAGCACGAAGTCGCGCGGCTGCTCGCTCGCCGACCGCCCTATCCCAGGCAGGTGCGGCTGGCGGAGCTTGCTGCCGGCGATCGCCAAGTTACGGGCAAAGCTCGCAAGCCGGGCTGGATGCAGCTGTTCACGCCGCCGGTCCGGCGCGCCACCATCCTGGCCTCGGTGCCCTGGTTCCTGCAGGATCTCAGCACGTACGGCATCGGTATCTTCACGCCGACAATCCTGGCCAGGGCTCTCGGCCACGAGATCGACAACGCGCACAACGTCGCCGGGGTGATCAGCCGTGACATGATGGCGGCGAAGGGCGCGGCGCTGCTCGATACCCTCCTGATTGTCGGCATCGTCGCTGCCGTGCTGCTCACCGATCGCATCGGCCGCATCCGGCTGCAGATCCTCGGCTTCATCGGCTGCGCCGCGGGCCTTGCTCTGGCGGCGTTTTCGCAGCACGCCACCGAGCCCTTGCGCTCCGTGCTGCTGTTCGGCGGCTTCACGCTCTTCAACTTCATGACCAACATCGGGCCCAATGCCCAGACCTATCTGTTGGCCGGAGAGGTCTTCCCAGCCCTCATCCGCGGCAGGGGCGCGGGCTCCGCAGCAGCCTTTGCCAAGATCGGCGCTGTAACGACTGCGTTCCTCTTTCCTGTGCTGCTGGTCGAGGTCGGTGTCGACCTCCTACTAACCATCCTTGTCGCGACGTCGCTCATGGGCGCCTGGGTGACTTGGCAGTTCCGGATCGAAACGACCCGCGTCGACCTCGAGGAGCTGGGCCGCTGACAGCCCCCACTCAGCGACTTTGATGGATGAGCATCCGCCTGGTTCGCGTGTAGAGTGGCGGCATGCAAATCCTCACCACCGCCCAGGCCGTCGTGTCGATGCTGGAAGTGAACGGCATCGACACGATCTTCTGCCTGCCCGGCGTGCAGAACGATCCGTTCTTCGACGCGCTCTACGACCACACCAACGCCATCCGGCCGATCCATGCCCGGCACGAGCAGGCCTGCGCCTACATGGCGCTGGGCTACGCCATGGCGAGCGGCAGGCCGTCGGCCTACGTCGTCGTGCCGGGGCCGGGCTTCCTCAACACCACGGCGGCATTGTCGACCGCCTACGCCGTGAATGCGCCGGTGCTGGCGCTCACCGGCCAGATCCAGCAGGCCATGATCGGCCGCAATGTCGGGCTGCTGCACGAGCTGCCCGACCAGCTCGCGATCATGCGCGGCCTCACCAAATGGGCCGACCGCATCCACGCGCCAGCCGAGGCGCCGGGCCTGATCAACGAGGCCTTCCGCCGCCTGCTGTCGGGCCGCCGCCGTCCGGTCGGGCTGGAATGCGCCATGGACACCTGGGCGCGCAAGGCGCCGGTCGAGCTGATTTCGACGCCGGCACAGGCCGATCCCTGCCCGGTCGACGAGGACGCCGTCGAGCGCGCGGCCAAGCTGCTGGGCGGCGCGCAGCGGCCGCTGATCGTGGTCGGCGGCGGCGCACAGGGCGCGGGCGAATACGTGCGCGCGATCGCCGAGATGCTCGATGCGCCGGTCATGACCGGCCGCATGGGCCAGGGCGTGATCGACGGGCGCCACAAGCTCTCGGTGACCATGCCGGCCGGCTATCGCTTCTGGGGCGAGGCCGACGTCGTGCTGGCCGTCGGCACGCGGATGCAGCCGCAGCAGCAGAACTGGGGCATGGACGATGCGCTCAAGATCATCCGTATCGACATCGACAGCGAGGAGCTCGACCGCCAGCGCCGGCCCGAGATCGGCATCGTGGGCGACGCGACCGCGACCCTGAAGGCGCTGGCAGGCAAGCTCGGCAAGCACAACGCCAAGCGCAACGGCCGCGCCGAGCAGGTGGCGGAGACCAAGGCGGCCGCCACGAAGATCGTGCGCGACAAGCTTGCGCCGCAGATCGCCTATCTCGACGCCATCCGCAAGGCGCTGCCCGAGGACGGCATCCTGGTCGATGAGCTCACCCAGATGGGCTATGCGGCCCGCCTCGCCTACCCGACCTACAGACCGCGCACGTTCCTCTCGCCGGGCTACCAGGGCACGTTGGGCTGGGGCTATGCCACGTCGCTCGGCGTCAAGGTCGCCAAGCCCGACACGCCGGTCGTGTCGATCAGCGGCGACGGCGGCTTCCTGTTCACCGCCATGGAGATGGCGACGGCGGCGCAGCACGGCATCGGCGTCGTGGCCGTCGTGTTCAGCGACGGCGCCTACGGCAACGTCAAGCGCATCCAGCAGCAGGCCTTCAACAACCGCACGATCGCCTCCGACCTGCGCAATCCAGACTTCGTCAAGATGGGCGAAAGCTTCGGCATTGCCGCGGAGCGCGTGAAGTCGCCGGCCGAACTCGGCGCCGCGATTTCGCGCGGCATCGCCCGGGGCGGCCCGACGCTGATCGACTGCCCCGTCGGCGAGCTTCCCGACCCGTGGTCGCTGGTCCAGGTGCCGAGGATCAGGCCGCGTCAGTCTTAGCCGGAGGCGCGCCACTCCAGTGGCGCGTCTTTGTCCGCTACAAAGAAGATCGCGCCACTGGAGTGGCGCGCCCCAGCCTGTCATCCTGAGCGTCAGCGAAGGATCTCATGCCCGTGGCAAGCGGCGATGAGATCCTTCGCTACGCTCAGGATGACAAATACGTCTTGATCACATCTGGATCCGGATCGCGTCCCAGGCCCGGGCCGGTCGGCACGACGAAGCCGCCGTTCACCGGCGTCACCAGCTCGCCGTAGAGGCTCGCCTCCAGATCCATGTGGTAGCGCTCGATCATGCCGTCCGGCGCGCCGCGCGCGGCCAGGAGGTGGAGCGTGGCGAGGAAGCCCGGGCCGAAATAGGGCGAGTGCGGCATCAGGGTCACGCCGGCTGAATCGGCCAGCGTCGCCACCTTCAGGAATTCCGTCACGCCGCCCACCTTGGTGACGCTGGGCTGGGCATAGTCGACGGCTTGGGCGGCGAACATGTCGCGAAACTGGAAGGACGTGCAGTTGTTCTCGCCCGCCGCCATCGGCACGCCCGTGCCGGCGCGCAGCCGGGCGATGGCCACGAAATCCTCGGGCGGGAAGATCGGCTCCTCGAGCCAATGAAGATTGTAGGGGCGCAGCTTCAAGGTCATGTGACGCGCCTGCTCGGGCGTCCACGGGCAGTTGGTGTCGACCATGATCGCCGCGCCCTCGCCCACCGCGAGCCGCGCCGCCCGCACCTCGGCCTCCTCGGTCTCGTGCAGCTTGATGTGGCGGTAGCCTTCGTCGAACGCCTGCCTGGCGCGCGCCGCCACCTTCTCGGGGTCGCGGTACTTGAGCAGGCTGGCATAGGCCGGCAGGCTGTCGCGGCCGGCGCCGCCCAGCAGGCGGTGCAGCGGCAGGTTGGCGGCCTTGCCGGCGATGTCCCACAGCGCGATGTCGAGCCCCGACAGGGCGAAGATCGTGATGCCGTAGCGGCCGAACAAATGGAGCTTCTGCTGCAGGTCGTAGCTGAGCCGCGCGATGTCGCGCGCATCCTGGCCGATCGCGAGGGGGGCGACCATGTTGTGCAGGGCCGCGCGCACGGCATCGGTGCAGGCATAGCAGAACGCTTCGCCCCAGCCGACGATGCCGGTGTCAGTCTCGACCCGCACCAGCAGGATGTTGTTTGTCGTCCAGGTGCGCAGGCCCTCGCCCTGGTGGCTGCCGCCGAAGGTGTACGGCACCTTCACCGAATGGCTGTCGATACGCGCGATCTTCACTCGATCTTTCCTTTCCTGCGAATGTCGGCCAGCAGCGTCTCGGCATGTGCCTGGTCGGCGAGCTGCTTCGACGCGAAGCGCCGATCGCCGGCGGGCGCCGTCGCCAGCAAGTGGCCGGCCAGCCGCGGCGGCAACGGCGGCGGCTCCTTGTCCCGTTCCGGCATCTCGACCTCGGCCTGGGCAAAGTAGGTGCGGCCCTCGCCGGTCTTGAAGAAATCGACGTCCCAATGGAAGGCGCCGTCGGGCCACGAGTAGCGCGCCTTCTGCAGCGTCTCGCGTCGTTGCGACCACAGGCGGTCGAAATCCTCGAGGCTGATGTCGGTCTCGATCTCGACGACCTGGCCGTCGATCTCGCGCTTGTAGGTGAAGACGTGTCGCTTCTTGCCGTCGGCCTCGAGGGAGCGGATGCGCATGCCCGAGACGTCGAGATAGGCCTGCCTCAGAAAGCTCCGGGTCACGCCCGGTGCCTGCGCGAGTTGCTGCTCGAGCTTGCCGTCGTCATCCAGCACAAACTTGCGTTCGTTTTCGATCGGCATGCTAGAAATCGCCACCATGTCCAGCCAGACAATCGACGACCTGCCGACGCCCGCCCTCATTCTCGACCGGGCGATCCTCAATCGCAACCTCAAGCGCATGAGCGATCGCCTGCGCAATGCCGGAGTCATGCTGCGCCCGCACCTCAAGACCGCGAAGTCGGTCGAGATCGGCCGCAGGGCGGTCGAGGGCCATGACGGCCGCATCACCGTCTCGACCCTGGCGGAGGCTCGCTATTTCGCCAAGGGCGGCTTCACCGACATTCTCTATGGCGTGGGCGTCGTGCCCGCGAAGCTGCCGGCCATCGCCGAGCTGCGGCGCCAGGGCGTCAACCTGCGGGTCGTGACCGACAATCTCGCAGTCGCCAAGGCGATCGCCGCGGCCGCGGTCAATGGCGATACCTTCTCGGTGCTGATCGAGATCGACAGCGGCGGCGGCCGGGCGGGGCTGCCTTTCCCCGCGCTGCCCGGCCTGCTCGACATCGCGCGCGCTTCTGCACGCCGCTCCGGGTGTCGAACTGGCGGGCGTCATGACCCATGCGGGCCACTCGTACCATGAGAGCACGCCCGACGGGATCGCCGCGGTGGCCGAGCAGGAGCGCCAGGCCATTGTCGGCGCGGCCGAGAAGCTCCGGGCCGCCGGCATCCCCTGCCCCATCGTGTCGGCCGGCTCGACGCCCACGGCCATGCATTCGCGCGACTTCACCGGCATCACCGAGATGCGCCCCGGCGTCTATGTCTTCAACGACCTCGACCAGGAATTCATCGGCTCGTGCGGCGCGGGCGACCTCGCGCTCTCGGTGCTGGCCTCGGTGATCGGCCACTATCCGCACCGCAACCAGGTGCTGATCGATGCCGGCGCGCTGGCGCTTTCCAAGGACATCAGCGCCCAGGAGTTCAGGCCCCAGGTCGGCTACGGCACCATCGTCGATCCGCCGGCCAGGGACATGGCCGTCGTGGCGTGCTCGCAGGAGCATGGCTTCGTCGGCGCCGACGGAGCCGATTCCTTTCGGCAACCTGCCGGTCGGTTCGCGCGTGCGCATCCTGCCCAACCACGCCTGCATCACCGCGGCGGCCTACGACCGCTACTACGTGGTCGACAGCGACCTCGACGGCGGCAAGTCGGTGGTCGACGTCTACGACCGCATCAACGGGTGGTGAAGTCATTGGACCGCGGGCCTCCAGGCCCGCTCATGATTTATGATGCGGGCCTGGAGGCCCGCGGTCCGTTTGAACATGAAAACTACAACGAACTCACCGTGTGGCCGCCGTCGACAGTGAGCACGCTGCCCGTCATGAAAGTGCCGGCCTCCGACGCGAGCAGCAGCAGCGCACCGTCGAGATGCTCGGGCTGGCCGATGCGGCGCTGGGGAATGCGGTCGATCAGGCGTTGGCCGCCGGGAGTCTTCCAGAAGTCGCTGTTCATCTCGGTCTCGATGTAGCCGGGGCAGATCGCGTTCACGCGAATGTTGTGGCGCGCCCATTCCATGGCGAGCGCGCGCGTGAGATGGATGAGGCCGGCCTTCGAGGCATTGTAGGGCGCGACCTGGCCGATCGTGCGCAGGCCCAGGATCGAGGCGATGTTGACGATGACGCCGGGACGCCTGGCCGCGACCCAGCGCCTGGCCGCGGTCTGCGCCACCAGCCAGGCGCCGCGCAGGTTGGTGTCGACGACGGCGTCCCAGTCCTCCTCCGGCATCTCGAGCGCGGGCTTGACGATGGAAATGCCGGCGTTGTTCACGACGATGTCGATCGCGCCCAGCGCCTGCTCGGCCACTCGCTGGACGGCCGCGCATGGAGGGCAGGCCTTCTTTGCTTACTCCCCCAACTATCTGATCGATCCGAAGCATGCGGTGATCCTGGACGTGGAAGCCACGACGGCCATGCGTCAGGCCGAGGCCGCGGCTGCCAAGACGATGATCACGCGCCCCACCGACCGGTTTGACACCCGACCCGCGCATCAGCCTATCCGATCTCGCTGCTCATGCCAGCCCAGATGGCATTTTCGGTAGGAACAATGAGCTATCCTTTTGAATGATCATCATTCAAACGACGCCAACGGAAGTTGGTGCCGAGACGCAAAATTGCTAGACGACAGGGCGCGCATATATCTCTATTTGGCGGCGTCGATTGCCCTCGACATTGACGGGTTCAGCGAGCGTCAAACACCCAGGAAATAGATGAACTCTTCGGCGAGATGAGCCCCAAAGCCGCCGCCGGCAAAAGGCGCAATGCCGTCTCATGCAGCCACGATGCGATGCGATCAGCGGCCGGCATGTCTACGATGCGTGGCCTAATCGGCGGCGGGGCCAGCGTCACCCTGCGCCGCTGTTATCGTTTCCAGCAATCGGGCCGATGACGTGGAGGACGCCGGCCTTCTCGTATAGCACAACATCTGCCGCCAACATTTCAAAGGACGGGCCGCCCGGCCGTTCGAAGGCACACGTCCGAGCGTCGATCTCAATCATGGAGTAGGCGCCCCGCGGAAAGGGGCTGCCGCCGCCGATCTCCACCCTCCAGCCGGAAGGCAACCCATTGGAGTTTTCGCTCGTGCCGTTGTCACCAATGCGAGCCTCCCTCAGAGATAGGCAGAACGATAACCCGTGGCTCCCCACCGCGAACACTAGGCAGCGGGGTGCTGCAAGTTGTCCGCTATTGATCATGCAAAAAATTCGCCGGTGGGTATTCCCAGGCTCAGTTGCGCAGCACGACGCTCAGCATCCCTCGTGGAAGAATTCGCCCGCCCCAGGATGCCGACCACCGCTTTCCTTGCCCTGCTGGGACAGCCGCACGGATCTCGACGAGATCCAGTGTCCTCCCAAACTCGCTCAAACGCTGCTGGCCTATGGCCGCTTCCGCCGGGGCGATAATGCGCAGGAGGACCGGCCCCTGATCGATCGTGCCCTCCGCCCGGCATTGTCACATTAGTGCTTACAGGCTGTTTCTTGGCCTCTGATCGAGACTGCGAAGTCATTGAAAAGGCATTGTCACGTTAGCGGCGTAACCGCGTTTTCGGGCTTGGCGGCGTCTGCTAAGTGATTGAAAATACTGCGGTCATATCGAGCGGACAGCCAAAATCGCAGGCAACGTGACAAAGCCCAACTGAGGTCTTCGGTGAGCTATCGCCGAATTTTGGTGATGGCCTGAGGGTTCAGGCGGCGGCGGTTTGGGTTGCGAGGACGGCGGGTTGGCGGCGACTTCGATCCCGTCGGTGAACCTGACACCTTGAATGAGCTTGGGCAACTGGTTGTGGCCATCGAGCCTGCGCCAGCTTTTCTGCGCCGCATCGACCAGCTTGAACACCATGGCGAGCGCCGTCTTATTCGAGAGGCAGCCCTTCGAGCGGATCGTGCGGTGCCGCACGGTGGCAAAGGTGCTCTCGATCGGGTTCGAGGTCCGCAGGTGTTTCCAGTGTTCGGCGGGGAAATCGTAGAAGGCGAGCAGGGCCTGGCGATCCTTCGCCAGGCACTCGGCGGCCTTATCGTATTTCAGCTGGTAGGCTGGCGATGAAGGCGTCGAACGCGGCCTCGGCGTCCTTGCTGGTCTCGGCCATCCAGATCTCCTGTAATGACCGCTTGGCTTTCGGCTGCTGGCTCTTCGGCAGTTTGTTGAGGACGTTGGCGGTCTTGTGCACCCAGCAGCGTTGCTCGCGTGTGGTCGGCCACAGCTCGCCGAGCGCCTTCCAGAAGCCGAGCGCGCCGTCGGCGACGGCGAGTTCGGGCGCGACGACCAGACCTCGGTTCTGCAAATCGAGCAGCAGCTCGCGCCAATCCTGCGCGCTTTCGCGCGCGCCGTCGGTGAAGCCGAGCAGCTCCTTCCTGCCCTCCGGCGTCGCGCCGATGATGACCAGGATGCATTGCTTGGCGTCTTCGAGACGGGCCTGCAGGTAAATGCCGTCGGCCCACACGTAGACGTAGCGCTTGGCCGACAGATCGCGCTTCCTCCAGTGCTCGTGCTCGTCGAGCCAGACCTCCTTCAGCCGCGCGATGGTCGAGGCCGACAGGCCCGGCGCATCCTTGCCGAGCAGGGCGGCAAGCGCCTCCTCGAAATCGCCGGTCGAGATGCCCTTCAGGTAAAGGATCGGGATCAGCACCTCCAGGCTGCGGGAGCGCCGCGCATAGGGCGGCAGGATCGCCGGCGTGAAGCGGATGCGCCCGGCATCATCGGCAGCGCCACGGTCGCGCACGCGAGGCTGGCGCACGCCGACCGGGCCGATGCCGGTCATCACCTCGCGTTCCGGCAGGTGCCCGTGGCGGACCACGCGGCTGCAGGCCAGTCAGCGGTCTTCAGATCGGCATGCTTGGCGAGGAATTCGGCCACCTCGGCCTCGATCGCTTGGGCCAGCAGGGCGCGCGCTCCGTTGCGCAGCACCTCGGTGAGCGGGTCGGCAAACGACCCTGGTTGAAGCAGCTTGACGACGTTAGCATCGGACACGGCGTATCACTCCTTTGCTGGAGAAGTGGAGGCGTCGAACACCCCCACGATACGCCGCCTTCATCCCGTCAGCCCGTCACCAACTTCCGCGCATAGCTGGGAGGATTTCGGGCTTATCGTCACCTGAGGGAAAGGCGATGAGACAGAAATCGGCTACGCGCAACTCCCCGTCCGAGCGTCTTGTGACGAGCATCCGGCGGGCGACGCGCAAGCAATATTCGGCGGAAGAGAAGATCCGCATTGTTCTGGACGGCCGGCTGGGGCGATGCTGGAGCAGCCGGCGCTGTGCTGCGGGAGGTGGCGACGCGCTTCACGGATGTGAAAGAATACTTTATGTCGGAGGCATCGGTTTATCGGTAGGTCAAGGCGCACGACCTGATCACGAGCGCGGCCTTCATCGTCGTGAAAACTGCCGACGAGTTCAAGGACAAGACGACGGCGCCGAACCAGCTGTGGCAAACGGACTTCACCTATCTCAAGGTGATCGGCTGGAGCTGCTTCTACCTGTCGACCATCCTCGATGACTTCTCGCGTTACATCATCGCCTGGAAGCTGTGCACGACGATGAAAGCCGACGATGTGACGGACACACGGGAACTCGCGCTCAGTGCATCAGGCTGCGAGAGCGCCAAGGTCGCACAGCGACCACGGCAGATCGATATATTCGTCGATCACTACAACCACCAGCGTTACCACGAGGCCATAGCTATCAAACACCTGCCGATGTCTACTTCGGCCGAGGAAACACCATCCTGCTGGAACAAAAAAAGGTTCAAACGACAGACCATCCACGACGCTTGATGCACACCACAATAGCTGCCTAACCTGTTCAACAGATGCGCTGCATCCTCTCTTCTACATAGATCCGATCTGTCTCAAATGTTCTGACGAGGCTGACGACGGACACTTGAAGGGGCACGCTGTTAAGGAGGTAATAAACTCTGATGAAACATCGCACTGGCTGAACAACGTCTATCTTCAGGATATTCTGCGCTTCATGCGAGACAACACGCGTTGACCAATTCCAATCTAGGTTAAAGGAAAAGACTATGAAACGCAGACAGCTCCTTCGGCTTGGAGTATCTTCCGCCTGTGTCTCTTCGCTCCTCAACGCCTTCGCGCAATCCTACAAATGGGGAGCAAATAAGGGCTATCCGACCGGATGGGCTGGTGGCTTCAGTCGCAACTCAGCCTATCGAGTTGGCAACTACTCGGGCGGCTATGAGTTCATGGTGCGAACCGCCGGATCGCTACAAGCGGCGGGATAGCTCCGCTACCTTCAACTACCGCCGATCTGAAGTTGGGCGCGAGTCATCTTGAGCAAGTCCGAGCCTGTATCTCGATGTCTGACCAGTCACTGGGCACCTGATCACTCGAAGCGGCGTGATCTGGCATGAGAGCGATCGCTTTGCCCGTTCACCTAACATGCGTCTGACAAGCTGGTCGATGGCAAAGAGCGTCACTTCTTTGCTTCTCGGCATCTGTATTGACAGCAGACTTGTCGAGTTGATGGACGATACTGCCGACCGCTACATGTCTGAGCTGAAAGGAACGCTCCATGGCGGCTGTACTCTGGGCAACCGCGCTTAGATGTGCAATAGCGTATAAATCGACAATGACGCGACAACGCATCTACTATCTACTTAAGGGGCTTCATTGATCGCGACAGCAGTATTCGGCGTGTCGTCGCCGCCTGGAACAAGAGACGCGACGAACAGGGGCTGACCTTCATTTACAACGAACTCTGCGCGCTCACGATTGGCATGGTCATACGACAAGTGACCGGCAAGTCCATGTCGGACTTTGCGAGCGACTGTTCGGCGCCTTTGGGCCCAGAGCGACCACGCCCTGGATGGTCAGCTTTAGCGGAATGACTTCGAGGGCCTGGGTTTCCCGCGTGGCTTCGAGATAGGGCACGCCTGGGCACGCTGGTCGCCTAAGCGGCGTCATGAATGGTCAACAGATTGTCAGCGACGCTGGATTGGGGAGCTCACACATTGGTCGAGTGCGTATCGCGCGTTGCGCTATGTGTCTTTCGTTAGCGTCTTGCTTGGAGGCTACAAGTTCTTCATGTGGCATACGAAGCGTATGTCTCACGTTTTGCGTTCGTTGGCTATCACGTGCAACGCGTGTACATTTATATGTCGACTTAAACATTGCTCGTTCAGACTGTTGTCGACTAGCAGGGCGTCTGGGAAGCTGAGCTATATGCACTTTTCGAGGTCACTACGAAAATGAGCGTCTAAGCCGAACTTGTGATGTTCGTCGTTCGTTAGCTCATCATGCCGAGGTTGAACTGTTTGATGTTCCACATCTCAATGTCGTCGCCTCACAGGATAAGGATGTTTGTTTTCTGGGCGTGTATCGACTGTTTTTCTCTTTGGATTGTTCAATGGGTTAGGGATGACTAACATATCGCTGGTACCGAATTGGTTGAGAAGAGCAGGTCAGCGCTACGGCTTCGTGAAGTTTAGCTGAGGTGTGCTCTCGGCTACTATTGGGCACTTGTTGTTGCTTCTAGCCTCTTTAGCTTGCTGACAAATGACTGGCGATAGGGCGCGCGCACAGCACAGAGGGCTGATGATGTTAAATACTATGCGTCTCTTGTGTGAAAAGTCTCTGACTTTTGGCAGCTTGTGTCTTTTGCGACATGTTTCGTTTAGCGCTTAGCGACTGCGCATCTAGAGGTGGCTCGTGAAATCTGCACATTGGGCTAAGTGGAGTTTCTGTTTGACGACGGTTAGGATGGCTGAGGATCAGGAGCTATCATGGGCAGACGTACACGTCGTAACCACACAGCGGTTTTCAAGGCGAGAGTGGCGTTGGCGGCGTTGAAGGGCGAGATGACGCTGTCGGATCTTGCGCAACGATTTGACGTTCATCTGAATCAGATCACGCAATGGAAAGCGCAGCTTTTGGAGGGCGCTGCCGGTGTGTTCGATAACGGAGCTCGACGTCGTGAACCGGCTGTCGACCTGAAGGCTCTGCATGTCAAGATTGGGTATCTTACACTTTATAACGATTTTTTGGAAGTATCGCTCGTCAAGTCGTTCGTTGTGATCGCAAAGCGATGATCGATCGATCGCATGATCTGCTGGTCGCCCGGCAGGCGCTGGCATTGCGGCATCCGATCTCGTCGTCATCCGCCGGATCGACGACTGCCCCTGAACTGCCCGTCGCCGGCTGCCGGATGCTGCGCGACCGCTGGCTGGCGAAGAGCTTCGCGGTCGGGCGCCTGCACGTCGCACGCTGATGAGCGCATGGGGATCGAGACGCTGTATCGCCGGCCGAGCATGTCCATACCGGCACCCGTGCACAAGATTTACGTGTATCTGCTGCGCAAACTGGCGGTCTCACGGCCCGACCAGGTGTGGGCCATGGACATCACGTACATCCGGCTGGCGCCGGCATCGATGATCTGAGCGGCCGTTGTCGACTGGTTCAGCCGCCGGGTTCTGGCATGGCGGCTGTCGATCACGATGGAGGGGGTTCTGCGTGAGGCACTGGAGGAAGCTCTGTGCGTTACGGCACACGGAGATCTTCAACACGATCAGGGCAGTCAGTTCACAGTGCGAGTTCACGGGCGCTGCTCGCCAAGGGGATCGCGATTAGCATGGACGGCAAAGGGGCGTGGCGTGACAACGTGTTCGTCGAGCGGCTGTGGCGAACGATCAAATACGAGGAGGTCTACTGCGCGCCTACGACACGGTGAGCGACGCACGCGGCTCAATAGGCAGATACATCGCTTTCTACAACTCGCGTCGACGCATTCGATTCTTGACTGGCAACCGCCGGATCGGGCGTACTTCAACCGGCCGCTGCTACTCGCGGCGGCCTAACCACGGCAGAGGCTCCACTTAGAAAGCCCGCGAAACTGTTCAAAAAAACTGAGTTACCTCTTCTCGCGTAATTGCGCTCCTGCTGATCAAATGAGCGTGAGGGGTCTCATACAGTCTGATATGCGGGGCAGGGATCTCAATAGAAGGCGTCGTTGGGCTGGGAGCATTCGGCTCTCTAATGGATGCGTCACTCTATTCTGTCGACTCGATAACTCGCGGGAGCTATGCGCGGAAGTTGGTGACGGCGTGAAGGGGTGAAGGCGGCGTATCGTGGGGGTGTTCGAAGCCTCCACTTCTCCAGCGAAGGAGCGATACGCCGTGACCGACGATACCGTCATCAAGCTCATGCAACCAGGGTCGTTCGAGGACCCGCTGACCGAAGTGCTGCGCAACGGAGCGCGGGCCCTGCTGGCCCAGGCCGTCGAGGCCGAGGTGGCCTCTTTCCTCGGCCGTCACGCCGATCTCGAGGACGGAGGACGGCCGTGCCCGCATCGTGCGGCATGGTCATCTGCCGGAGCGCGAGATCCTGACAGGCCTCGGGCCGGTTGCCGTTCGCCAGCCTCGCGTTCGCGATCGCGAGCGCGGCTGGCGATGATCCCGAGCGCATCCGCTTCAGCTCGACGCTGCTGCCGCCGTACGCCCGGCGGACCAAGAGCCTCGATGTGCTGCTGCCGATCCTGTACCTGCGTGGCGTGTCGACCGGCGACTTCCAGGAGGCGCTGGCGGCCCTGCTTGGCAAGGACGCGCCGGGGCTGTCGGCATCGACGATCTCGCGCCTGAAGGAGATGTGGAGCGACGAGCACGAGCGCTGGCGCAAGCGCGACCTGTCGGCCCGGCGCTACGTCTACGTCTGGGCCGATGGCATCTACCTGCAGGCCCGGCTCGACGACGAGAAGCAGTGCATTCTCGTGCTGATCGGCGCGACACCGGAAGGCCGGAAGGAGCTGATCGGCTTCACCGATGGCGCTCGCGAGAGCGCGCAGGACTGGCGCGAGCTGCTGCTCGACCTGAAGCAGTCGCGGGTTGGTCGCGCCGCCCAAGCTGGCCATCGCCGATGGCGCGCTCGGCTTCTGGAAGGCGGCCGGCGAGCTGTGGCCGACCACGCCGCGCAGCGCTGCTGGGTGCACAAGACCGCGAACGTCCTGAACAAGCTGCCCAAGAGCCAGCAGCCCAAGGCCAAGCGCGCCTTGCAGGACATCTGGATGGCGGCAACGCGCAAGGATGCCACGAAGGCCTTCGACGCTTCTCGGCCGTCTACGCGCTGAAGTTCGAGAAGGCGGCGGCCTGCCTGGAGAAGGATCGCCAGGCGCTGCTCGCCTTCTACGACTTCCCTGCCGAGCATTGGAAGCACCTGCGCACCTCCAACGCCATCGAGAGCACGTTCGCCACCGTGCGCCACCGGACCATCCGCGCCAAGGGCTGTCTCTCGAAAGCGACGGCGCTGGCCATGGTCTTCAAGCTCGTCGAGGCCGCCCAGAAAAGTTGGCGACGCCTCGACGGGCACAACCAGTTGCCGAAGCTCGTGCTCGGTGCCAAGTTCACCGACGGGCTCGAGATCGTAGCAACCAGCCGTCCCTCAGCCCCAAAGCCGCCGCCTGAACCACAGGCGCCGTCACCAAGAATTCGGCTATAGCTCCAATGAGAGAGAAAGACGATCAGCTTATCGTCACGGCGGTGATGCACGTGCATCGTGAATGTCGGCGGCAACCTCGGCAGTGACACGCGACGAGGTCGCTTAAGCGTATCGATCGACGGCTTACAGAAATGTAAGCTTGCCGCAGTCCGGAGCGTTGCATTTCAGCGTTTGGCAGATCATGCCCAGTGCTCCGAATATTGGATCCGGTCGTTCATCGATAAGCTCAAGCTTGTGCTGTCCGCAGTGCTGGCATGTGATACTTTCTTCATCTACTATCGGCGTAGCTGCTACTCGGCGCACGCTTTCCAGCATCTTCATTGTCGTTGCCCATTAGCACATTGCACGCATCGCAATACATCAAGCGAGCGCTACGACAGCCAATGCTAAGGTTGTGATGTGGTGCAGCGGTACGGATCTGCCGCACGGCCTCACACCCACGACGTGCCATGAGTAGACGAACCCCCCTCGACCGCACCAGCGCACTCCTTCCCACAGCCTGAGGATGCCCAGCTTCCCACAACCGAAGGATTGCCCGGCAATCACTCCAAAAAGCAGAAGGCGCAAGCGTTGACACAAAAATATCATGCTCAAATTAGGGCCTGTCCTCAATTGAGCCAAATGATAGCAGCGGCGAGGTGGATAGCGGCGAGGAAGTTTCGAGCGGTCTTGTCGTATCGAGTGGCGATGGCTCGGAATTGCTTGAGCTTGCAGTAGAAGTTCTCGATGAGATGACGGTCCTTGTAGAGCTGCTTGTCGAACGGTCGTGGTGATCGTGCGGGCGGTCCGCGGTCGATGGCGTTTCTGCGCCGCCGGATCTTTGATGACGTGTTCGTCGGCATCGAAGGCTTTGTCGGCCAGCAGAATGTCAGCTTTCACCTGAGGTAGCAGCGCATCGGCGCCTTGCAGGTCATGGGCCTGTCCCGGGGTCAAAAAGAAGCTGATGGGGTTGCCCAGGGCATCGACCAAGGTGTGGATTTTGGTGCTCAATCCACCTTTGCTGCGCCCGATGGCCTGGTCCCCGACCTCCTTTTTTGGGCGCCAGCGCTGGTGCTGGCGGGCCCGCTCTATGGGGCTGTCATCTGGCGTCTCGTTGTCGGCTCGGCCGCCAGACACTCGAACATCTTCTTCACACGCCGTTCTTGGCCCAGCGCGAGAAGCGCGTGTGGATCTTGATCTGTTCACCAAAGCGCTTCCCGTCAGACGCGCCACGAAGCCCGAGCTCGGTATCGTAGAGCACGGCTTCCACGAACAGCCGATTGTTCTTGGCCGTAACGCCGACGTGGCCCTCACGCCCGGGCAGCAAGTCCTTGATCCGGTCCCACTGATCGTCTCGCAACCATAACGACGCATCGGTCAGCTCCGGATTAGCTGACCGTCCATGAATCACATATGATCCTCAGGGAAATCCCCCAATAGAGGACAGGCCCTAGTGCTCTTTGCTGCCTCAGAAAAGAACTCGTTGCTCCATTCAGACCGCTGTCCGTAACGAAATCCATGTTCGGCAATATTGGGGACGAAGTCCGCCGAGGATCGGCTTCGCCGCGAGCTGACCGAGCCGTTGGATCGGTCGATGGACGGCGCATCCTTGGCCTAGGATAGATGCGTCCGAAACTCGTTGTAAATATCCTGTTTACGCAGCAAGCATTTGACGCAGATGGGGATTATCCGAAGACTACGATCTGATCGAGGCAACCTCCTCTGTCAAGATGTTGCGACGACCGCTTGAATTTGCCCAGTACACCAGTGAGCAGTTCCAGCGGCTGATGGCCGATCATGGCGTCACTTGCAGCATGAGCCGCTCGGGCAACGTCTGGGACAACGCGGCGATGGAGAGCTTCTTCTCTTCACTGAAGATGAACGCACGCGCGCAAGACGTACGGACGCGAGACGCGCTAAGGCGGACGTGTTCGACTACATGAGCGCTTCTACAATGTCAAACGCAGGGACTCGACATCGGACATAAAAACTATGGATTTCGAGAGATAGAAGGATGAGCTTAACTTGCTGTCAACTAAACGGCAGCAGCCACAGTGGTTCTGGCTTACGTGAGCAGGTGCTCGCACAACTCTCAATAGCGACGATATTGTATGCTCGACAATCTGGGATCACATCGAAGCTCGAAGGTCAAGACGTCATCGAAGGCTGTGGCGCGAGCTCGTCTTTCTGCCGAAATACCAAGACCTCAATCCTATCGAGAATGCCTTCAGCAAGCTGAAAGCTGGCCTGCGAAAGGCCGCGAGCGATCGACGAGGCTCTGTCGAACGCATCGGCCAACTCGTCCAAGACTTCATTCCTAGCGACTGCGCTAACTTCTTCAAGGCCGCAGGCTATGCTCTAGCTTGAACAGAGTTCTCTAGCCGATCGATAAAGGCTCGCTTAGATCCTAAATCTCGGGCGGGTCTCGTTGTTTGGTGCGCTCGTCACTCGATCGCGTTCTAGATTAGATCGATCTCGCTTCGATCGAAATTACCGGCCCACCAATTGCTTGCAAAACGGGGAAGGTCTGTAGCTCTCTGCGCTTCGGCCGCAACATGCCAAACCTAAAGGCGTCGGCAACGTGACAATTTTTGGTTCAAACCGAACCAAGGGAGCGATCGGCCGAATAAACTCCGGAATGACACCGCGCGGGGCTCTGGTGCTGTCAAAATTCTTGGATAATCCGATTAATCAGCGAGTTTCAAATGTCGGCCGGCCTCCGCGACACAACCTCTATGCGGGTCGTGCTCGTGAACGATAACTAGTACTATCGTGAGATTTTATTCGGTATTTTAATTCAGCGAACCTCGGGCGGCCGTTCCAAAGCTGAGTTGGCGCCTCGACGGGCCTGCTGATGCAGGGCTCCAACATCGGCAGCCTGCTCGGTCCGCCGATCACCGGAGCGCTGGTGGTTGCCGGCGGTTGGCCCGCCGCCGCATGGCTGACCTCGATTGCACTGGGGGTCGCGGCCCTGTCCGCTCTCTTCCTGCACTGGCGCGAAAGGCGTAAGCTCGCGCCATGATTTATGTCGATATCGTCTCCGACACGATCTGTCCCTGGTGCTACATCGGCAAACGACGCTTCGAGCGCGCCCTGGCGCTGAGCGGGCGCACCGACGTGGCCGTGGCGTGGCGGCCGTTCCAGCTCAACCCCGACATGCCGGCCGAGGGCATGACGCGCGACGATTACGTGCGCGCCAAGTTCGGCGGCGGCGACCGGCCGCGCCAGATCTACCAGGCGATCGCCGAAAGCGGCCGCGAAGCCGGTATCGAGTTCCAGTTCTCGCGCATCCGGCGCACACCCAACACCGTGCTGTCGCACCGCCTGGTCCACTGGAGCGCCAAGAGCGAGCTGCAGGACGAGGTCGTGGCCGAGCTGTTCAAGGCCTATTTCGAGCAGGGTCTCGATATCGGCGACCTCGAGACGCTGGTCGAATGCGCGCGCCGTGCCGGCATCGACGACCTGCGCGCGCGGCGCCACCTGATGAGCGACGAGGGCCGCCAGGAGGTGGTCGCCTCCGACGTCTATGCCCGCCGCCTCGGCATCAACGGCGTGCCCTGCTTCATCGTGAATAGAAAGTACGCCGTGTCCGGCGCCCAGCCGCCGTCGGCCTTCGTCGAGGTCTTCAACCTCGCCGAACGCGACGCCGCCACCAGCGCGGCGCAGTCGACGGCCTGATTCCGTCCCAGTGCGGCGGATGGATGTCCGCCAGCGACAGCTTTGCCGCCTGAGTTCTCGACGCGAGCAGCAACTCGGTCCGCTCGGCCGCTCGTCGAGCGGCGCAAATGCTCGGCGACGACCAGTGTGTTCTGCGGATTGCGACCTGGTGTGCACAGGGATCGAGTGCACGCCGACAGCAGGCTCAACGCCGCTGGATAGGACTTGACGACCAGCCACAACCGTGGCGAGGCGGCAAGGAAGCCGAGTCGATCCGGCGGCTGAGCTACGTCACGACGAAGGGCGATGATCATCGACCCTCTCGACATTCGCTGGCCGTGCGCTCGAACGCCAGCTCAGACGGAAAATCGCACTCGTAGAGCCAGTTCGGCACCCTTCAGGCTTTCTATGGTGTTGCCGCGGCATCGACCGGTTGACTGTTCGCGACGGGGTGATGCTCGGCGATGGTGACGGACAACCTGCTCTACCCATCCGGTGAGTCGATGAACCAGTCAACAATCGGAAGGGGCTTCCCAGGAAGCCATCTTCTGACCGCCCGATAGCTGACGAGAAGAAGGGCAGCTGCGATAGGACCCTCCTTCTGGCGCGCGCCGGAGCGGCTGTTCGACGAACCCGACGAGCTTGTCGCGTGGGCGCGCATGGCGCTGGCGGCGGCGCGGCGGGTCTCGGCGAAGAGAAAACGGACAGCGCCGCGGCGACAGGCATAGCCATCCCGACTTTGTATGTTACTTAGTCATATGGTATGATAGATACATAAAATGCCGCCAAACCCAGCCCGGAAGGCCCGCACCCGGGCTGAAATCCTCGATCATGCCGCCCGACTGTTCCGCCTGCGCGGGCACGCCGGGGACCAACATCGACGACATCATGCTGGCGGCCGGGCTGACGCCGCGGCGCCTTCTATGCCCATTTCACCTCCAAGGACGACCTGTTCGCCGAAGCGATCCGCGTCAGGCGCACGGCCTGCGCGCCGGCTGCGCGCCGGCGAGCCGCGTGCCGTGCTGAAGGCCTATCTCGACAAGTCCGACCTCGTGGGCCACCGCCCAGGGCTGCGGCCTGGCCGCCTTGCCCGGCGATATCGCCCGCGCGCCGCTTGCGGCGCGGCTGGCCTATGCCAATCTGCTCTACGCCACGATCGGCGAGCTGGCGCGGCGCAAGAGCCGCAAGCTCGATGCCGACGCGACGGTGGCGGCCATCCTCGCCGTCGGCGCCGTGACGCTTGCGCGGGCGTCGGGCGACCCGCGCCTCAGCGACTGGTTGCTGCGCTGCGCGCAGCGGGCCGCCGTCCCGCTCCTCAAGCCGCGAGCTTCGCCAGCGAAGAGACGATCGAAGTCACGCCGGAAAGCCGCTGGCGCTCGTCGTTCCAAACCCGCTGCACGATCACGCGGTGGTCGGGCCTGAGGCGGACCAGCGGCGCGTTCTTCTGCAGCCATTCGATCAGCTTCTCCGGCCGGGCGAACTTGTTGTCGTGGAGCGACAGCACGACCGCCTTCTCGCCGGCGTCGATTCGATCGACGCCTGCGGCCCGGCAGAGCAGCTTCAGCGCCACGGTGTTCAGCAGGAACTCCGCCTCGGGCGGCATCTTGCCGAAGCGGTCGACCAGCTCGGCGGCGAAGGAATCGATCTCGCCCTGGGTGGCCAGAGCGCCGATGCGGCGATAGAGGCCCATGCGCACCGAGAGGTCGGCGACGTATTCCTCCGGCAGCAGCACCGGGATGCCGAGATTGAGCTGCGGCGACCAGTCGACCCGCTCCAACTCCTGCGCCCGGCCGCGCGCGGCGTCGACCGCCTCCTCGAGGAGCTGCTGGTAGAGCTCGATGCCGACCTCGCGGATATGGCCGGACTGCTCCTCGCCCAGGAGGTTGCCGGCGCCACGGATGTCGAGGTCGTGGCTGGCGAGCTGGAAGCCCGCGCCCAGCGTGTCGAGGGTCTGCATGACCTCGAGCCGCTTCGATGCCGCCTCGTTCAGCGCCCGGCCCGGCGGCACGGTGAGATAGGCATAGGCCCGTGTCTTGCCACGGCCGATGCGGCCCCGGAGCTGGTAGAGCTGGGCCAGGCCGAACATGTCGGCGCGATGGATCACCATGGTGTTGGCGTTGCTGATATCGAGGCCGCTTTCCACGATGTTGGTCGACAGCAGCACGTCGAACTTGCCGTCGACGAAATCCTGCATGGTGTTCTCGATCACGGTCGGCGCCAGGCGGCCGTGCGCCATGGCCATGCGGATCTCCGGCACCAGCTCGCGCAATTCGGTGGCGATCTGCGCCAGGTCCTCGATGCGCGGGCAGACATAGAAGGTCTGGCCGCCGCGATACTGCTCGCGCAACAGCGCCTCGCGGATGGTGACGCCGTCGAACGGCGTGACGAAGGTGCGCACGGCCAGGCGATCGACCGGCGGCGTGGCGATCAGGCTCATGTCGCGCACGCCGGTCAAGGCGAGCTGCAGGGTGCGTGGGATCGGCGTGGCGGTGAGCGTGAGCACATGGACGTCGGCGCGCAGCTCCTTCAGCCGCTCCTTGTGGGCGACGCCGAAATGCTGCTCCTCGTCGACGACCAGCAGGCCGAGATCCTTGAACTCGACGCTCTTGGCCAGGAGCGCGTGGGTGCCGATCACGATGTCGACGCTGCCCTCCTTCATCGCCTGCTTGGTGGCCTTGGCCTCCTTGGCGCCGACCAGCCGCGACAGGCGGCCGATGCGGACCGGCAGGCCCTGGAAGCGCTCGACGAAGGTGCGGTGATGCTGGCGCGCCAGCAGCGTCGTCGGACCGATCACGGCCACCTGCTTGCCCGAGAGGGCCGCGACGAAGGCCGCGCGCAGCGCCACCTCGGTCTTGCCGAAGCCGACATCGCCGCAGATCAGGCGGTCCATCGGCTTGCCCGACGACATGTCGTCCAGCACGTCGGAGATGGCCTGGAGCTGGTCGTCGGTCTCGGCATAGGGGAAGCGGGCGCAGAATTCCTCGTAGGCGCCTTCCGGCGGGCTCATCGTCTCGCCGCGGCGGATGGCGCGCTCGGCGGCGATCTTGATCAGCCGGTCGGCCATGTCGGCGATGCGCTGTTTCAGCCGCGCCTTGCGCGACTGCCAGGCGACGCCGCCCAGGCGGTCGAGCTGGGCGCCCTCCTCTCCCGCGCCGTAGCGGCTCAGCACATCGATGTTCTCGACCGGCACGAAGAGCTTGTCGCCGCCCTCGTAGGTGAGGCGCAGGCAGTCGTGGCGCGCGTGCTGGATCTCGAGCGTCACCAGGCCTTCGTAACGGCCGACGCCGTGCTCGCGATGCACGACCAGGTCGCCGTCGCTGAGCGCCGCCGCCTCGGCAATGAACCGCTCGGATGGCCGGCGCTTCTTGGCCGGCCGCGACAGCCGGTCGCCCAGAATATCCTCTTCGCCGATGACTTCGAGGCCTTCGAGCACGAAGCCGTGCTCGAGCGACCAGACGGCCACGCCGACAACGCCCGGCGGCAGGCCGAGCACCGTCGCCTGGTCGGGCACCGGTACCGGCGTCGTGGCGCCGTGCTCCTGCAGCAGATGCTGCAGGCGGGCCGCCGAGCCCTCGGTGTAGCCGGCGATCACCACCCGGCGGCCGGCGGCGTTGGCCGCCTTCACATGGTCGGCCACCTTGTCGAACAGGTTAACGCCCTGCGCCGTGCGCGCCTGGGCAAAACCCTCGTGGCGCCGGCCGTGGAGATCGATCGTGTTGGGCGCATCGGGTGGGCCATCGAAGCTGGTGAACTGCGCGGCCGTGCGGCCATCCAGCAGCCGGTCCCATTCCGACGGCTTGAGATAGAGTTGCTCGGGCGGCACCGGCTTGTAGTCGGCGCCGCCGCTCATGCCGCCCTTGCCGCCGGTCTTGCGGCGGGCGTCGTAGTAATCGGTGATCAGCTCGTGGCGTGCCTGGAAAGCCTCGGCGAGCTGGTGGTCGGCCGTCACGATCGCGTCGGGGCAGTAGTCGAGCAGCGTTTCGAGGTGGTCATGGAACAGGGGCAGCCAATGCTCCATGCCGACATGGCGCTGGCCGGCCGACACCGCCTCGTAGAGGATATCGTCGCCCGCGACATTGCCGAACAGCGCGCGATAGCCGCTGCGGAAGCGCGCGATGCTGTCCTTGGTGCAGCAGCACTTCGCTCACCGGCAGCAAGACGACCTCCTCGCGCGTGCCGGTCGAGCGCTGGCTCATGGCATCGAACGAGCGGATCGCCTCCAGCGTGTCGCCGAACAGGTCGAGCCGCAGCGGCTCGGGCGTTCCGGGCGGGAAGAGATCGACCAGGCCGCCGCGGACGGCGAACTCGCCGGGCTCCATCACGGTATCCGAGCGTCCGTAGCCGTTCTCGCCCAGGAAGGTCATCAGCCAGGCGACGTCGAGGGTCTGGCCCTTGCGCAGCACGACCGCCGCCTCGGCATAGAGGCTGCGCGGCGGCACGCGCTGAAGGGCTGCCCCCGCCGAGGCCAGCACGATGCGCGCCGGCGCGCCGGGCTTCCTGGGCGCGGCCAGCCGGGCCAGGGTCTCCAGCCGCTCGGCCACGATGTCGGGATGCGGCGAGAGGCGGTCGTAGGGCAGGCAATCCCAGGCCGGGAAGACCAGCACCTCGCGCTCGGGCGCGAAGAAGCGCAGCCCGTCCTGCAGCCGCTCCAGCCGCTGGCCGTCGCGCGCCACGTGCAGGATGTCCTGCCCGCCGGTCGTCCGCGCCAGCTCGGCCAGCGCCAGCGAATCGGCGCCCTCGGGCAGGCCGGCGACGGTCCAGCGGCCGGGCTTGCGATGGATCGCGGCAAGGGTATCGGAAAGCGACGTCACTAAAACCTCACACGAAACGCCAGGAGCCGGCGCAGCACCGGGGTGTCGTCCTCGGGCGGGATCTCGGCCTGGCCCGAGATCCAGTCGAAGATGTCGTTGTCGCCGGTCGCGAGCAGGCGTTCGTATTGATCCAGCTCGGCGGCCCCGAACGATCCGATATGGGCGCGCGCGAATTGGCCAAGGAGGATGTCGTTCTCCTTGTTGCCGCGATAGACACTGCGATAGAGCAAACGCTTGCGCCGTGTCTCGAGATCCGCCTCGCCTGCCATCTTTTCCCCAGGTCCGGCCCCAAAAGGGGCGTAGCATATAGGCGGCGGCGATGGCGAAGTCACGCGGCCCGAAAGCCTAGCATCCATGCGCCCGCAGAGCCTCACGCCCCTGTTCGCCCAAGTGACATCTCTGCCCGGAATCGGGCCGCGCTGGGGCAAGCTCGTCGAGAAGCTGGCGGGACCCCTGGTCGTCGACCTGCTCTGGCACCTGCCCTTCGCCGTGGTCGACCGCCGCAATGCACCCGAAGTCGCCAAAGCCAAGGCCGGGCGAGATCGCCACCCTCACCGTCACCGTCGAGGAGCACCTGGTGCCGCGCAATCCGCGCCAGCCCTATCGCGTCTGGTGCAGCGACGAGACCGGGCGGCTCTGCCTCACCTACTTCAACGGCCGCGAGGACTATCTGAAGAAGCTCCTGCCCGTGGGCGAGATCCGGGTGGTGAGCGGCAAGGTCGAGCTCTACCAGGGCGAGGTGCAGATGACGCATCCCGACCATGTCGTGCCGCTCGACCAGCGCGAAGCGATCCTCAGGGTCGAGCCGGTCTACGGGCTGACGGCCGGCCTCACCCAGCGGCCGATGCAAAAGGCGATCGCTGCCGCCGTCGAGCGCGCGCCGGAACTGCCCGAATGGCAGGACGCGGCGTATCTCGCCCGCAACCGCTGGGCCGACTGGAAATCCTCGCTTGCCCAGGCGCATGCGCCGGCCGAGGAGAGCGAGCTCGTCGCCGCTGCATCCGGCGCGGGCGCGCCTTGCCTTCGACGAGCTGCTGGCGAGCCAGCTCGCCATCGCCCTGGTCCGACATCACAATCGCAGCGTCGCGGGCCACGCCACCAAGGGTGACGGCCGACTGCGCACGGCGGCGCTCGGCGCGCTGCCGTTCGACCTGACGGCGAGCCAGAAGACCGCGATCGGCGAGATCGAAGCCGACATGGCCAAGCCCGAACGCATGGTGCGCCTGCTGCAGGGCGATGTCGGCAGCGGCAAGACGGTGGTCGCCTTCCTCGCCATGCTGATCGGCGTCGAGGCCGGCGCCCAGGCCGCCCTGATGGCGCCGACCGAGCTCTTGGCCCGCCAGCATCACGCCACCATCGCGCCGCTCGCCGAAGCCGCCGGCGTGCGCGTGGCGCTGCTCACCGGCCGCGACGGCCAGAGGCAGAAGAAGGAGACGCTGAAAGGTCTGGCCGACGGCTCGATCCATCTCGTGGTCGGCACGCATGCCCTCGTGCAGGAGGATGTCGAGTTCGCCGATCTGGCGCTGGCCGTGGTCGACGAGCAGCATCGCTTCGGCGTCCATCAGCGCATGGCGCTGTCCTCGAAGGGCCATGCCGTCGACCTGCTGGTCATGACCGCCACGCCCATTCCGCGCACGCTGATGCTCGCGGCCTATGGCGACCTCGACGTCTCCAAGCTCACCGAGAAGCCGGCGGGCCGCCAGCCGATCGATACGCGCACCATCCCGCTCGAGCGCATCGGCGAAGTGGTGGGCGGTGTCGGCCGGCAGATCGCGGCCGGCGGGCGCGTCTACTGGGTGTGTCCGCTGATCGAGGAATCGGAGGAAGTCGACCTCGCCAATGTCGAGGAGCGCTTCGCGCAGTTGAGCGCGCGCTTTCCCGGCAAGGTCGGCCTGCTGCATGGCCGCCTCAAGGGCGCAGAACGCGAGGCGACGATGGCGGCCTTCGCCGATGGCCGGCTTTCGGTCCTGGTGGCGACGACGGTGATCGAGGTCGGCGTCGACGTTCCCGCCGCGACGGTGATGGTGATCGAACACGCCGAGCGCTTCGGGCTGGCGCAGCTCCACCAGCTGCGCGGCCGGGTCGGACGCGGTGCCGGCAAATCGACCTGCCTGCTGCTCTACGCCCAGCCGCTCGGCGAGACCGCCAAGGCCCGGCTCGCCATCATGCGCGAGACCGAGGACGGCTTCCGTATCGCCGAGGAGGATCTTCGCCTGCGCGGCGCCGGCGAGCTCCTGGGCACGCGGCAGAGCGGCCTGCCCGACATGCGCCTCGCCGACCTCGCGGCCCATGCCGAGCTGCTGCAGGCCGCGCGCGACGATGCGCGGCTGGTGATCGAGCGCGACCCCGACCTGCAGTCCGAGCGCGGAGCCGCCCTGCGCGCCCTGCTCTACCTCTTCCGCCGCGACGATGCGGTGAGGACGTTGCGCGCGGGTTAAGATCGCGGTTGCGGCGTCTAGTCCCTCTCCGCCGCGAAGCGGGAGGGGTGGGGCCCATTGCGAAGCAATGGGAGGGTGAGGTGGTCTTCAGAGAATGACTGGGGTGAGGCGAGACGACGACCCACCTCACCTCCCGCGCTGCGCGCGTCCCCTTCCCTCCCCCCGCCATGTTCCTACCCGAGCTGCGCCACGTAGGTCCGCAGCGCCTCGCGCGCGGCCTCGACGGCCTTCTCGGCGTCGGCCCTGCGCTTGGCGATCGCCTCGAGCTCGCTCTCCTGCTTGTCGAGCGTGGCGAGATAGCGTCGCTGCAGGTCGCTGTTGGCCGGCACGCGGGCGAGGTTGTCGCGCAGCCGCGCCTGCTCCTGGACGATCTGCTGCCGCTCGGCATCGGTCTGCGCCACCTTGCGCTGGGCGTCGGCGACGGCGCCCTGAAGCTGCAGCACCCTGGTGAGCGCTTCGCGCGTCTTGGCGTCGAACTCGCGCGCCTGGGCATAGACCCGGATCTGGTCGGCCGCGCCGTCGACCAGGCGCAGCTCCTGCTGCTGCGTCTGTTCCTGCACCACCTCGAAGGTCTGGGTCTGGTCGCCGCCCGGCAGCTGGAACGGGATGCGATAGTTGCCCTCGCTCAGCTCGACGCTCTTGAGGTCGGGCTTGACCAGGGTCCAGCCCGGCAGGCGGCGCTGCACGACGATCAGCTGGCGCGGCTCCTTGGCAGGGCCCTTCACGCGATAGGTCACGGTCTGGCGGATGACGCGCGAGAAGCGGAGCGCACCCTGGGCGATCGTGCCGGTGGCCAGCCGGTCGGTCTGGGCGGCGTCGCGTTCGACCGTGATCTTCTCGTCGAGCGCATAGGCCAGCAGCCGCGTCTCGCCGACCGGGAAGCCCGACAGCCGCGCGTCGCCCACGTAGGTGACGTAGCCTGCCTTGTCGCGCTCGTAGATCGTGATGATGCCGGGCGGCAGGCCGCTCTCGCCGTCATTGGTGAGCCGGATCGCGGCCAATGGATTGCGCGCCGCCGTCTCGGCCTGATAGAGGGCCAGCCGCTGCGCCGGCACCTGGCGGTCGATGATCGGGATCGAGAGCGTGCGGCCATTGTCGACGCTCACCGGGCGCGGGTACTTGAACACGACCTGGGTCGCCGCATCGGTGGCCTCGAACTGGTCGGCGGCGGTCGCCGTGGACGGCGGCGGAGCGCTCATCACGCCCGCGCTGCGCTCCTGCTGAGGGCGAACCGCCGGTGCCGGCGCCGGTGGCGGGGGAGGTGCCGCCGCCTTGAGCCGCTCGGCGTCCACGCCACCGCGGTCGATGCCGGGCATCAGCCGCCCCGCGACTTCGACCGGAACCTCCGGCCGCTTGACGTAGTAGGCGTCGTAGAGTGCCTGGTGGAACGCCACGGGACGGCCCGATACCAGGGTCAGCTCGACGTCCTTCCAGTCCTGGCCGCTCAGATTCTCGACCGTCGCCCAGCCCTGCAGGGCCGAGCGCGCCGCCGCCGGATCGCCCGGCAAGGTCAGGCGATACGACGCCTTCCACACCGGCACCTCGACGATGTAGGCCACGCGCACCGTGCGCTTGCCCTGGCCGCGTGTCGACAAGTCGAGCGTGCGCGCGTCCTTGGCGCGGTTGGTCTGGATGGCGAGCAGCGCCTGAGCCACCTTGTCGCGCAAGGCCGCATCGGCGAACTGGAGGTTCTCGGCGTCCTCGAGGATGAATTGCTGCAGGCCGCGATCGGTCAGCAGGGTGACGCGCGTGCGCTTGGTGGTGGCCTTGCCGTCGTTCAGGGCGACGGTTTCTTCCTGGACCGAGACGATGCGGCCGGTGATGGCGCGGCTGCCGCCCACCGTGACCTGCGCGCCCTTCAGCGTCGCCAGGAGATCGGCCGGAGAGCTGAGCGAGTCCTGGTCGAACGGCAGGTCCTTGAAGGCCTGCGCCAGCGGCTCGCGCCCGGGCAGGCTGAGGCCGCCCACGCCGCCCTTCTCGTCATAGACCACGAGGCTCTTCAGCACGTCGTCGACCTGCTGCAGCGACACGGTGAGTTTCAGCGTCGCGTCGCCGTCGACCGTGGCCTCGTATTCGAAATATCCCAGCCCGCCGGACGACAGCATCACGCGCTTGAGCGCGAGATCCTGGGCGGCGGCCAGGGTTGGAAAGGCGAAGAGGCCCAACAGGGCGATAACGGAGAATAGGTGGTGCATGAGCTCTCCCGGCGATGCACGCGCACCGTGAGCGTCGACTGTGACACAACCGCGGCGCTGGCGCGACGAAACTGGGCGTGCCGGCTAAGACAGCGCGTCGGCCAAGGCTTCGAAGGGCAGCAGGACGCATTCGTGCCGTGACTTATGGGCCTTGAGCGGCGTGAAGGCCGAGAACGGCTCGCCCGGCTGCCCGTCCTCACGCCCGATCGCCCGTTCGGCGTCGTGGCGAACAACGGCGATGCCGGCCTTGTCGCGGCCGACCGCGACGGACGACAGGGCCGACGCCGACGCCTGGCAAAGCAGGCAGCCGCGCACCTGATGGGCGATCTCGGCAATGCGACCCTGCCCGTCCAGGCGCACATCGATGGTCACGCGGTCGCCGCACAATGGATTGTCACGCCGGGCCGACTTGGTGGGCGCGGTGAGCTTGCCCGCGCCCGTCCTGGCCTTGGCAAGGGCCACGATACGCTCCTGGTAGAGTTCGTCGCTCATCGCAGGGTGCGGGCCGCGTGCCGGACTCCGGTGAGCAGCGCGTCGATGTCGGTGTTGTCGTTGTACGGCGCCATCGAGACGCGCGTCGTGCCGTCGAGGTCGAAGCGATCCATCAGCGGCTGGGCGCAGTGATGGCCGGCGCGCACCGCGACGCCGAACGAATCGAGGGTCTGCGCCACATCGTGCGGATGCACGCCGTCCAGCATGAAGGACACGACGGGATAGCGGTTCTGCAGGCTGGCCGGACCCAGGATCTGAGTACCGTCGATCTTCTGCAGGCCGTCCATCAGCCGCTGCACCAGCGCCATCTCGTGGGCATGGGCCTCCGTCCAGTCGAGGCCGCGCATCCACTTGCAGGCGGCGCCCAGCCCGATCGCCTGGCCGATCGGCGGCGTGCCGGCCTCGAAGCGGCGCGGTGGCGGCGCAAAGGTCGTTTCGGCGAAGGTGACGCGGCCGATCATCGAGCCGCCGCCATGGAACGGCGGCATGGCCTCGAGCAGCTCGGGCCTGGCCCACAGCACGCCCACGCCATTGGGTCCGTAGGCCTTGTGGCCGGCGAAGGTGTAGAAATCGATGCCGAGCGCCGGCAGGTCGAGCGGCCCGTGCGGCGCACGCTGGGCGCCGTCCAGCATCACCTTGGCGCCGACCGTCTTCGCCAAGGTGACCACCGCCCGCACGTCGAGCAACGCTCCGGTAACGTTGGAAACGTGAGCGAGCGATACCAGCCTGGTCCTGGGCGTCAGCAGGCGCGGCAGCGCGTTAAGATCGATGCGGCCCTCGACCGTCACCGGGATCATGTCGAGCTCGATGCCGGTGCGCGAGCGCAGGAGCTGCCAGGGCACGATGTTGGAATGGTGCTCGAGCTCCGACAGCAGGATGCGGTCGCCCGGCTTCAGCAGCGAGCCGTAGGAATAGGCGACGAGATTGATCGCCGCCGTGCAGCCGCCGGTGAACACGATCTCCATCGGCTCGACGCCGAGGAAGGTCGCCACCTCGATACGGGCGTTCTCGTAGCCCTCGGTCGCCCGCTCGGCCAGGCGATGGACGCCGCGCAGCACATTGGCGCGCCCTGTGGTCTCGTAGGTCCGCACCGCGTCGAGCACGGCGTTGGGCGTCTGCGCCGAGGCGCCGTTGTCGAGATAGTGGATCGGCTTGCCGTCGATGATCTCGGACAGGATGGGGAACTGCCGGCGGACGGCGGCGACGTCGAAGCTCATGCCGGGCTCCGCGCCTGCCAGGCGGCCAGGGCCTCGGGCGTGTCGATGTCGGTGATGGCCGCCTCGCCCGCCATCTCCACTTCGCAGACGAGGTCGGCATGTTCGCCGATCAGGTGCTTGGCGCCGGTGTCGCCCGCGAGCTGGGCCATCTCGGGGAAGAAGCGCCGCGCCCACAGCACGGGATTGCCGCGCTTGCCGCCCACCGTCGGCACGCAGATCGAGCGGCCCTCGACGGGACTGAAGGCCGCCATCAGCCGGTCGAGCAGCGGCGCGCCCACGCCCGGCATGTCGCCGAGCTGGACGATGGCCGCGTCTATGTTCGTGCTCAGCGCGCCGATGCCGGTGCGAACCGACGTGCTGAGACCCTCGGCGAAATCGGGATTGGTGACGAAGCGCAGCCGCGACTTGGCCGGCACGGCCTTCTCGATCACCGCCCTCACTTCGTCCGCCATATGGCCCAGCACGACCACGACCTCGACGGCCTGCGAGGAAAGCGCTGCCTTGACCGCATGAACCACGAGCGGCTGTCCCTTGGCGTCGGCCAGCATCTTGTTGGGCCCGCCCATGCGGGTCGAGCGGCCGGCGGCCAGCACCAGAACGGCCACTCGCGGCGCCTGCTGCGCGCCCTCGCCCTCGACATCGCTGTCGTCGCGCGGCTGCGGGCGGCTGGCGATCTCGGCCAGCAGGCCGCCCGCGCCCATGCGCACGATCTCGGCACGGCCGACCGGCAGGCCGGCGGCCAGCCGTTCCAGCACCATGTCGAAGCCGTTGTACTTGGGCGACTTGGCGCAGCCCGGCAGGCCCAGCACCGGCTTGCCGTCGAGCTCGCCGGTCAGCAGCAGGTTGCCGGGATCGACCGGCATGCCGAAATGGATGACCTTGCCGCCCGCGCCCTCGATGCCGGCCGGCACGACGTCGTGGCGGTCGACGATCGCCGAGGCGCCGGCGATCAGGTAGATGTCGCAGCCCTCCGCCTTCAGCTCCGATAGGGCACCCGCGATGGCCTTGGCGTCGTGCGTCACGCGGCGCTCGCCGACCAGCGCGCTGCCGAGCGAGGTGAGCCGCTTGCCGGTCGTGCCCACCGCCTTGTCCAGGACCTTGTCGCGCGTGCCGGGCAGCCGGGTCTGCACCAGACCCGCGCGCATCGCCTTGAACGGCGCCACGGAGATCAGCGGCCGGTTGGCCGACTTCGCGACGTCGATGGCCCGCGCCACCGCCGTGCGCGGCGCGCCGTAGGGAATGATCTTGACCGTGGCCACCATCTGGCGCGGCTCGACCCGGGCGAAGGGCGGCAGGGTCGCCACCGTGACCGATTCGTCGAGCTCGTTCAGCGCGTCGATGCGTTCGTGATCGACGACCGCCAGGCCCGCTATGCTGGCGAAGTGATTGCAGCGGCCGGTGAACGGCGCGGTGATCTCGATACCCGCGCCGGCCAGCGCCTTGGCGACGCTCGCCGCCGCCTCGTCCTCGTGCATGTCGCCGGCGTCAAGTCGCGCCGCTACCACCACCGAGGCACCGGCGGCCTTGAGTTTGGCGACGTCGTCGCCCGACAGCACGCGGCCCTTGGAGAAGTTTACGCCATTGGCGCGCCAGCTGTGCGCCAGGATGGCGCCGGTCGCTTCGTCGATGGGCGTCTCGCCGAATCTCACGCCGCAACCACCTTGGGACCGGCCAGCGCCTCGAGGCGGCGCGCCCGCACCTCGACGATCTGACCCAGGATCGACACCGCGATCTCGGCCGGCGACTTGGCGCCGATGTTGAGGCCGACCGGGCCGTGGATCCGCGCGAATTGTTCTTCGCTGATGCCGGCCTCGGCGAGCCTCTCCTTGCGCTTGGCGTGGGTCCGCCGGCTGCCCAGGGCGCCGACATAGAAAGCATCCGACCTGAGCGCCGCCTCGAGCGCCGGATCGTCGAGCTTGGGATCGTGGGTGAGCGTCACCACGGCGGTCGATCCGTCGAGGCCCATCGTCTCGAAAGCTTCGTCGGCCCAGTCCTGCACCACCTTGACGCCGGGAAAGCGGTTGGTCGTGGCCCACGCGCCGCGCGGATCGACGACGGTGACGTCGAAATCGAGCATTGCCGCGATCGGCGCCAGCGACTGCGCGATATGCACGGCCCCGACGATGATCAGCCGCGCCGGCGGAACGTAAACGTTCAGGAAGATCTTCTGGCCGCCAAGGTCGACCGTCTCGCTGCGGCCGATGTCCATCGCCCGGCGCGCCGCCGCCACCACGGCGGTATCGGCGGCCAGCGCGCCTTCGGCCTTGTCGCGGTAGACGAGCGCCTCCGCCGCGTCGCTCAGCCGGGTCGCGAGCGTGACGGCGCGGCGCGTGCTGCGCGCATCCTGAAGGGCGGCGATGGTTTCGGACTTCATGGCTAGTTCACTTTCTCGACGAAGACCTGGACCTTGCCGCCGCAGGCCAGGCCCACGTCCCAGGCCTGCTCGTCGGTGACGCCGAAATCGAGCAGCCGCGGCTTGCCGTCGGCGATCGAGGCCAGCGCCTCCTTGACCACGGCGCCTTCGATGCAGCCGCCCGAGACGGAGCCGACCATGGCGCCGCTGTCGTCGACGCCGAGCTGGCTGCCGACCGGCCGCGGCGAGGATCCCCAGGTGGTGATCACCGTGGCGATGGCCACGCCCTTGCCGGAGGCTTTCCACTTGCCGACCTGGTCAAGCACATCAAGCGCGTCGCTCATGGTCTACTCCTTGTCCTTGCGCAGTTCCGTCTGCCAACCCGCGAGCCGCCTGTCGGCGCCGGAGGGCGCAGCCCCCAGGGCCGCCATCAGCCCGGCGAGGCTTTCGAGATTGTGCACCGGACGGAACTCGTCGACATGGGGCAACATAGCCCGGTTGCCCTGAGATTTGGGCTCGTAGGCGCCATACCGCAAGAGCGGGTTGAGCCAGATCAGGCGGGCGCATGACTTGTGCAGGCGCTCCATTTCCTCGGCCAGGCCCGAGGCGCCCTCGCGGTCGAGCCCGTCGGTGATCAGCAGGACCACGGCGCCTTGCCCGAGCACCCGGCGCGACCACTTGTTGTTGAACTCGTGCAGCGTCTGGCCGATGCGCGTTCCGCCCGACCAGTCCTCGACCTGGGCCGATGCCTTCTGCAGGGCGATGTCGACGTCCTTGTTGCGCAGCGACCGGGTCACGTTGCTGAGTCGCGTCCCGAAGGTGAAACAGTAGACGCGGTCGCGATCGTTGGTGATGGCGTGCATGAAGTGCAGGAACATGCGCGTGTAGCGGGCCATCGAGCCGGAAATATCGCACAGGATGACGAGCGGCGGCGGGCGGCGACGCTGCTCGCGCCGGCGCAGCTCGGTCAGGCCTTCGGGCCGCAAGGCGCGCCGCAGCGAGGCGCGGAAGTCGACCCGGGGCCCGCGTCGTGCCGGCTGGTAGCGGCGCGTGCGCCGTTGCGGCACCGGCAGGCGCAGCCGCGAGATGGCGCGCAGCGCCTCGTCGATCTCGGCCTGGGACATCTGCTCGAAGTCGCGATGCTGCAGGACTTCGCGATCGGAGACGGTGAAGGTCGCCTCGACCTCGATCTCGGGTGGCTCATCCTCGTCTTTCGGGGCTTCGCCGCGGCCAGGCTGCAACGCCTCCTGCAGACGGCGGCTCAATTGCTTGCGTTCGTCCTGCTCGGCCGGCACGCCGACCTGGGGCAGCAGCATTTCCATCATCTTTTCGAGGAGCCGCGGATTGCGCCAGTAGACATGGAAGGCCTGGTCGAAGATCTCGCGCTGGTCGCGGCGGTTCACGAACACCGAATGGAGAGTCCAGTAGAAGTCGTCACGCTTTGTCAGCCCCGCCGCCTCGACCGCCTCGACGGCGCGCAGCACCTGTCCCGGCCCGACCCTGAGGCCGGCCGTGCGCAGCGTGCGCGCGAAATGCAGGATGTTGGTGGCGAGCTTGCCGCCGCGTGGCGCAGGTGCCGCCGATGGTTCGGGAAGCGCGTCCATCACGGCCTCAACCGTGAAAGCTCTACCCCTTCATGTTCCTCTCCCCCGCTAGGGGGAGAGGCTAGGAGAGGGGGAACCGCATCTTCGCTGATCAGTCCTTGAATGGCCGTCCAAATTCCCTCGGGATTTTGCACGACTTCGTTCGCGCCGAACCGAACGACGCGCCAGCCCCGGCTTTCCATCGCCGCCGTACGCCGCGCATCCGCATCAATCCGGTCAGCGTGATGGTCGCCGTCGATCTCAATGACCAACCCTTTCGATGGGCAAGCGAAGTCGGCAAAGTAAGGTCCATCGGATGTTGGCGGCGGAATTTGATGCCTTCCATTCGGTGCGCACGGATCAATTCCCAACAGAGGCGCTCTGCGCGGCTCGGATCGCGCCTGAGGCCGCGTGCTCTCTCCGCCTTTTTACTCATGCCCCCTCTCCCCACCTCTCCCCCTAGCGGGGGAGAGGAGCATGAGGCTGCATAGAGAAACGTGCGCGTTGACCACGCCTCAACCCAGCGGCTGGGCGGCGATGTCGGATTTCACCTTGCGCAGGATCTCGGCCGCTTCCGAGCCCTGCAGGCGCTGGATGTCGTCCTGGTATTTCAGCAGCACGCCCAACGTGTCGTTGATGGTCTTGGGATCGAGGTCGAGCGCGTTCAGCTCCGACAGGGCCGTCGCCCAGTCGATCGATTCGGCCACGCCCGGAGCCTTGAAGAGGTCGAGCTTGCGCAGCTCCTGCACGAAGCCCACGACCTGGCGCGACAGGCGTTCGCTGACGCCCGGCGCCTTGACCTTGAGGATCTCGAGCTCGCGCTGGAGGTCTGGATAGTCGACCCAGTGGTAGAAGCAGCGACGCTTCAGAGCGTCGTGGATCTCGCGCGTGCGGTTGGACGTGATGATCACGATCGGCGTCTGTGCCGCCTTGATGGTGCCGAGCTCCGGGATCGTCACCTGAAAGTCGGACAGCACCTCGAGCAGATAGGCCTCGAACGGCTCGTCGGTCCGATCCAGCTCGTCGATCAGCAGCACCGGGGCGCCTTCGGTGTGCGGGCTCAGCGCCTCGAGCAGCGGCCGGCGGATGAGGAAGCGCTCGTCGAAGATGTCGGCCGCGAGCTCACCGCGGTCATGCACGCCCTGCGCTTCCGCGAGGCGGATCTCGATCATCTGGCGCGCGTAGTTCCATTCGTAGACCGCCGAGGCGACGTCCAGCCCCTCGTAGCATTGCAGGCGGATCAGCGGCCGCTTCAGGGCCGACGCCAGCACCTTGGCGATCTCGGTCTTGCCGACGCCAGCCTCGCCTTCGCAGAACAGCGGACGGCCGAGCTTCAGCGCGAGGTAGAGGACGGTGGCGAGGCTGCGATCGGCGACGTAATCGCCGCTCTTCAGAAGCTCGAGGGTGGCGTCGATCGATGCCGGTATGGCGGAGGACATGAAACTCCCGGAAAACGCTGCGGGCGCCAACCGGCGCCGACGCGTCAGTCTAGCGGATGGCATGTCCCCTCGATATGGTAGGAATCGCGAGATAATTCAAGGATTTGGGAGGCAGGTATGCAGGCGGGCTTGTTCAGGGATCGAACGGCCATCGTGACCGGCGGGGCGCGCGGCATTGGCCTCGCCTGCGCCGCCAAGATCGCCGGCGGCGGCGGTCGGGTGGCCCTCTGGGATCGCGACCTGGACCGTGCCAAACAGTCCGCGGCCTCCCTGGGGAACGCCGTCGCCATCGAGGTCGACGTGACCAGCGAAGAGTCGGTCGCCAAGGCGCTGGCCGCAACCGAGGACCAGCTCGCGCCGCCCGACATCCTGGTGGCGAGCGCCGGGATCACCGGCCCCAACACGACGGTCGTGAGCTATCCGGTCGATGCCTGGAAGCAGGTCATCGACATCAACCTGACCGGCGTCTTCCTGTGCAATCGCGCCGTGGCCGGGGGCATGGCCATGCGCGGCCGCGGCCGCATCGTCAACATCGCCTCGGTGGCAGGCAAGGAAGGCAATCCCAACGCCTCGGCCTATTCCGCCTCGAAGGCCGGCGTGATCGGCCTCACCAAGTCGCTCGGCAAGGAACTTGCTACGACGGGCGTGCTGGTGAACTGCGTGGCGCCGGCTATCGTCAAGACGGAGCTGTTCAGCCAGATGACCGAGCAGCACATCCAGTACATGCTCTCGAAGATTCCGATGAACCGGTTCGGCGAGGTCGAAGAAGTAGCCGAGATGGTGGCGTGGCTCGCCTCCGACCTCTGCACCTTCGCGACGGGCGCCACCTTCGATCTCTCCGGCGGAAGGGCGACTTATTAAGATGGAACTGCACACCCTCACCCTGACCGAACTCTCGGCCGGCCTCGCCGCCAAGCGCTTCTCCTCGCGCGAGGTCGTCGACGCCTTGCTCAGCCGCATCGCCAAGGCCGACGGCAAGCTCCATGCCTTTACCGAAGTTTATGCGATGGAAGCCAAGGCGCTGGCGGACGCGGCCGACAAGGCGCGCAGCCTCCGGCTTCCCGCTGGGACCGCTGCACGGCCTGCCCGTCGCCTACAAGGATCTCTGCGACATCGCCGGCAGGGTCGGCACCGGCGGCTCGAAGATGTTCGAGGCGCGCGTGGCCAGCGAGACCTCCAACACCGTCGAACGGCTCACCGCCGCGGGCATGGTGCCGCTCGGCAAGCTGCACATGGTCGAATTCGCCTTCGGTGGCTGGGGCACCAATCCGCTGATGGGCGCGCCGTGGAATCCCTGGGATCTCGCGACCCATCGCGTGCCCGGCGGCTCGTCGAGCGGCACCGGCGTGGCGGTCGCGGCGCGGCTCGCGCCGGCCGGCATCGGCAGCGACACCGGCGGCTCGGTGCGCATCCCCTCGGCCTTCAACGGCCTGGTCGGACTGAAAGTCACCTTTGGCCGCATCGGGCTGCACGGCACGATACTGCTGAGCTGGACGCTCAATTCGATCGGGCCGATGGCGCGGTGCGTCGAGGATTGCGCGCTGATGCTGAACGCCCTCGCCGCCCCCGATCCGCGCGATCCGACGACGCTCGATCAGCCGCTTGGAGGATTTCACCAAGGCGACCAGGCCGGGCTCGATCGAGGGCATGCGCATCGCCATGCCGGATGGCGATCAACTGCCCGACTTCATGCATGACGACGTGACCGAGGCCTGGCAGGCGGCCGGCCGGACCTTCGAGAGCCTCGGCGCCACGGTCGAAGCCGTGAGATTGCCCGACTGGTATTTCAACCTGTCGGAGCCGGCCGGGACGATCATCACCGCGGAGGCCTACTCGCTGCACCGGGCCTATATCGAGGACATGGGCAAGGCGATCGGCCCCGGCGTGCGCATGCGCGCCCGCGCGGCCAAGAACCTGCTTCCAGGCGCCTACGCCGAGGAGATCCGCGCGATGGCCGCGCGGCGCCGGTTCTTTACCGACTGGGCCAAGCCTTACGACGCGATCCTGTTGCCGACGATCGCCGTGCCGGCAATTCCCCTTGCGGAAGTCGACGAGAGGTCGCCGATCCCGGGCTACCTGACGCGGCCGGCCAACTATCTCGGCCTGTGCAGCCTCGCCATGCCGTCCGGACAATCGGGCGGTCTGCCGCTCGGTATCCAGATCGTCGGCAAGCCCTTCGCGGAGCGCGACGTGCTCCGGCTCGGCAAGGCCTTCCAGGACGCGACGGATTTCCACCGCCGCGCGCCGGATCTGTCTGCGCTGGGGCTTTAGGCGCCAAGCGGACCGCGGGCTTCCAGGCCCGCTCAGGAATCCTGATGCGGGCCTGGAAGCCCGCGGTCCGCTTGATGCTTAACGCTGCGGCATGCCTTGGGGGACGATGGTCTCGACGATCGAGGCGTCGAGCGCTTCGTATTCATGGTAGCCGATCGTGTCGTAGAGCTCGGCGCGGGTCTGCATCGCGCCCAGCATGTTCTGCGTTCCGCCGTCGCGTTTCAGGGCCGCGTAGAGCTTTTGCTGCGCTTTGTTGGCGACCCGCAGCGAGGAGACCGGCCAGATCACCATCTTGTAGCCCATCGCTTCGAATTCGCTGGCGGTGAAGAACGGCGTCCGCCCGAACTCCGTCATGTTGGCCAGGAGTTTTACACCCGGCATTGCCTTGGCGAAGGCGCGGAACATCTCGGCGTTGTCGAGCGCCTCGGGAAAGATCGCGTCGGCGCCGGCTTCGATATAGCGCCTGGCGCGCGCCACGGCGCCGTCGATGCCTTCGCTCGCGGCCGCGTCGGTGCGGGCGACGATGAAGAGATGGCGGCGCGCCCTGGCGGCGGCAGCCACCTTGGCCGCCATGTCGTGTGCATCGGCCAGCTTCTTGTTGTTCAGATGACCGCACTTCTTCGGAAGGATCTGGTCCTCGATATGGACCGCGCCGGCGCCGGCATCCTCGAAGGCGCGCACCATGTGCATGACGTTCAACGCCTCGCCGTAGCCGGTATCGCCGTCGGCCAGCACCGGCAGGCCGCTGGCCCGCGAAACCTGGCGGATGAAGAAGCAGACCTCATCGACCGTGATGACGCCGAGATCGGGCAAGCCCATCGAGGCGGTCATCGCGGCGCCGGAAAGGTAGAGCGCCTCGAACCCCACGGCGCGGGCCTGCAACGCGGCCATGCCGTTGTGCGCACCCGGCAATTGAAGGATGCCCGGCCGGTCAAGCAGTGCGCGGAAGCGCTCGCCTGCGGGAACCGTCGGCAGATCGGCGGCGACAAGATACGGCATTTCTTCCTCCCGAATGGCTCAACGCTGCGGCCGCGCGCGCCTGCCCTGCCATCCGACAAGCAGGCCCGCCCCGACGATCAGGGCCGTCCCGGACCAAGTGTAGAGATCGGGCACTTCGGCGAACATCAGATAGCCCACGATGACCGAGCCGATCATCTGCGTGTAATTGAACGGCGCCACGAAATTGGCCGAAGCGTAGGTCATGGCCCGCGCCACGCAATAATGGCCCAGGCCGCCGAGCGCTCCCAGCGAGCAGAGCAGCAGCCAGTCGACCCCATCGCGCGGCGCCTTCCAGACGAAAGGAACGAATGCCGACAACAGGATGGCGCCCAGCAGGACGCTGTAGAAGATCGACGTTGCGGGATGATCAACACCCGCCAGGCGGCGGATGATGATCTGGTAGATCGCGTAACAGACGGCGCTGCCCAGCAGCAGTACCGAGGCCCATTGGAAGATGGCAGTGCCCGGCCGGATCACCACGAGCACACCGATGAAGCCCAGCACCACCGCGGCGACGCCTATGCCGGTGATGCGCTCGCCCAGAATCGGCCAGGCGAGGAAGACGACGACAAGTGGCGCCACGAAGCTGATCGAGATCGCTTCCGCAACGCCGACGTATTTCACGGCGGAGAAGAAGAACAGCGTCGACAGCAGCATCATGACCGAGTTCACGAACTGCGAGCCGATCCGCCGCGTGCGGAACAGCCCCAATCCCATGCGCGGCATGAACACCAGCGCCACCAGGAAGAGATGCATGGTGACGCGGAACCAGACGATCTGCACCGGGTCGTAGGTCGCCGTCAGAAGCTTCACGATGCCGTTCATGATCGGGAACAGCGCACACGCGACGCACATGAACAGCACGCCGAGCATGGGTCGTGAGGACCGGCCGGGCGGTGCAATCTTGGCCATGGCCGGCGCTTAGCGGATGAAGTGTTCGACGGCGCCCAGCAGCAGGGTGCCGGCGGTGGCGATCACGATCAACGACGCCGCGATCGTGGTGAAGCGGCCGATCTCCTGCGAACGGCCGTCGCCGATGATCAGCCGGTGCGCCACCATCGAGGCCATGCCGATGGCCGCGAGCGTGATGGCCATGCCGAACGCAATGGCGATCACGCCGATGACTCCTGCCCATATGACACCGAGCGCGATCGACAGCAGGATCACGACCAGCGCTCCCGCGCAGGGCGCGATGCCGGCCGCCGTCAGCAGCAGCCACCCGGCCACCGTTCGCCGCGGCGGCTCGTGGTGGTGGCGGTGGGCATGATCATGGTCATGATCGCCATGTGAGTGCTCGTGCAGGCGTCCGGTCAGCCCCGCCCACAGGCGCCACAGACCGATGAGCAGGATCAGCGTGTAGGAGACGATCTCGACGTTGCGCACCTCGCGCAACGCACCGAACAGCCCGACGGTCGCGAAGGCTTTTAGCGCGGCGGCGAGCAGCAGCGCCGCGAGGGTGTGCGTGAAGGCGATCCAACCACCGGCGAAGATGCCTTCGATCCAGGCCCGCGGCCGTGTGCTGTCGAGGAAATACGCCACGACCACCGCCTTGCCATGGCCCGGACCCAGCGTATGGACGACGCCATAGCCGAAGCAGACGATGGCCAGGGTCCATAGCCCCAGCGATCCCGAGCCGGACTGGACGTCGCGCAGCGACGTGGCGAGCGACTGCTGGATGCGCCGCTGGTACTCGGCCGAGAAGCGCGCCAGCTCGGCCACGCCGTCGCTGAACACCAGGGCGCCGATCAACGCCACGAGCAGCAGCACGCCGACCCACAGGAACGGCGAGCGCAGCACGGCCGATTTCAGGGCAGGCGGCATGTCACGATGTCGGCAAAGACAGGATAGCCGCGGATGAATTCCGCCTTGTAGCTCGGATGCTTGGCGAGCTTGCAGCCGGCCGGCACAGAAGCCTTATCGACCTCGACCCGGATGAAATCGTCAGGATCGTAGGTCGTGATCGAGACGACCTTGCTGGGCTCGGGTAGCGCAAAGCGCATGACATAGACCATGTTGCGCGGTCCGGTCTTATGCGGCACCGACGAATTGTCGACCCGCTTGTTCGGCGGCATCGCCATGCCGGCATTGTCTCCCGCCGAGCGATCCCAGTCGGGCAGCACGAAGCTTGCCGGATCGTCGATGCGCGCCGAAAATTGCGGTAGCTGATTGGGCCGGAAATCCTTGGCGCCGGTGTTGAGCCAGCTCAGGTACCCGACCTTCTGCAGCTCGGGCATCATCTCGTCGTCCAGCAACTTTACCTCGTGGGCCGAGAACTTGCCGTCCTGGTCCTCGTCGATCAGTGGGATCTCGATCTCGCTCGAGAACGGATCGAACCGCCATTCGATCTCGACATGGGTGTACTTGCCGTCCTTCGAGACCACCCGGACGAGCTGCTGAATCCAGATGTGCGGATGCGCCAGCGCGACGGCCGGTGCGAGCATGCCTGCAAGGGCAAGAGCCATGGCGATGGCGCGCTTCACGTCGACCCTTCCTGAGGCAGGGCCCGCGGCTTGCCGTCCTCGTCGATCGCCACGAACACGAAGGTGCCGTGGGTGACGCGGATGTCGACATATCCGTGCCGGCGTTGCACGACCGTCTCGAGCGCGATGGTGATCGAGGTCCGCCCGATCTTGCTCACCTCGCCATAGATCGACACCATGTCGCCGACCTTGATCGGCTCGACGAAGGTCATGGCCGTGATCGCCACGGTGGCAACTCGGCCCTTGGCGACCCGGGCGGCCAGGGCCCCGCCCGCCACGTCCATCTGCGACAGCACCCAGCCGCCGAAAATATCGCCGTTGCCGTTCATGTCGGCGGGCTGCGGCACGGTCCTGATGATCGGGTCGCGGCGGCTTTCGGCCATCAAATCCTCATCAAAGAACCCCGTCATCTCGGGTGGGGTAACCCCCGCCCTGGGCAAGGAATGGTTGATTTCCGGCATTTTTCCTACCATATCAATGATGTACCGGCCACCAGGCGATCCCCTCGCGCGGCCGACAAAAGACAAGAAGAAGCCATGGCCAAAAACGGCGATCTGTTCGATCGGTCGGGTGGCGGCAAGCGCACCACGGCGACCAAGGACAATTCCTACACCGCGCGCGACATCGAGGTGCTGGAGGGGCTCGAGCCCGTCCGCAAGCGCCCCGGCATGTATGTCGGCGGCACCGACGAGCGGGCGATGCATCACCTCGTGGCCGAGGTGCTCGACAACGCCATGGACGAGGCCGTCGCGGGCCATGCCGACACGATCCATCTCGAGCTGCTGGCCGGCGACCGCGTGCTGGTGCGCGACAACGGCCGCGGCATGCCGGTCGATCCGCATCCCAAGTTCAAGAACAAGTCGGCGCTGGAAGTGATCCTCACCATGCTGCATTCCGGCGGCAAGTTCAACGGCAAGGTCTACGCCACCTCGGGTGGCCTGCATGGCGTCGGCGTCTCGGTGGTGAACGCGCTGTCCGACGAGCTGGTCGTCGAGGTGGCACGCGATCGCCAGGCGTGGACGCAAAGTTTTTCGCGCGGCAAGCCTACGAACAAGCTGAAATCGGCCGGCCCCGCCCCCAACCGGCGCGGCACGACGGTGACCTTCCACCCCGATGCGCAAATCTTCGGCAAGCAGGCCTTCGTGCCCGAGCGCCTCTATCGCATGGCGCGGTCCAAGGCCTATCTGTTCCGCGGCGTCGAGATCCGCTGGAAGTGCGACAAGTCGCTGCTGCCCAAAGGCGGCGCGATCCCCGAGGAGGAGTCGTTCCACTTCCCGGGCGGCCTCAAGGACTACCTGACCTCCGAGATCGGCGAGCGGCCGACCGTCGTGCCGCAGCCCTTCGCGGGCGAAGCCAGGAGCGAGACCAACGGCACCGCCGGCGGCAAGGTCGAATGGGCGGTGTGGTGGCCGACCGACGAGGAAGGTTTCGTCCGCTCCTACTGCAACACCGTGCCGACCATCGAAGGTGGCACCCACGAATCGGGCTTCCGCAGCGCCCTGGTGCGCGGGCTGAAGCGCTATGCCGACCTGACCGGCAATCGCAAGGGCTCGCTGATCACGGCCGACGACGTGATCGAGGGCGCCGCCGGCCTGGTCTCGGTGTTCATCGAGCAGCCGCAGTTCCAGGGCCAGACCAAGGAAAAGCTGGCAAGCGTCGAGGCGACCAAGCTGGTCGAGACCATCGTCGGCGACAATTTCGAGCATTGGCTGACCGGCGACAAGGAAACCGGCAACGTCCTGCTCGAGCACGTCGTGGCCAAGGCCGAGGACCGGCTGCGCCGTAGGCAGGATCGCGAGCAGCAGCGCAAGACGGCGACACGCAAGCTGCGCCTGCCCGGCAAGCTCGCCGACTGCAGCAACACCGCGTCCGACGGCACCGAGATCTTCCTGGTCGAGGGCGATTCGGCGGGCGGCTCGGCCAAGGCGGCGCGCAACCGCGAGACCCAGGCGATCCTGCCCTTGCGCGGCAAGATCCTGAACGTGGCCAGCGCCAGCGCCGAGAAGCTGCGCGAAAACCAGGAGATCCAGGACCTCATCCAGGCGCTGGGCTGCGGCGCGGGCGATCACTACAGCGACGAGCGGCTGCGCTACGAGCGCGTGATCATCATGACCGACGCCGATGTCGACGGCGCCCACATCGCCTCGCTGCTGATGACGTTCTTCTATCGCGAGATGCCGAAGCTGATCGAGAACGGCCATCTCTTCCTCGCCCAACCACCGCTGTTCCGCCTGAGCAAGGGCGACCGCATCGAATATGCCCGCGACGAACAGCACAAGGACGAGTTGCTGCGCGACGTGTACGGCGGCGGCAAGGTCGACATAACGCGCTTCAAGGGGCTGGGCGAGATGCAGTCTGTTCACCTTCGCGAAACCACGATGGATCCCACCAAGCGCATCCTGCTCAAGGTCGACGTGCCGACCACGGCCGACGCCGAGACTCGCCTCGAGGGGATGCGGACGCGAACGCTGGTCGAGGACCTGATGGGCCGCAAGCCGGAGAAGCGCTACGACTTCATCCAGAAGAATGCGCGTTTCGCCCGCGATCTCGACGTCTGAACCCGCTTTACGACAGGCTGACGACCTGCGCGCGACAATGTGACGTGATGCGATCGCGGCCGAGGCCTATGGTGACACTGTAGGATGCGCACGGAGGAGAAGGTCCACATGCCTTTCAAGCAAAAGGTCGCCACCGCCCTGCTCGGCCTTGCCGCGCTTCCGGTGGCTGCATCCGCGGCCATCATCGGCGGGAGCTACTACGCCACCCAGTACGACTACAGCGAATTCTTCGCCGCGACCGACGGCAAGCCCTTTCGGGTCGTCCTCGCCGGCAATGCCTTCCCGGGCGTCGATCCCAACACCGTTGCGCGCGAGCTTTTGCCTGCCATGCAAGCCGCCAAGCCGCGGCCGGCTCTGACCTTCACCTACGACGCACCTGTCGAGCGGCCGCGCCCGGATTATCGCCTGATGCTGATCTTCGACCCCGCCAACGATCTCGGTTCCGCCGCCGTGTGCAATGGCGCGACCCGCTTCAAGCCGGGCAGGCCGGGCATCTTCTATGTCTATGCCGTCTATTGCCGGAACGACATGGCGATGTCGGAGACGACCGCCTGGACGCCGGCGACCGGCCCGACCGATCCACGCATCGGCCAGCTGTTCAGGGAACTGTTCATGGTCGTGTTCCCCGACGGCCCGGCCTATCGGCCGCTGAATGGTCACCGAAACCGGCCCTAGGGGCGGACTCTCGACAGTGAACTTGTGCCGGACGTCGGTTTACGAACTGCCCCGACAAGGTGGCGTGAGGTGACCGCGCCTCAAGCCTATGGTCTATGATGCGCGGTGAGGAGAGTGTCCGCATGTATTTGAAGAACAGGATTGCCGCCGCCCTGCTTTGCCTGGTCGGCCTTCCGGTTGCCGCGTCCGCAGCGGTCATCGGCGGCACCTATTATGCCATCCAGTACGACTACCGTGAGTTCTTCGCCGCGACCGACGGCAAACCTTTCCAGGTCGTGCTTGCCGGCACCGCCTTTCCCGACGTCGATCCCAGCCTTGTGGCGCGCGACCTGTTGCCGGTCATGCAGGCCGCCAAGCCGCGCCCGGCGCTCACGTTCACCTACGACGTGCCCGTCGAGAAGCCGCGCCCCGACTATCGCCTGATGCTGATTTTCAACCCTGCCAACGATCTCAATTCGGATTCGGTGTGCAAGGGCGTGACCCGCTTCAAGCCGGGACGGCCGGGCGTCTTCTACGTCTACGCCGTGTACTGCCGCAACGACATGGCGATGTCGGAGACGACCGCCTGGACGCCGGCGACCGGCCCGACCGATCCACGAATCGGCGAACTGTTCCGGCAGCTCTTCATGGTCGTGTTCAGCGACTCGCCGGCGCTGCGACCGCAGCAAAGCTTCGACCGGCTCTAGCGATTCCGTCGTCCTGAGCGCAGCGAAGGACCTCATCGCCGTTTGCGCCAGGCATGAGATCCTTCGCTTCGCTCAGGATGACAAAGCTGGGACTTGATTACTTGCCCAAGTCCGCTTCCACTCCAGTTTCTTGACAAGGAGTGGACATGCAGACGCTACAGGATCGCCATGTTGTCGTAACCGGAGGGACCGGCGCGCTCGGCGCGGCCGTCGTACAGGGCTTCGTTCAGGCGGGAGCGACCTGTCATATTCCCGCCATTGAAAGTGTCGCGCCGTCCGGAAGGCTTCCCGACAGCGCAAGGATCACCATTGCGACGAACATCGACCTTGCCGATGAGGCTTCCGTCAGGGGTTTTTACAGCAAGCTGCCGCCGCTTCATGCGATCGTGAACATCGCCGGCGGCTTCGCCTATGCGCCCATCGCCGACAGCTCGGCGCAAGTCCTGCAGCGCCAGATCTCGATGAACCTTGTTTCCTGTGCCCTGAGCTGCCGGGAAGCGATCGCCAACTTTCGCAAAGCCGAGCGTGGCGGCCACATCATCAACATCTCCGCCCGGCCCGCTCTCAATCCACGCCAGGGCGCCAACATGACGGCGTACACCGCGGCCAAGGCCGCCGTTGCCGCCTTCACCGTCGCGCTTGCCGAGGAGGTGAAGAACGAGAACATCTCGGTCATCGCCCTTTGCCCCTCCACCATCGACACGGCGGTCAACCGCGCCGACATGCCGAAAGCGGATCATTCCACGTGGGTCAAACCCCAGGCGCTTGCCGAACTGATCGTCGCGCATTGCAGCCTGTCGGATACTGTCAATTCCGGCGCGCTTGATTCCGGTCTATGGAAAGGCCTGAGCGCTCCACAGGGAACCTCTGCTAACCAGACGGGAATGGCTGTCTGGTACGCGCTCGCCGATCTGCTTCTTTCCCGTCTCGACGCCGAGGCCGCGCACGGCCTGGCGCTGCGCACGCTGAAGAGCGGCCTGATGCCGGGCGATCGACGGCCCGACGCGCCGTCGCTTGCGGTCAAGATTTGGGGCCGCACCCTGCCCAACCCGATCGGCCTTGCCGCCGGCTTCGACAAGAATGCCGAAGTGCCGGACGCCCTGCTCGATCTCGGCTTCGGGCTGGTCGAGATCGGCAGCGTGACGCCCCGGCCGCAGAAGGGTAACCCGCGGCCCCGCCTCTTCCGGCTCGCCGAGGATCGCGGTGTCATCAACCGCATGGGCTTTCCGGGCCAGGGGCTGGAGGCCGCCCGCTCTCACCTCGCCACCCGCGGCCGCCGCGGCTTCGTCGGCGTCAATGTCGGCGCCAACAAGGACAGCACCGACCGCGCCGCCGACTATGTCGCCTGCAGCGCAGCCCTTGCGCCCTACGCCGACTACCTCGTATGCAACGTCTCCTCGCCCAACACGCCCGGCCTGCGCAACCTGCAGGGTCGCGCGCAACTCTCGGATCTCCTGAAGCGCGTGCAGGATGCGATCGCCGCCAAGCCGGTTCCGCTTGCGGTCAAGATCGCACCCGATGCCGCGGACGACGACCTCGACGACATCGTGGCGGTCTGCCGGGACCTCAGGATGGACGGCATCATCGTCGGGAACACCACCCTGTCGCGGCCCGCCACCCTGCGTTCGGCTCGGCGCGGCGAGGCCGGCGGCCTTTCAGGTGCTCCGCTCAGCGCTTTGTCCACCGCTGTCCTGCGCCGCACGGCACAGCGCGCCGAGGGCCAGTTCCCCCTGATCGGCTGCGGCGGCGTCGGCTCGGGAGCGGACGCCTACGCCAAGATCCGCGCCGGTGCGACCCTGGTGCAGCTCTACTCGGCCATGGTCTATGAGGGCCCGCCCCTCATCCGTCGCATCAAGGACGAGCTTGCCGCCCTTCTGGCACGCGACGGCTTCGCATCGGTCGCCGAGGCCGTGGGGGCGGATTTGTAGCGCGCGTCCTAGGCGTCCACCGCTTCCCAGCTCCTTCTCCGAAAAGCCGGCGGCTCGGGACGACAAGGATCGATCCTGCACCGCGGAAATCACGGCGGCAGACGCCCGGTGGATCACGCCCTACACTGTTGCCGGGAGGAACCGTGCCACTCTGGATACCGATCACCATCGCCGCTGCGCTGTTTCAGAACATCCGCACGACGATGCAGCAGAAGATTCGTGGCGTATTGAGCGTCGATGGGGCGAATTTCGTCCGCTACCTCTACGGCGCGCCGTTGGCTCTGGGCATGCTGGCCTTCCTGGTCTTCGGCACCGGCCGCCACGTCCCGACTCTCTCGGCGCCATTCCTCGGCCTGGTGACCATCGCGGGCGTCGCCCAGATCGTAGCGACGTCGCTGATGATCCACTCTTTCTCGCTGCGCAACTACGCCGTCGGCACCGTCTACTCCAAGACCGAGACTGTGTTCGTGGCGTTGTTCGCCACCTTCATCGCCCACGAGCCGCTCAAGTTCGGCGCCTGGATGGGCATCCTGGTCTGCCTGGGCGGCGTGGCGATCCTGAGCGTGCGCGGCCGCTTCTCCGACGTCCGCGGCGTATTGGCCAGCTTCACTCACAAGGGCGCGCTCTACGGCATCCTGGCGGGAGCGATCTTCGCGATCGCCGCCGGCACCATCCGCGAGGCCTCCAAGCTCCTGCCCGAAGGCGACTTCATGGTGCGCGGCATCACCGTGCTCGCCTGCATGAACACCATCCAGGTCGTGCTGATGGCGGCCTATCTGTCACGCCGTGACCAGCCGCAGCTCGGCAAGGTTTGGGTCAACTGGCGCTCATCGGTCTGGGTCGGCATCTTCAGCGTGCTGGGTTCGGCCGGCTGGGCGCTCGCCATGACGCTCGAGAACGCCGCCCTGGTGCGCGCGGTCGGCCAGATCGAGCTCGTCTTCACCTTCATCGCCTCCCACTGGGTGCTCAAGGAAAGGCCGTCCACCGGCGAGTGGATCGGCAGCATGCTCGTAGTGGGCGGCGTCGTACTCATCCTCGTGGCCCGGTGACCAGATGACGGAAACGAATCCCCGGCCGCTGCACGGCCTGCGCGTCCTCGATTTCTCCACCACCATTGCCGGCCCGCACTGCAGCCGCCTGCTGGCCGACATGGGCGCCGATGTCATCAAGGTCGAATCGGCCGAAGGCGACCTGATGCGCAGCCGGCCCGTGCAGCGCGACGGCGCCGGCACCATGTTCGGCCAGCTCAACGCCGGCAAACGCTCGATCGTGCTCGACCTCAAGCGACCGGAGGCGGTTGCCGCGGTGAAGAAGCTGGTGAAGGTCGCCGACATCGTGCTGGAGAATTATCGTCCCGGCGTGATGAAGCGGCTGGGACTCGACTATCCCGAGCTGGCGAAGATCAATCCCAGGATCATCTACGGCGCGATCTCGGGCTACGGCCAGACCGGGCCCGCCGCTGGACGGCCGGCTTATGCACCAGTGATCCACGCCTCGACCGGCTACGACATGGCGCACCTCTTCTACCAGCAGGGCCGCGAGCGGCCGGACAATTGCGGCATCTTCGTCGCCGACTATGCGAGCGGCGCCTACGCCATGGGCGCCATCCTGGCAGCGCTCCACCAGCGCCATGTCACCGGCAAGGGCCAGATGGTCGACGTCTCGATGTTCGAGACACTGGTCGGCATGCTGCTGGGCGAGGTCAATCGTGCGCAATTCGACTTCGAGATGCCGTCGCGGCCCATGTATGGCCCGGTCGAGGCCAAGGACGGCTATGTCATGCTGGCGACGGCCAGCGAACGCACCTTCCAGGACATGGCGACGGCGGCGGGCCGGCGCGACTGGCTGACCGATCCACGCTTCGAGAAGTACGCCGACCGGCGCATGAACTGGGGCCAGTTCGTCGACGAGTTCGAGGCGTGGTCGAAGAAGCTCACGGTCAAGGAGTGCGTGGCGGCGCTGGAGAAGCACGGTGTGCCCTGCTCTCCCTATCTCACCGTGACCGAGGCACTGAAGGACCCGCAGGTCGCCCATCGTGGCTCGCTCTGCACCATCGAGGACAGCGCCGGCGCCTACCAGTCGCCCGCACCGCCTTTCCGCTTCTCCGGCTCAGCCCTGCAAAGCGGCCCCAAGGTCGCCGACCTGGGGGAGCATACAAGGAGCGTCCTGGCGGAAGCCGGCCTCAGCGATGCCGAGATCGAGGCCCTGGTGAAATGATCGATCGGCGGACGCCCATCCTCGTCGGGTGCGGCCAGATCACCGATACCACCGGCCAGCCGTCGAGCGAGCACTCCAATGTCGCGTTTTGCGCTGAAGCCGCCCGGCTCGCGCTCGGCGACACAGGCGCCTCGATCGGTCCGGAAGCGCTCGGCCGCAAGATCGATGCGCTGACCGTCCTGGAATTCTTCCCCGACGTCAGTCCACGCTTCGCTTCGCCCTTCGGCCGCTGCACCAACCCACCCAAAGGCGTCGCCAATCGCCTGAACGCGGCGCCGCGCCAGCTCATCTACACCTACCAAGGCGGCAACACGCCCCAGTATCTCGTCAACCGCTTCTCCGAGGAGATCGCCAGCGGCGAGACCGGGCTGGCGTTGATCTGCGGCGCCGAGTTGCTGCGCTCGACGCAGAACGCCCGCAAGGCCGGGCTGAAGATCGACCATAACGAGGATCCCGGCGGCGAGCCGACCAGGGTCGGCGACAAGCGCTTCGGCTTCTCCGACGAGGAGGCGCGGCACGATCTCCGGGCCGCGATACATTTCTATCCCCTGCTGGAGAACGCCATCCGCGGCGGGCTGGGACGCGACGTCTCGAGCCATATGACGGCGATGGGCCGGCTGTTCGAACGGCTGGCCGCCGTCGCCAAGGCCAACCCATTGGCTGCGCGCCGCGAGGGCTACAGCGCCGAGCGGCTGGCCACGATCTCCAACGACAATCGCTGGATCTGCTTTCCCTACCCGCGGCTGATGAACGCCAACGCCATCGTCGACCAGGCGGCCGCCGTGCTGATGACCTCGGTCGAGAAGGCCCGCGAATGGGGCATTCCACGGGAGCGCTGGGTCTTCCTGCATGGCTGCGCCGACGGCGTCGACACCTGGGTGGTATCGGAACGCGACCGCCTCGATGCCTCGCCGGCCATCAGGGGCTGCGCCCGGATTGCGCTCGACATGGCGGGAAAGACGGCGGCCGACGTGGCGGCCTTCGACCTCTACAGCTGCTTTCCCTCGGCGGTCGAAGTGGCGATGAAGGAAATCGGCATCGCCGAGGACGATCCGCGGCCGATCAGCGTCACCGGCGGGCTGCCCTTCTTCGGCGGGCCCGGCAACAACTACGTCACACATTCCATCGCCGAGATGATGAACGTGGTCCGGAAACAGCCCGGCTCGTTCGGCATGGTGACGGCCAACGGCAACTATCTCACCAAGCACTCCGCCGGCCTTTATTCGACCGAACCGACCAAGGGTCCGTGGCGGCGCGAGGATCCGAAAACGTTGCAGGCCGAACTCGATGCCCGGCCCAGGCAGCACGTGAACACCAAGCCCAGCGGCACCGGCACGATCGAGACCTATTGCGTGACCTACGGCAAGGATGGGCCGGAGAAGGCTTACGTTCTCGGCCGCCTCGATGCCTCGGGCGATCGCTTCGTCGCCATGGCCGGCAACGATCCGGCATTGCTGGCCGACATGCTGACGAACGAGCAGCTTGGGCGTAAAGTGTCAGTCACCGAGAAAGACAGCCACAACGTCTTCCAGCCAACCTCATCCTGAGGAAGCCAAACCATGCCTAACATGCTGAACGCCGCGCAGACGGCTGAGTTCAACGACAAAGGCTTCACCTACGCCCGCGGCCTGTTCGCGCCGGACGAGGTGAAGCTCCTGACCGACGCGATGGAGCAGGATCCCGCGGTGCGTTCCAGCATCCTCGACCGGCTCGACGGCGAGGGCCGCTCGACGCGCATCGCGCTATGGAACCGCGCCGGCGATTCGGTCTATGGCCTGGCGGCGCGCAGCCAGCGCATGGTCGACACCTCGGCCGCCTTGCTCGGTGGGCCGGTCTATCACTACCAATCCAAGCTCACGGCCAAAGAGCCCGAAGTCGGCGGGGCCTGGGAATGGCACCAGGATTACGGCTACTGGTACTACAACGGCTGCCTCAGGCCCGACCTGCTGTCGGTGATGGTGGCACTCGACCGGACGACGCGCGAGAACGGCTGCCTGCAGATCGCGACCGGATCACACAAGCTCGGCCGCATCGACCACACGCCCCTGTCGCCGACCCAGAACGAGGTCGATCCAAAGCGCATGCCGCACATCCTGGAGCACTGCCCGGTCGAGTACTGCGAGCTCGAGGCCGGCGATGCGCTGATCTTCCACTGCAACGCCATCCACCGCTCCGACGCCAACCGCTCGGCCAACCGGCGCTGGACGCTGCTGATCTGCTACAACCGCGTCGACAACGACACGATCATCAAGACCGACGATCGGTACTTCGTGCCGCTGGAAGCCGTCGACGACGAAGCCATCCGCCGCGCCGGCTTGCGCTTCGCCCGCGGCGACAACGCCGAGCACTTCACGTCGCGGCCGTACGTGCCGGACCTGCGCAAAGCGTCTTAGGCCTTCGGGACTCGATCCATCATGTCGGCCTGAGCGAAGCGAAGGACCTCATCGCCGCTTGCCAAGGGTATGAGACCCTTCGCTTCGCTCAGGATGACAAGCGCTTCAGCGCCGTGCTCAGCCGCGCGCGGGTCTGCTCGGCCTGGGTGCGGCGCTCGCGCTGCTCCTCGACGACCTCTGCCGGTGCGCGCGCCACGAAGGCGGCGTTGCCCAATTTGGCATCGATCTTGGCGATCTCGTCGTCGAGCTTCCTGATTTCCTTCTGCAGCCGCGCGACCTCGGCCTTGAGGTCGATGACGTCACCGACCGGCAGGGCGTAGGTCGCCTCGCCCACCACGATCTGCAGCGCGCTCTTGGGCGCAGCGGCCGCCGCCTCGACACCCTCGATGCGGGCCAGCCGCTCGATCGCCGCGCGATGGCTCTCGAGGCGCTGGCGCGTCGTGTCGTTGGCGCCCACGACCAGCAGCCTCAGCTTGGCGCCGGCCGGCACGTTCAACTCGGCGCGGGCCGAGCGGATGTCCGAGATGAGCTTCACCAGCCAGCCGATCTCCGCATCCGCGGCGGCATCGGCGGGCGCAGGCGCGGGCCATGGCTGGCCGATCAGTGCGCCGTGCTCGTCGCGATGGCCGGTCTTGTCCCAGATCTCCTCGGTGATGAACGGCATCACCGGATGCAGGAGTTTGGCCGTCTCGCGCAGCACGAAGGCCGTGACGGCGCGGGTCTCGTCCTTCTCGGGTCCGTCGGCACCCTGCAGGATCGGCTTGGAGAGCTCGACATACCAGTCGCAGACGATGCCCCAGATGAACTCGTAGAGCGCGTTGGCCGCCTCGTTCAGGCGGAACTCGGCGATCGCCGTGTCGATTGCGGTGTTGGCGCGCGCCAACTCGCCCAGCATCCACTTGTTGACCGTTAGCCTGGCCGACGCGGGATCGAAGTCCTTGGGCAGGGCCGCACCGTTCATTTCGGCAAAGCGTGTGGCGTTCCAGAATTTGGTGGCGAAGTTGCGGGAGCCCTCGACGCGCGCCGACGCGAGACGGAGGCGGCCGGCTTGCGACGCCGCAATCGACGTCATGGTGAAGCGCAGCGCGTCGGCGCCGTACTTGTCGATGAGTTCCAGGGGATCGATGACGTTCCCCTTCGACTTCGACATCTTCTGGCCCTTCTCGTCCGTCACCAGCCCGTGCAGGTAGACGGTGTGGAACGGCACCTCCTTCATGAACTGCATGCCCATCATCATCATGCGGGCGACCCAGAAGAACAGGATGTCCCAGCCGGTCACCAGCACGTTGGTCGGGTAGTACTTCGCGAGCTCGACCGTCTGCTCGGGCCAGCCCAGGGTGGAGAACGGCCACAGCGCCGAGCTGAACCAGGTGTCAAGCACGTCGGGATCGCGTGCCAGAGCTACGTCCTTGCCGTAGTGCTTGCGCGCTTCTTCCTTCGCCTCGTCCTCCGACAGCGCCACGAAGATCTTCTTGTCCGGCCCATACCAGGCGGGAATCTGATGTCCCCACCAGAGCTGGCGCGAGATGCACCACGGCTCGATATTCTCCATCCAGCGGAAGAACTCCTCGCGCCCACGCTCGGGCACGAACTTCACGCGGCCGTCGCGCGCCGCCGCGATCGGCGCTTGTGCCAGCTTCTTGGCGTCGGCGTACCATTGCTCGGTCAGGAACGGCTCGACCGGCACCCCGCCGCGATCGCCGTACGGCACGGCGTGGGTGTGCGGCTCGGTCTTCTCGAGCAGGCCCAGCTCCTCCATCTCGGCCACGATCTTCTTGCGCGCGTCGAAGCGATCCAGCCCGCGGTATTTCTCCGGCACCTTGTCGTTCAGCCGGGCGAACTTGTCGAAGATGCTGATGGCCTCGAGGTTGTGGCGGCGGCCCACTTCGAAGTCGTTGAAGTCGTGCGCCGGCGTGATCTTGACCGCGCCCGAGCCCTTCTCCGGATCGGAATATTCATCGGCCACGATCGGGATCCGGCGGCCGACCAGCGGCAGCACGGCGTGCTTGCCGACCAGATGCTTCCACTTGGGATCGTCGGGATGCACGGCCACGCCGGTGTCGCCCAGCATGGTCTCGGGCCGGGTGGTGGCCACGACGATGTGCTCGTCGCTGCCCTCGATGGGGTAGCGGAAGTACCACAGGCTGCCCCTCACCTCGCGCGATTCGACCTCGAGGTCGGAGATCGCCGTCAGCATCTTGGGGTCCCAGTTGACCAGCCGGTTGTCCTTGTAGATCAGGCCGGCCTTGTAGAGATCGACGAACACCTTCAGGACGGCCCGCGACAGGCCCTCGTCCATGGTGAAGCGCTCGCGCGACCAGTCGCATGAGGCGCCCAGCCGTCGGAGCTGGTTGGTGATGGTGCCGCCCGAATAGGCCTTCCACTCCCAGACCTTGGCCAAAAACTGCTCGCGATTGAGCAGCTTCTTGTTGCCGTCGCCTTTGTCGGCGCCCTCGACGGCAAGGCCCACACCCTCCTGCTCGAGATTGCGCACCACGACCATCTGGGTGGCGATGCCGGCGTGATCCGTGCCGGGCTGCCACAGTACATCGTCGCCCTTCATGCGGCGCCAGCGGATCAGCACATCCTGCAGCGTGTTGTCGAGCGCGTGGCCCGTGTGCAGGCTGCCGGTGACGTTGGGCGGCGGGATGACGATGCAGTAGGGCGGCTTCTTCGACTCCGGATGGGCGCGGAACGCGCCGGAATTTTCCCACTCCGGGTACCGGCGGGCTTCGATCTCCTTGGGATCGTAGGTCTTGTCGAGCATCTCTGGCCTTTAACAAAAAACGCCACGGTGGCGGCGCCGTGGCGTTTGGTTCGGTGGCGCCTGGGGGTCAGCGGCGTGTCAGCCGGACGATCTCGCGTTCGACATAGCGCTCGACGATCGGCGGCAGGTTGCGGTCGAGCCACTCCTTCAGCATCGGCCGCAGCATCTCCTTGACCAGGTCCTCGACGGTCTTGCCGCTGGCGCCGATGAGCGGCCCCGGATCCTGGGCGGCAGGCGGCGGCACGCTGTCCTGAACGGCCTGGTTGAGGCGAGCGAAGGCCGACGTCGCCGCGCCGGCGACGGAGGCGCCCACTAGCGACGACTCGGCCGGATGATCGAGCGACGGCTGAGGCATCTCGGCGGCACGCGCCGGATCGATCCGCGGCAGCGGAATTGGCGGCGCCGCTGCGGCGCCCGCATTGGGGTCCTCGACCAGATCGGTGAGAAGAAGCACGTCGTCGGAAGGACGTGTCTCGGACGGCGGCGCCCCGGCCGGCCGGCCGCCTTCGATCGACGCGCCCTGGCTGTTCACCTGGGCGCGGGCCTCGTCGTCGGAAATGATCTTGCGGATGGATGCCAGGATGTCATCCATCGAGGGGTCGTTGTTGGCGCTCCTCGGGTCGCTCATCACTTGCTCCCAAAGCCACCGCTCGTCGTCGTCGTTGGTGCCGGTACCGGCGGCTTGCCGCCTGAATCGCCGGTCCCCCAGCCGATCCAGCGGGAACCGACCTCGTTATAGTACCTCTCTTCGTCATAATATTCGACCGGCAGCGCAAGCGTACGTGCCGTCAGGCGGCCGATGCCGGCCAGGACGCTGTAGTAGGCGACCTGAACGTCATGGCGGGCCTGCACCAGGTTGACCTGGGAATTGAGCAACTCTTGCTCGGCGTTCAACACGTCGAGGGTGGTGCGCGAACCGACCAGGGCTTCCTGGCGCACGCCGTTCAGGGCGACTTCGTTGGCGCGGACCTGGGCCTCGAACGAGGTCACGCGCGAGCGCGACGAGTTCGAGTTGGCGCCAGCCGCGAATCACATTCTCGGCCACGGCGCGACGGGCGCTGTCGAGTTCGTTACGCCGCTGACCGACCAATTCCTTGGCCTGCCGCACGCGCGACCATTCACTGCCATTCTGGTAGATCGGCACCGTCGCCTGCACGCGCACGCCGTAGGTGTAGTACTGGTCGGTCGGGACCTGCAGGTCGAACTGCTGCTGGATGACACCGACGAGGTTCACTTGCGGTAGCAGGTCGCCGATGGCGCTGTTCACGCCATAGCTCGCGGCCGAGATGCGGTATTGGGCGCTCACGGCGCGCGGACCCGAGTCCATGGCCAGCGCGATGGCGTCGTCCTCGCTGACGGGCAGGCCACCGACCAGGGGAATCTCCCCCAGCCTGCCCGGCTTCTGGCCGATAGTGCGCTGGTAGGCCGCTTCGGCGATCCGCACCTGCGCCTCGGCCTGCACGAGGTCGGCCTTCGCCCCCTCGAGCCGCGCTTCGGCCTGGGAGACGTCGGTGATCGTGAGTTCGCCGACGCGAAAGCGTTCGCGCGTGGCGTCGAGCTGCTGGACGAGGACGCGCACGTTGTTGCGCCGCGCGTCGGCGATCGAGATGTTCTGGATCAGGTCGGCATAGGAGGTCACGGCCGCCAGCAGGACGTTCTGCTCGGTGTCGGCGAGCGCGGCGCGCTGTGCCTGAATGTTGGCCTGGGCCGCCTTGGTGTCGGCCACCGTCTTGCCGCCGCGGAACAGCGGCTGGACCATCTGAAGTGTCGTGAAACGGCCGTTCAGGATGTAGTACGTCGGGCCACTCCGGATGGGGATGGAATCCTGCTCGACCTTGTTGTACTCGAGCGAGAGCGTCACGCGCGGGCGCCAGTTGGCCACGGCCTGGGCCAGAGATTCATCGGTCTGGCGCAGCAGGGCCCGGCTGGCCAGCAGGTCGGGATTGCTGTTGTAGGTGGTCGACAGCGCCTCGATCAGGCTCTGCGACCAGGCGTTCGAGACGGTCCCCAATCCGACCACGAGGACGCACACGGCTGCCGCGCGCGCGCGCCTCAAGCTGGGCGGGATACGCATTGAATTACCCTCATTTGTGGCTGGTACCCTACCACTGGTCGGAAAGGCATTGGTAGCACTAGAACTGACCGTGTGCGCCGGTCAAAAAGTGAAGCGCGGCGGAGGCGCAAAGCCCGGCAGAGACGGCGTGCCGGCATCGAACAGTGGCCGCCCGGACGCCATACCGCCTTCCTTGACGAAGAGTTGCGCCACACCGGAGATTCCAGCCGGTCCGACGACAACGGTCGCCAGCCGGCCGCCCTCCGCCAACTGATCGAGGATCGCCTGGGGAACCTGCTGGACGGCGCCTTCGATCAGGATGACGTCGTACGGTCCGGAAGCCGCGGCACCCGCCTCCAGCTTGCCGACCGTCTGTCGGATGTCGGCGAGGCCCAGATCCCTCGCCGTCTGCTCGGCGGCGGCTGCTAGCAGGGCGTCACTCTCGACCGCCACCACGGATTTCACCAACCGTGCCAATAGGGCCGCGCCATAGCCCCGGCCCGACGCGACGACCATTGCCTGGTCGCCCGGTTGCGGCTGCAGGGTCTGGATCAGCCGCGCCAGAACCATCGGCTCCATCAGGCAACGTCCGTTGCCAAGCGGCACGTCGTCGTCGGCGTAGGCGACCGAACGCAACGCCTCCGGCAGGAACCGCTCACGGGGCAATTCCCCGATGACCGCCAGCAACTGTGCGTTGGTCACCCGGTTGGGCCTGAGCTGACCCTCCACCATGTTGCGGCGCGCGAGCGCGAAGTCCGTCATAGGCTGCCCTCTACATCTTGGGCAGTTTTATAGGCGGCGGCACGCAATAGCGTCAAAGGGCGCTCGGTCGCGGCCAGCTTGACCCTTGTTGCGCGGCATGGGTATAGCACCGCGCTCCTCGTGCGGCCTGGTGGCAGAGTGGCTATGCAGCGGACTGCAAATCCGCGTATGCCGGTTCGATTCCGGCCCAGGCCTCCACAAATCGTACGATCTGGCGGACCCTCGCGTGGCGGACTTGCGTGGATGGGGAGGCTCTGTCAAAACACCGCGCCTTCGCGACCGGCCCGCCGCGCCGTCGCGCGAATTCTGATCCGGAGTAGCTCAGCGGTAGAGCACGCGGCTGTTAACCGCTAGGTCGGGGGTTCGAATCCCTCCTCCGGAGCCAATTATGGGCCGCTCTCCCTCGAGGGCGGCCCTTTTTGCATCCGGAGCTTTGCCATGGCGATGCCTGCCCTGCTCAATGAAACGGTCGAACTCGTCGACCATGTCGTGGCGTTTCAGGGCTACTTTCGCGTCGGGCGCTACTCCTTCCGCCACGGCCTCTACCAGGGCGGCCAGAGCAGGATCCTCCAGCGTGAGGTGTTCGAACGCGGACAGGCGGCGGCCGTGCTGCCTTACGATGCCAAGCGCGATGAAGTCGTGCTGATCCGCCAGTTCAGGGCCGGCGCCTATGTCGCCGGGCGCCACCCTTGGATGTGGGAGATCGTCGCCGGGATCATCGAGAGTGACGAATCCCCCGAGGATCTCATCCGCCGCGAGGCGGTCGAGGAAGCGGCACTCGAAATCGGCGACGTCATCCCCATGCACAACGTGGTCATGAGCCCCGGCGCCTGCTCCGAGGCCTGCGTGAGCTTCCTCGGCCGCGTCGACACGACCAATGCCGGCGGCATCTTCGGGCTGGAATCGGAGGGCGAGAACATCCTGGTCAAGGTCCTGCCGTTCGCCGAGGCGCGGGCCATGCTGGAGCGCGGCGAGATCGACAACGCCATCGGCGTGATAGCGCTGCAATGGCTGGCGCTCCATCGCGACGAGGTGCGGGCGCGCTGGCGCTAGCGACGGAGAGCCGTGACAGCATTCTGCTGTCACTGTGGGCGAGCGTGAACTCACACATGCTATACGGGCGACGCTCCGTGCTCTCCCGCGCCCTCCCTGCCGGCACGCAAGTATTATGTGATCGGGCGACGACGGCTCGGAGCTTGACAACCGCGCGCAATGTTGTGGCCCATGCCTGCCGACACTCAACGCCAGAGGATCGGCATCATGGTCAGCTGCGCACCCCCTCAATCGCAGGCCCACACCGGCGACCAACGTTTCGACAACCAACGTTTTCGCGAAGGCCGGTTGCCTTGGCCCCGGCTCCCTGTCTACGGTCCGCCCGGGGAAGCGCGGGCCAAGCAGAGCGAGCACGTCATGGATGTCCGGTCAGGTTTCATCGATAGCATCGGCAACACGCCGCTGATCAAGCTGATCGCCGCGTCGGAAGCGACGGGCTGCAACATCTACGGCAAGGCGGAATTCCTCAATCCCGGCGGCTCGGTGAAAGACCGCGCCGCGCTCGCCATCATCGAGGATGCCGAGAAGCGCGGCAAGCTCAGGCCCGGCGGCGTCATCGTCGAAGGCACCGCCGGCAACACCGGCATCGGCATCGCCCTGGTCGCCAATGCGCGCGGCTACCGCTCGGTCATCGTGATGCCCGAGACGCAGAGCCAGGAAAAGAAGGACATGCTGCGCCTGTGCGGCGCCGACCTGCGGCTTGTGCCGGCCGTGCCCTATGCCAACCCCGCGAACTACGTGCGTTATTCCGGCACGCTGGCCGAGGAGATCGCGGCCAAGGAGCCGAACGGCGCGATCTGGGCCAACCAGTTCGACAATGTCGCCAACCGCGACGGCCATTACCGCACCACCGGCCCGGAGATCTGGGACCAGACCGAAGGCAAGGTCGACGGCTTCACCTGCTCGGTCGGCAGCGGCGGCACCCTGGGCGGCGTGGCGCGCGCGCTGAAGGAGCGCAATCCCAACATCAAGATCGCGCTCAGCGATCCGATGGGCTCGGCGCTCTACAACTGGTACGCCAAGGGTGAATTGAAGGCCGAGGGCAATTCGATCACCGAAGGCATCGGCCAGGGCAGGGTCACGGCCAACCTCGAGGGCACGCCGATCGACATGGCCTACCAGATCACCGACGAGGAGGCGCTGCCCGTCATCTTCGACCTGATCGAGCACGAGGGCCTGGTGCTGGGCGGCTCGACGGCCATCAACATCGTGGGCGCCATGCGGCTCGCCCGCGACCTCGGCCCGGGCAAGACCGTCGTCACCATCCTGGCCGACGGCGGCCAGCGCTATCAGTCCAAGATGTTCAATCCGGCGTTCCTGCGCGAGAAGAAGCTGCCGCTGCCGCCCTGGATGAAGTGAGCCGCGCCCGATGAGCCGGGTCGTCGTCTGCGGCAGCCTAAACATGGACATCGTCGTGCAAAGCGCTACGGCGGCCGTCGACGGGCGAGACCCTTCTCGGCGCCACGGTGTCGTTCCTGCCCGGCGGCAAGGGCCTCAACCAGGCGGTCGCCGCCGCCCGCCTCGGCGTGCCGACGGCGATGGTGGGCGCCGTCGGCAACGATGCCTTCGCCAACAGCCTGCGCGGCTTCCTGGCCGACAACGACGTCGACAGTTCCGGCGTCCGCGAAATCGACGGGCCCGCCACCGGCGTGGCGCTGATCCAGGTCGCCAGGAAGGACAACGCCATCACCGTCGCCTCCGGCGCCAATCTCCATTTCGCCAGAGAAATGGTCCGCCAGGCGCCGCAGCGCGATGAAGTCTGGGTGGCGCAATTCGAAACGCCGATTGCCGTGACCGAGTCCATCCTGAAGCGGGCGCGGGCCGCTGGAGCACGCACGATCCTGAACCTCGCGCCGTTCCTGCCCTATCCCGACCGCTTGCTGAAAGTCGTGGACGTCGCCGTCCTGAACGAGATCGAGCTGTCGCAGGCGACCCGCACGAAGCTTCGCGCCGGCAGCGCACAGCGCGAGGTCGTCGCCGCCTGCCAGAAACTGCGCGCCAAGGGCGCGCGCGCCGTCGTGGCAACCCTGGGCGGGCGCGGTGCCATCGTGCGTGACGGCCGACGGCGCGACCGCGATTCCCGCCTTCAAGGCCAGGGTCGTAGACACGACCGGCGCCGGCGATTGCTTCGTCGGCGCCCTGGCCGCCCGGCTGTCGGCGGGCGACCACGCCCGTCGACGCGGCACGCTATGCCAGCGCGGCGGCGGCCTGTTCCGTCGAGCGATTGGGCGCCGCCCCGTCGATGCCCACGGCGGAGGACGTTGCGGCGCGGCTGGCGAGGGCCTAAATCCCCTCCATGGTCGAAGAACTTTTCCGGCAGGACGCCTATCTGAAAGAAGCCGACGCCACCGTGACCGCGCTCGAGGAGCGCGGCGTGCGGCTGGATCGCACCATCTTCTATCCGACCGGCGGCGGTCAGCCCGGCGACACCGGCATGCTGCGCTGGGACGGCGGTGAAGCCAGGGTCGTCGATGCGGTGAAAGCCGATGGCGGCGACGTGCTGCACGTGCTGGCGCCCGATTCGCCTCGGCCCGCGCGTCGGCGACAAGGTCCACGCCACCCTCGACTGGGATCGCCGCTACCGCCACATGCGCATGCATACGGCGCTTCACGTCATGTCGGCGGTGATCAAGGGCAACGTCACGGGCGGCCAGGTCAACGCCGACAAGAGCCGCCTCGACTTCAACCTCGAGGGCGACGTGCCGACCAAGGAATGGGTCACCGAGGAGATCAACAAGATCCTCGTGGTCGACCGGCCGGTCACGCCGCAATGGGTGACCGACGAGGAGTTGGCGGCGCGGCCCGAGCTGGTGAAGACCATGAGCGTGCGCCCGCCGATGGGGGCGGCCGCGTGCGCCTGCTCGCCATCGAAGGCGTCGACCTGCAGGCCTGCGGCGGCACGCACGTGGCGCAGACCGGCGAGATCGGCCGCGTCGAATGCACCAAGATCGAAAACAAGGGAAAGATGAACCGCCGCTTCATCATCGCGCTGACGTAGGAAAACCGAGATGGATTACGCAAGACCCGACGCCCTCGTCAGCACCGACTGGCTCGCCGCCCGCCTCGACGCGCCGGACATGCGCCTCGTCGACGGCTCGTTCTACCTGCCGGCGCAGAAGCGCGACCCCAAGGCGGAGTTCGACCAGCAGCACATTCCCGGCGCGGTGTTCTTCGACATCGACGAGATCGCCGACACGATCAATCCGCTGCCGCACATGCTGCCGTCGCCGGAGAAGTTCTCCTCGCGGGTGCGCAAGCTCGGGCTGGGCGACGGCAACAAGATCGTGATCTACGACACCACGCCCGATGACGGGTGCGTCGCGCGTGTGGTGGATGTTCCGCGCCATGGGCCACAAGGACGTGTCGATTCTCGACGGCGGCCTGCCCAAATGGATGGCCGAGGGCCGGCCGGTCACCGACGATCCGACGCCGCCCCGTGACCGCCATTTCACCGCACGTCTCGACAACACGCTGGTCCGCTCGGTCGACGACGTCAAAAGCCTCATCGACAGCAAGCGCGAGCAGATCGTCGATGCGCGCGCGGCCAACCGTTTCCGCGGCGAAGCGCCGGAGCCCCGGCCCGGCCTGCGCTCCGGCCACATGCCCGGCGCCTTCAACCTGCCCTACAATGACCTGATCGATCCCAAGACCGGCACCATGCTGCCGGCCGACAAGCTCGCCGCCCGCATCGCGGCCTCCGGTATCGACCCGTCGAAGAAGGTGACCGCGAGCTGCGGTTCTGGAGTCACCGCCTGCGTCGTGGCGCTCGGCCTTTACCTCACCGGCGCACCGGAAGCGGCGATCTACGACGGCTCGTGGACCGAATGGGGCGGACGTGCCGACACGCCCATAAAGAGGCCTTAGTATTTGAAATAGTAGACATTTCTGGCTTAGAACGGTCCGATGATACACAAAGTTGATACACAAAGGCAGCCCGAGGGCGAGCAAACGCGCCGTGTAGATAAAAGGTGAGGCGCTGGCGAGCACGCAAAAGAAAAGGCCACTGTATTTGCGCGTGGCACGGGTTTTGAGCGGCCGCTGGAGCGTGGTGGGAGGCGGAAAAGGGAAAGCGCTGTAGGGGCAGATATGGCTGCCGGGGTTTTGCCGGTACACTGAATGTTTAGGCGCGTGAGTGCGACGCATGATGTTTCGCAGCCAATGGTTTGCCTTTGAAATTCCCGACGAGTGGTGGGCAGAGGCTGGTATGCGGGGCTTCCAGACAAGCCGGAAAGCCTACCGCCGCTCGCCGCCGAGCAACGCCGACAACGCGACCATGGTCATGCTGGTCGACAGCATTGGTGTCGGGCCGCGCGGCTCCGGCGTCCCTGACTTCAAGAGAGATCGCATGATCTGCGCGCTGAAGGCCATTCGCTTCGACCGGACGCTGCCGCCTGTCCAGGTGACTGAGCCGAGTGGCGAAGGGAGAACCTATGAGCTCTATGACGGCCGCCACCGGCTGGCTGCCTCGATCGCCGTTGGCTTCTCGCTGGTCCCGGCCGAGATCGTGCGCGACTTGGGCGAGATCAAGCGCGCCGAGGGCTTTAGATGAGCATCACAAAACTCGATGTTGCCGAGCGCGAGATCGTGGCGGCCGTCCGCCTATTGTTCGAGGGCGGTGACCCGATCCCCGTCTATGCGCTCGCCAACGCCGCCCGTGAGATCACCTCGACCCTGTGCGCGAAGCGCGGCGTGCATTCGATCGTTGACTGGATCCAGGGGGATCACCCCGACATGGCACGCAAGGATATCTATCGCCTGGCATCGAAGCATGGGCCGTTCTTCAAGCATGCCGACCGGGACCCCGATGGCGTGCTCGACGACTTCGACCCGACCGAAGCCGACGCGGTGCTTTACATGGCATGCGCCGATTTCATCAACCTGCGCGGCGCGGTCGTGCCGATCGAGGTCCACGCCTTCGAGCTGTGGACCTACGCAATGCGCGCTCTGCTTGGCCTGATGGGGATACCCGACATTGCGGAGCTTCGTGGCATCGTGGAAGCCCGGCGACCGGCGCAGATCGAGATGGGCAGGACGCTGCTTGCCTAGGCGAGATCCAACGTGCCGACCATTGAAACCATGCTCGACAAGGCAGCACCGTGATGCCGTTTCGTTGGATCGACAACGACCCGGATGCGCTCGCGGGCTACGTCGAATCGCTGGGCAGCGGGCTGGTCGTCTTCGATGGCCGCGACGGCGATGGCAAGACCTACCTGGCCCGCCAGATGCAGCGCCGGCTGGCCTCCTGCAAGGCGATCGACGCCGACTGTTGCTTCCTCGTGCGCGACCAGCAACACTTCGTCGGTGCCTTGCTGCTCGAGCCGATGCGGCTGTGCATCGAGGCGCACCTGGCGCGGACGCCGCTCGTCGTGCTGTCCACGGTGTGCGCCCGTGCAGTGGTCGAAAAAGCCGGGCTGCAGGCGCGGGCGTTCGTGTGGATCGAATGCCTCGACGCTGATGACCAGCACGCGGCCAAAGCCTGGTATGCCGAGGATCGCGGCGCCAATCCCATCCTTGAAGGGGGACCGCCCCGCGGCCCTTTCTTCGACGAACTCGAAACCTACGTCGAGACCTACAAGCCGCGCGAACGGCCCGACGTCGTCTATGTGAACCTGCGTTGACTTCCGTCGAGCGACTCGGTCGCTTGAAAGCTAGGTCCGGCTCCGCACCCTGGGTGCTCGCCAATCTAGTCAGGTTGTGGATGGCTGCAACATAAACGCCTGTGCGGTCGCCCTCCAGCACGGCGAGACACGCCCGACAAAACTGCTGCTCTTAAGAGGAGCCGAGTTAGCCGGCAGGCATCTTATCAAACCGCTGCAGTTCCCCAAGCGGCGGCACCCACGACTGCGCACTGCTGCAATAGACCTCCATGGTGGGCTTCAACCAGGTCGTGTCGTCGAGCGTGCCCGCCTTAATGAAAACCAGGCCCGGCATCACGTCCACTTCGGAGATTATCGGAGAGCCGCACTCCGAACAGAAGCGGCGGTGCACTGGCTTCCCGCTGTCGCCCGTATCCTCAAAAGTCTTGATGGGGCCTGTCATGGAGAACCCTGGGGCTGGGACCACAACCACGACCGAAGAAAAGGTGCCAGCTTGTTTCTGGCAGTTCCTGCAATGGCATACCGCCGTAAAGGCGGGATCACCTTCAGCCGTATACTTGACCTTGCCGCAAAGGCACCCACCGCTCATGCGCATCTGTTCCTCCCACGTAAGTCCGTTGGGACGCCAAGCAACGCTACAAGGAACCAGAGTGAAAACCTGCCCGCAACATCTCGCGCAAGCAACCTCAATCTACTTTGCCCCTCCTAGCGGCGCTCGGCGCTAGGTACCGCGCTAACCGCCCGGTGTCCGGCGGCTGCCCTGTATTAGCCCCCTGTAGCGTTTAGGGCGCCGGCCGGGTGTAACGGGGCCGGGCCGCGCCGCCGCCGAGAGGCGGTCGTTTACAGGGCAGCGGTGGAATTGGTCGTATCTCTCCTTAGACGGCATTGAGCATCGCTCGCAGATTCGACACCAGGCCGGCGTGAAGATGAGCCAGCTGCTGAAATGAGCTTTTAGCACCCTCGATTTTGACGATGTCTGAAGTCGGAAAACGATCGATAACTTCTCTCAGGCGCGGGATCAAATTGTTGATGTTTTCGTATGCGCGCTTCTGAGCCTGATTCTCAGTAGGTAATCGCCGCATCATGGCTAGCACGAACTTATCCACCTTTTCGTGGTATTCGTCCCGAGGAGCGCGAACCAGCGGAACGAATATGCTCCTAAAAAGGACTTGAGCGAGCGAAGCCCCCGCTATGCCTGCCCTGCTCTCCGGTTGCATTTTGAGAGCTAAGTGGAGAGCGTACAAAAATTCCATTTCTTTGCTCTCGGCCCGCTGCACGGCGAATTCAGGGTGACGAAGTACCGATTTCACCAGATCGTCCGGCGCGGTGCGTTCAAGGAGTTCTGCGATGGAGATCAATTTGCCCTCGCACTCCACAATTGGACGCTTGATATCGTCGGGACCTGTGTAACGGTCGTTCGTCTCGATGCTCGCCGGGCTTTGGATAAGCGCCTCTTTCCAGGCCACGAAGCTTAATGCCTGTTTATCGAGCGTTCGTATGGTCTGGGTCCCATGCTCATAGAGAGCCTCTGCGGCCTCCAGCGTGCTTACGATTTGCGGGACGATGACCTTCGATAGTTCTTCCTGCTTTTTCAGCGCGGACTTGTATCTCTCTAAGAGAATCGCAAATATCCCACCGGCGATTGCGACGATGGCAGCAAGGAGGCCCTTCTCCAGTACGATCTTGAATAGTTCGAATTGTTGCTGGTCGTTGAAACCAGCAAGCCAGTTCCAGCCCGCCATTCTGTCCCCTTTGGTCACTCAAGCCTGCCGATCATAGGATTGGGACGGCTGGACTTGCATTACCATTTCTGATTGAGCAACGATCTCTCGCTAAGGCTGTCGAAGTCGCTCACCGACCCCACTTCCGCCCCGGAACGACAGTCACATTCCCAAAGCTATCCGGACCACCCGCGAGCCATCCGAACAGGAATAGTTCGCAAAGCTATCGGCAACGCAGCGAACATTCGCCGGCGCCTCGACTTGCCTGGGCCGGTTGTCAGTCAATCGCGCAGGTGGCGCGGGCTGGGCCTGACCAGCAGTTGGCACGAGTAGTACAAGCGCAACGACCGGGCCGGCACATCCGGGAAAGTTTCCCAGAACTCAGACGAACGCGTTCGCCCCGATGGCGAGAGCAGCGGTCGGGCGAACTGTGAGGCAAGTGCACTCGGTAGAGCACAGCGCCCAGGACGCCAGGACCCCTAGTGATAATTTCGCCGGAGCATCTCTCGTTGCCCCGCCGCGGTCGTTGGCCCCCCAACTGCAAACTCTTTCAGGCCCCCTGGTGGTGTCTCGGCTTGGGTGGCCCTCGGGGGGGTGCCGATCAAATTGCCCTTGTGGGGAAGCAAGACCGCGCCGGGGTCAGGATTTTCGTCTGCAAGGAATGACGTTAGGGGGAGGTCGCGACGTTGGCGCGGGTCGTGGCGGCGAGGTCAGACACCGGTCGTGAGGCCAAGGGCGTGCGGTGAGCATGGTTCGAAGACTAGGGTCAAAACTCAATCAAAGCATTGAATTTGTTTGCTGGTGGTGATTTAAGCTCTGAAACGACGGAGCGTTGAAGATGGCGAACGAGTTCTGGCTCAACGATCGGCAATGGTCGACGATCGAACCACTGCTGCCACGCAATCAACTGGAGCGCGTCGGGTCGACGACCGACGGGTGATCAGCGGCATCGTTCATGTGCTGAAAGTGGGCTGCCGCTGGGACGACTGCCCTGCGCTCTACGGGCCGTCGACGACGGTCTACAATCGCTTCAACCGATGGTCTCGACGCGGGCTTTGGCAGCGCCTGTTCGATGCCCTGGTTACAACCGATGCGGCCGACACGCAGATCATCGGCAGCACGACGGCCAAGGCCCATCGCTCTGCCGGGGGTGGAAAAGGGGGGCCTTGGCGCAGGCGATCGGTCGCTCGCGCGGCGGGCGGACGACGAAAATCCACGCCGTTGTCGACTGTCTCGGCAGGCTCATCGCCTTCGAAATAACCCCGGGCCAGCTCGGCGATGTGCGCGTCGCCGGGTCGCTGTTGGCGCCCATGCCGGCCGCTCGATTGTGCATCGCCGACACAGCCTACGACAGCAATGGGCTACGCCAGTTCCTGAGCGAGCGCGGTACCCAGCCGGTGATCCCCAACAACCCGACCCGCAAGCGCTTCCATCCCTTCGATGCCGACATCTACAAGCGGCGCAATCTCATCGAGCGCATGTTCTGTCGGCTAAAGGACTGGCGCCGCATCGCCACTCGCTACGACAAGCTGGCCGTCAACTTCGCAGCCGCCGTCGCCATCGCTACCATCGTCCTGTGGTGGACCTGATTGAGATTGGAACCTAGGGCATGGACTTATAAACGGGCCCACCGATACAGAGTAAGGCAACCGCCGCTTTGCCCCCGAAATCGGACATCGGCGTAGGACGAGGGCATGTCCGCTTGTGGCCGATTTTGTTGCAGAAGGCGGGGATTGGAATTGAGAGGAGGCTTTCTGGGTTTGCCGAAAGGACCTCTTATCGCCCGGCCTTGTGAGGCGGTGCAGCATTGACCGGAGGAACCTGAGACCCGGACCGTCTAGGCAAGGCATAGGTCGACCTTCGGGGGCGGCCTGACGACCAGCTTGGCGAGCCGGCGCAGGTTTTGTGCGATGGCGGCCAGCGTGAACTCGTCCTGTGCGCCGCGCGGGCCGCGAAGCCGAAGGCGCCCAAGCTTGAGAATGCGCTTGAGGTGGGCAAACAACATCTCGACCCGTTTGCGATCGCGGCGCGATTGCTCGAACGCCTCAGTGCCGACCAGGGCACGGGCGACATCGCGAGCGCCCTCGTGGATGCTGCGCGGGATTTTGCGCTCGGGTGCCTTCGGGCAGCACCGTGTCTTGAGCGGGCAAGGGCCACAATCGGATGTCCTTGCACGATAGAGAAGCGTCCTGCCGTCATGGACCCGACCTGTCGTGTGCAGCAGCTTGCCTTGCGGGCAGACATAGAGATTGCGGCCGGCGTCGAACGTGAAGTCCTCTCGGCTCAATGAACCGTCGTCACGTCTGGACTTGTCAAAGACGGGAATGTGCGGGGCGATCTTCTTGTCGTTGACGATCCAGTCGAGGGTGGCGGCTGATCCATAGGCGGTGTCCGCCGCGAGCCTGGCAGGCTTCAGGCCGAAGCGGTCCTCGGTGCGGTCGATCATCGTCTTGGCCGCACCCACCTCGGCCTGGCGAATGGCGCGTGAGGCCTCGACATCGACGATCACGCCGAACTTCACGTCGATGAGATAGTTGTCGGCGTATGCAAAGAATGCCGGCCCCTTGTGAGCCCCGGTCCACTGGGCCGCGGGATCGGACGGGGAGATGAACTTCGGGATCACGTCGCTGGCCGTTCCCCATGCCGTATCATCGAAGAATGCGATATACCCGACGGCGCGACTGGACCTCGCTGGATCACGATCCTTGTGCGATCCTGCCCCGCGATCGAGCGCTGCTTGTTGGCGTCGGCGGCAATCAGACTCGCATCAACGGCAAAGCCTTCGCCGCCACCAGGCCGGCCGCCATGCAGTCTTCAACTACCCGCTCGAAGACATGACGGAACAGGTTGCTGTCGCGGAACCGTTCATTGCGAGCACGGCAGAACGCCGAATGATCGGGGATCTTGTCCTCAATGCTGAGGCCGCAGAACCAGCGATAGGCCAGGTTGACCTTGACCTCCCGACACAGCGCGCGCTCCGAGCGGATCGCAAATACGTAGCCGATGATCAACATCCGCAGCATCAGCACCGGATCGACTGAGGGGCGGCCAATGCTAGGATAATGAGGTGACAGTTCCGCATAGACCCACGTCAGGTCGAGCACCGCAGCGATCTCGCGGATCGCATGATCATCCGGCACAGCGTCAGCAAGGCAGAACGAATAGAAAAGTTGTCCTTGATCCTGGTTGAGCCGCCCCATCATTGCGCGCCTCCGCAGAAAACCGTCCTGCAGACACCGAATCACCGTTCGACGCACGCCTCAACCGACTTCTGCAACAAAATCGGCCAAGAGCCGACATTCGCGACTGTCTGAGCTGTGGCACTATTCCGGCAGCCCGGAGGCACCGAGCATTTCACCCAACGCGGCGGCAAGCTGCGGCGCGCATTGACACCGGAGAAATACCGAGCGTACCGAAATGCCGGATGCAACTTCAGAACACGCGCGGCGGCCACCTTGGCTTCTTCCAACCGCCCGACTTTCGCAAGCATCGCGGCCAGGAGCACATAGTTGATACTGTGGCCAGGATTTGATTGCACGGCCTTGTAAGCGGCTTGAACTGCCCGGTCATAGCGCCCGCGCAGGAATTGCCCCAGCGCCAGTGAGCCGAAAGCGGCAAAAGCCCAGGGATCGAACGGGCTCAGGCGCATACCTCGCTCCGCCCAGTCAATTGCGCGTTCGGCCTGTCCGGTCCAACTGAAGATGACGCTGCCGAAAATGTGGGCGAGAGCTGTTGACGGGCTAATAGCCAATGCAGCCTCGAAGGCTGTGAAGGCGGCAGCGTGATCGTGCGCGTCCATGCCGATAGAAAATCCAGCGAAGGTGAAAGCGAGCGCGTATCTGGCCATTTTCGATCGCCGCCTCAGCATGACGGATCGAGGCTGCTCTATCTTCGTCACGCAGTCCGGCCCGCAAGAAGCGATTGTGGTAGCCCATTGCGGAAAAGCCGTGCGCCAGCGCATAAACTGGATCAAGCGCAAGTGCGCGTTCCAAAAGCACCAACGCCACTGCCGAGCGCTCGGGCATGCCGCAGTAGATGTCGGGTTGGGCCCGCAATACCAGATCGTAGGCGTCGAGGCTATCCGGTCGCTTACGCTTGACGCGCGCCACCTCCGCTTGGCGCAAGCTCGGTTCGATCGTCCCCACCACCGATACGGCAATTTCGTCCTGAAGGGCAAAAATGTCGTCGAACTTGCGATCGTAGCGTTCAGCCCAGACATGCATTCCCGTCACGGCATCGACGAGCTGCCCGTTGATGCGCACGCGATCCGATACTTTGCGCACGCTGCCTTCGAGCACGTAGCGCACGCCTAGCTCGCGCCCAACCTGCTTTACGTCGACCGGTCGGTCGCGATAGGTGAAGCTCGAATTGCGCGCGATGACGAAGAGCCACTTGATTCGGGACAAGCCAGTGATGATGTCGTCGACTATGCCATCGGCGAAATACCCCTGCTCGGGGTCGCCACTCAAATTCGAAAATGGCAGCACGGCGACAGAGGGCGTGTCCGGTAGAGCGAGGGCGGGCGATGTTTGCACGATTGCCTCGGCATCAGGATCACCGAGTGCGACTGCTGGCCCGATATAGCGGTAGCCACGCCGCGGTAGGGTCTCGATCCAACGTTCTACGCCGGCCGCTTTTGCCAAGGCTCGACGCAAGGCCGCAATCTGAACCGTCAGGTTGCTTTCCTCCACGGCAAGTCCTGACCAAGCGGCGTTGATCAACGCGTCTTTGGAAACAGGCGTTCCGGGGTGTGCAAGAAGGGCCCGAAGCAGCGCAACGGTGCGTTGACCCAGCATTGTCGGTTCGGCACCGAGAAACAGTATTCCAGCGTCAGGGTCGAGCCGAAACGGGCCGAAATGGAAGATAGTCGCCATCGACCGAGTGGGCATCATTCGGAAATGTTTTGCAATGTTTTCGGGACGGATTTCAGGACCTCCGGCAAGAACAAGGCCATGGCTGAAGTGCTTGCGGATCGTGGCAACGAGTCAAACCTTGGAGAAGCGCATGAACGGGAAAGCAGTTGTTCAGTTGCCGGGTGAGGCCAAGGAGGTTGTGCTCTCGGGTCACCCGATGGCATTTCTCGTGACCGCGGAGAGTACCAAATACACGTCCATGTTTGACTGGAGGATGCCGCCTAGGTTCGCGACCGGCCTGCACGTCCATCGGACTCAGGAGGAGACATTCTACGTGCTCGACGGCGAGTGCGAATGGCAGGTTGGTGACAGGCAGATTTGCGCAACGCCCGGTACGTTCGTCTTTATTCCGCCAGGCGTGCCTCACAACATAGCTAATACGACAGATAAGCCAGCGCGCGTGCTCATGACCGTGTCACCACCCGGTCACGAAAACTATTTCGAGGAACTTGCTAAAGCAGTCACGCGCAATAGCCCGCCGGACGCCAAGGCGATCTCCGAACTGAGGGGACGCTACGACACCGACCAACTATCGGCGTTGAAGAGCTAGCAAGCATTTGGCGACCGCCGTCCTCGACCTGGATGGGCGGTCCTCCCTCTTTGCATGTCGCCTATGGGTCAAACGGCGACATTCGAGGGCTGTCGCCGCATGTCCGCGTTACCCTCGAAGGCGGACAAACTTAGATTTATGAGTCACGCCCTAGCCTGGGCGGGCAGCTGGGAGAGGCTGGCCCTTGGCTCCCGCCCGGTCAGCGCAGGTCGTTCCGTTCAAGAAGATCGCGCCAAGGCCTCAGCCAGAGCGCCGGCTGGCGTTTCGCTAGCGGCGTGAGGCGAACCGGACGCGGTCCGTCGACATCGACAATGCTGTCGACGATGCCCAGCCGCTGCGCCTCGACTGCTGTGAAAGTTTGCTCGGCGTCCAGCCAGCCTCGAACGACTCTCGTGGGCTGGCCTGAATATCCAGCGATGGCACGGAGGACGTCGAGCGTGCCCTCCGCCGATCTCGGCCGCGGATGGTGCACCAGCATCGCGCCACGGCGATCGATGCGCCTGAAGTCGCCGGCCATCGCAATCAGTGCGGCCGCCGAGTTCGCCTCGCCGGCAACGACGGTGCTCACGGAGCCAGCTGCCTCTTCGATCTCCATGCAGATCTTGATCGCGCCCCAGAGCTTGCCGCCACTGGAATTTATCCTCAGTTCGACGTCGCGCCCTGCTGCGGCACGAATCTGCGCGGCCACCCGAACCGCCGCTGCTTCGTCGATCGAGCCCTGCAGCTCGATCCCGCGCGTGGTCAAGGCCGCAAATCCTTGCCGTCGCGGCCGCGTTTCGTGACGAGGCGGAAGTCGTCGCCAGATCCGGGCTTCGCCGCGGTGTCGCCCGACATGGCAATCCATAAGCTGCCTTCCCAGACGACGAGCGATCCGCGCTCGTAGGAATTGCCGGGTTGCCATGTGCCCTTGAATGAATCCGCCAACGTCTGATTGCCGGCCTTCTCAAGCGCCTCGATGCGCACGAGAGCCGCCTGCTCGATCGAGCGAATCGCCTCGATGAGTGGCGCAATCGCTCGCGCCACGAGTTGCTCGAGCATGGGCGCGAGGGCGTCCGCCAGGATCTTCGGGTTCATCGTCTCGGCCTCCTGATCGGTCATGCTCGGCCTACCGTGCCGTCGGCGGTCACGGGTGCCGTCCTCAGCCGGTGCAGCACGCCCCGCGAGAAGCCCATCAGCGCGGTGTCCCGCTGGCGCGGCGTCAAATCCGGCCGGCGATTGAGACCTGGCACGACCGTGCCGTTGATGAGCTGCACCAGCCGGTCGCCGCGATGCCGAGGTTCGACCGACAGGAGCCACAAGACAACAAACTCGGCGAGCTCGGCCTGCGCCCGCTCGTATGTCGCCCCGGGTGTCGAGACAATCATTGAAACGCCTTCGCCAGGCGCTGCTTCGCGGCCATCGGCTCGACGTACGCGAGACGGCGATCCGGTTTTCCGGCCCTTTCGACACGCCGATTCCAGCTCGCCACCGTTGCTGCCGCCTGGGTCGCTTCGGCGAAAAGCGGCCGGACCTTGTCGGCGAGACCGTCGATCTCGATCAAGGCCTCGGCCAGGCGCTCGGCCGCCTGCCGCGCCTCCCTCGCCTGGGCTTCGAGCTCCTGCTCGGCTTCGCGCTCTTCGGCCACCGAGATCTGGCGCTGAAGCTCGTCGATCGCGGCCTGGGCCCGCTCGGCTTGCAAATTCGCCGCGTCGAGGGCCGCCTTGTTGGTCGCCAGATCTTCGTCGCTGCCCGACAGCAGGAGCGCCCGGCGCTGGCGTTCGATCTCATCGATCCGAGACTTCGAGCGCCGCCATGTCGATTTCCGCCACGGCGGCTTTCAGGCCGGCCGACGTGCACGGCGCCGACTTGGTGGTGAGCGCGTTCAGGATCTTCGTCAGGGTCATGCCGGCCATCATGCGCCTGAGCTGTCGTCGAGCGCATTCCGCGTCTCGCGGCATTTCGGGCCCGACAATGCCGGGTCTTGCGGAAGCGGGGAATACGGCCGGCCTTTTTGCCAAGCGCGGACACGGACCATGTCGATCGCCCACTCTCGCGAGATGCGGTATCCAAGTCCGTACCGCGCCGCTCGGCTGGCCATCGTCTCTACGTGGCAGCTGCAGCGATCGGCGGCTTCCTTCAGCGACAGCCATTCTGGTTCCGCCGCTTGCGCCTCGATCAGGGCCAAGGCTTCGTCGGCCGCGCGTGTGAAGATTGCGACGATGGCGGCTCGCAGGTGCGTCGGCGGCTTCATTGGCATCGCGTCACGCATCGCCCAGGGCGTTGTCGTTGGCCGTGTCGGTCACATCGCTCGCTCCTTTCACCCCTGTCTTCCTGGATGCGCGGCCCGGCCAATCGGCGGCGCTCAATGAACCATCGGCGGCGCCGGCATTCTCGATCTCACGCGCTTCGGCCACGAGCTTGGCCAGGCGCGCCCGTAGGTCGCTGCTGCGGATCATCAACGCGCTCCATGCCGGGAGGGTGCGCCGGGGAAGCCTGCACCATGCGCGCGGTAGCGGCCGAGCGCCAACGCAAGTCGGGACACGCGATGGCGGCCGCCGACCCGAGTGATGGCATCGTGGATCACTCTATTTTTCATCGAGCGCCTCCAGAGCTTCAGTGATTTTGGCCTGAGCGATCTTGAGCGCGCCGATAATCGGCCGTCGCATTTTGGTATGCATGTGCTCGGCGAGATCGTCGGCAGCGGGAAACTTCTCGTTGAACGAGCGCAGCGATTGCAATGCCGCGCTCGACATCGTCGCTTCCGGCGAGAAGGTGTCGAGCAGCGCCCTGGGCAACGGCTTATCGGGGTGGATGAGCGGTTGGCGCGGTGCCGGCTTTCCTGCCGCGATCGCGATGGCGGTGTCCACCGCGAGCTGTAGGCCGTCTTTGCTCGGCACTCGGCCGTTCGCCTTGGCGTCGGCGTAGTAGGCTTCGCTCGCTTGTTTGCCCGCCTTGAACAGTCGGTGGCGTTCCTTGAGGATGGCGGGCGTGTCCGTCGGCCTGGGCCGCGTCTCGTTGTTGTAGCCAGCCAGGCGCTCGGCGCGCGAGGCGTCCATGTCGGACAGACCGGCGGCGCGCAGCACAGCGTGCTTGGTCTAATCAGCCTTGTTAAGAGCGTGCTGGTTGCTGGCCTTCGCGAGCCGTGCCGACAGTTCGCCCGACCGCTGCTCGGCGCGCAGATGGATTTCTGAAATCCACGACATCAGCTCGACATCGTCGCGCTGGCGAGCGTAGGCCAGCAGGGCGGCGGCCTCATCCTTGATCTCGGCAGCCTCGTCGATGCTGGCGCAGCGTTCTACCGCCGCGCGCATCGTCTCGTACTGCACGAGCTGCGGGGTCTCGGCGCGAAGGGCGACCGCGCGGCTGCTCATTGCAAGGTGCGCCCGCGACGCTGCTCGCTTTTCGCCACGATCTCCCGCTTTCGGACCTTCGGCATGTCAGCCTCCATCAGCGATCCACGAAGTGTTTATGTGCTGCCGCGCGACCAACTCGGGACGACCCCTTCTTCTCGCCTCCGAACGGCTTTTTTTTGACGAAGATTGTCGCCAAATTTTTCTGAGCATGAGTCCCGATCTTTTTTTTGGGGGCGAGGACTTGCCGTTGGCGACATGAGGGATCGTCCCGAGTTGGTCGCGCGGCAGCGGCGCATCCTTGAGCGATTCAAAATCGCCAGGAGTCCTTGAGCGGGTCGAGACGGGATGCTCCTGCTCGGCAGCTACTGCTGCTGCACTGCGCATGGTAGATATATATGTGTGTCCCGAATCGGCACTGAGAGGCGCGCCATCTGTAGCCTCAAACGGCACTGTACGGCGCTTTTCGAGGTCGGCCTCATGGGCCTGGTGTCCCGAATCGGCACTGAGCGTGTCCCGAAATCGGCACTGGGAAATGTTTTCCGGCGGGCGGTCTCCAGCGCGTGTAGTCGTGCGTCGGCGGCGATGTTGGCGCATCCCACGGACCCATCGGCAGGCTCGTCACTCGCCATTCGCGGGCGCGTTTTTTTTGGCCGAAGCTGCTGCTCTTGCTCACGGCCAGGAACCCGCGCTCCATCAGGACCTCGAACGCCACGCCTGCTGTGTGCGGCTTGGTGTAGAGCACCTCGCCTGCTTCGCGGACTCCGAGACCTATCGAGCCGTTGTTGAATCCCGTGTAGCGCTGCAGCACTTCGATGTAGAGCTTCGCTGGGATAGGCCGCAGGCTTTTCCACGCCGGCGATTGGAGCAGGAAGTGGGTCAGCCTAATGTACCGGCCGCTCTTCGTGCTGCGGCCCTTGGCGTTGATCCTGCGGCCACGGCGACGGCTCATCTTTTCAGGGTCCAGAGCGTAGGCACTCCCACGTGAGGCTTGCCCTTGATCCAGCCGCGGTCTCTCAGCAGGTAATACCAGTTCGACGCGGCCTGCTTGCCCACGTGCAGGCGGCGCGCCGCCTCGCGCATCGACGGGATAACCTGGCCGTTGTTGTCGCTGACTGCTCTCAACTCCAGCAGCAGAGCTCGTGGGCCTGGCCGGAGCGACTGCCACGCCGGGCTCTTCAATTCGTCCGCGTCGATCAACACGTCGTGGACGGCGCGCCGTTTGAAATGCGTAAACGGAAAGTGTAGCATCGGGCCCTCTGCCAAGAGACTGATGCCGGCCGGGTCGCGTTTCTCGTCGTTGCGCGGCCCGGCCAATTGGCGGCTTTGTTAGGTCCCCGAAAAATAAGATCAGGTCGTGGCGCGCGCCTCGGCGCTGAGCAGATCCGCGCGGAAGTTATTCTTGAGGCCGTCGTTCTCCTGGGCGGCCTCGATCAGCCGGGCACACAGACAGACCAGCAGGCGGGCGTCCCACTCGGGGTGATCGCTGAGCACGCGGCGGGCTGCATCGTCGAGCGACTGACGAATGGCGCGACTGGCGCTTTCATCCAGGGGCTCCTTGAGGCGCTCGTCGATGTCGATCGCTTCGATCTTGTCGATCAACCCGTACATTTCATCGAGCAATTCGAGGCGACGCTGGCGATGCTTTGTGGTGGTCATAGTCCTCTCCTTTGTGGGTGGCGATGCAGCGTTTCGTTGCTTACGGCGCACCTGCCGCGCGATGGTGGGTGCTGCGGCGGCGCTTCAATCGCGCGACGGGCTCGCTCGGCTCCCTGACGCACGCTTCAAGGTAGCGCTGCTTTTCCTCCTCGGGGATCAGCGTGCGCTTGCCGAATTTGATCACCCGCATCTTCGGCAGGTGCCTGTAGAGCGTCGCGAGGCTGACGCCCACCGACTGAGCGAATTGCGGCACCGTGTACGGGTCGCCCGCCATGCGCGAGCGGTTCCTCTGCTCCACATTCCGACGCTGCCGCTCTCGAAACTTCCGTCGCTCCTCGGGCGTGATCTTATGCCTCGTCGTCTGTTTTCCCTTCGCCATCGGCCCCTCCTTTTGGTCGACGACGAGGCTTGCACCGGGGTGAGCCGCTGACAATCACAGCCGTCGCGCGAGTGGGACCAAGAGCGTGAGCGACTATGGCGCTATGATTGGAGAGTGTTGGAGCCGAGACGAGAAACCACAGGCGACGCTTTTGAGAGCGAGCCGCCTGCACAACTATTGATAAACAAACGGTTTAATAAACAACCTGTTTATCGCGGCCACCCACCACTAGCCGTAGAGAAGCGCGTTTTGCTGTTTTCTCGGCTGTGGATTGTTTGACGACCTTTTCCGCCTTGCCGTCGACGAACGCGCCCCAGGCCTCGGCCAGCGGCCGGCGCAGATGCAGCAAGTCGGAACGGCCATAGGCGCGCTCGACGGCGTTGCCGATCTCGTGGCTCAGGCTGAGCTCTACAAGCTCCCAGCTGAACTTGGTCCGCTCTCGCGCCCAATCTTTGTACGACGAGCGCAAGCCGTGCACGACGCCATCGGTGAAGCCGGTGCGCTTCATCGCCAGCCACATGACGTTCTTGCTGATCGGCTTGTCGAGCGAGCGGCCGGGAAAAACGTACTGACTGCCGCGGCTGTGGACCTTCATTTCGGCCAGGATGGCGAGCGCGGGTTTGCTCAAGGCGACGCGATGGCTCCGACCCGTCTTCATGCGAGGGCCAGGCACCGACCACGTGCCGGCCTCGAGGTCGACTTCCGCCCAAGTCATCTGCCGCACTTCGTTGGTGCGTGCGCTGGTCAGGATCGCGAACCGCAGGGCCTCGCTGGAAAAGAGCCGTTCGACTGCCAGCGCCGCGAACAGCTTGGGCACCTGTGCGTAGGGCAGCGCCGGCATGTGCTGCACCTGGCGGCGGCCTTGCTTGGGCAGCCGGTGGCGCACCAGGTCGATGGCGGCCGGGTTCGCCTGCTTCAGATCTCCGCGCGCGATGGCGTATGACAGCACCTGCTCGATCCGCCTCCGTGTGCGCTGCGCGTAGACCGGCACGCGCTGCCAATCGGCCGAAAGCGCCTTGGCTATGTGGCCGACCTCGATCTGCCCGATGCGCAAGTGCCCGAGCACCGCATAGGTGCCTTCGATAGAGCGTCGCCATTGCCGCTTGTGCGTCTCATTGGTGAAGGCGCCCAGGTTGTCGGCCAGGAAATTCTCGGCCGCCTCCTTGAACGTGCCAGCCTCTCCCGCCTCCTCGACTGCAATCCGCGGGTCCCTCCCCTTTGCCAGCGCCTCGTTCGCTCGGTTGCCCTCCGACAAAAGCTCGGCGTAGCGATCAATCGACCATGGCCCAAGGCTCACGGATTTCGCCTTGCCGTCCTCCTGCCAGCGAAACAGAAAGCTCCGCCGTGGTCCGTTCGCGCCGTCCACTCTCTTGAGGTAGAGCCTGGGCGCGACCTTGTGGACGCCGGGAGGAAGGGCCTCTATGGCGGCAATGCTGAGGGGTTTTCTGAGTGGGCTAGACACGTTGACACTCCCATAGTTGATACACAAATTTCGGCACAAACTGGTGAGATTTCCAGCGAGTGGGTGTGTCAATGGTAGAGGAAAGGGCCCGTAAATGCGAGCTTTTGAGAGTGCAAGAATACACAAGTTAACGCCCTGTGGATGTCGTGCCGACACGCCCATCGTCACCGGCGCCTGAACGGACGCCCGGCCTGTTCGCCCATCAGCCGCCGCCGCGCGCCGACGGGCGGCTGCCGATCACCATCACCTATCTCGAGATGGTGCCGGCCGACTGGACACGGCGGGGACGGCCGCCCGCCATCGACGTGTCGATCGAGCGCGTAGAGGCGCCCGCCCCGGCTCTCTATCGCGACCTCTACGACCGCGTCGGCCGGCCCTGGCTGTGGTACGAGCGGCGGCTGCTGTCCGACCCCGCCTTGCAGATGCTGCTGTCCCTTCCCGGCCACGAACTGCACGTCGCGCGGCACGATGGCGCCCTGGCCGGCTACTTCGAGCTGGGCGGCGACGAGCTCGAGTTCTTCGGCCTCACGCTGGACTATGTCGGCCGCGGGATCGGCCCGTGGCTGCTCGACCGGGCCATCGAGCGGGCATTTGCGCGCGGCACGATGCGCCTCAGGCTCAACACCAATACGCTCGACCATCCGGGGGCGCTCGACACTTATCGCAGAGCGGGCTTTCGACCGGTGCGCAGCGAAAGCAAGGAATTGCGGGACCCGCGCGTGCTGTGGCCCGACCTGTATCGCTGGCCGCCCAAGTAAAGCCTGTGCCATAGTGCCGACATGACCGCGAAGAAAACTTATACCAAGCCCGACACTGTTTTAGCCGTCGCCGGGCGCGATCCGGCCAACAATTTCGGCATCGTCAATCCGCCCGTCTATCACGCCTCGACGATCCTCTCTCCCACCATGGAGAAGTTCGAGAACCGCGTGCCGTTCGAAGGCTTCGGCTACGGCCGCAACGGCACGCCGACTCAGAAGGCGCTCGAGGACGCGGTCGCCGCCATCGAATGCGCGCACCGCTCGATCGCCGTGCAATCCGGCCTCGCCGCCGTGACCGGCGCGATCGTCGGCTTCCTGAAGACCGGCGATCACATGCTGCTGACCGACAACGCCTATGGCCCGGCGCGGCGCTTCGCCAACACCACGCTCAAGAACTTCGGCGTCGAGACGACGTTCTTCGATCCGATGATCGGCGCTGGCATCGAGAAGCTGATCCAGCCCAACACCAAGGTCGTGTATCTCGAGGCGCCGGGCTCGCAGACCTTCGAGGTGCAGGACGTCGACGCTATCTCGGCGGTCGCCAGGAAGCACGGCGCGGCCGTGCTGATCGACAACACCTGGGCGACGCCCTTGTATTTCAAGCCGTTCGATCACGGCTGCGACATCTCCGTGCACGCCGGCACCAAGTACATTGTCGGTCACTCCGACGCCATGATGGGCATCATCTCCTGCGCCACGCGGAAGATGTTCGAAACGGCGAAGACGGCCTGCCAGTCCTTCGGTTTCCATGCCGCGCCCGACGACTGCTACCTGGCCTTGCGCGGGCTGCGCACGATGGGTGTGCGCCTGCGCCATCACGAGAAGAGCGGTATCGAGGTTGCGCACTGGCTGAAAGGCCGGCCCGAGGTCGACAAGGTGCTGCACCCTGCCCTGCCCGACTGCCCGGGCCATGAGAACTGGAAGCGACTGTTCAAGGGCGCGTCCGGCCTGTTCTCCTTCACCCTGCGCGACGGCTACAGCAAGAACGCGTTGGGCTCGATGCTGGACGGCATGGATATCTTCGGCATGGGCGCGAGCTGGGGCGGCTACGAGAGCCTGCTGATCCCCGCCCATCCCGACCAGTACCGCACCGCCGTGCCGTGGCCCCAGGGCAAGCACCTGCTGCGCATCCACGTCGGGCTGGAAGACGTCGAGGACCTGAAGACCGATCTCGCCGAGGGTTTCGACCGGCTGAACCGGGCGCACAACGCTTAAGGCTGGATTCACGCCCCGGCTAAGCCCTTCGACACTCCGCGCAGGTACCGGTCACTTCCAACGTCATGTCGCGGGCGGCGAAGCCGCGGTGGCTGGCGCTCGAGGTGATCGAATTCGGCAAGGCCGTCGCTCTCCAGCTCCTCGGCGTTGCCGCAATCACCGCAGATCAGGAAGAAGCCGCGATGCGCCTCGCCGGGATGGCTGCAGCCGACGAAGGCGTTCATGCGCTCGATGCGGTGGATCAGCCCGTTCTCGATCAGGAAATCGAGGGCGCGATAGACGGTGGGCGGCGCCGAACCGAGATCTTCGTCGCGCAGCTGGTCGAGCAGCGCGTAGGCGCCGACGGGCTTGTGGCTCGACCACACGAGCTCGAGCACGCGGCGGCGCAGCGGCGTGAAGCGCAGGTCCTTCGCGGCGCACAGTCTCTCGGCCGCGGCGACGGCATCCTCGACGCAGTGCTTGTGATCATGGTTGTGGTTGGCGGCTTCGGCCGGCTTCTTCACGATATTCCCGATTTGCCAAGCAGTTACGAGGCGATTATACGCCCCGTTCTTCCGTGAGGCCAAGTCATGCCCACCACATCATCCACGACCTATCCACCCGCTGCGATCGACGCTTTCCTGGCGGCGGTCCAATTCGACGGCCAGGGACTCGTCCCGGCAATCGCCCAGCAGCACGATTCAGGCGAAGTGCTGATGATGGCCTGGATGGATCGCGACGCCGTGGCGGAAACAATGCGCACGGGTCGCGTCTGCTACTGGTCGCGCTCGCGCAAGGGCCCGTGGCGAAAGGGCGATACCTCCGGCCATACCCAGACCCTGGTCGACCTGCGCGTCGACTGCGACGGAGACACGCTGCTGGTCCTGGTCGACCAGACCGGCGTCGCCTGCCATACCGGCCGACATAACTGCTTCTTCCGCGCCATCCGCGGCGGCGTGCTCGAGACCATCACGCCGGTGATGATCGACATGGACAAGATCGGGAAGGACAAGGTTTGACCCAGAGCGATTTGGCGCGGCGCGTGTTTCTCTGTGCCGCTCTCGCCCTTCCCGCCGGTGCCTGCACGACGTCGGGCCTGTTCGGACAGGGCACGCCCCGCTACACCCTGTCGCCGCGCGGCGACCGGCTGGTGCGCTGGATCCAGACCAGCGGTAGGGACAACATGATGGCGCCCGAGGCGCCGGCCCTGATGGGCATCACCAACGAAGGCCGCGACATCCCGGTGCGTCAACTCGCCGAGGAGGAAGGCAACGACCGCTTCGTGGTGAGCCTGACCAACATCCGCAAGATTCACGACCTGATCTTCCATCGCCGCCAAGGCGACGTGCTCCTCCTGCACCTCAGCGACACCAAGTTCCTGCGCCTGGCGAGCGTGCGCTATCCGCGCAACGGCAAGCCTTCACTGATCACCGACACGACCTTCGCCGAAAACGATTTCCAGCAGCAGGTCGGTTTTTGGTTCAGGGCGATGCCCGGTCGGTAGTATTGTGACGGTGAGATGACAGTCACCGTCTCCCCGCCCATCTCCTCGCGCCGGACGCTCACCGTGTGTGGCGGGGCCCATGCGCTGCATGACGGCTTCACCGACCTCCTGAACGTCCTTTATCCGCTGCTGCAGGCCCAGTTCGGCCTGAACTATGCCGCCATCGGAGCGCTCAAGACGGTCTATTCCGGCGCCATGGCGAGCGGGCAGATCCCGTCGGGCATGCTGGCGGTGCGCCTGGGCGGCGTGCGCGTGCTGGCGGCTGGCACGGTGCTGATCGCCGTCGGCTATGGCCTGGCCGGCCTGACCGGCTCGCTCTACGGCGTGATCGCCGGCCTCCTGCTGGCAGGCCTGGGCGGCAGCACGCAGCATCCCATCGGCTCCAGCCTGGTCTCGGCGGCTTTCCCTGGCCTCCGCTCGCGCACCGCGCTCGGCACCTACAATTTCACCGGCGACGTCGGCAAGATGCTGCTGCCGGCCGTGTTCGCGGTGATCGCGGCATCACTTGGCTGGCAGCAGGCCCTGATCGTGGTCGCCGCCCTGGCCGTGCTGGGTGCGGGTGTGATCCTGGCCTCCCTGAAGCCGATCCCCATGCATGCCAAGGGCGGGGACTCCAAGGCGATGGCTGGCCAGGACCGGCCATGGGCCTACTGGCTGCTGTTCTCCATCCACATCGCCGACGACCTGGTGCGCACCGGCTTCATGATCTTTCTGCCCTTCCTGCTGCGTAACAAGGGCGCCGACCTGCCGACCATCGGCCTCGGCCTGTCGCTGCTGTTTGCCGGCGGCGCCGCGGGCAAGTTGGTGATGGGTTGGGTCGGTGACAAGCTGGGCGTCGTGCCCTCGGTCATCCTGACCGAAGTGGCGACGACAATCCTGATTCTCATCCTCCTGCCGCTGTCATTGCCGCTTGCGCTGGCGTTGCTGCCGGCCGTCGGCCTGATGCTGAACGGCACGTCGTCGGTGCTCTACGGCACGATCCCCGAATTCGTGAGTCCCGCGCGGCGCACCCACGCCTTCGCGATCTTCTACACCGGCGGCTCGGTGGCGGGCGCGACCGGCCCGTTCCTCGCGGGCCTGCTGGGCGACGCCGTAGGATTGCCGATCGCCCTTGCGGCCGTCTCCTGCATCGCCCTCACCGCCGTGCCGATGGTGTGGGCGCTCCGCCCCGCCTTCCGTTCCGGCTAGGCGCCGTTCCAGACCGGCCCCATCGGCCGCAGCCTGATGCCCTTGCGCAGGTGCTTGTAGGGCATCTCGACCGGATCGGTGATATGCGCGCCGGGCGACTGCACCACCAGGATCGTCTCGGCGATCGGCTGGAAGTCGGCGCGGAAATGCACCGTCGATTTCAGGGCCAGGATCGGCACCGTCGATGGCTCGACGCCGACATGGCGGAACATCTCCTGGTCGGCCGCCTGGATGCGCTTGCTGGCCAGTACCGCCGACACGCCGCTCGCCTCGTCGGTCACCAGCGCCATCGGGCCGATCTGGAAGCGGGCGCCGCCATAGAACGGCCCCGTGCCGGTGAACTTGCCGTCAGCCACCTTCACCACGCGCCAGTGGGCCTCGACCGGCTTTTCGCCGGCATAGCCCACCACGGCGCCGATGCCACGACGCATGACGTTGCCCTCGCCGGTCTCGACAGCGGCCTTGGCGGCCTCCTCGTCCACGATCATGCCGATCACGGCGCCCTTCGCCTTGTGGCGCATCAGGGCCGCCAACAGGCCCACCGTGTCGGACGTGCCGCCGGCCCCGGGATTGTCCTGCACGTCGGCCAGCACGATCGGCTTCATTGCCTTCTTCGACAACTCGATGGCGCGCAAGACGGCCGCATCGGGATCGAGCAGCTCGCCGGCAAAGGCCTTCTCTTGCGCTTTCACCGTCTGGGCGAGCTTGTCGGCCGCCGCTTCGACCGCCTCCTTGTCGTGGCCGTAGACGACCAGCGCCGGCCCGCACTGCGCGATGTCGGCCGGCGGGAAGCCCGGCGTATGGGTGACGCTGACGATGCCCTGGTTGTGGCTCTTCTCGCCGGCTTCGAGTTCGGCCACGAGATCGAAGATGCCCTTCGCCGGCTCGATGAAGGTGCATTGCCAGACCAGCGGGATCAGGAAATCGAGCTGGCGATAGGCGCGATAGACCGGCCGCTTCTCCTTGAGCAGCCGGTCGAGCAGCTCGACCGCCCGCTTGCCGGTCACCGCCATGTCGATGTGCGGATAGGTGCGGTAACCGACCAGCGCCGTCGCAAGCCTCGCCATCTCGGGCGTGAGGTTGGCGTGATAGTCGAGACTCGCCACGATCGGCAGGTCGTTGCCGACGATGCCCCTGATGCGGCGCAACAGCTCGCCTTCGCCGTCCTCGGTGTTCTCCGCCACCATGGCGCCGTGCAAGTCGAGATAGATCGCATCGAACGGCCCGAGCTTCTTCAAGTCCTCATCGAACATCGCCCACATCTTCTCGTAGGCATCCTCGGTGACATAAGACGCGGGCGGCGCCGCCGCCCACGCCAGCGGCACGATTTCGTGGCCCAGTTCGGTCAGTCGCTTCACCGCGCCGGCGATCGGGATGTTGAAGCCCTCGACGCCGGCGATCATCTCCGCGCCGCGCAGCAGCGGCGGCCAGGCGTCGGCGCGGAGGAACTCCTCCCAGGTCGCCTGCTGCGGCGCGAAGGTATTGGTCTCGTGCTGGAAGCCACCGACGGCGATACGCGCCATGAAACACTTCTCCCCACTCCCAATGCGTCTAGCGCCTGCCGGTCACTTCTTTTCCGTGGCGTCCTCTATGGCGCGCAGCAGCACCGGCCAATATTCCTTGCCGTGGCCGAGCTCGGCGGCGCGCTCCATCAATTCGCGGGCGACATCGGCGCCGAGCGCCGGAACGCCCTGCTCCTCGGCCATCTCGATGGCATAGGAGAGGTCCTTGAGCGCGTATTCCGTCGAGAAGGCGCGCTCGGGAAAGACGCCCGGCAACATCGCTTTCATGCCGTGGTTGCGCAGGGCGAAGGAATCGGCCGAGCCCTTGGTCAGGGTTTCGAACAGTACCTTGCCGTCGACGCCATGCGCGCGCGCGATCGACAGCGCCTCGGCCAGCGCCACGCCGGTCTGGAACAGGATCATGTTGTTCAGGATCTTGACCGTCTGGCCGCTGCCCGCTTCGCCGCAATACGTCACCTCGCTCGCCATGTGGCGCAGCAGCGGTTCAATGCGGCCGAAGCAGTCCGGCGTACTGCCGACCATGATCGACAGCGTGCCGTCGATCGCCGCCTGCCGCGTGCGGGCGACCGGCGCGTCGGCGAAGGCCGAGGCGCGGCCTTCGAACTCGGCGTAGAGCCGGCGCGCAAGGCCGGCCGGCGCCGTGCTGAGATCGATCACCGTCCAGCCCAGCTTCGCCTTGGAGGCGAGGCCGCCGTCGCCAAGACACACTTGCTCGACTTCCTTGCCGCCGGGGAGCGACAGCAGGATCGTACGGCAATTCTCCGCGATCTCGTCGAGCGAGGCGCTCTTGACGCCGTCGGCGGCCAGCCGCTTCAGCGGCGCGGCGTCGCGGTCTGCCGCCAACACCTGAAGCCCGCTCTTGCGCGCCAGATTGCGGCACATCGGCTCGCCCATGGTGCCGACGCCGATAAACCCGATCATGTCCGTCATGTCAGTCCACGATGAAGAGTTTGGCGCCCTTGTCGGTGCGCGAACGGTGCGCCAGGTCGCCGTCGGCCACCTGGTAGCTCTGGCCCGGCTTCAGCACGACGGTACGGCCGTTGGCCAGTTCGGTATGCAGCTCGCCCTCCAGCACCAGGAGCACGTGGCCCTTCTGGCACCAGTGATCGGCAAGGTAGCCCGGCGTGTACTCGACCATGCGCACCCGGATATTGTTGAAGGTGCAGGTGCGCCAGTAGGCCTTGCCGGTCTCGCCGGGGTGCTCGGTGCGCTCTACGCCGTCCCAGTCGGTCGTCCCGAAGGGTATGTCGAACATCAGCATGGAACGGCTTTTAGCACAGTTTGCGCCCGCCGATACGTGGCCAGAACGCAGGTGGCTCGGCGGCGCAGGTGTTCGCCGGCCCGGGCTCGGAGGCCACGCAACACCTCCCCTGGTCGTTCGTGCCCACGGTGCTGGTGCCGCTCTGGATGATCCTGCACGCGATCATCTGGGCGAAGCTGAGACGGCCTAACCCCAGTCTTCGAGCGCCTGGCTGAGAGATTCGGGGCCGCGATAGAGCATGGCGCGCCAGCCGCAGGCGCGGGCCGCGTCGACATTGGCGGCGGTATCGTCGACGAACAGGATCGACTGCGCCACCGTCACGCCCATGCGCGCCTGGGCGTTGGTGAAGAACACCCGCTCCGGCTTGCACACGCCAAGTGCCGCCGAATAGACGATCTCGTCGAAGTGCGCGCCCAGTCCGGCCTGCTCGCGCAGATAGGCGACGCGGTGGTGTTCCTGGTTGGAGGCGGCGAAGCAGCGCCCGCCGGTGCGTTGCCGCCAAGCATCGGCCTGGGCCAGCACATTGCGGTCGATGACGGCGTCCTTGGCGAACCAATAGGCAACGAATTCCTCCAGCCGATCGGCCAGTCCCTTGGGTTCGAGCCAGGCGTGGAGCGCGACATATAGATCGAGCCGCCCGCGCAGCACTTCCATGAATTCGCCGCGGAAGAAGTCGCGCGCCATCTCCTCGTGATCGAAGCCCCAGTCGGCCTGCATCGTGGCGTACCACGGCCGCGCCGAGCCCGGCTGGGCGAGCGAGACGACGCCGTCGATATCGAGGGCGAGGACGGGGCTGGAACTCATGGCCCGCCATGCTACAGCAGCGCGCCGTCCCAAGGGAAAGTCCGTTGCAGCTGGTTGTCCCCTCCCTCGCTCATCTCGATGCTTATGCCGATGCACTGCAGCGCGGCTGGTCGCCGGACAATATCCGGCTGGAGCAAGCCGCGCGCGAGGAACTGGCGCGGATCGCCGAGGACGGCGCAGCCTTCATCGCCTCGCTCGACGACCGCGAGGCCAGGGGCGGGCCCCATCACGCTGCCCGACGGCTCGCAGGTCGCGCGGCTGCCGGGCTACCGACGCTGGATGTGGGACGGCGAGTTCTGTGGATCGATAGGCTTTCGCTGGCAGCCCGGCACGTCGGCCCTGCCGCCGTATTGTCTCGGCCATATCGGCTACAGCGTCGTGCCCTGGAAGCAGCGCCGCGGCTACGCCACCAAAGCGCTGGCGCTCCTGCTGCCGGACGCCCGCAAGGAAGGCTTGGACTACGTCGAGTTGACGACCGATGTTGACAACCTACCGTCGCAAAAGGTCATCACTCCCAATGGCGGCGTCTTCGTGAAGCGCTTCTCCAAGGGGCCGGCTTATGGCGATGTCGAAGCCCTGCTGTTCCGCATCCCGCTAATGGCCGCCGGCCCGCACGACGGCCTCGACCATCGCCGATAGCGCCGCCAGCCCGCGGCCCTTGAGCGCGCGAGACGAGTCCTTCTCGCCGAGCTGACCCTCCAGGACCAGCGTTATGAAGCCGTGGACGGCCGCCCACGCGAAATCGACCATGCGTTCTTTCACCTCGCCCGAGGCTTGCGGGATGACCGCTTCGACCGCTTCGCGGTGAAGGTGGTAGGCCGACTTGGCGGCCGCGGCCAGCGCCGGTGTCTCGAAGCGGTTCGCCTCGCGGCTGAACATCAGCTGGAAGAGTACCGGATTGGCCGCGGCGAAGGCCATGTAGCCGACACCTTGGCCGACCAGGCGAGACGCGGCATCGCCACCCGAGCGGCGGGCTTCGGCCGTCATCGCCGCGGTGAGGTCGCCATAACCGCGCGTGGCGATCTCGGCCAGGAGGTCGTCGATCGAGGCGAAGTGATGGGCAGGAGCGGCGTGGGACACCGACGCACGGCGGGCGCATTCGCGCAGCGTGAAGCCGCGCAAACCCTTCTCTTCCAACAATTTGCGGCCCGCCTCGACCAAGGCCTCTCGCAGTTCGCCGTGGTGGTAGGGCTTCGCCGTCTTTGCCCGCGCCATGGGCCATCCGCTCATGCACGGAAGTTGGTGTCAAGGAATCAGGCTGGGACTTGTCATTGTCAAGATTGTCAGATAGCTTATCTTGTCAACGACAAGATTGGAGCTTGCCATGCCCTCAGACGCCTCTCCGGCGCCCAGCCGCCGTCGCATCCTCGGAACCGCCACCCTCAGCGCCACCACTGGCCTCGCCGTTGGACTGGCGGCAGGCATCGACGCAGCCTTGCCGCCCAAGGCCGCTCCCATCCCGCCTGCGCCGGGCCGTCGTCGCTTCGACGGCAAGGTCGTGGCCATCACCGGCGCCACGTCCGGCATCGGCCGCGCTGCCGCCCTCGCCTTCGCCGCCGAAGGCGGCAAGGTCGCGTTTTGCGGCCGACGCACGGAGCTGGGCCAGGCGGTCGAACGCGAGATCAAGGCCTCGGGGGGCGAAGCGCTTTACGTCAAGGCCGACATCCTGGTGGAGGACGAAGTTCGGGCCTTCATCGACCTCACGGTGAGTGCCTACGGCCGCCTCGACGTCGCTTTCAACAATGCCGGCATCACAATCGAAAAGCCATTGCACGACTACAGCGCCGAGGAATGGGACCGCGTGAACAACACCAACCTCCGGGGCGTCTTCCTCGCCATGAAATACCAGATCCCGCACATGCTGAAGGGCGGCGGCGGGGCCATCGTCGTCACCTCCTCCTCGAACGCCATCGCCACCCAGGCCAAGCGCTCGGCCTACACGGCGAGCAAGCGGGCGCTGGTCGGCCTCGTCCAGGCCGCAGCGCTCGACTACGCGCAGCAGGGCATCCGGGTGAACACGCTGATCCCGGGCACCACCGACACGCCCTTCCTGCGCAAGGCCGCCGGGATGGAGAACATGCCGGAGGCCATCTGGCGTGTCGGTCTCAACCAATGGGTCAAGAACAACGTTCCCGGCCTGGGGCGGCTGGCCACGGCCGAGGAAGTCGCCGCCCTCGCCCTCACCCTGGCCTCCGACGAGCATCCGTTCATGACCGGTGCCCAGATCGTCCTCGACGGCGGCAAGACGGCAAAAGCCGGCTGACCAAGGCCGGCGGCTGTGGCTTTATCGAGGACCCCGCCGGAGGAAGCACACATGATGTTCGAGAGTTGGGCCGCCTTCACCGCCGCGTCGGCGGTGCTGCTGATCATCCCGGGGCCGACCGTGCTGCTGGTCGTCTCCTATGCGCTGGGCCAGGGCTGGCGGACGGCACTGCCCATGGCGGTCGGCGTGGCGCTGGGCGACTTCACCGCCATGACGCTCTCGATGATGGGCCTGGGCGCCCTGCTCGCGGCCTCGGCCACGCTGTTCACGATCCTGAAATGGGCGGGCGCAGCCTACCTCGTCTGGCTCGGCATCAAGCTCTGGCGCGCCGGCGGCGCGCTCGAAGCGGCCCCGCGGACCGACGCCGTCTCTGCCGCCAGAATGCTCGGCCATGCCTGGCTCGTGACGGCCCTCAATCCCAAGAGCATCACCTTCTTCGTGGCCTTCCTGCCCGCCTTCCTCGATCCGCACGCCGACTTCCTCAGGCAGATGCTGATGTTCGAAACGACGTTCCTTGTGCTCGCCTTCGCCAATGCCTTCGGTTACGCCCTGGTCGCCACCCGGGCTCGCGGCTTCGTATCCAACCCGCGGGCGATCGGCGTCATCAACAAGGTGGGCGGCGGGCTCCTGATCGGCGCCGGCGCCGCAACCGTGACGTTCGCGGGCGCTCGAAGCTGAATGGCAGCGGCTGAGTAGCGTTACCGCGCCGGTTCACTGACGAACGCCACCTTTGACAGGCCGCCCTTCGAGGCATCGGCCAGCATTTCCGCGACGTAGCGATAGGGCACGTTCTGGTCGGCCCGCAGGTAGATCTCGGGCTGCGGCCGCTTGCGGCCCTCTTCCGCGAACTTCGCGAGCGCGTCTTCGCGGTTGATGCGCTCGCCGTTCCAGAACAATGCGCCGGACGCATCGATGGCAAATTCGACCTTGTCGGGCTTCTGGATGTCGGGCGTCGAGGTCGCCTTGGGCAGGTCGAGCTTGACCGCGTTGGTCAGGAGCGGCGCGGTGACGATGAAGATAACCAGCAGAACCAGCACGACGTCGATCAACGGCACCATGTTGATCTCGGCCATGGGCTGGGACGAGGTTTTCCGATCGAAACTTCCAAAAGCCATGGTCGTTCTCCTCGCCTAGTTATTCACGGCGGCCAGCGGAACACTGCCCGGCTTGGCGCCCCGTCCGGTGGCCTGCAGAGCGCGGCCCATCGACAGGAAGGTCAGCAGCTCGAAGGCGAAGGCGTCGAGCTTCGCCGTCAGCACGCGATTGGATCGTGTCAGCCAGTTGTAGCCCATGACCGCCGGCAAGGCGACGGCGAGGCCTATGCCGGTCATGATCAGCGCCTCGCCGACCGGGCCGGCGACCTTGTCGAGCATGCCCGAGCCGCTCATGCCGATCGCCACCAGCGCGTGGTAGACGCCCCACACCGTGCCGAACAGGCCGACGAATGGCGCGGTGGCGCCGATAGTGGCCAGCATCGTGAGGCCGTTCTCGAGCGACGTCGTTTCCTCGTCGAGCACCTTCTTGATGGTGCGCGTCAGGAATTCCTGCTCGCTGCCCGTCTCCTCCAGCTTGGCCGCGCCGAACTTGGCGTGATGCGCCTGGGCGTGCAGCGAGTGGGCGGTCAGATGGCCGAACGGCTCGCGTACGCCATGCACGCTGAGCTCGTTCTGCACCGCCTCGAGCGACGTGGCGCCCCAGAAGAACGTCAGGAACTTCTGGCTGCGCTTCTGGCGTATGACCTGGCTGATGCCCTTGTAGACGATCAGGTACCAGGAGATCGCCGACATGACGGCGAGAACAACCAGCAGAACCCTCGCGACGATGTCGGACTGCTGGAGAAAATGGCCGAAGCCCAGGGAGGATGCGTCGCCCATGTCTACTCTCCTACCGCAACACAAAATTGATCGGAACAAGGACCCATACCGCCTGCGCGATACCTGCCTCGGCGTAGGGTCGGAATTGAGCCTGGCGAACGGCGCTCACCGCGGATTCGTCGAGCGACGGATGGCCCGACGAAGTCTGCAGCGAGACTTGGCTCGGCCGGCCGGCGACGTCGACCAGGACCCGCACCATGACGGTCCCCTGCTCGCCGGCCTTGCGCGCGCGCGCAGGGTAGATCGGGTTGGGCGGCACCAGGTAGCCCAGCTGCGAGGGTGACACCGTCCTTGGCGCCGCCGGAGCGGCCGGCGCTGCCGGCCGCGGCTGAGCCTCGACCGGGGCGTGCGGCGGTGCCTGGGGCCGCTTCTGCACCGGCTTGGGCGGCGGCGGCTTCGGCTTCGGCTTCTCCGGCTTGGGCGGCGGCGCCTCGACCGGGAAGACCGGCGGCGGCAGGTCGGGCGGCGGAGGCTCGATCGCCGTCGCAAGGTCCGGCGGCGGTGGCTTGAGTTCGGGCGGCGGTGGCTTGAGCTCGGGCGGCGGCGGCGGCTCCTCGTACGGCAGGTCAGGCTGCGCCGGCTGCTCGGCCGACACCATGCGGACCTCCATCGGGGCGACATCGCCCACGATCAGCTTCACCGGCTCGACCTGGGTCAGCGCCCAGCCGCCTCCGACATGGAAGAAGATCACGAGGGCCAGCAGCGCCAGCTTCACCGTCGGCGTCAGCGGCTCCTTGTAGGTTTCCGTGATCTCGTCGCGCAGCCGCGGGATGATGGGAGGAGCCTCTTCGCTCACGGGTCTTGCCTCAGGATTGCAGGGGCGACAGCGCGATCGCCACCGTGACCGCCACCGACATGCCGAAGATCGCCAGTCCGACAAGGCGTCGCCGATGAGTCTCCCACCACAGGATGGCGCCGCTGATCGACAGGAAGATCAGGCTTCCCGCGAGGGAATCGATCAGCAGGATCCACGGCACCGGCATGCCAACGCCCTTGTGAAGGTTGGTGAGTGTGGCGACGAAGCCATTCTCCGTCGTGCGTACGCCGACCGACTTGTTGCCGACCCAATATTCCACCTGGATCACCTTGTTCGGCCCGCCAAAATTCAGAGTCCAGCGCTCGGGCTGCATCAACGGCCGGCTCTCGCCAACCCGTTCCGCCGCCTTTTCCGCCCAGGCCACCGGACGGCCACGCTCGACCCGCATATTGTTCGCCGGCGGGTCGACCTTCAATGCCTGCTGCAGCCAGGCGGCCAGGGCGTCGATCGTCGCCGGCCGCGGGTCGGGCAGGACGAGCTGGGTGTTGATCTGCTGCTGGTCCGGGAGTTGCAGCTTCAGGACGCTGCGGTGATTGAGCCAGATGCCGCTGAAGCCCATCAGAAGGCCGAGGACCGCACCCCAGAGGCCGAACCAGCCGTGCGTGCGCCGCACCCAGCGCACGAACGCCACTCTCCGGTTCACCCGTCTGCTTGCCAGGGCCGTGGTGGGGGCGTCGGCCATCAGGTCGCGCTCCACTGCCTGACGAGATTGTGATAGCAGCCGATCAGCGACCGTCGCGCGACCTCGTCGGCGTTGGTCTGGTTGAGGCGCTGGATGGCGTTGTCCATATCGTGGAGCAGCGCCCGCTGGGCGTCGTCACGGATCAGGCTCTGCACCCAGAAGAAGCAGGCGGTCCGCACCCCGCGCGTGATCGGCGCAACCTGGTGCAGGCTGGTGGCGGGGTACACCACCATGTCGCCGGCCGTCAGCTTGACGCTGTGCTGACCATAAGTGTCCTCGATCTGCAGCTCGCCGCCGTCATACTCCTCGGGATTGGTGAGGAAGAGCGTCGCCGACACATCGGTGCGCAGCTTGCGTCCATCGTGCGGGCTGATGCGCACGCTGCCGTCCACGTGCGCGCCGAATTTCATGCCTTCGCTGTAGCGGTTGAACATCGGCGGGTAGATCGCATTCGGCAGGACGGCGCTGATGAAGATCGGGTGGCGCTCAAGCGCGGAGACGACGATGCGCTGGCACGCGAGCGCCACGTCCGAACGCTCGTCGATCTGCTGGTTGAACTTGACCGGTGCGCCCTGGTAGCCGGCCGTGACGCGTCCATCGACCCACGAATTGGCGCGGTCCAGCCGCTCGCGCACGCTGACGAGCTGCCCGGTGTCGAGCACATTGGGAATGCAGACCAGCATGAGCGGGCGGCGGCCTCCGTCACATGCGGTAGGTGAGCGTGATCAGGCCTGTCGTGCCGGCGCCGGGCACGGCGCGACCGCCGTCCGACGCCATCAGCGCGTCGTAGTACATCGTGTTGATCACATTGTAGACGTTGGCGCGGATCTCGTAGGTTGGCTGCTTATAGGCCGCCGTCAGGTCGAAGCGCGTGTACTCCGGCACCTGCACGGTATTCTGGTTGTTGGCGTAACGCTGGCCCACGTAGAAGACACCGCCGCCGATCTCGTAGGTATCCTTGATCGTGTAGGTCGTCCAAAGGTTGGCCGAGTCCTTCGGGGTGTTGAGCGGCACGTTACCCGTGGTAGCGCCGACCCCGTTGACGCCGGGGAGGCCGTTGATGATTCGGGCGTTCAGGTAAGCGTAGCCGCCGAACACCTGCCAGTTAGGCATGATCTGTCCGGCGAAGCCGACGCGGGCACCCTGCACGCGGATCGTGCCCGTGGGCGAGAATGTGCCGTCGGCGTTCGCCGTGCGCGCGTTCATCTTGGTGATCTGGAACAGCGCGCCATTGAGCGAGAGATTGCCGTCGAACAACTCGTATTTGGCGCCGGCCTCGAAGCCCTCGTTCGATTCCGGCGGGAGCTGCGTCGTGCCCGTGGTCGCGGTGAGCTGCTCGAGCGACGGATTGAACGAGGTACTGTACGAGAAGTAGTAGGATTGCGCCTTGGTCGGCTCGAAGATCGCGCCGGTGCGAACGCTGGTGAAGTAGTCGGTCTGCTGGAGGTACGGCGCGGTCGTGCTGCCGGGCGTGTTGACTGAATTGAGCGAATTGCCGATCTGCGCCGAATAGGAGTCCCAGCGCATGCCGCCGACGAGCTTCAGCCACGGCGTCGCCTGGATGGTGTCGTTGGCATACATGCCGAAGCCCCAGGCCTGCGACGAGGCATAGTTGCCGGGCATCGACGGAACGTTGCCCGGCGTGCCGGCGCCCACTGTGAAGCCGGCCGGTGTGCAGCCCACGGAGCCGGCCACCAGGGGGATGCCGTTGCAGGCGCCGGTGCGGGTGGACGCCTTGTTGGTGTAGGCCTCGTAGTTGAGGTCGATGCCCATCAGCAGCGTGTGGCCGACGGCAAAGGTGTCGAATTTGGCCGTGAGTTCGGTCTGGTTTTCGAGCGTGTAGTCGTTGATGTTGCGATCGCGGCTCAGCTGGCGAATGTAGAGCTGATCTAGCGGAGCGGCGCTGTAGGGAGTGCCGCCCGGGCCGGCGGCGGCCTGCACGAAGCCACCGTTCGCGGCGAGCGTGCCGACGAAGCCGCCCGACGTTTCGCGCACTGCCGTGTTGACCCAGACGAATTCCGTCTGGTTCCGCAGGTTCAGGTTATTGTCGAACTTGTGATCGACCGTGCTGTTCAGGGCGACGACGTCCTGTTCGGTATAGTCGTCGCTGAAGCCGTAGGCGGTGTTGCGCGGCACGTTGATCGGGAAGCCGTTCAGCGGCGGTACGCCATAGGGGACCATGTCCTTCCTGTGCTGGAGGATCGCCGACAGCGTGATCTCGGTCGGCGTTCCGATGCCCAGCTTGACCGACGGCGCGAGGCCGAAATCGAGCACATTGCTGAGGTCGAGCGTCGACGCCTTGCCGACCTGGAACATCGCCGAGACGCGGGCCGCGTTGTCCTGGCCGAACGGCGCGTTGACGTCGGCTGTCGTCCGCACGAGGCCGTTGGTCGTCGCCTGGACACTGAGTTCCGTTGCGCTCTTGAGGAAGGGCTTCTTCATCACCTGGTTGATGACACCGCCGGTCGAGCCGCGGCCGAAGAGCATCGAGGACGGGCCCATCAGGACCTCGACCTGCTCCAGCGCGAAAAGGTCGCGATAGTACTGGCCGCGGTCTCGCATGCCGTCGAGGTAGATGTCGGTGCGCGCCGAGAAGCCGTTCAGGTTGATGTTGGTGCCGATGGTGCCGCCCTCGGCCGAGCCGATGGTGACGCCCGGCACGTTGCGCACGGCGTTATCCAGCGTCGTGATGCCCTGCGACTGCATCAGCGCCTTGTTGATGACCACCACTGTTTGCGGGACATCCATCAGCTCGCCGGCCCCCATGCGGTTGAGCGACCCCTTCGTGACCTGGAAGTCGTCGCTCGGCCGGCTGCCGGTGACCGTCACAGGTTGCATGGTCGCGGGTGCCGCGGTCGGGTCGGCGGGCTTGTTCTCGGTGGGCGGCGTCGCTGGATCGGGCGGTGGCGTGTTCTGGGCGGGGGCCTGCTGGGCCATGGCAGCCGGGCTAACAAGAAGGCCCACCAAGGCCGTTTTCATGGGTACGCGGCGCTTCATCTGTACTCCCCCGAACTTCGCTGGCCTAAGGATGGGTCAGCGAATGCAAATCATTATCATAATCTGCATCGGGAAAGTTAAGACTTATTTGCAGATGGATTTCGCAGCCGCCCGTGGAAGGCGCACCCTCGTGAGCGAGCGCGCTCTGCGATAGCGCCGTAGCGAGGGAGCGGCCTTACGGCGGTCACCGACGATTTCCGGGTTAGGGTCGGGTTGCGACGACCAACCTTTGACCGAGGAAACCGCCGATGACCGATGAGATGATGAACCTGCGTTCGCTCGTGGAGAAGACGCCCGACGGCGATTTCCTGCGCGAGATGATCGCCTTTGCCGCCGAGCGGCTGATGGAGATCGAGGTCGGCACCCTGACCGGTGCTGGCCATGGCGAGAAGAGCACGGCCCGCCTCGTGCAGCGCAACGGCTACCGTGACCGCGACTGGGAGACACGGGCCGGCACGGTCGAGCTGCGCATCCCCAGGCTGCGCAAGAGCAGCTACTTCCCGGCTTCCTCGAGCCACGCCGGATGGCCGAGAAGGCGCTCACCGCGGTGATCCAGGAGGCCTATATCCATGGCATCTCGACCCGTTCGGTCGACGATCTGGTCAGGGCCATGGGCATGAGCGGCATCTCCAAGAGCCAGGTCTCGCGGCTGTGTGAAGACATTGACCAGCGGGTGAAGGCCTTCCTCGACCGGCCGATCGAGGGTGACTGGCCGTATTTGTGGATCGACGCGACCTACGTGAAGGTCCGCCAGGCCGGCCGCATCGTGTCAGTCGCCGTCATTGTTGCGGTTGGGGTCAATAGCGACGGCCGGCGCGAGGTGCTGGGGATGGATATCGGTCCCTCGGAGGCCGAGCCCTTCTGGACGGCGTTCCTGCGCAAGCTCGCCCGGCGCGGCCCTGCGCGGGGTCAAGCTGGTCATCTCCGACGCCCATGAGGGCATCAAGGCTGCGGTCTCGAAGATCTTCACCGCCACCTGGCAACGCTGCCGCGTCCACTTCATGCGCAACGCCCTGGCCCACGCCGGCCGTAGCGGCAGGCGCATGGTCTCGGCCTTCATCGCCACCGCCTTCGCCCAGGACGATGCCGGGCAGGCCAAGGCCCAATGGTGCCGCGTCGTCGACCAACTCAGACCGAAGGTCCCCAAGCTCGCCGTCCTGATGGATCAGGCCGAGCCCGACGTGCTGGCCTACATGAGCTTGCCGCCTCAGCACCGCGCAAAGCTTCACTCCACCAACCCGCTCAAACGCCTCAACGGTGAGATCAAGCGTCGCACCCAGGTCGTCGGCATCTTCCCCAATGAAGCTGCCATCGTCCGGCTCGGCGGCGCCATCCTGCTCGAACAGAACGACGAATGGGCCGTCCAGCGCGCTCGCTACATCACGCTGGAAAGCATCGCCCCCGTTAGCGATGATCCCCTCGTCAGCCTGTCTCCCGTGGCAGCCTGACCGATCCGGCCAAAGCCCGAGATCGTCCACACCGACGATCAGCTACACCACAACTCAGGACACGACCCTCTAGGGTCTATTTGGATTCATTTTGAAGCTATCACGGCGGCGGCGATGTGGATCATGGCGGCGAAGCTCTAGGGTCGGGAAAACTGTGCCGGCCACTGACTATTTACCCGGCGCCCGCCAGAATGGTAGCGTTTGCGCCGTTTAATGGGCTCACCTGGAGAATGTCGGATAAATATGTTGAGCGTTGAATCGGTTAGTGATTCTCTGCTGTGAAGGAGCAGAGAATATGCGACGCAACTTGGCTGAACGACGAGCAGTGGCTACAGCCAACCGCGGCCGATCCTGTGAGACGCAGATGATCGAATTCGACGCATATCAAGGCGCACCGCTCGGCATCGGGCGGAAAAGGAGGAAAAACAGGCGATTGGACGCTCACGCGGTGGGCGCAATACGAAAATCCACGCAATCGCAGATACTAAAGGCCGTCTTCTTTCCATCCTGCTAAGCGGTGGTGAGGCGCATGATTGTCCGCCCGCCCCACGCCGTATCCGTCGCACCAAAGCAGCCAAAAATATGACAGCGCACCATTGCGGCAATGGCTGAAAGATCGTGGCATCAAAGCCGTTGTTCCCAACAAGTCGAACCGCAAACAGCCCTTCAGCTTCGACAAGAAATCGTACAAACAACGACACCGCATCGAGAATGCCTTCTGTCGCCTCAAAGACTTCCGGCGTATCGCCACACGTTACGACAGGCTGGCGAGAAACAGAGGTGGCTCGGGAAATCTGCACAGTGGGCTAAGTGGAGTTTCTGCCTGACGACGGCCAGGATGGCCGAGGATCAGGAGCTATCATGGGCAGACGGACACGGCGGAACCACACAGCGGCCTTCAAGGCGAGAGTGGCGTTGGCGGCGTTGAAGGGCGAGATGACGCTGTCGGACCTTGCGCAACGATTTGACGTTCATCCGAATCAGATCACGCAATGGAAAGCGCAGCTTTTGGAGGGCGCTGCCGGTGTGTTCGATAACGGAGCCCGACGTCGTGAACCGGCTGTCGACCTGAAGGCTCTGCATGCCGAGATTGGGGAGCTGACACTGGAGAACGATTTTTTGGAAGGAGCGCTCGGCAAGGCGGGCGTTGTGAGCGCAAAGCGATGATCGATCGATCGCATGATCTGCCGGTGGCCCGGCAGGCTCTGGCATTGGGCATCCGATCTCGTCGTCATGCGCCGGATCGACGAACTGCACCTGAACTTCCCGTTCGCCGGCAGCCGGATGCTGCGCGACCTGCTGGCTGGCGAAGGCTTCGCGGTCGGGCGCCTGCACGTCGCAACGCTGATGAAGCGCATGGGGATCGAGGCGCTGTATCGCCGGCCGAGCACGTCCAAACCGGCACCCGGGCACAAGATTTACCCGTATCTGCTGCGCAAACTGGCGGTCACACGGCCCGACCAGGTGTGGGCCATGGACATCACGTATATCCCGATGGCGCGCGGCTTCGTGTATCTGGCGGCCGTTGTCGACTGGTTCAGCCGCCGGGTTCTGGCATGGCGGCTGTCGATCACGATGGAGGCGGCGTTCTGCGTCGAGGCACTGGAGGAAGCTCTGTCGCGTTACGGCACACCGGAGATCTTCAACACCGATCAGGGCAGTCAGTTCACCAGTGCCGAGTTCACCGGCGCGCTGCTCGCCAAGGGGATCGCGATTAGCATGGACGGCAAAGGGGCGTGGCGTGACAACGTGTTCGTCGAGCGGCTGTTTCGTCGAGCGGCTGTGGCGAACGATCAAATACGAGGAGGTCTACCTGCGCGCCTACGACACGGTGAGCGACGCACGCGGCTCACTCGGCAGATACATCGCCTTCTACAACTCGCGTCGACCGCATTCAAGTCTTGACCGGCAACCGCCGGATCGGGCGTACTTCAACCGGCCGCTGCTACTCGCGGCGGCCTAACCCCGGCAGAGGCTCCACTTAGAAAGCCCGCGAAACTGTTCAAACAAACCGAGCCACCTCTAAACTTCCTCGCCTCTGTGTGTCTCGTGCCTGCTGTCGTCTGGTACATTTTATGCGTCTGGATCCTAGTCATCGACGAGTGGCTGACCCGGAAGTCGTCGGGGTTTGGTTCTTGCCAATTGCGGCGTGAGGGCGGGCTCCCCGTAAAAATTCACCTCAGGCAACCCGGCCAGCCGCTCGATCTGGGCAAAGCCCATCCGCCTTTCCTTCTCGGTCCAATAGACTGTCGCTGAAAGCAGCGACACACCTTTGGCGTCTTTGATTTCGATTGAGTAGCGGCGGGAATGAGTGGGCACGACCCGTTACTACGACGCTGTCGGGCGTCGCATTCCCATCAGAGGCACATTTAATGTGCATTCGATCATATCCGAGGTGCCAACCGGCGCTCCACTTCGGCCAACCCTCGCAATACTGGGCATCTCGCGTTCCATCAGCCCGTACAGCACAGCCAAGCTCTTCCGGCCGACTCTCGGGATGGTCGCAAGTTCCAGGTCATGTGCTGTGTGAAGGTCATTAGGAGTGAGGAAGCCTGCGTTGACCAACGCTCGAGCAGCAGCCAGCATGAGTCCCCGGCGCTCCCAGACCTTGGAAGCCAGCCAGTACTCTTCGAACGTCAAAGGTTTACGTCTGATGGTGCTCGACAATTCGCCCTCCCCCCGATTAAACTGGCATGAACGTGGGTTATTCGAAGACCTCACGGGCGAACGGCCCGTAAGAGACATCGCCCGAGCGCATGAACTTGTAATCGACGTGGCCCCAAGCGTTGCCGTCCCCAGTGGCACCGTCGCTGATCTGCGACTGCATTCTCGAAGTACGTATAGCTGTCGTGCAGGTGCACGACTTTCCACCCTAAAGGCGCGCAGATCCACGCGAGTAATTTCACCGGAAATCTCCCAAGCCCACCCTGATGCCTACCTCTACCGTTCGGACATCAAGGCTTTCTAAGTAAGAGAAGGATAGCGCGGCGCCCGTGCAATGCTGTGATGTAGATCACATCGTCCAACGCTTCGTTTTTCTAATCAGCCAGCATATGACGCATACTGGTGACCTGAGCCCCAGGTTTCATCCAGCCGGCAGTAGAATCCGTTCGTCATTTGGGCCTGTCCGGCCCGGTGTTGCAACAGCCTGGGGCGCGAAGCCCGTGGTTGAGCGCAGCGCCCCAGGCTGTTGCGGAACAGAGGCGTTGCGAGCCGCGTAGGCGACCGGCGTCAGATTGCCGAGCGCGCTGTGCGGTCGTTCGGTGTTGTAGTCGCGGCGCCATTCCTCGAGGGCAGCGCGTGCGTGAGCAAGCGAGGTGAACAGCGTCTCGTTCAACAGCTCGTCGCGTAGCCGACCGTTGAAGCTCTCGATGAAGGCGTTCTGCGTCGGCTTGCCAGGTGCGATGTAGTGCCAGTCCACGCCGCTCGTCTGCGACCAACGCAGGATCGCCATGCTGGTCAGCTCAGTTCCGTTGTCGGAGACGCAGCCCAGAGGTCGACCGCGCCGGGCAATCAGCGCATCCAGCTCGCGCACGACCCGCAGCCCGGACAAGGAAGTGTCAGCCACCAGGCAGAGGTACTCCCGGGTATAGTCGTCGACCATCGCCAGGATGCGGAACCGCCTGCCGTCGGTCAGCGTGTCGCTGACGAAGTCGAGTGACCAGCGTTGGTTCGGACCCTGCGGCAGCACCATCGGCGCCCGGGTGCCCAAGGCCCGCTTGCGTCCGCCACGCCGGCGAACCTGCAGCCGTTGTAAAGCCGCCGCAGCTTCTTGTGGTTCACGCGCACACCCTCGCGCGACAGCAGCACATGCAGCCGTCGCCAGCCGAAGCGGCGGCGTACCGCTGCCAGTTCCCGCAGACGCGACCGCATCGCGCCATCGTCCACACGCCGATGCCGATAGCGGATCGAGGTTCGTTCCGCCCCGATCGTTCGGCACGCCCGCCGCTGGCTCACCCCATGCACGCTACACAGGTGCGCCACGGCCTCCCGCCTGGCTGCGGGCGTCACCATTTTTTTGTCGCGATATCCTTCAGCATCGCGTTGTCCAGCATTGCCTCGGCCAGCAGCTTCTTCAGCCGGCGGTTCTCGTCCTCCAGCGACCGCAGCCGCTTGGCCTCCGACACCTCAAGCCCGCCGTACTTGGCCTTCCACTTGTAGAACGTCGCGCTGCTGATCCCGTGCTTGCGGCAGACATCCAATGTCGCCGTACCAGCCTCGTGCTCCCGCAAGATCCCGATGATCTGCTCTTCCGTGAACCGCGCCTTCTTCATCGCCGTCTCCTCTCGAAGACGGATTCTACCTCAACCTGGAGGAGTTTCTGGGGCTCAGGTCACTGGCGTTGTAGGGCCGCTTATGCTCCCCGATGCCGTGACCTGGGATCAAGTGCGACTATATCGCAGTGATGGGCCAGACGATCGAGCAGGGCGGTGGTCATTTTCGGATCGCCGAAGACGGTCGGCCACTCGCCGAAGGCGAGGTTGATCGTGACGATAATCGAGGTACGCTCGTAGAGCCGGCTGATGAGGTGGAACAGAAGCTGGCTTCCGGATTGGGCGAACGGCAGATAGCCGAGTTCGTCGAGGACGATGACGTCCATCCGGGTCAGGTGATCGGCAAGCCGGCCCTGCCTGCCGTTGCGGGCCTCGGTCTCGAGCGGGTTGACGAGATCGACGACGTTGTAGAACCGGCCGCGAGCGCCGCCGCGGATGCAGCTTCGGGCAATGGCGATGGCCAGGTGGGTCTTGCCGGTGCCGGTACCGCCGACCAGCACGGCGTTGCGCTGCTGGGCGACGAAGGCACTGCCGGCAAGATCGCGCACGAGCGTCTGGTTGATCGGGGTACCGGCGAACTCGAAGTCGTCGGGGTCCTTTGCCAGCGGCAGCTTGGCAATGGTGAGCTGGTATCGGATCGAGCGCGCCTCCTTCTCGCTGACCTCCGCCGTGAGCAGATGGTCGATATCCTCGCGCAGTGCTTATTGACGGGTTGACGACGGTTGAGGCTGCCTGCGCCGAGGCGCTCACCCACGGCGTCCATTCTGCCGATGTCGTTCTCAACATCCTGGCTCGTCAGCGCGATCCCACCCCGCCGGCCACCATCCTCACACCCGCCGCGCTGACTCTGCGCCATCCGCCGCTCGCCGATTGTGCCCGTTACGACAGCCACAGGAAAACCGTCTGATGGAACGCACGCAACTGTTCGACCTTATGGGCGAGCTCAAGCTCTATGGCATGAAAGCCGCCTTCGACGAGATCATGGCCACCGCCGTCAAGCTCCGGCACGTAATGCCATGGGTCGTAGACCGTCTCGCCGCGCCCGAAGGAACGCCGATGTTCGGCGACGATCCGGCCGTCCTGGCGGATTACGATGCGATCGGCATAGGCATGGATCTCGATCGGCCGCCCAACTGCATTGGCCGCCACCGAGTACTTGTTGTTGTCGAAGCGGACCAGGCAAGTCTTGGAGACCGCCGCCGGCACGGTGTGGAAGCCGTCGAACCGGCCGACATAGGGGACGAGCTTCGGCCGCTCCGCCTCGAACACTTCCCAGACCGTCTGCTCGGCCAGTTCGGGATGGCGGTGGACCTTGGCGTAGGCGATACATTTATCGAGCAGCCAGGCGTTCAGCTCGTCGAGGGTCTTGAACCGCAGTCGCGGTGTGAAGAACCGCTCACGGAGCAGCCCGACCTGGTTCTCGACCTGTCCCTTCTCCCAGCCCGACGCCGGCGTGCAGGCGACCGGCTCGACCAGGTAATGGCTGCACATCTGCAGGAAGCGGCGATTGTAGAGGCGCCCCTTGCCGACAAAGACCGCGTCCACCGCCGTCTTCATGTTGTCGTAGATGCCGCGTCCACAGGTGCCCTTGAACAGGGCGAAGGCCCGGTCGTGGGCATCGAACACCATCTCCTGGGCCTCTCGCGGATAGGCTCGCACGAACAGCATGCGGCTATGGCAGAGCCGCATGTGAGCGACCTTCACGGTCACCGTCACCCCGCTCAGCAGGACGATCTCGTGGCTCCAGTCGAACTGATAGGCCTCCCCCGGCGCAAAGCTCAGCGGCACAAAGGCTGCTGCCGTCGAGTGTCCGCGCTCCTTGGCCCATCTTCTGGCGTAGCGCCGGACCGCATCGTAGCGACCTTCATAGCCCCGCCCGCTCAGTATCTCGAAGATCCGGATCAGGGTCGGACGTTCACGGGCAGACTTGGCCTCGTTCTCCGACAGAAGTTGATCGAGTATGTCTCGCCAGCGGCCGATCTTCGGCAGCGGTTGGCCTTCCCGCTCGTAGCGAAACTCGGTCGCCCCGGAGCGGATTACCTTCCTTACAACCTTACGCGATACGCCAAGCTCCCGGCAGATCGCCTTGATTGACCTGCCGTGCTTGAAAAACGCCCGTCGGATCTTTGCGATTGTTTCCACGACCAACATCCAAACCTCGGCTTCCAAAAACTATGGAAGCCAATGTCACCCCTAGGTGCCGGGGTCCCGTTTCGATACCGATCACCCCGAAATCGGGGTCCTTGTTGCATGCCAATTCACATGTTCGACACTTGTTGGGCACTATTCTTTAGAATACCCACTTCATAGCGTTATCGGTCGAGAGGTACTATTATGAGTAACGCCCGCAAGCTTAGGATCGGTGTTATAGGAACGGGAGCCTTCGCCGAGGCCTGCCACCTTCCAGGTCTGCTCAGCCATCCGCAGGCAGCCGTTGTGGCGATCTGTGGCCGGCAACGCGCTCGAACCCAGGCCCTTGCAGACCGCTTTGATATTCCTCTTGTCATGTCGGAGCCTGCGCAGCTGTGCGCGTGTGACGGTGTCGATGCCGTCACCATCTGCACCCCAACCACCCTCCACCATGACCACGCGCTCCTGGCGCTTCACCACGGCAAGCATGTCTTCAGCGAGAAACCTCTGGCTTCCACGACGGCCGATGCTGAGACGATGACTTCTGCCGCCAGGGCGAATGGCCGAGTGCACCAAGTAGCTTTTACCTTTCGTCACTTGTATGGCGTCGAGGAACTGCTTCGTCGGGTGAGGGCGGGCGATGTGGGCGATCCCTGTTTTCTTCGCATCCACCATGAGTATGATGACGGGCTAAAATCCCGAGCCGTGGGATGGCGGTACTTGCGTGGGTCGGCAGGGGGCGTCCTCTTCGAAACGGGAGCGCACCTGTTCGACCTTGCTCAACTCATCCTAGGACCCGTGACAGCCATCAAAGCGAATCTACAGTTTCTTCTCCGTCTTGGCGTGGAGACCGATGATGTAGCAACAGTTTCATTTCGCTGCACGTCGGGGGCTGGAGGTCAGATGTTTGCCAGCCGAATAACGGTCCCGCGGACACCGAACCATATACAAGTGGTAGGTCGCGAAGGCGTCCTAGAAGCGCTCATCTCGCGTGGCGCACACGACGCTCTTCGTCGTGCTCGGCCAAGCGAAACTACATGGGAGGACATCCCACTTCCGGAGGAGGCTCGTGATGGTCTCCCCCATGCGCTCGGCCGAATGATGCGCAGCTTCGTCGATGGCTGTCTTCGGGGACGCCTGATGGAAGGCGCCGCGTCCTTCGACGACGGTCTCGCCGTCCAGCGGTCGATCGTCGCCGCCGAAGAGTCGTTCGATGCTGGGTGGCACTCGACCTCTCCCTGACCTGCAAGGGTTCCACTCATTAAGGGCTACGGTAGATGGACTACGGCTGTAGTGGCTGCATTCGGTGCAAGCACCTCAACTGCCGCCGCTTGGACGAGCGTCAACGAGGTCACCGTGCTTGTATTTTCAAAGCATATAGCTGCTCCAGTAGCACCGGATAGTCTCGCCGCCGGTCGCTCTGGGACTCCAGTCTTGGCGGTCGGGTAAGGCGATATCTAAGGCCCAGCACTACGAAGAGCGATGAAAGCGTCGAGGTTTTCGGAGGCGCAGAAGGCATTCATTCTGAAGCAGGGCACTGACGGCATGACGGTGGCCGAGATCTGCCGGAAGACCGGAATCAGTCAGGCGACGTACTTCAACTGGAAACGCAAGTATGACGGCTTGCTGCCGACGGAGATGCGTCGGCTGAAGCAACTCGAGGACGAGAAGACCAAGCTGCGCAAGGTGGTGGCGGATCTCAGCCTGGACAAGGAGATGCTGCAGGACGTCATTCGCCGAAAACTCTGAGGCCTGTGCGGAAGCGGAAGCTGGTTGACGAGATGCGTGGCGAGTGGCGCGTGTCGATCCGGCGGGCCTGCCGGGTCCAGTTGGTCGACACGTCCACCTATCACTACAAGTCTCGTCGCCCCGGACAGGCCGTGCTGGAGAAGCGGGTCAAGGAGATCTGCCAGACGCGTGTGCGCTTCGGCTATCGGCGCTTCACGTGCTGTTGCGCCGCGAGGGCTGGCGGATCAGCCAGAAGAAGACGCAACGCATCTATCGCGAGCAGGGCCTGCAATTGGGTAACAAGAGGCCCAAGCGGCGGGTCAAGGCCAAGCTGCGGGACGATCGCAGTGACGCCACGCGGCCGAACGAGACCTGGGCGATGGACTTCGTCCATGACCAGCTCTCGACGGGCCGGAAGATCAGGATGCTGACGGTGGTCGATACGTTCTCGCGCTATGCGCCGGTGATTGATCCGCGGTTCAGTTATCGCGGTTAGGACGTCGTGCAGGTTCTGGAGAAGGTCTGCGCCAGGGTCGGATATCCGGCAACGATCCGCGTCGACCAGGGCACGGAGTTCGTCTCACGCGACCTCGATCTGTGGGCTTACACCAGAGGCGTCGTGCTCGACTTCTCCCGGCCCGGCAAACCCACCAACAATGCGTTCATCGAGGCCTTCAGCGGGCGCTTCCGGGTTGAATGCCCCAATCAGCACTGGTTAATGAGGCTTGAAGATGCTCGCCAAAAGTTGGCAGGTTGGCGCAGGTACTACAATGAGGAGCGCCCACATGGAGCGATCGGGCAGAAGGGCCTGAAGATCGGGGAGGGAGCGGAAGACGCCGCGTTTGAGACGCCGACGTGAGAGCTTTGCGAAGAAGCCGTCGACGGCGTTGAGCCATGACGCCGAGGTTGACGTGAAGTGGAAGGTCCAGCGGGGATGGCGGGCCAGCCATTGGCGCACCTTGGGATGCTTGTGGGTGGCGTAGTTGTCGACAATGGCGTGGATCGCCGTTCGGGTCGACACGCTGGCCTCGACGGTATTGAGGAAGCGGATGAACTCCTGGTGTCGATGGCGTTGCATGTTACGACCGATGGCAGTGCCGTCGAGGACGTTGAGGGCAGCAAACAGCGTCGTCGTGCCGTGACGCTTGTAGTCGTGGGTCATCGTCCCGGCGCGGCCCGGCTTCATGGGCAAGCCCGGTTGAGTGCGGTCGAGTGCCTGGATCTGGCTCTTCTCGTCGACGGAGAGGACGACGGCATGCGCGAGTGGATCGACGTAGAGACTGACGATGTCGCGCAGCTTGGCGACGAACCGCGGATCAGTGGAGAGCTTGAACTGCTTGACCCGGTGCGGCTGAAGGCGGTGCGCGCGCCAGATGCGGTGGACGGAACTGGCGCTGATGTCGACGGCCTTCGCCATCATGGCAGCGGTCCAGTGGGTCGCTTCGGCGGCAGGCTCGGTCTGGCTGAGCGCGACGACGCGCTCGGCGGCATCCGGTCCCAGGGGTGGGATGCGCGACGGCCGCGTCTTGTCGCGCAGCAGCCCGTCGTGGCCTTCCTGCATGAAGCGTTCCTGCCAGCGCCAGACGCAGGTCTTGGACTTGCCGGTCCGGCGCATGATCTCATTGGTGCCAACACCGTCTGCACTCAGCAGCACGATCTCTGCCCGCCATACGTGCTTGTGGGCGGCGTTGCGGTGCCCTGCCAGCGCCTCGAGGCGACGCCGGCCAGTCGGCTTGAGAGTGATGGAAATTCCAGTTCGCATGCGACAAACTCGCATACGCCCCAGCCGGTGGGAATCCACAGCGGGATTCAAATGTCAGACGCCATTCACTAGCAGTCCGCTGAAGAACCTGGCCAGATGGCGTGGATGTTGATTCCATAGCGGCGTTTAGCTGTGAAGTGTCGATCGATGCGTGGTGAGTTTCGGGACCAAGGTGGGCTGTTCTCCTATGTCGTCCCCGAGAGCCGCATTCCGGCAGACCATCCCCTGCGACAGGTCCGGGCGCTGGTTCGGGCGGTCTTGAAGGACCTGAACCGCAGCTTCGGCCGGCTTTATTCGCACGAGGGTCGGCCCTCGATCCCGCCGGAGCAGCTGTTGAGCGCCCTGCTGCTGCAGGTACTCTACGGCATCCGGTCGGAGCGGCTGCCGATCGAGCAGCTCGACTACAACCTGCTGTTCCGCTGGTTCGTCGGGCTGTCGCCCGACGATCGGGTGTGGGACGCCACCACCTTCACCAAGAACCGCGAGCGCCTGCAGCAGGGCGAGGTGTTCGACAAGTTCATGGCCAAGCTGCTGGAACAGCCCGAGGTCGAGCCGTTGCTGTCGGACGAGCACTTCTCGGTCGACGGCACGCTGATCGAGGCGTGGGCCTCGCACAAGAGCTTCAAGCCCAAGGATGGCGACAAGGACGATGACGGCTCCAACTTCCATGGCCAGAAGCTCAAGAACGATACCCATGCCTCGACCAGCGATCCCGACGCCAAGCTCTATCGCAAGGCAGCCGGCCGCGAGGCGAGGCTGAGCTACATGGGCCATGTGGTCATGGAGAACTGCAATGGCCTGGCCGTCGCCGGCAAGGTCAGCCAGGCCAACGGCACGGCCGAGCGGCGCGCCTCGGAGGCCTTGCTCAAGGGCAAGGCCCGACGACGGGGCATGCGCAAGACCAAGCATCGAGGCACCGCCGCCGTCGGCGCCGACTTCATGCTCAACCTCATCGCCTACAATCTCGTCCGCATTCCCAAGCTCATCGCCGCCTGAGACCGGAATCCGCACACACAACGCCTTTCTCCCTGCCGAAAGGCGACGGAGCCTCAACAAATATCCTCAAAGCGATCCCAGATACTCGAAACTCAATGGCTTTTCAGCAAACTGCTAGACCACGAACGCGGGATCAGAAAATCATATGCGATGCCCTTCAGGCGCTTCAGCGCCTCGGTCCAACGGACCAGGGAGCTGTTGAGAGGATCAAGAGCTCGATTTAAGATTGGATAGCTAGCCGTCCCCAGGCTTGAAGACGCCCGGTCTGGCGCGCCAAGCTGGCTGCGAATACAATTTCTTGTCTTGGTCTTCGCTCCCAGCTCTTCCTACTCATCCGCCAATTCAGGCGGTCGTTTTGTCGACCTTGCCGTGCTCGTGGTCGCCGATAGCGCGCTGCTGATCGGCATCATACTGTGGTTCGACAACGCCCAGGGCGGGCTCACGGGCAACGGTGTGTTCAAGAGTCTGGAGCTGAAGCCGTGGGTCACGGATCCGGCGAACGCGCCGCTCTATCCCTCGAACTATCTCTACTATCCGCTCTACGGCGCGCTCTGTCGGCTGCTCGACCTTTTCGGCGTGTTCGCGGGCGATCCGCGGCGGCAGATGACGATCCTGAACGCGGTGAGCGCCAGCCTCTGCTTCAGCGCCGTCTACCTGCTGATCCGCGCAGTCACTGGCGATCGGGTAGTGGCGCTGCTGGCGGCACTGTTCCACCTCGCCTCGAGCTTCGTGATGTTCCTCGCCATCATCAACGAGGACATCCTGCCCAGCTACACCGTGCTGTTCGCATCGATGGCGCTGGGCAGCGTGTGGCTGGCGCGGCCGACGGCGGCGCGGGTCGTCGCGGTCTCGATGCTGTTCTCGCTTGCCTGGCTGATGGAATGGCGGCTGATGTTCCCCACCCTTCCCGCCCTGCTGGCCGCCCTCGGGCTCTGCGAGGAACGGCCGGCGCGGTGGCTGGGTTGGATCGCGCTGTTCCTTGCCGGCATGCTCGCCACGGCCAGCGTCGTCGCCTGGGCGTGGCAGGGCCACACCGATGCGGTCGGGCCGATCGACCTCATCTGGACGGGCAAGGCCGTGCGCTCCGTCTGGGCGGGCTTCACCTGGCCCAAGGTCGGCTATCTGTGGGACGGCATGGTGGCCTACCTGCTGGGCGCCGGCGTGGCGGCCATCCCCGGCATCCCGGGCTGGGACATCTGGCGCTACACCGCAACGGTCTGGATGCTGACGGTCGCGGCCATGGCTCTGCCCATGCTGTGGCATGCCCGGCACGATCCTCGCGCGAGGGCGCTAGCGGCGGTCTTCGGCATCACCTTCGTGGCGGGCGAGGTCTTCAACCTCTATTCGCAGCCGCAGGACCCGCAGATGCAGATCAACGTCATGGCCTGGCTGACGGTGGCCTGGGCGCTGGTCCTGGTCGCCGTGCGGCAGCGCTGGGGCCGGAGGGGCCTCGCCGTTCTGGCCGGGCTGACAGTGGCGCTGCTCGTCTACAATGTCTGGAGCCTGGCGCCATTGCGGGGCCTGGACACGAGATGGCGGCAGGCCATCGAGCACCTGGAGCGCGAGGCCGATCCGGCGCGCACCGTGTACCTGATGCACGATTTCGACTGGGCCATGGTCTACGGCTCGCTGCATTGGGGCAACGCCGAGCCCGGCACCAACGCGCTGGGGCCAGCCCCCCAGGCGCGTCCCAAGTTCAAGTGGATCGGCTTCACCGGGCAGGTGTTGCGCCAGCCCGACTGGAGCGACGAGCGGCAGGTCGCCGACCTTCGGCATCAGATCGATCGTGCCCTGGAGTTGGGCTACGACGTGCTGGTCGTGCGCCTGTGGGACATGGACCTTTCCCAGCTCGAGGTCGCGACCGGCATGGTGGCGAGCAGCGCGCGCCTCGACGCGCTGCAACGCCTGCTGCACAACGACTACGTGGCGACGCTCGCCTTTACCGACCCGGTGGCTGGCGCTATCCATCGCTTGCAGAGGAAGCCGGGCCGCTAGCGACCGATGCTTTCAACATGCGCGAATTAGGCCCCAGTTCAACCTTGATCGCCCGCCGCTGCTCGAAAAACGCCCCTTCCAAGAGCCAACAAAGGCTCAAAAGGAAGCGACACTGGCACAGCCACCAGGGGTGGGGGGCAGAATTGGACGCGAAAACCACCCCTTTTGGAGTGCGCCCCTGTTGGCGGACAGGATCAGGCGGCAGTTTTGACCGTGGACGGGGCGTGTTGATCCTCAAAGCGGTTCGGGCTGACATAGCCCAAGGCGGAATGTAGTCGTCGGGCGTTATAGACCTCCTCGATGAAACGCGGAACGTCTGTTGCGACATCGTCGAAGGTCTCGTAGGCCATCAGGTAAACGGTCTCAACCTTCAACGTCTTCATGAAGCTCTCGGCTTTGGCATTGTCGTAGGGATTGCCTCGGCGCCCCATCGAACTGACCAAGCCATGGCGAGCTAGGATCTTCCGGTAGGGCTCGGCAGCGTATTGCGATCCGCGATCGGAATGGTGAATGCATCCGCGCGGTGGTCGACGGCGAGCGATGGCGGTTTTGAGGGCTGCGATCGCCAACCTGGCGTCGATTGATCGGCCGATCGCATAGCCTACGACCTTGCGTGACCAGGCATCCAGGATGATCGCGACATAGACGAACCCGACCGAACGGAGCGCATCTCCTTTTTTAAAAACTCCAGCTCGAGCGCCTGGCGGCCAACCAGCCGTTCAAGGGCGGCGATCCGTGCCTGCTGTTCCTGAAGCAGCTCGGCGGCCTTGGCATCGTCGTCAAAGGCGCGTGTCCCGGAACCTGATCCGCCGATGAATTCCTGTGCCACCTGGCGCTTGAATTCGATGCTGTGGGAGCGGTGTCTGGGCATTGGCTTCCATCCTTCGAAAGCCTCGCCCACGGGTCAATCCTGCGGTCTCGACCTGTCCGGCAACAGGGGCGCGCTCCATCAGGGCGTCAAAATTGCACGCCGAATCACAGACAGGGCTGTCCTTGGCGCCCCTGCAGAAGCTGTAGCGGGCTTAGCGCTGTCGATGGCTATCGCCAGAGGCATTTGAAGGTGCCACTGGATCGCCATGCTGCAATCGTAGCCCGCACGGAATGCGCCTACGTCATCAAATCGCTTCCCAGTTCTATGACTTCGCCATTGGCCATTGGCCGGGCGGCTTCAGCCGACCTATATCTCTTCATCCAGTCCGCCGTTCCGGCAAAGCCCTCGATCCGCGCCATCAGGTAGGCGCGGAAAAACTGTCCGTGTCCCACGGCGATCACGAAGCCACCGTCGAACGCCAGCAGGCGGTGGTGAAAGTCGCCGAGCCTGCCCGCAAAAGCCCGGAAGGATTCGGCGTCCGGCCCGTCGCGATAGTCCGGATCGCAACGTTGCCAATATTCCTCGACCCAAGGCCGGCGCGCAGCGGCGGTCGTGCCCCGGCATCGCGCAGGGCTGAGATAGGTGAGCTCCTGGATCGGCCAGGTTTCGCAGGGCGTCGACGGCCACCGCGCGCGAATCGGATCGGCAGTCACCTGTGCACGCAGGAACGGCGACACGATCAGCAGGTCGGGCTGCCGCTCGACACGGCGCGCGACTTCGTGCGCCTGCTCGAGCCCGAGCGCTGTCAGCGGCACCTCGCCATGCCCGGTCCCGGGAGGCCAGCGTTCGAGGTGCTTTGGCCGTGGCGGACGAGCCAGGTCAGCTGCGGGCGGCACAGCGCCTTCCACTCCCGGGGATCAAAATAATGCTCGGTCCAGTAGCGCACGACCATCAGTTCCTTGAACGGCAGCAGCCGGTCCGGCACGGGCCTGCCCATCGCCTCGTCGATCATCAGCCTGGGCATGTCGATGCCGGCCGCCGTCGTCAGCGGCAGGGTACCCGGGAAGCGCGGGTTAACTTCGAGCAGCTTGAACATCCGTCAGCTGCCCGCTTGAACTGCACGTTGGCGACGCAGCGGATGCCGATGATCTCCGCCGTCCGTATGGCCGCCTGGATCGACCTCGGGTGAATTCACTGTGCGCGACGCGACGGCGATGCCGGAATCGACCTTCATGCGCTCGCGCGGCACCGCTCCCACGACGATGCCGTCGCACCGTACATAGACGTCGACCGAGAATTCCTCGCCCGGCAGGTACTCCTGCAGCATCACCGAGCCGTCTTTGGGCTGCTTCTCAAGATCCTCGCGGCGTTCGATCTTGGCGACGCCGCGCGAACCGGCGCCGAGCCGGGGCTTGACGAAGCGGGGAAAGGAATCGATGCGCGTCGGCTGCTTCCTGCGTCAGCGGCTCGTAGTCGGGAACCGGGACCTCGCCCTTGACGCGATCGTTGGCGGGCCGTACTCGGGCGGACAATCGCACCATCGGCAGCCGCTCCTCAGCACATGCAGGATGCCGCTGATAACCCGCCGATCATCTGCGCGATCTTTGCCCCGCACGTCCGTCGGTAGCAGCGGCGCGATGCCCGCCCACTGCTCGTCGCTCAGCCAGAACAAGTTACTCCGCATCTTCTCTGCTCCTCTTGACCGCAGAGAATCGGCAACCGATTCTAACCTCAACAGATTTATTGGGTTTTCACCCTAGTTAATGTCCGCTTTGTCTCGGCGGTCTCAGAGGTGGCTCGGGAAATCTGCACAGTGGGCTAAGTGGAGTTTCTGCCTGACGACGGCCAGGATGGCCGAGGATCAGGAGCTATCATGGGCAGACGGACACGGCGGAACCACACAGCGGCCTTCAAGGCGAGAGTGGCGTTGGCGGCGTTGAAGGGCGAGATGACGCTGTCGGACCTTGCGCAACGATTTGACGTTCATCCGAATCAGATCACGCAATGGAAAGCGCAGCTTTTGGAGGGCGCTGCCGGTGTGTTCGATAACGGAGCCCGACGTCGTGAACCGGCTGTCGACCTGAAGGCTCTGCATGCCAAGATTGGGGAGCTGACACTGGAGAACGATTTTTTGGAAGGAGCGCTCGGCAAGGCGGGCGTTGTGAGCGCAAAGCGATGATCGATCGATCGCATGATCTGCCGGTGGCCCGGCAGGCTCTGGCATTGGGCATCCGATCTCGTCGTCATGCGCCGGATCGACGAACTGCACCTGAACTTCCCGTTCGCCGGCAGCCGGATGCTGCGCGACCTGCTGGCTGGCGAAGGCTTCGCGGTCGGGCGCCTGCACGTCGCAACGCTGATGAAGCGCATGGGGATCGAGGCGCTGTATCGCCGGCCGAGCACGTCCAAACCGGCACCCGGGCACAAGATTTACCCGTATCTGCTGCGCAAACTGGCGGTCACACGGCCCGACCAGGTGTGGGCCATGGACATCACGTATATCCCGATGGCGCGCGGCTTCGTGTATCTGGCGGCCGTTGTCGACTGGTTCAGCCGCCGGGTTCTGGCATGGCGGCTGTCGATCACGATGGAGGCGGCGTTCTGCGTCGAGGCACTGGAGGAAGCTCTGTCGCGTTACGGCACACCGGAGATCTTCAACACCGATCAGGGCAGTCAGTTCACCAGTGCCGAGTTCACCGGCGCGCTGCTCGCCAAGGGGATCGCGATTAGCATGGACGGCAAAGGGGCGTGGCGTGACAACGTGTTCGTCGAGCGGCTGTTTCGTCGAGCGGCTGTGGCGAACGATCAAATACGAGGAGGTCTACCTGCGCGCCTACGACACGGTGAGCGACGCACGCGGCTCACTCGGCAGATACATCGCCTTCTACAACTCGCGTCGACCGCATTCGAGTTTTGACCGGCAACCGCCGGATCGGGCGTACTTCAACCGGCCGCCGCTACTCGCGGCGGCCTAACCCCGGCAGAGGCTCCACTTAGAAAGCCCGCGAAACTGTTCAAACAAACCGAGCCACCTCTGACATACTCACTCGCGGGGATGAGGTTCGCTAACACTTGCAGATCTGCGAGTTCCCGCGCGTAGGCCGCGGCTGGCGAGTAGCGGCCGATGCCTTGATAAAAGTATCGCTGGGAATTAAATTCTTGCGCCTTGCGTAGCCTGGTTTCGGCCAGACGTGGATGCTCCCGAATCAGCATCTCAAAAAAGAACGGCCAATACTGCTCGTCCTTCCAGCGCGAGTAGGACATCACCCAGTAGAGGTCATCGAGCATGCGCAGGATCAGATGATTGGTGTCGCGCTGCCTGGGAGTTAGTCCATCGTCTATGCTCAGGCGATATTTGGCGATGAGATGAGCAATAATCGTATCGCTGTCGCCGATCTCCTCCCCGTCGTCTACAATGTAGGGCAGTTGGCCGCGCGGTGCTGCGGAAGCGTCGAAGACGTGCTCCTGTGTGAAGACCATGCCGGCCAATCTGAGGAACGCAAATACTTTGAGGCCGTAACCGTTATTATCGGCGACGCCGGAGAGTTCAGGGTAGGAATATAGGGTGATCACGAGGTATTCCTTCCGTATAGGCGCGCAGCGCTGCTCGATCTCTTGAGCGCGTTTCTCGACAACCCTGACTAGCGCTGATGCCCAAGGCCGATGCCCATCTTCAGGGCCTGCTGCCGCAGAGCGCCTTCGGTTCGTTTCATCTGCTTTGCTATTTTGGCGACGGGCGTTCTTGCCTTCGAATGTCTTCGCAACTCCTTGAGCAAAGGCTTAGTCCAACGCGCGCGCTTCGCTACTTTCTTCGCCATGTAGACACTCCACTGGGCCGTGGTTACGAACCAGTTCGCACTAGCACACCGCAACGTTGGATAACTAGTACTGCCGCCATCGGCAGCCGCAAATGGTGCGCTGTGTCTCGCAGAGCGCGTGCGGCATCTAAATCCAGAATACATTCGGCTGTGATGAATGAGGCTTCGTCACCATCAGGGCAATCGCATTGAACGCCGCCATTAGCGGATCGATCTTTGCCGAACCCGATGCCTGCTTGGTCATGATGTTGGCGTTGCCCTAGTGCTCAACCTTTCGTTCGCGACGGCCCATGCATCAACCCTTGACCGCCGTGACACAAAATCTTGTCAGCGAGAGCGCGCCACACTACCTTGATACCCCGGAACGTCGGTGTTGTCCGAAAAGCTGCATCACACCCCATTGGGCCGAGGCAGGCGGGCACGACGCCAGCTTATGCTGATGGATCCTGACCTGGAATCCGATCATAGGCTGCTGCACCAGAATCAGAACCATGCCAACCACCGCAATGGCCGCGGCATCAATGGGACTGGCATCTTCTACCCGCTGCCGGTACGCTTGGCGGGTGTACCGTTTCGCACTTTAGGGCTCATAGATGAACCCTGCAACGCACGACGATGACGCAATCGACGCCGCACTGGGCGAACAATTCTACATGAATGACAAGGACACCGAACGGCGATTCGCAGAGGAGATAACCGAAATCATCCGTCGATTTGTTGGCCGGCGTTTTGAGGAGGGACGTTGTCCTGCATTGCGTGATGCTCACGCCCAGGATACCGGCTGTGTAAGAGCCATTTTTCGGGTTGACTCCAACATTCGTCCAGAGCTGCAACACGGTGTCTTTGCGAGGACCGGCACAGAATTCAACGCCTGGATCCGCTTTTCCAACGGCAATTCGGAGGTGCTGAGTCCTCGCCTGCCGGATGCGCGAGGCATGGCCATCAAGCTCATGGGCGTCGATGGTCCGAAGCTGCTGGATGACGAACGGAGGACCCAGGATTTCGTCATGGCCAACAACCCGAGCTTCTTTGTCGATGATCTCTTGAGATACAAGAACAGCCTTGTGAAGTTTCATAGGGGCGGCTACTTGCGGCAATTTTTGGCCATTCCCGAACTGAAGCTGCGGGAAATCGTTCGCGCCGTCAGAGTTAATGGGACCTGGATAACCAATCCGTTATTTTCCAAATACTGGTCCATGACCGCATATCGGCTCGGAGTTGACGCCGAAAGGCTTGCCATCAAGTTTTCCGCGAAACCGTGCATCGAAGAATGGCCCAGTGTTGGCACCCGGATCGCGAAGCTTGTGGACCCGCATTTGTCTTTGAAGAAGAACATGCAGGACGTCCTTTCAAGCCGGGAAATAAAGTTTGACTTCTTTATTCAACGCTACGTGGATCATCGCACCCCAGTCGAGGACACCTTGACCGAATGGAAGGAGTCCGTTTCGCCACCCATTCACATGGCCATGATCATTATTCCGGTGCAAAACCTCAGCTCCGCTTCTCGCGGTCACTTATGTGAGCACCTTTCCTTCAATCCCTGGCATTGCCTGCCTGAGCACAGGCCGTTGGGGGCGGTGAACAGGGTCCGGAAGACGATCTACCGTGAGATGAGCAAATACCGGCATGAATTGAACCGTGTACCGTTGCGCGAACCGGTTCCTGACGAGATTACCTGAGAATTGGCCCTGAAGAGCAGAGCCCGGGCTGGCGTGCCCCGCCGAGCTGTTTCGCCGGCTGACGTGCGTTGCACGTCATCCTTATGCGGTTTCGGCGAGGAGAGCCTTCGCCCGCTGCAGGTCAGGGATCATAATCTTCTCGTCGAAGCTTGCCGCCAGCGGAGCCAACAAAGCGTGCGCTTCCCGGATCCTGCCCTGAGTGCACCATAGCCCGACAAGGGCGTTTGCGGCGCGCAGCTGCCACAGGCGCGCTCCCTGCCGCACAGCGACGGCCATCGCTCTTTTGTAACAGGCTTCCGCGGCCGCAGGGGAGCCGCCTGTACCAACGAGCAAGTCAGCCTTCAGCCGATGAAGCTCGGCCTCGTACCAGCGTCCGTTGGTCGCAGCTACCGTCAGCAACGTCTGATCCACGAGCTTCATGGCATCGGTGAGTTGCTCTGCTTTGGCGAAAGCCTGTGCCAGGAGGTAGCGAGCGAACTGTACCCAGATCAGCGCACCCGTCGCTTCCAGCGCTTTCACACTCCTGTGAAGCTCAGGAAGGCCCTCTTTCACATTTCCGAGATTGCAACTTGCCCAGCCTCGCAGCATCCGGCCACCAGCCAGCCAAAGCGGAAACGCATACTCGGAAGCCAACATGACCGTTCGTTCGGCAACTGGATAAGCTGCCTCCGGATCTCCACACAGCACGTGCGCTCCCGCCCGGAACGCAAGCGCATTGCAAAGACTATGTGGATGCCGCAACTGTTCGGCGAGGTGCACCGCGGCTTGGCCAAATGCCAACCCACGATCGATTTCTCCGAGCAGCGTGGACGCAAGCGCCAGATAAGTCTGCGAAAAGAGCGGCGCAAGTGATCCGTGATGCGTAGCATCGTACAATTTGAGCGAGTTGCTCAGATGGTCATGGGCGGGGGCCAATTCGCCAATCAGGAACAGAGCCTGACCGAGAGCACGATGGCCCATCAGTTTGGGCATCGGATCGTCCTGCTGCTCGGCCAGTGTCAATAAATCCTCTGCCAAACTCCGAGACTGCTCGAAGTCGCCTCGCGTGATATGGAAGGCAACTATCCCGTTGAGCGCTGCAAATCTCTGGGCAGAGCTCTGGGCACTGCTGCATAGCTCAAGCGCCCGCTTATAGGCCTCAACGGTTTCGGCGGCGGCAAACCCCTTCGCCGCGGCGAACGCATTCCCCAACGACCGCTGTAGTTGCAACTCAAGATTATCACGTTCGGCGTCTGCCGGAAGATCGACCAGCCGCTTGAGAGCCATTTGGAGGTGAGTGCCTGCTTCGACGAAAGCGGATCGTACACTGGCTTGCCGAGCAGCCTCTATCCAATAGTCGATCGCCAGTTTGGCTTTGCCGGCTTCGGCATAATGCTGTGCGACGATCTCGGCGGCTGTAGCCGCAATTTCCGGGAAATCCCTGCAAAGAACTTCCGCGATCGTTCCATGCAGCTTGCGGCGTTGACCATGAAGTATGCTCGCATAGGCCTCGTCCCGAAGGAGGGCATGCTTGAAGGAGAAACTCGGGCCGCCCAAGTTGCTGCTCTGGAACACCAGATCAGATGAGAGCAGGCGATCGATCGCTGATTGAACGTCACTTTCCGGGAATGGGGCCGTCGCCTTCAACAGCTCGAAGGAGAATTCACGGCCGATCACGGCAGCGATCTGAGCGACCGTCTTTACCGGCGCGAGCTGGTCCAAACGAGCCATCAACGAATCATGCAATGTATCCGGCACCAGCAGCGTAGACTGTGTGCCAGAGCGTCCTTCGTTTGATCCGCCAACTGCGCTTTCAAGGACCGCTTTTGTGATTTCCTCGACGAAGAGTGGCACGCCGTCCGTCTTGGCCAAGATCTGATCTGTTGTGGTCCGCGGCAGAAGCTTGCCCTTGGTCAGGGATTGGACCATCGAAGACACCTGCACCCGGTCCAATCGATTGACCGTTAATGAGGTTACGTGTGGCTGTTCGGCCCAAGGGAAAGCAAGATTCGGACGTTGCAATAGAATAGCCAGCATCCGCCAATTCTTGACATTGTCGCGGATTTGCTCGAGCAGGTCGAGGGACGTTGGATCTGCCCAATGCACGTCTTCGAATACGAGAATTGCGGGCTGTTGCTCTGTACTGGCCTGCAGCAGAGCGAGGATAGCGCTGAATGTTTGGTTCTTCAGCTGCTCGGGCGTGAGTTCTCGTTGGGGGTAGCGATCCCCGGTCGGAATCGACAGCAGCGCGGCCAGGAGGGGAACGATCGATTTGGTTTGCTCTGTTGTCCGGCGTACCAGATCCTCCAGCCCATCCAATTTGATCGCCGGTGCGGAATCGCGAGTTATGCCGGCGGCGTGCTCCAGGTAACGAATGATTGGATGTAGCGCGCTGCTCGTATGATACGACGAACACTGAAACGGTATGAAGCCGTATCTCTCTTTGGCCAGTCGAGTTCGGAGCGCCACGATAAGTCGAGACTTGCCGATACCGGCTTCGCCGGAGATCAGGACGACCTGGCCTTTGCCGCGCTTTGCCTTGCCATACTGTTTCTGCAAAAGGCGCAGTTCGGCTTGACGATCGATCAGGGGCGTCAGCTCAAAAGAAGTGCGCGCCTCAAAGCAACTCGATGCCGAACCCGCCGCCAGGACTCTCCATACATGAATGGGCCGCTCAAATCCCTTCAAGTTATGATCACCGAGATCGGCAAGTTCAAATAGCCTACCAAGCAGGAGCCGAGTGCGTGGAGCGATAAGTACCTGGCCGGGCTCGGCTAAGCCCTGCAAGCGCGCCGCCAGGTTTGGCGCATCACCGATAATCGCGAACTCACGCGCGGCACCGTCTCCGATCAGGTCACCGACGAGCACGAGGCCGCTTGCAATGCCGATCCGTACCTCAAGCCTTTTTGCGATTGGGATGGTTAAAGCTGAAATGGTTTCGACCATCTCCAGAGCCGCTCTTACCGCACGTTCGGCATCATCCTCGTGAGCTGTTGGAAAGCCGAAGTAGGCGAGAACTCCGTCACCCATAAGGCGTGCAATCTGCCCGTCATAGCGGCGAATGGCGTTGTCGCAACAACGCTGGAACTCGAAAAGGATTTTACCGAGATCTTCCGGGTCGAGCCGTGTAGACAGCGATGTCGAACCCACGAGATCGCATAGGAGCACAGTTAGGTGGCGCCTTTCGGCACTAACGGTTGCCGCGGGCGGTGGTAGCCTGTGAGAGGACTGCGGCGCGGTGCAAGAAGCCTGTATTGCCTTTATTAGTTTTTTCCGGTGTCCCAGAGAAACACCGAGCTTTTCTAAGTCGTGCTCAGTCAGTTCCGGCAAAACTTCCCAATCAATGTCATTCTTGACAAACAAGTCAGCATATTGAGCTAGTCCAATTTCTTCCAGCAAGTGCTGCAGATCGGTCATCTTGGCACACAACCCGAACACTTCCGGCGGCCGCGCCAAGCACCCTGCGGGACATGGCGACACTGCACGACTATCCTGCGCATGGATATTTCTGTAGGCAAGCTGAAACTTCTGTTGCAATCGCAGCAACCCTGCGGGGAGCGGCCCTATTCACGAGCCTGTCTATTTTCCGATTTGGCTTTTCCGACATACTGAGAGACGCTGGCCAAGTCCGCTCTAGCAGTCTGCTGAAGAACCTATCGGTTTTTCGGGATTGATGATTCCATAGCGCAGTTTTGGCTGTGGAGCATGTGGGCGATGCGTGGTGAGTTTCGAGATCAAGGTGGATTGTTTTCCTACGTCGATCCCGAGGATCGCATTCCGGCAGGGCATCCATTGCGCAAGGTGCGGGCGCTGGTTCGTGAAGTGTTGAAGGATCTGAGCCGCAGCTTCAGCAAGCTTTATTCGCCTGAAGGCCGGCCCTCGATCCCGCCGGAGCAGCTGTTGAGCGCCCTGCTGCTGCAGGTGCTCTACGGCATCCGGTCGGAGCGGCTGCCGATCGAGCAGCTCGACTACAACCTGCTGTTCCGCTGGTTCGTCGGGCTGTCGCCCGACGATCGGGTGTGGGACGCGACCACCTTCACCAAGAACCGCGAGCGCCTGCAGCAGGGCGAGGTGTTCGACAGGTTCATGGCCAAGCTGCTGGGCCATCCCAAGGTCAAGCCGTTGCTGTCGGACGAGCACTTCTCGGTCGACGGCACGCTGATCGAGGCGTGGGCTTCGCACAAGAGCTTCAAGCCCAAGGATGCCGACAAGGGCGATGACGGCTCCAACTTCCATGGCCAGAAACGCAAGAACGATACCCATGCCTCGACCAGCGATCCCGACGCCAAGCTCTATCGCAAGGCAGCCGGCCGCGAGGCGAGGCTGAGCTACATGGCCCACGTGGTCATGGAGAACCGCAATGGCCTGGCCGTCGCCGGCAAGGTCAGCCACGCCAACGGCACGGCCGAGCGGCGCGCCTCGGAGGCCTTGCTCAAGCGCAAGGCCCGACGACGGGGCCGCCGCATCACGGTCGGCGAGGACAAGGCCTACGACTGCCGCGACCACGTCATCGCCCTGCGCCGCTTCAACGTCACGCCGCACGTCGCCCAGAACGATGCCCTGACCAAGACCGGCCGCCGCCGCACCAGCGCCATCGACAAGCGCACCACCCGGCACGTCGGCTACCGCTTCTCCCAGTCGTGCCGCGCCATGGTCGAGTGCATCTTCGGTGGGGGCAAACAGCACGGCACCATGCGCAAGACCAAGCATCGAGGCACCGCCGCCGTCGGCGCCGACTTCATGCTCAACCTCATCGCCTACAATCTCGTCCGCATTCCCAAGCTCATCGCCGCTTGAGACCGCACTCCGTCCCGGCGACTACGCTCGGCCAAAACGACGCACTCTCGATCAATCAAAGCCTCGTCCGGCCCCAAGAAAACTTCAAATTCGAAGGTTTTTCAGCAAACTGTTAGAGCGGGATGAATTGAGTTCTGAAATCGGAAGGGGATTCCCAAGAGGGTCGAGAAGTGATTCAAGATGCTGGCTGGGCAGGAGGCCAGCAAGGATGGCTCGACCCTATTCGATGGACCTTCGTGAGCGGGTGGTGCAGGCGGTTGAACAGGAAGGCTTGTCACGCCGGCAGGCGGCCGAGCGCTTTGGGATAGGCATCAAGACGGCGATCGACTGGCTTCGCCGGTTCCGCGAGACGGGCAGTATGGCAGCCAAGCCGATGGGAGGCTGCCGGCCGAAGAAGATCATTGGTCGGCACCGAGACTGGCTGCTCGAGCGTTGTCGGGGGCAGGACTTCACCCTGCGAGGCTTGGTCGGCGAGCTGGCCGCGCGTGGCTTGCAGGTCGACTACCGGAACTTCGTTCACAGCGAGAAGCTCACTTATAAAAAAAGACGCTGGTCGCCAGCGAGCGCGACCGGCCGGATGTAGCGCGGCGGCGCCTGCAGTGGATGGCCTATCAGAACCGCATCGACCCCGCGCGCCTGGTCTTCATCGACGGAACCTGGACCAAAACCAACATGGTGCCGCTTCGCGGGTGGGCGCCGTGCGGACAACGGTTGCCAGGCAAAGCGCCATACGGCCGCTGGAAGACCATGACCTTCCTGGCCGCTCTTGTCACGATCGGCTCACCGCACCGTGGCTTGCCGGCGACGGCCAGGCCATTGCGGTTCTCCATGACCACGTGGGCCATGTAGCTCAGCCTCGCCTCGCGGCCGGCTGCCTTGCGATAGAGCTTGGCGTCGGGATCGCTGGTCGAGGCATGGGTATCGTTCTTGCGTTTCTGGCCATGGAAGTTGGAGCCGTCATCGCCCTTGTCGGCATCCTTGGGCTTGAAGCTCTTGTGCGAAGCCCACGCCTCGATCAGCGTGCCGTCGACCGAGAAGTGCTCGTCCGACAGCAACGGCTTGACCTTGGGATGGCCCAGCAGCTTGGCCATGAACCTGTCGAACACCTCGCCCTGCTGCAGGCGCTCGCGGTTCTTGGTGAAGGTGGTCGCGTCCCACACCCGATCGTCGGGCGACAGCCCGACGAACCAGCGGAACAGCAGGTTGTAGTCGAGCTGCTCGATCGGCAGCCGCTCCGACCGGATGCCGTAGAGCACCTGCAGCAGCAGGGCGCTCAACAGCTGCTCCGGCGGGATCGAGGGCCGGCCTTCAGGCGAATAAAGCTTGCTGAAGCTGCGGCTCAGATCCTTCAACACTTCACGAACCAGCGCCCGCACCTTGCGCAATGGATGCCCTGCCGGAATGCGATCCTCGGGATCGACGTAGGAAAACAATCCACCTTGATCTCGAAACTCACCACGCATCGCCCACATGCTCCACAGCCAAAACTGCGCTATGGAATCATCAATCCCGAAAAACCGATAGGTTCTTCAGCAGACTGCTAGAATTCGTAATGGTCAATCCGAATCAGATCATGGTGCCGCGGACCGGGGTGGGAAGCGTCGGCACGGCGAAGTTCGATCGCCGGACCTCGCGATAGGCCGAGCGCATCTTACATCAGCACGAACATGGTGATCGCCGCCGCCGCCATGACTGCCGTCGCCCCCCAGCCGAGCACGACCTGCCAGGGCGAGGCGACGAAGTCGCCCATGATCTTGCGCCGGGTGGCCACGATCATCATCGCCGCCATGATCGGCACGACGATGACGCCGTTCAGCACCGCGCTCCAGACCAAAGCCTCGATCGGCTCGAAGGGCATCCAGTCGACGGCGATGCCGAGGACGATGGCGACGGCGATGACGATATAGAACGGCAGCGCTTCGTTCAGCGGACGCTCCAGACCGGAGCGCCAGCCGCGGGCTTCGGCCGCCGCGTAGGCCGCGGAGCCCGCCAGGATCGGGATGGCCAGCAGGCCGGTGCCGATCAGGCCGATGCTGAACAGGAAGAACGCGAATTCGCCGGCGATCGGCTTCAGCGCCTCGGCGGCTTGCTGGGCCGTCTGGATGTCGGTCTTGCCGGCGGCGTGCAGCGTCACGGCCGTGGTCAATATGATGAAGAACGCGACGCCATTGGAAAGCGCCATGCCCAGCCAGGTCTCCCAGCCGATGCGATTGAGCTCGCGGTCGGCCTGCTCGGGCCGCTCGATCAGGGGACCCGCTTCGGGATCAGCCTCCTCGTCCTCGACTTCCTGGGAGCTCTGCCAGAAGAAGAGATAGGGGCTGATGGTGGTGCCGAACACCGCCACGACCAGGGTCACCGCCTCGCCCGACATCTCGACTTTCGGCACGAATGCGCCCGCCAGCACCGCATGCCAGTCGATCTTGACGGTGAACACCACGCCAACATAGGCGAACAGCGAGAAGGTCAGCCACTTCAGCAGGCCGACATAGCGGTGGTAGGGAACGAACACGACGGCCAGCAGCGAGAAGAGCGCAAAGGCCAGCGTATAGAAATGAGGACTGCCGCGGCCCACGATCATCTTCGCCGCCACGCCCATGGCGGCAAGATCGGCGCCGAGATTGACGGTGTTGGCGATGAACAGCAGCAGGACCAGGCCGGCCACGACGCTGCGCGGAAAGACTTGCACCATATTGCCGGCGAGGCCGCGGCCGGTGACCCTGCCGATGCGCGCGCTGACGGACTGCACCGCCACCATCAGCGGCCAGGTCAGCACCACGGCCCACAGGAGGCTGAAGCCGGTCTGGGCGCCCGCCTGGGAGTAGGTCGCGATGCCGCTGGGATCGTCGTCCGCTGCCCCGGTGATCACGCCGGGTCCGAGGCGTTTGAAAAGGCCTCGCAGGCTCAGCCGCTCGCCGAGCCGGGATTGCGCGACAGTCATTATGTAGAGCGAAACGGACGCGGACCCTCGTAGGTTCCGATGTAGCTCACATGCGTGACCAGACCGGTGCCCGGGCGCCACAGGTGAAGCGCGATCCCGGGCGGCTCCATCATCATCGACAGCGGTGCGTTGTCGTGAAGGTCGAGCGTCGCCTGGTGCGCCGTGCTGGGCGCGATCGAGGCCATGGTGCCGGCCCAGCGCACCTGGATCGGGCGATGGACGTGGCCACACATCACGCGCTCGACGTTGCCGTGGCGGCGCACCAGCTCGGCCAGCCGCGGCTCACCCTCCGACATCCGATACCCGTCGAAGGCGTCGATGCCGCAATCGAACGGCGGATGGTGCATGAAGAGCACCGTCGGCCGGTCGCTTTCGGCCAGCCGCGCTTCGAGCCAATCGAGGCGCTCGGCGCAGAGCGCGCCATAGCCCTGGCCCGGCACGAGCGTATCGAGGGCGATCAAGCGCACCGGCAGGTTCTCGATCGTGTACTGCAGGAAGCCGCTTTTGGGCAGGTAGGCATGATCGGGAAAGACCGCCCGCATGGCATCGCGCGAATCGTGATTGCCCGGGATCAGGTAGACCGGCATGGCGAGCGGCGCCAGGAGCCGGCGCAACAGCGCGTATTCCTCGGGCTTGCCGCCATCCACCAGATCGCCGGTGGCGAGCACGATGTCGGGCGCGGGATCGAGCGCGGCCACGTGCGCGACCGCGCGCTCGAGAAAGCCCGCGGTGTCGATGCGCTTGTACAGAAGCTCGCCCGGCGGCTTGAGGTGCATGTCGGTGATCTGGGCGATGAGCATGGAACCTACCCGCGAAAGCCGTTGACGATCGGATAGCGCCGCTCCTTGCTGATGAGGCGCGAGGTGATCTTGACGCCGGGCGGCGCCTGACGGCGCTTGTACTCGGCGCCCTCGAGCAGCCGCCAGACGCGATTGACGACCGCGGGATCCTGGCCTTCGCCGGCCAGCTCCTCGGCGCCGAGGTCCCGCTCGATCAAGCCCTTCAGGATGGCGTCGAGAACGGGGTAAGGCGGCAGCGAGTCCTCGTCCTTCTGGTCGGCCTTGAGCTCGGCCGACGGCGGCTTGGCGATGATGCGCTCGGGGATCACCTTGCCCTTGGGGCCCAGCGCACCCTCGGGCAGGTGCGCGTTGCGCCAGCGGCAAAGCTCGAACACCGTCGTCTTGTAGACGTCCTTCAGCACGTTGAAGCCGCCGCACATGTCGCCATAGAGCGTGGCGTAGCCCACCGCCATCTCCGACTTGTTGCCCGTCGTCACCACCATGCCGCCCAGCTTGTTCGACACCGCCATCAAGGTGACGCCGCGGGCTCGGCTCTGGATGTTCTCCTCGGTCACGTCCTCCTTGCGGTTGCCGAACAGCGGCAACAGCATCTTGCGGAACGCCTCCATCGCCGGCTCGATGCTGACGACCTCGTACCTGATGCCGATCGCCTGGGCGCAGGCCTTGGCGTCCTCCAGCGAATGGGCGCTGGTGTAGGGCGACGGCATCATCAGCGTGTGCACGCGCCCGGGGCCCAGCGCGTCGGCGGCGACGGCGGCCGTGAGGGCGGAGTCGACGCCGCCCGAGAGGCCGATCACCACCGAGGGGAAGCCGGTCTTGTTCACGTAGTCGCGCAGGCCGAGCATCATCGCCTGGTAGATCGATTCGATGTCGGAGAGCTCGGGCGCGATCTTCGCCGACAGGCACTCCCAGCCGCCGGGACCCCGGCGGAACTCGACCGTCGCCACCTCCTCGCGGAACGAGGCGAGCTTGGCCTTGAGCGCACGATCGGCGCCCAGCACGAACGAACCGCCGTCGAAGATCAACTCGTCCTGACCGCCGACCTGGTTCACGTAGACGAACGGCAGCCCGCTTTCGACCACGCGATGGACGCCGAGCTGCACGCGCACGTCGGTCTTGCCCACTTCATACGGCGAGCCATTGGGCACCAGCAGGATCTCGCCACCGGTCTCGGAGATGCACTCCACGACGTCGGGCGTCCACACGTCCTCGCAGATCGGCACGCCGATGCGCACGCCCTTGAACACCAGCGGCCCGGGCATCGGGCCCGGGCGCGAACACGCGCTTCTCGTCGAACACGCCGTAGTTCGGCAGGTCGACCTTGAAGCGCTTGCCGATGATCTCGCCCTTGTCGAGGCAGATGAGCGCGTTGTGCAGCTTGTCGCCCTCGCGCCACGGCGTGGCGACGAACAGCGCCGGTCCGCCGTCCATCGTGTCGGCGCGCAGGGCCTCGACCGCCTCGTGGCAGCGCTTCTGGAAGGCGGGCTTCAGCACCAGGTCCTCGGGCGGATAGCCCGACAGGACCAGCTCCGACGTCAGCACCAGCTCGGCGCCCTGCTTCCTGGCCTCGGCCCGCGCGGCGCGGACCTTGGCGAGGTTGCCGGAAACGTCGCCGACCTTGGGATTGAGCTGGGCGAGAGCGACCTTGAGGCAGTCAGCCATGGCGCGCCGTCACTTCGCGGCCACCACCTCGACCTCGACCAGCATGCCGGGATCGGCGAGGCCCGCCACGACCAGCAGGGTCGAGGCCGGATAGGGCGGCTGCGGGAAGAAGCGGTCGCGCACCGTGCGATAGGGAACGATGAAGCGGCTGTCGGTCAGGAAGACGTTCACCTTGACGATGTCGGCGAAACCCATGCCGGCGCTCTTCAGCACCTGGGCGATGTTCTTCCAGACCTGTTCGACCTGCTTGTCGATGCCGGCCTGCAGCTTGCCGCGCGAATCGACGCCGACCTGGCCCGAGACATAGAACAGCCGGGCGCCCTGCGGCACCTCGGCGCCCAGGCTGTACTTGCCCGCCAGCGACACCGTTTTGGGATTGTGAAACTTGATGGCCATGACCTGCTCCCCCATGTAAGGAGGCGCACGGTTTCAGGTTGGACGGGATGACGTCAAGCGCCAAGACAGTGCACATCGTGGGCGGCGGACTCGCGGGCTCGGAGGCTGCATGGCAGCTCGCCTCCGCCGGCGTGCCCGTGGTGCTGCACGAGATGCGGCCGGTGCGCGGCACCGAGGCGCATCTCACCGAAAACCTCGCCGAGCTGGTCTGCTCCAACTCCTTCCGCTCCGACGATGCGGCCAACAACGCCGTCGGCCTGCTGCACGAGGAGATGCGCCGCGCCGGTTCACTGATCATGCGCGCCGCCGATGCCCACAAGCTGCCGGCGGGCGGCGCGCTCGCCGTCGATCGCCACGGCTTTTCGGCCGCCGTGCAGGCCGAGCTGCTGGCCCATCCGCTGGTCGAGCTGCGGCGCGAGGAAGTGGCCGGCCTGCCGCCCGGCGATTGGGACAGCGTGATCGTGGCCACCGGACCCCTCACCTCGCCGGCGCTGGCCGAGGCGATCCGCGGCCTGAGCGGCGAGGAGTCTCTCGCCTTCTTCGACGCCATCGCGCCCATCGTGCACCACGAGAGCATCGATCTCTCGATCGCCTGGAAGCAGTCGCGCTACGACAAGGGCGGGCCGGCCAGCGACGGCGCCGACTATCTCAACTGCCCGATGACCAAGGACGAGTACGACGCGTTCGTCGCGGGCCTGCTGGCCGGCGACAAGACCGAGTTCAAGGAGTGGGAGCACAACACGCCCTACTTCAACGGCTGCCAGCCGATCGAGGTCATCGCGGCGAGCGGACCGCAGACCTTGCGCTTCGGGCCGATGAAGCCGGTCGGCCTGCGCGATCCGCGCACCGGGCAGAGGCCATGGGCCGTCGTGCAACTGCGTCAGGACAATGCGCTCGGCACCTTGTGGAACATCGTGGGCTTCCAGACGAAGCTGAAGCACGGCGAGCAGACGCGGCTGTTCCGCACCATCCCCGGCCTGCAGAACGCCGAGTTCGCGCGCCTGGGCGGACTGCACCGCAACACCTTCCTCAACAGCCCGCGCCTGCTCGACGCGACCCTGCGGCTGAAGGCGATGCCGCGGCTGCGCTTCGCCGGCCAGATCACCGGCTGCGAAGGCTATGTCGAGAGCGCCGCCGTCGGACTCATGACCGGCAGGTTCGCCGCCGCCGAACGGCTGGGCGCGGCGCCCGTCGCGCCGCCCGCGACGACGGCGATGGGCGCGTTGCTCGGCCATATCACCGGCGGCGCCGATGCCGCGACCTTCCAGCCGATGAACGTCAATTTCGGCCTGTTCCCGCCGATCGACGGCACCTTCCGCGGCAAGGAGCGCAAGCAGGCGCTCAGCGCGCGCGCGCTGCGCGATTTCGATCAGTGGCTGGCAGCCGACGCCGCTCGCCGCGGAGTCATCTCCTTTCCGTTGCAAGAACACGCCACAAAATTGCGTGTGGGCACGCCGTGACGACCGGGAGTTTTTTCGCACCGCTATAGGGCGGCGGCGCGGCGGGAAATGATCTCCCACATCCAAGACGACTTTTCGCGGGCCGTTTGATGAACACGATGCCGATCCTCCTCTGCGAGAGTCGGCAGGCATAGGCCACAACATCGCGCGCGGTTGTCAAGCGCACCCGCTGTCGTCTCTGAGCGTAGCGAAGGACCTCATCGCCGCTTGCCACGGGCATGAGATCCTTCGCTACGCTCAGGATGACATTGGAATGATGGCGCCATGAGATAAGCTCGCGTGGGTGGCCGAGTTCGCATGCTACAGATCGCCATCATGAGTCCCGCCGAACGCCGGCAGATGATGCTGGCCGGGCCTATCGTGCCCACCATCCTGGCCCTTGCCGCTCCCAATGTCCTGAACGTGGCCATGCAGAGCCTGGTCAGCATCGGCGACGGCTGGTTCGTCGGCCGGCTCGGCATCGTCGATCTCGCAGCCCTCGCGCTCGTGTTCCCCACCCAGATGACCCTGGGCATGATGTCGGCCGGCGCCATGGGCGGCGGCATCTCCTCCTCGGTGGCGCGCGCGCTGGGCTCGGGCAACCGCGCGGCGGCGGAGGCGGCGGCGGCCCACGCGCTGGTCATCGCGCTCGGCATGGCGGCGCTGTTCGCCATCGTGTTCGTGGGCTTCGGCCGGCAGATCTACGGCGCGCTGGGCGGCAGCGGCGGCGCGCTCGACCGCGCCGAGGCCTTCGCCACCGTGCTCTTCCTCGGCTGCTTCGCGCCGTGGATCGCCAACTCCATGGCCTCGGTGCTGCGCGGCACCGGCGACATGAAGACGCCGGGCTTCGCCCTGGTCACCACGGCCGCGATCCAGATCCCGCTCACCGGCGCGCTCACCCTGGGCTGGTTCGGCCTGCCCGCGCTTGGCATCCGCGGGCCGGCCACGGCAGCCACGATATCCTTCACCCTCGCCGCGATCTGGATGCTGTCCCGGCTGATCGGGCCCAGAGCAGCCGTGCGCCTGCGCTGGCCGCGCGACGGCTTCCGCTGGCGTGCCTTCCGCGACATCCTAAAGGTCGGCCTGATCGCCTGCCTCGTGGTCATCCTGACCAACAGCACGGTGCTGGTCGTCACCGGCCTGATCGGCCGCGAGGGCGACGCCGCCATCGCGGGCTACGGCATCGGCAGCCGGCTCGAATACATGCTGATTCCGATCAGCTTCGGCATCGGCGCCACCCTGACCGCGCTGGTCGGCACCAATATCGGCGCCCGGCAGTACCACCGTGCCCAGCGCCTGGCCTGGAGCGGTGCGCTGATGGCGGGCGCCGTCACCGCCCTGATCGGCATCGTCGTCGCCCTCTGGCCCGACCTCTGGCTCGGCCTGTTCACATCGGATCCGCGCGCGCTCGCCTCGGGCCGCCACTATCTCAGCATCGTCGGCCCCGCCTACGGCTTCTTCGGCGTGGCCATGGCGCTCTACTTCGCCTCGCAGGGCACCGGCGAGATGCTCTGGCCGGTCGCGGCCAACCTCACCCGCATCACCATCGCCGCCGGCGGCAGCCTTCTGGCGCTCGACCAGTTCGGCTGGGGCGTGTCGGGCCTCTATGCCTGCGTGGCGACGGGCATCGTGGCGTTCTCCCTGTTGCTCGCCTTCTCAACGACGCGGCGGGCGTGGACGGGAGCGTGAGGGCCTGCGGCCTCGCTCAGAACGCCGGCCGGGGATTCTGATCCCAGTCGGGATCGTCGCTGGGGCTGAGCGGTTTGTCGCCGACCAGCAGGCCCTTGCCCGGGATGAAGTTGACCTCGAGCCGGATGCCGTCGGGGTCCTCGAAGACGATGAAGTAGTAGCCCGGCGCCCAATCGCCCTCGATCGGCCCGCGATCGATGACGGCGCCCATGGCTCTGAGCTTCTCGGCCACCTTGTCGACGTCGTCGCGCGAACGGGCGCGCAGGCAGAGGTGATGCAGCCCGATCCGGTTCGCGATGAACCGCTCCTTGCCGTGTTCCTCGGCGCAGCGCTGGATGCCGACCGCCGTGCGGCCGCCGACGTGATAGAGGAAGTTGTTGCCGTCATAGACCTTCGTCAGGCCGAGGAAGGGCAGCAGCTCGGCATAGAAGGCGCGCGCCTTTTCCCACTGGCTGACGGTCAGGATGACGTGCGCCATGCCGTTCACTCCGATCATGTTCTCTCCTCAGCGCTTTGAAGCCCTCTCCGCCCACGAAGTGGGGGGAGAGGGAGGGGCCCGCGCGTAGCGCGGGAGGGTGAGGTGGGCAACGGCGCCTGCGCCAGTACCATCTCGTCCTTGGCAGACACCACCTCACCTCCCCATTGCTTCGCAATGGGTCCCTTCCTCTCCCCCGCTACGCGGCGGAGAGGACCGATGATTCCGATTCAATCGATGACCCAGTATTCGTGCGGCTGCTCGATCAAATCGTCGTCGTTGGTCTCGTGCGGCTGGGCCTTGTGCAGGTGGTAGCGCTTCTGGTTGACCTCGACGATCGCCCGGCCCTCGTGGCGTTCCATCACGGTTCCGCCGAACGGATCGCCGTCGGGCAGGCTGCCGTAGAAGGTGTCGCCGCCGTGCAGCGTGGGCACCTCGCTGGCGTCTGTCTTGTCGCGCTGAACCATGAGCACCGACCCGGTGCTGAGGGTTTGCATCAAGAGCGATGCCTGCCAATTCGCCATGCGTGCCTCCGCGGGTTGGCCCCGAGCATAGCGTCCCCGGGGCCGGGATGTGCTAACAAACAATTCATGGATCGATGAGGGAGAATGAGCATGAGCGATGCCACCAAGACCACCGGACTGCAGCTGCGTTCCCGGATCGCCAAGTCCGGCGAGCTCGAACTCTCGCTCGCCAAGGCCGAACTGCCCGAGCCCGGGCCGGACCAGGTCCTGGTCAAGGTCGAGGCGACGCCGATAAATCCCTCCGACCTCGGCCTGCTGCTGGGGCCGGCCGACACGACGACCTTCAAATCGAGCGGCAGCGGCGCGGAGGTCAAGGTCACGGCCAAGGTGCCGGCCGCCTCGCTGCCCATGCTGACGGCGCGGCTCGACCAGGCCATGCCGGTCGGCAACGAAGGCGCGGGAACCGTGATCAAGGCCGGCGCGTCGGAGGCGGCCCAGGCGCTCAAGGGCAAGACGGTGTCGATGGTGGGCGGCGGGATGTATGCGCAATACCGCCTGCTGAAGGCGACCGACTGCCAGCCGTTGCCGGCCGGGACGAGCGCCGCCGAGGGCGCCTCGTGGTTCGTCAATCCGCTGACCGCGCTCGGCATGACCGAGACCATGAAGCGCGAGGGCCACAAGGCGCTGGTGCACACCGCGGCCGCCTCCAATCTCGGGCAGATGCTGAACAAGATCTGCCTCGAGGACGGCATCGCCCTGGTCAACATCGTGCGCAACGCCGAGCAGGCCAAGCTGCTGCGCGGCATTGGCGCCAAGCATGTCGTCGAACTCGACCTCGCCCGGCTTCACCGATGAGCTCACGCAGGCGCTGGTCGAGACCGGCGCCACGATCGCCTTCGACGCCATCGGCGGCGGCAGGCTCGCCAGCCAGATCCTCAGCTGCATGGAGATCGCACTCAACAAGACGGCCAAGGAGTACAGCCGCTACGGCTCGACCACGCACAAGCAGGTCTATATCTACGGCAGCCTCAACACCGGGGCGGTCGAGCTCGTGCGCAACTACGGCATGGCCTGGGGCGTCGGCGGCTGGCTGCTGACGCCGTTCCTGCAGAAGATCGGCCGGCCCGACCAGGCCCGGCTGCGCGAGCGCGTGGTGAAGGGGCTGAAGACGACCTTCGCCAGCCACTACACCAAGGTGATCTCGCTGCCCGAGGTGCTCGATGTCAAGAACATCGCCATCTACAACAAGCGTGCGACGGGTGAGAAGTTTTTGATCAATCCGAACAAGTGACTCACGCGCCTCTCCTTGTCATACGAGGGGAGGTGTCGGAGCAGCGGACGGAGGGGTCAACTCTTGCCTTCCATCGTTCATGACCCCGTCGCCGCATAGCGGCGTTGCTAGTGGATGGAGGGACCACAGGCTAAAAATGTACGGGATCTTGCTTTATTGGTGATGTTCCCGAACTAGGGTGAAAACCCAATAAATCTGTTGAGGTTAGAATCGGTTGCTGATTCTCTGCGGTCAAGAGGAGCAGAGAAGATGCGGAGTAACTTGTTCTGGCTGAGCGACGAGCAGTGGGCGGGCATCGCGCCGCTGCTACCGACGGACGTGCGGGGCAAAGATCGCGCAGATGATCGGCGGGTTATCAGCGGCATCCTGCATGTGCTGAGGAGCGGCTGCCGATGGTGCGATTGTCCGCCCGAGTACGGCCCGCCGACGACGATCTACAATCGCTTCGTGCGCTGGGCGCGGCGCGGCGTGTGGGAGAGGCTGTTCTGCGCGCTTGCCCAGCGCGGTCGATCGACCGAGACGCAGATGATCAATTCGACGCACATCAAGGCGCACCGCTCGGCCTCGGGCGGAAAAGGGGGGAGCAGAAACAGGCGATTGGCCGCTCTCGCGGAGGGCGCAACACGAAGATCCACGCAATCGCAGATGCTAAAGGCCGTCTTCTTTCCATCCTCCTGAGCGGCGGCGAGGCGCACAATTGTCCGCCCGCCCAGCGTCTGATCCGTCGTACCAGGGCGGCCACCAAGCTGCTCGGTGACAAGGCCTACGACAGTGCCGAACTGCGGCAATGGCTGAAAGAGCGCGGCACCAAGCCGGTCGTTCCCAACAGGTCGAACCGCAAGCAGCCCTTCAGCTTCGACAAGAAATCCTACAAGCAACGACACCGCATCGAGAACGCCTTCTGCCGGCTCAAGGACTTCCGACGTCTCGCAACCCGCTACCACAGGTTGGCCCGAAACTTCCTTGCCTCCGTATGCCTCGTCGCTGCTATCGTATCGTGGATTTTATGAGTCTGGGCCCTAGTCTGTGCGTCGTCAGAACGATAGATACGGATCGGGTCTATCTGGAAGAGAGGATCTGGCGCATCTGCTGATTGATGTTAAGCGGCGATTGCACGGTGGTTCAAGCGTCTGCGTTGGATGGTCTGTCGTTTGATCCTTTCTCGTTCCAGCAAGATGGTGTTGCCTCGTCCGAAGTAGACATCGGCGGGTGTCAGATTGCCGATGGCCTCGTGGTAACGCTGATGGTTGTAGTGATCGACGAAGGCGTCGATCTGGATCTCGAGATCGCCCGGCAGATAGTAGTTCTCGAGAGGATGCGGTTCTTCAGCGTCTGGTGCCAGCGTTCGATCTTGCCCTGAGTTTGGGGATGGAATGGAGCGCCCCGGATGTGCCTGATGCCACGGTCCTTGAGCCATTCTGCCAGATCGCCGGCGATGTACGTTGTCGCTCAGCAGGCGTGGCCGATGTGTGACCTGCGCACTCTCGCAGCCTGATGCCGTGAGCGCCAGCTCCAGTGTCTCCGTCACATCCTCGACCTTCATCGTCGTGCATAGCTTCCAGGCGATGATGTAGCGCGAGAAGTCGTCGAGGATGGTCGACAGATAGAACCAGCCCCAGCCGATCACCTTGAGATAGGTGAAGTCGGTCTGCCAAAGCTGGTTCGGCGCCGTCGTCTTGTCCTTGAACTCATCGGCAGCCTTCACGACGATGAAGGCCGGGCTCGTGATCAGGTCGTGAGCCTTGAGCAGCCGATAAACCGAAGCCTCCGACACAAAGTACTTCTTCACATCGGTGAAGCGCGTCGCTACCTCCCGCGGCGACAGCTCCGGCTCGTCCAGCGCCAGTTCGACGATCTGCTCCCGGACCTCTTCCGGGATCTTGTTCCACACCCGCCTCGGCCGGGACGGCTTGTCTTCCAGCGCCTCGGGCCCGCCCGCCTGCAGGCGGGCATACCACCGGTAAAACGTCATCGGCAGGATACCGAGCGTGGCCAGGGTTCGTCGGACCGGCAGGTGAGAGTGCTCGACCAGGCCGATGATCTCCAGTTTCTCGGAACCAGGGTATCTCATTCCCCGTCTCCCCCATCCGCGATCATGCTTTTTTTGAGCAGACGCAGTTCCAGTGCCTGCTCGGCAACGACCTCCTTCAGCGCCCGCGCCTCACGGCGAAGGTCCGTCACCTCGCCGCTCGTGGCCGCTCGTGCCGTGTCGCCCGCCAGCCGACGCTTGCCGGCCTCCAGGAACTCCTTCGACCAGCTGTAATAAAGACCCTCGGCGATACCCTCCCGACGGCATAGCTCGGCAATGCTGGATTCGCTCCGAAGGCCGTCCAGGACAATCCGGATCTTCTCTTCAGCCGAATACTGCTTGCGCGTCGCACGGCGGATGTTCTTCACAAGCCGTTCCGACGACGAGCTCGGCGTAGTGGATTTCTGTCTCATATCGTTCCCCTCAGGATGACGATGAGCCGGAAATCTTCCCTTCCTCAAGACGCTAATTCTGTATCAGTGGTCCTGATGCCGGACACCAAGTCCTCATCATCCTGGGTGGCACCGTGTCGACCTATGTCGGCGTCTACATGACCACCTACGCTATCGCCACGTTACGCCTGCCACCGTCGACAGCGCTCACGGCGACTGTCGTTGGCGGGCTCACCACCACCGTCTTTGCTCTCCTCGGCGGTTGGATGAGCGACTTCTACGGCCGGCGGTTGATCATCCTGGCGCCGCGCGTGCTCACGGCCATCGTGACCGTTCCATCGTTCCTTCTGCTCAACGCCTTTCCGAGCGCCGGAACGCTTTACCTTGCGACTCTAGTGCTCACGGCACTGACGGCGATGAGCGGTGCCGCGACACTCACCGCCGTGGCCGAGCTTCTTCCGCCATCGGTGAGGGCCGGCGGGTTTGCGGTCGCCTACGCGGCAGGCGCTTCCCTGTTCGGGGGCACGACGTAGCTGGTCGTCACCTGGCTAATCGGCGCCACCGGCGATCCCAATTCGCCCGCCCGGTACGTGACGGGCGCCACCCTTGTAAGCATCATCGCAATCCTTGCTCTGCCGGCTTCCGGCCAGCCGAGCGCACAACCTGGTCGGAACTCGCGGTGAAAGATCCGCACGGGGGGACGGGCGCCAAGGTCAATGCATCTACAATGAGGTTTGTTGTTCGTGACGGTTGAAGTAAGCGCGACTAGAACTACCACAAACGAGCAATCAGGGGCAAGGAACGTGAGGTCATCAACGGAATGCTATGCAGAAGCGGAAAAGCTCGAGCGGAAGGCACTGACCGCGAATGTGAAGTGGCGTCGCGAGCAATGCTTATTTTCAGCAACACTCTGGCGCGAGCATGCAGTGCAGGCTGAAGAACGAGAAAAAGCCGAGCTTCTTCAGGCGGCCACGGGCTAGGTTCTGTTGACAGTCAGGGGAATCACAGCTGAGTTCGACTTGTGATTCAAGACTGCAGATTCGGAGGAGCAGTCTTGGCGCAGAAAGTACGGCTGGTTCTAAGCGGGCAGCAGTGGAAGCGGATCGAGAAGCTGTGTGTTGGCAAGGCCGGGGACCCCGGCGGGACGGGGGCCAACAACAGAATGTTCGTCGAAGCGGTGCTGTGGATCGCCCGCACCGGCTCGCCGTGGCGCGATCTACCGGAGACCTTTGGCAAGTGGAACAGCGTCTTCGTCCGCTTCAACCGGTGGAGTGAAGGCGGTGTCTGGCAGCGCATCTTCGCCGCGCTGTCGGACGATCCGGACTTCGAATACCTGATCGTGGATTCGACCATCGTGCGGGCTCACCAGCATGCGGCTGGCGCAAAAGGGGGCCTCAGGATCAGGCGATCGGACGCAGTCGCGGTGGCCTGACCAGCAAGATCCACCTCGCTGTACGCGGGCTCGGCCTGCCGGTACGCCTCATCCTAACGCCAGGCCAGCGCAACGACGCCAAGGCACTGATCGACGGCCTGCCGGCGCAATGGGTTCTTGGCGATACCGCCTTCGACGCCGATCACTTCCGCGCTGCCATCGACGCCCAGCCCGTCATCCCTTCCCATCGCTCGCGGGCCCAAAAACTGCCTCTCGACGAGACCATCTACAAGGAAAGGCATCTGGTTGAATGCTGCTTCAACAAGCTCAAGCACTTCCGTCGGCGATCGTGCCCCGAGTTGTGGTGTAGCTGAGCGTCGGTCAAGAAGACGATCTCGGGGTTGAGCCGGATCGGTCAGTCTGCCGCAATGGGCAAGCCGACGATGGGATCATCGCCGCCGGGCGCGATGCTTTCCAGCGTGATGTAGCGGGCGCGCTGGACGGCCCACTCATCGTTCTGCTCGAGCAGGATGGCGCCGCCGAGCCGGACGATGGCAGCTTCATTGGGGAAGATGCCGACGACCTCGGTGCGGCGCTTGATCTCGCCATTCAATCGCTCCAGCGGATTGGTGCTGTGCAGCTTGGTGCGGTGCTGGGGCGGGAAGCTCATGTAGGCGAGTACGTCGGGCTCGGCCTGGTCCATCAACGTAGCAAGCTTTGGGACCTTGGGCCTGAGCTGGTCGGCGACGCGGCGCCACTGCGCGCGGGCCTGCTCGGCATCGTCCTGGGCGAAGGCTGTGGCGATGAAGGCCGAGACGACCCGCCGGCCGCTCCTGCCGGCATGGGCCAGGGCATGAAGTGGACGCGGCAGCGTTGCCAGGTGGCGGTGAAGATCCTGGAGACGGCCGCCTTGATGCCTTCGTGGGCATCGGAGACGACCAGCTTCACGCCGCGCAGGCCGCGCCGGGCGAGCTTGCGCAGGAACGCCGTCCAGAAGGTCTCGGCCTCGGAGGGACCGATATCCATGCCCAGCACCTCGCGCCGGCCGTCGGCATTGACGCCGACCGCGACGATCACGGCGACCGACACGATGCGGCCGGCCTGGCGGACCTTCACGTAGGTCGCGTCGATCCACAGATACGGCCAGTCGCCCTCGATCGGCCGGTCGAGGAAGGCCTTCACCCGCTGGTCGATCTCCTCGCACAGCCGACTGACCTGGCTCTTCGAGATGCCGCTCATGCCCATGGCCTTGACCAGGTCGTCGACCGAACGGGTCGAGATGCCATGGATGTAGGCCTCCTGGATCACCGCCGTGAGCGCCTTCTCGGCCATGCGGCGGGGTTCCAGGAAGCCCGGGAAGTAGCTGCCCTTACGCAGCTTGGGGATACGCAGTTCGACCGTGCCGGCTCGAGTTCTCCCAGTCGCGCTCGCGATAGCCGTTACGTTGCACCAGCCGCGTCGCGCTCTTCTCGCCATGGCCGGCGCCGGTCAGGGCGCCGACCTCGATCTCCATCAGCCGCTCGGCGGCAAAGCCGATCATATCGCGCAGCACATCGGCATCGGGGGTCTTCTCCACGAGCGAACGCAGGTTCATCATCTCAGCGGTCATCGGTGGTGTCCTTGGTCAAGAGTTGGTCTTCCCAACCCGACCCTAACCCGGAAATCGCCGGTGACCGCCGCTCAGCTACACCACTACCTGGGACACGACCTTGAAGACGGATCAGTTTTCGACGCATCAGCAGGTTTAGGGTTGCAAAGTTTGGCGGTCCGAAGCTGCAGAACCTTGCGATTTCGCTTTGGGATTCCCTTGGCTTGCGAAGCGTGATTTCGATTGCCGCATCGGAGAACACGATGCGACTGAAGAAGCACGAGGCGACGGGGGAAGGCGATCGGTGAGGGCCAGGATTTTAGTCGTCATACCGCCCTTGGAGCGGCCGATCGCTTGGCTCGAAGTCCGCCTTTTGCGCCTTGTCCATGGCGATGGACCTTGACGTTGGTGGCATCGACCATGGCGTATTCCATGTCCGGGTCATCCGGCATCGAACAGCCGTTTGAACACGCCGGCGTTGGCCCAATCGCGGAAACGCGTGAAGGTGCTGTTCCAGTGGCCAAATGACGGCGGCAGGTCGCGCCAGGGACTGCCCGTACGGACAATCCAAAGCACCGCCTCGACAAACAGCCGGTTGTCCTTGCCTCTGCGCCCGGGATCGCCCGGTTTACCAAGGCACAGCGGCTCCATCTTCGCCCATTGGGTGTCGCTCAATACAAGTCGGTCCATCCCCAGCTTGAATCACAACAAACCAACTTTGGAAATCCTGATTCCCAACAGACCCTAGGCCGAACGAAGAGACTGCGCTGCACACAATGAACATGGAGCTTCACCACTTGGCACGTGATCGAGGAGACGGGGAACGGATTTCAAGCTGACGAATATCAGCACGCGCCGGTTGGCAATGCTGGGAAGACCGTAAGGTTCCGCCGAGGGCCGCGCGCCAGCTCGACACATAAGGCGCGGGATCGCTTCCCGACCTGAGATGCTCTCGCCACTGGCCGCCCCGAGCTAATCGCCAGCCGGCTCAGACGACCGTGAGCTTGGAGCATTCAGGAGCGTCGCACCTGAGCGTAAGGCCAATGATGCCAAAACTTGAATCCTGCCATTCCTTGATCACTTCAAGTTTGCCTCGGCCGCACCATCCGCACGTGGGCCGGTCATCATGGAGCGGCAGCGTAGACACCGCCTTGCTCGTCTCTTGCAGTATATCCATTGCTATTTCCGACCCGAATTAGACACCGGGGCCTTTTCCAAATCGCTCAATTCAGCAAGTGCCCCGCGCAGACCAACGACTGTAAGACTAGCCGGTACTTTCCAAGCGTGCTGTTGGTTAAAACCTGCTCCTATACACAAGGCAATCTTCTGCTCGGCCAAACACTCGTCACCACTGGCCATTGCCCCCAGGGCCCCAAAAAGACATGCGGCTTCCCATGGCGTTGGCTCGCGGTTGGCCGCCTCCATGCGATCAAGGGCCAGCAAGAAGGCTGCTTTGTTTTGTGGACTAAATCGTCTCGTGCAAGACATAGCGGCCCTTACGAATCACGCAGCGCGCACGCTTCATTTGCGTAGCAGCATTTGTGTAGCAGCATTTTTCGCGCGCGACGGTGTCAACGATGTCACCGCCAATGTCATTAAAGTGATTGAGGAGTGCCACCTCACTTGCAACCGGCGACGTCACAGTCTTGCTCTGCCAATCCCACAAGAGCTTCTGTATGTAGCCGAAGGTCGATCCATGCCATTCGTGTCCGGCATCAGGACCACTGATACAGAATTAGCGTCTTGAGGAAGGGAAGATTTCCGGCTCATCGTCATCCTGAGGGGAACGATATGAGACAGAAATCCACTACGCCGAGCTCGTCGTCGGAACGGCTTGTGAAGAACATCCGCCGTGCGACGCGCAAGCAGTATTCGAGCTGAAGAGAAGATCCGTGATTGTCCTGGACGGCCTTCGGGGCGAATCCAGCATTGCCGAGCTATGCCGTCGGGAGGGTATCGCCGAGGGTCTTTATTACAGCTGGTCGAAGGAGTTCCTGGAGGCCGGCAAACGTCGGCTGGCGGGCGACACGGCGCGGGCGGCGACGAGCGGCGAGGTGACGGACCTTCGCCGTGAGGCGCGGGCGCTGAAGGAGGTCGTTGCCGAGCAGGCACTGGAACTGCGTCTGCTTAAAAAAGCATGATCGCGGATGGGGGAGACGGGGAATGAGATACCCCGGTTCCGAGAAACTGGAGATCATCGGCCTGGTCGAGCACTCTCACCTGCCGGTCCGACGAACCCTGGCCACGCTCGGTATCCTGCCGATGACGTTTTACCGGTGGTATGCCCGCCTGCAGGCGGGCGGGCCCGAGGCACTGGAAGACAAGCCGTCTCGGCCGAGGCGGGTGTGGAACAAGATCCCGGAAGAGGTCCGGGAACAGATCGTCGAACTGGCGCTGGACGAGCCGGAGCTGTCGCCGCGGGAAGTGGCGACGCGCTTCACCGATGTGAAGAAGTACTTTGTGTCGGAGGCATCGGTTTATCGGCTGCTCAAGGCTCACGACCTGATCACGAGCCCGGCCTTCATCGTCGTGAAAGCTGCTGACGAGTTCAAGGACAAGACGACGGCGCCGAACCAGCTTTGGCAGACCGACTTCACTTATCTCAAGGTGATCGGCTGGGGTTGGTTCTACCTGTCGACGATCCTCGACGACTTCTCGCGTTACATCATCGCCTGGAAGCTATGCACGACGATGAAGGTCGAGGATGTGACGGAGACACTGGAGCTGGCGCTCACGGCATCAGGCTGCGAGAGTGCGCAGGTCACACATCGGCCACGCCTGCTGAGCGACAACGTACATCGCCGGCGATCTGGCAGAATGGCTCAAGGACCGTGGCATCAGGCACATCCGGGGCGCTCCATTCCATCCCCAGACCCAGGGCAAGATCGAACGCTGGCACCAGACGCTGAAGAACCGCATCCTCTCGAGAACTACTATCTGCCGGGCGATCTCGAGATCCAGATCGACGCCTTCGTCGATCACTACAACCATCAGCGTTACCACGAGGCCATCGGCAATCTGACACCCGCCGATGTCTACTTCGGACGAGGCAACACCATCTTGCTGGAACGAGAAAGGATCAAACGACAGACCATCCAACGCAGACGCTTGAACCACCGTGCAATCGCCGCTTAACATCAATCAGCAGATGCGCCAGATCCTCTCTTCCAGATAGACCCGATCCGTATCTATCGTTCTGACGACGGACAGTCGACTGATCAAAATTCGTCAGCCAAGTTCTTCATCGGCAAACCAATCCCACGACCGAATCGACTTTTGAGCAAGGACAAGCCCAGGATAGTGTCGGGTCGGGCTATGGTGGCGACGTCGGCGAGAACCTTGCGGCCCAGAGCATGACCGATCTCGCCAAGCGCGCCTCGCTCGGCGTCCAAGAGCTTTAGTTGACCTTTCAACTGCGCCTTCATGATGCGGTTTTCGGCAGCCAGATATTCGTTCCGCGCCAGCAGCTCCTGGTCCACCGTCCCCGTTACGTAGGCCAGCATCCGCGCCCAATCCATAACGGCCCCCTGCCCCGACCCTCGGCGAAGAGCGTCGTTGATTATCTCACCAATTCTACCGAACCGCCTACGGCACCGCTATGCCGACCCTGGCTTCTCGGCCATTTCAGTTTTTTGACCCTACGGGAATAGATAAAGGTAATTCCGAAATCACAGCCCTAAACGTCTAAACGCCGATTTCCCAGGGCTCGCTGACGGCTGGCTGTTCGATGCCTGCGGGCATCTGCTCGGTATCACGACCTTCCAATTCAAGGTCGGGCAGAACCTGAACTTCGCCGTCGCCGCCGAGGAGTTCGCACAAAACCGCGACGAAACCGCAGCCCGTTACGAGTCCTCGCGCCGCGTCAGCCCGCGCCGGAGATTGCGGCCGGTGTGCCAAGCCCAGCGCAGAGGCAGGCCGATCGGCGTCGTGCGCAATCGCCGCCACGCGATAGAGCTTGCCACGCGGTCCTTGAGACGGGGACGCGTGAAATGGAGGAATGAAACGGGCTCGCCCAGGAACTCCGTCGTCGTGGTACCCGACGTCGCTGCCGCGGCGGCCTCGCGATAGGCGTCACGATGCGAGGGGCGGCAGAAATAGGTTTTGTTGGCGCCGATCGCGAAGGGAACCAGGCTCGGTTGACGCGCGAAATGGCGGTGCACGCCGTCAGCGACACCGGGCCACCGCTCGTTGAAGGCGTCGTCCAGCACGATGATGCCGCTCTCGGCAAGGGCAGCCTCGGCCACCGTGAGATCGTGCGCCGTGATCTCGGCGGTGTGACCGCCATCGATGCTGATGAAGCGCAACTTCCCCTCCGCCAAGCGAACTAGCTCGGCGCCGGTGAGATCCATAGAGTTGCCCTGGTGCAGCACCAGGCGCGTGGTGTCGGCGGCGTGGCGCTCGAGGTTGCGGCAGAACTTCGCCAGGTCGCCGCTGCCCGATAGGTCGACATTGAGGTGCTGGTCTTCGAACAGGTCGATTGCGATCGCCCGTTCCGGCGCGCGCCCGAGCAGATAGAGGAGAATAAAGAGCTTGCCGTGATGCACCCCAATCTCGGCGATGCCGCCTACAATGCCGAGCGTGCGTTGGCGCTCGTGGAGCGCCACGATCGTCAGCGCCGCCTCGCTGCGCAGCCACCCCTCGACGTAGAATTTGCCACGGCGGACGTAGCGAGCAACGCGGGGACTCATATATCGATGTTTTGCACAGGGATCGGTCCGGTCAATTCGGATTTGTGATCGCTCTGTGACCATGAGGGACGTCGCAGCCTGCCGACATTTTTTGCGTCGCTTCCGCCGTGCCCGATGTCCAAAACAACGGCGGATCCATCCATTCGGCCCTTTCCGTCGTCTTCAGACACACTCTTCCCGTGGTCTTGAGCGCATCCGCCCCGTTTAGCCCTAAGCTGGAACCGGTCGAGGTCGCAGTCCATCGATCAGCCGCAGGATTTGCTTGAACTGACATTCCCCGGATGACCCCTTGGACGGAGCGAACGCTAGCATTCTGTCGGGTTCCGAGTAAATCGTCAGCAACCGACGCAGGTTTTCACGGCGCTTCTGCCGCGCCCACCGTCTAAAACGACCTGATCCATTGATTTAGCCCTTTCCCCCGTCATTCGGACGCACTCCTCCCATGGTGATCATGCCTTCGACCCGTAGGGCCAAAAAACTGAACCGGCCGACGCGCCATCACGCCGCCTCTTGATGATAGTAGCGCAGAAGCCCGCCCATCCGCGCCCAATCCATAACGGCCCCCCTGCCCCGACCCTCGGCGAAGGGCGTTGCTAATTATCTCACCAATTGTACCGGACTGCCCCCCGACACCGATCTGCCAACCCGGCCTAAAGGACCGGCTTCTCTGCCGTTTCAATTCTTTGGCCCTACGGGTTCATGAAGGCTTGGGTCTGGCGTCCAGCCTCTTAAGCCGGTGCAGCAAATGATGGACGCTGGTCTTATGCCATTTGCCCCCATGAGCTGCTGGTACCCCACGCGCGTTCAATTCCAGAACAATGTCTCTTTCCGAGACCATACCCGCAGATAGAATTTCACGAATAATGGCGGCCAGCCTTCTGGCTCGATCAAGTGCCAGCAATCGATTGGCTCCAGCGCCCCCAGGATCGTGAACAATTTCGGCCATTCCAAGGCGCTTCAACATCCGAACGACGGTGGTGTAGTGCCATCGACCGGAACGCTCAGTGGGCACTCTTCGGCAATTCAGCTCTGCCGCAATCTTTTTTCGCGAGACGAAGCCGGTCGCTCGCAGTTCGCGGACCGTTAAAGCGAAGGCCTTGGCAACCGCTTGCCTCCCTTCCAGAACCGACTTGGATGACTTTCGTCTTGATCCCACCCAACCAGCTAACTTGGGAAACGGGCGGCCCGCCAGTGGGCTTTCGGTGACTTGCTTGAACGGCTGACCCAATCCCCGACCGCAGGCATGTCCCAACGACAAGCGACCGGGGCTATTTTGTGGGTGGAGATAGAGCAAAGATCAGCGACGAAGGATACGGCACCAGATGAGCCACGCTCGGCGCCGCCCCTACGCTAAGTCTGCTCGGCATTGTCACGTCGCCCGGCAAGTTGCAGTTCTTCTGCCTGGCCGGTAGCCAACAGGATGAAGAGAATCAGCTATGGCGGCTACCGGTTCCCACCCGAGATCATTCAGCAGGCGATCTGGCTTTACCTCAGGTTCACCTTGAGCTTGCGCGACGTCGAGGATTTGTTGGCAGAACGCGGCATTGGGGTGTCCTACGAGTCCATCAGTCGCTGGGTCATCCATTTCGGACCGATGATCGCCGCGGACTTGCGCAAGCGCCGGCCCAAGCCCCACACGAGCTGGCATTTGGATGAGGTCTATCTCAAGATCGATGGCCGCACGGCCTACCTGTGGCGCGCAGTCGATGCCGAGGGCGAGATCCTCGATGTCCTGGTCAGTCGAAACGGGATCAGCATGCCGCACTGAAGCTCATGCGCGAGCTGCTCAGGAAATACGGCTTTGTTCCCGATCGGTTGATCACTGACGACCTGCGGTCGTATGGCGCTGCTGCCCGCGACCTCGGCATCGAGAAGCACCATGAGCGTGGTCGGTGGAAGACGAGCGGAGAACTCGCATCAGCCAACCCGACGAACGGGAACGCAAGATGCAGGGCTTCAAGAGCCGAGGATCAGCCCAACGATTTTTCTCAACCCATGCCGCCGTCTACAATACCTTCAACGTCCAACGTCATCTGACATCAGCGTCGACGCACCGGACATCCCAGGCCGCGGACGGCGAGATGGATCTTGGTGGTCAGGCCGCCGCGCGAGCGTCCGATGGCCCGATTGCGAGCCCCCTTTTGCGCCGCTGGAGTGCTGGTGGGCACGCACGATCGTGGAGTGGACGATCAGATATTCGAAGTCAGGATCGTCCGACATCGCCTCGAAGATACGCCGCCAGACACCCTTCTCGCTCCACCGGCTGAAGCGCCGGAAGACGCTGTTCCACTCGCCGAACACATCGGGCAGGTCGCGCCATGGCGAGCCGGTGCGCACGATCCACAAGACGCCTTCCACGAACATCCGGTTGTCGCGACCCGTCGAGCCGCACTGATCGGCCCGCCCCACCCCAAGTCGCGAGGGGCGTCGACAACCGCATAGGGCGTAAGAGCCGCAAAAGGTGCGGCCCTAAATTCGTGCCTAGGAACGCGATTACTTGAAGAAATCGCGCAATATCAATTACTTATAGGCGTTAATGGCGGAGGATCGGAAACTCGGATCCAACGTTCTCCGTTTTCTGCCTAGTTGTTACGCAGTACGCGAACCGTGCTCTCCATGGAGGCAATGATAAGCCTCAACCGTTACCAATACACAGGGTCTCGTTTATCGCTGCAGTCGTGACCCAGTAACCGCCACGAGCATGACAGTGATGCGACCTTACCTTCGGCACGACGGCTGAAGGGATCTCAGAATTTGACTGTCATACCGATCAGCGGGCCGTGAATGACGAGATCGAGGTTCGAGTTGTTGGCGCCATTGGCGAAGTTGACGTTGGTCGACAGCGCCCGGTAGCCGATGTCGGCAGCGAGCGCGTAGCCATTGAACTGCCACGTGTAGCTGTAGACGGCGGCAACCTGCCAGGAGAACGAGCTGCTGCCGCTAAGGCCGAAGCCGCCAATGTCGCCTTTTATGAAGGCATGCTGGCTGGGCGTGAACTGGTGGCGCAGCCTGAGACCGATCATTGGGTCGGCCCAGTACAGCGACCCCGTGTCGGCGACGCCAATGGTTTTGCTGCGATCGAACTGGGCGAGGCGGGGATCAGAAAAGCCGATGGCGCCCGTGAGATCCAGATTGATCTGGTTGGAAACGTTCCAGAAGCGGCCGCCGGCGTAGGCATCGAGCGCCGTGAAGGACTGATCGCTGCCCGGCCATTTCGCGACCTCGAATAGGCCGGCGGCCTCGATGATCGTCATCGACAGGGTGTCGGCGGCGCTGGCCTGGAGGCTGAGCTTGACGCCCGCGATTGGATTGGCATAGGCGGCGCGCGATGCCGGGATGGCAAGCTGTGCCCAGACGACATCGACAAAGAAGCCGAAGGGGCCCTTGTCGGCCTCGAAATCACCCATGAACCCGAGCAGCGAATTGCTCTTCTGAAGGAGATCGAAGATGCTGGCATTGATGTTGACGGTGTTGCCGCGCGCCGTCGCGCTGCCGTTCAGGTTGACCGCCCAGCCGTAGACCGTGGCTGCGAACCGCCAGTCGTCCGGCGACTTGCCGTCGTCCGCCTTGGGCTTTTCCTCCGCCGGCGATGTTGCGGGCGCGGTCTGCCCGAGCGCGGGCAGCGAACCGCACAGTGCAGCTACGACGACTGCAGCCGCCACAATCTCCGCGATGCCGCGAATATGCTTCATTGTTCCCCCGACTCCCGACGCCCGTCCGCTGGATCGGTCAGGAGGCCATCGTTTTTGCCCGTGCTGGATTGAACGCTTCGGTCTTTGACGATACAGCGGAAGCCGACATGGCTGGTCGACGTGTCGACCGGCTCGGCGTGGCGGGCCGCGGGGCGATAGCGCCGACAATAGTTGGGCGCGCAGAGGTGCGAGCCTCCCTTCAGCACCTTGCGCGGGATGCGCACGGCAGGCTGGCGCGGATCGTAACTCGCTTCCACCGCACCACCGCGGGGATTCTCCGGCACGCAGCAGGCCTTGGGCGCGTCGGCGGTATGCCGGATCGAATACCAGTCGACCGTCCATTCCCAGACATTGCCGATCATGTCGTGCACGCCGTAGCCATTGGCGGGAAAGGCGCGCACCGGCGAGGTGCGGGCAAAGCCGTCGGCCAGTTCGTTATGGCGCGGGAAGTTGCCCTGCCAGGTGTTGGCCATATGCTTGCCGGCGGGCGTCAATTCCGCGCCCCAGGCGAACTCCGCGCCGTCGAGGCCGCCCCGCGCGGCGAATTCCCAATCGGCCTCGGTCGGCAGTTCCTTGCCGGCCCATTTGGCATAGGTCTCGGCATCTTGGTAGGCAATCTGCACCACCGGATGGTCGTCGAGGCCGCCGATATGACTGCCCTTGCCGTAGGGTCGTCGCCAGTTGGCGCCGAAAGTGAACTTCCACCACTGGCTCCAGTCGCTGAGATCGACGGCTTTCTTCGGCTGGGTGAAGACCAGACCGCCCGCCTTCAGCATGCGCGGCAGGGCGCCAGGGTAGTCCTTCGGGTCGGGCGCGATCTCGGCCCAGGTGACGTAGCCTGTCGCCTGGACGAACCTGCGGAACTGGGCGTTGGTGACGGGCGTGGGATCGATCCAGAAGCCGTCGACGGTGACGCGATGGACCGGGGCTTCCTCCGGGTAATGGCGGTCCGAGCCCATGCCGAAGCTGCCGCCCGGAATCCGGATCATGTCGGCTGGCGACGAGGCCTTCGCGGTTTGGCCGGTGGAATCGAGCGACAGGGTAGACATGTTAGAAGGTCATCTTGAGCGGCCGTAGATCCATGTTTTTTCGTATTGCAGGTCGCGAGCTCGTTACCTCTGCTCCATCGGCTCGCGCTCGATAAAGAACATCCTCGTCAGCCGACCCTCGCCGAGCGCCTCGCCGAGGACTCGGAAAGCGAAATACGGCATTAGTACCAACAACATGATGAGGTAGCCCGCCAATGTTTCCTCCAGCCGGCGGCCGATGAGATCGCGGAGCGATGCCGTGATCGATTGACCATGAAACAGGCCGACGACAGCTTCCTCGATAATGGTCAATATTACCAGCAGCACCAGGAAGGCGAACGACTTGTACAGCGTCGGCCAGATCAGCGGCCTGGTGGTGTTGCGCTCGCCGATCTTCAGGGCGCGCCCGACCAGCATGAATTTGGCCAACAGGAGAGCCTTGATGATGGCGACGCCCCAAGGGACAAATTCGATGCCCACCGTGTGCAGCACGGCGGTCTTCATCACGATCACCGCGCCGAGGGTGATGTAGAGGTAGATGGTAAGGATGGCGAACTCCCTGAACTCGTGAACAGCGCGTTGGGGCAGTGTCGCTTTTGCATGGATTTCGGTTGGCATCATGGCTCCTGCCGCGTCTCGCTGCTGTTTGGTGTCAGGCTTTCTTCATCACCGGTGGCGGGTTCCACTTTCCGGTGAGCGCATCGCTCTTCGGTGCGTAGAGCTGCATCGTGAGGTTGAACATCCCCGCCGGGGCCGGCAGCCTGTTCGCCTCCTTTTCGGCGCCCGGACTGGCGCTCTGGATGTAGAGGTCGAGTGAGCCGTCGGGGTTATACTCGAACGGCATCCAGCTGCTCACAGCGAACCGGCCGAGGCGGTTCGCCACCTGAAAGCCGTCGCCGTCATATAGGGTGACTGACCAGAAGGCGTCGACCGGCGGCGTGTCGCCCTTGTCGAAATGGAGGATATAGGCGCTGCCTCCGTGCATCGGTTTTCCAGAATCGTCCGCGAGACTGAGCGGATAGATCGCGTCTTCCGGAAGATTCGCACCGAGACCAACCTGGGCGATGATCGCGCGCTTCAGGTAGTAGTTCCCGTAAACTCCCATCGTGTCCGTGCTCATCGACCAGCCGTTCGACACGCGGGCAATACTGGAGACCTTCCATGCCATCAGCTTCAGAGCTTCCTCGGGTGCCGTCGCGAGTCCGGCCTTGATGGCCGGATCGACCTTGTCGAAGTCGAAGCTCTTTCCTCGCCCGATGCCGATCCGCCGCATCTGGGCGAGGATCGGCTGATCGGTGATGTGGGGAGGCTGCAGCTTTAGAAGTTCAGCGGCGTAGGCAAAGAACTCTCCGGCCGGCATGGTGTCAACCTGAACTTTCGGCGGCGTCTTCATGTCGACGCCTGCATCGACGTCACCGACCACCGGCCCAGCCGTCCTGCCAAAACGAGAGAGTGGCATGACCTTGTAGCCCGACTGGATTTGGTGCACGGCGTCGTAGTCGTCGGGACCGTCGGTTTTGGTGCGCCCGATGATCCAGACATAGGGCGTGGGTGCATCGATGCGAACCGCACCCGCTGGCAGCGAGCCGCTCCAGCCCGGCGGCACCAAGGCATAGTCGGCGGCCTGGGTCCCGGTGGTGCGCCAGCCCGGGCAAGCAAAAACGTCGGTCCACATGTCGAGCATGGGCAGCAGGTAGTAGCGCCCTTGCGTATCCGGTACCGAGACGACCATCGGATCGCCCGTTAGGTCGAGCCATGCACTGGAATAAAACGTGTCGAAATTGGGCCGAACCACCGCCTTCATGTCAGCCTTCGGGAAGGCGGCGAGGCTCGCGAAGGTGTTCATTGGCGCATTCATTCCCTCCACCTTGGCAACGTTCGTCAGCTGCCTCCGCGTCACTTCCATTGTGACGAGAGGATAGAAATACGTGTAAGCCGTCACGCCGATCGCATGAGCAGTCTGCTCGTCGATCGTCCCGACCCTATTTTCCGCAGTCATGTCTGTTCTCCCGATACAGCCTCGATGCTGGTGATTTTTCTGGCAATGATCCCGTAGGGTAAAAAAACTCAAACGGTCGAGAAACCAGTCGGTTAGGCGGCGTCGGATAGCGGTACCTGAGGCGGTCCAGTACAATTTTGCGGACGGTTCCTGATGCCGTCGCCGGGGTCAGGGCAGGGGGCGTTTATGGATTGGGCGCGTATCCTGGCCTACGTGACGGGGACGGTGGACCAGGAGCTTCTGGCGCGGAACGAATATCTGGCTGCCGAGAACGGCATCCTCAAGGCGCAACTAAAGGGTCGGCTGAAGCTCTCGGACACCGAGCGAAGGGCGCTCGGCGAGATCGGTCATCGCCTGGGTCGCAAGGCTCTTGCCGAGGTCGCCACCGTAGCGCGACCCGACACCATCCTGGGCTGGTATCGCAAGCTTGTCGCCCGCAAGTTCGATGGCTCGGTGCGTCGAGGCCCTGGCATGCCGCGGATCAAGCGAAAGGTCGAGCAGCTGATCATTCGCATGGCCAGGGAGAACCGGGACTGGCTATGACCGGATCGCGGGGGCGCTGGCCAATCTGGGACACGAGGTTTCGGATCAAACGGTTGGCAATGTTTTGCGGCGCCACGGCCTGCCGCCGGCGGCGGAGCGCAAACGCACGACCACTTGGGCGGCCTTCGTTCGAACCCATCTGGCGCTGTTGGCGGGGACCGACTTCTTCACCGCAGAGGTGCTGACGCTGCGCGGGCTGGTGACTTACTACGTGCTGTTCTTCATCCATCTCGAGAGCCGGCGGGTGGATATCGCCGGGCTCACCGTTCATCCCGATGAGGCATGGATGAAGCAAGTCGCGCGGAACGCGACCATGGAGGACTGCGGCGCGCTGCGGGATCGTCGTTATCTCCTGCATAATCGGGACACGAAATTCACCCGGTCGTTCCGCGCCATCCTTATGTCAGGTCGGGTTGAAGCGCTCGCGCTGCCTGCGCGCAGTCCGAACCTGAATGCCTACGCGGAACGCTGGGTGAGGTCGGTCAAGGAGGAGTGCTTGTCCAAAGTAATCCTCTTCGGCGAACGCTCGTTGCGGCGGGCACTGAGCACCTATGTCGACCATTTCCATGCCGAGCGGAATCATCAGGGGAAGCGCAACGTCCTGCTGTTTCCTTTGGTGACAGATCGCCAGCGCGAGGGGCCGGTTCGGTGCCGCGAGCAATTGGGTGGGCTTCTGCGCTACTATCATTGAGAGGCGGCGTGATGCCGCGTCGGCCGGTTCAGTTTTTTGACCCTGCGGGCGCGAATGCGTAAATCATCGGAGTACGGTTGCTCATTCATGCTGGCCTCCGTCCAGCCGCTAAGCTTGAATCACAAATCAATTGCTCAAGCGGAATCCCCTCCGATTCGCCCAGCATGGAAAACGCTCTAGGCTGGCTTCTTCCAGCAGTATCCGAAGCCGGCGTAGTTTTCGATCTCGTCGAAGGTCGGGTCTAAGTCGCGGAACTTGTTGCGGATGCGCTTGACCAGGGACCGCACATTCGCCCGATAGCCGTCGGCCCCGCTTCCGGCCAGGAAACCCTCATAGTGCAGGCGGTCGTAGAGCGCCCGATAGGTCATGTACCGGCTCACGTTCGACGCCAGCAGGTGGACGATGTTGTACTCACCAACGGTGAGGTCGAGATCCGCCTCCTTCCAATAGGCCCGGCTGACATCGGGACGCAGAAGCAGCTTGCCGCAGGTCAAGGGTCCGCCGGACCGCGGTTGCTTGGGGCGGCCGGAAGCCTTGACCGCGCTCCTGATGCGCCGGGCCAGAACCTGCGAACCCCGCGACTTGCGAATGACGTCAGAGGCGCCCTTGTCGAGAGCCAGACATTCATGGGCGGGCGTTGCCTCGCCCGTCAGCAACATGACAGGGACGTTGAAATCCAATCCGTGCAGTTTGCTCAACATGTCGATGCTGGAAATCTTCGCCCGGTCACAATGGAGGACGATAACGTCGGCTTCGCCGGCGGCCTCAGATGCGCCGTCCAGCGAGGTGACTGTCCGCACGTCAAGGCCCTGGTTGGACAGCTCGTCGGTCAGGAATCCGCGATCGATCGCGCCCTCCTCGATGACAAGGACGAGAATGGCATCCGGATCGCTAACGGAGGCGAGCTGCGCGGGCGCGCGGCTCCCCAAGGCCACGACATGTTGTTCAAGAGCGGTGGTCATTTGGAGTCACTCCCCCTCGTTGGCGCGTGTTTCCGAACCGGGAAGGAGGGCGCACCGAGGCGTCCGGCGAGCAGGCAGTCTTCTGCCGTCACCAGGGACGCTGCCGACAGCATGCGTCCACGCGCCGAGCGCGCAACGTGCAGAAACGTCGTTCACCCACGTCACCCGTATCGCCCTGGATGCTTGCCGAGCGGCACCCCTGCCGTTCGCGCATCCCGAACTCTTCCCATGCCCATACTAGTCGAGCGGACATATCGCGCGGGTGATCAGATTGTGTCAGCGAAGGGGTGATGCAGATCACAGACTATGTGACGGCGGCCCCGCATAGTGTGGGCTGAGGGAAGGATGCAGGGCCGCCTAACTATTCGCTGCGGACTTGGGTGAGACGCAGCGAGTAGCTTTCTCTAAAATAGTCGGCGGACGGTCCAGCTACCTGAACGCATATCGTGACATTGGTGATCCAAGTCGCCGTATGAGGAAACCGCCGCGCGCTACGACGTTGTGTCCGGTGTCCAGGCTGGCACTTGGTTCGACTCACCACTCGACACACGGAGCCTGCGCACCAATCGCTCCAGCCTTCGGGGTGAGCCATGGAATCTCTCGCCTGTATCGACCACTTCGACTTCGATGATACGGCCCTTGCGTCGCCCCACGGCATTTATGGCATGCACGCGGAACGCGCCATCACTGATGAACCACGGCACCATTAGCTGAGCCATTGGCTCCCATCCCTTTTCAGTCGCTAAGGAAGCGCACAAACCAAGGCGCCTCGGCTGCGCACTGTTGCTTTTTGCATCAGTGTGGGTTCTCACAACTGGTCAAGCACTTCTGCAGGTGTCTTCCAATCGAGCGTCTTTCGCGGCCGGGCGTTGAGGGCAACTGCCACGGCTGCAATCTCGTCGGCGCTGTGCAGGCTAAGATCGGTGCCCTTTGGGAAGTACTGCCGCAGTAACCCGTTGGTGTTCTCGTTGGTGCCGCGCTGCCATGGGCTGTGAGGATCGCAGAAGTAAACCTGCATGCCTGCGTCGATCTTCAAGCGCGCGTGCTGGGCAAGCTCAGCTCCTTGATCCCAAGTCAGCGACCGACGCAGTTGCTCGGGCAAGGTGACTATCGTGCGCGTGATTGCATTGCGCACAGCTTCGGCTCCATGCCCCGCGAGAGGCGGCCCGTTCTTGACGCGAGCTTCGTGACTATGGCCCGCCATGCGCGGCAGATGCAGCAGCAGGGTGAAGCGTGTCGTGCGCTCCACCAAGGTGCCGATCGCAGAACTACCAAGGCCCAGGATGAGGTCTCCCTCCCAGTGGCCTGGTACGGCGCGATCGGCGGCCTCCGCCGGACGTTGGCTGATCATGGTCTCGGGAGAGATGAAGGTCTTGCCCCGCCCGCGCGTGCGCGCCCTCGGCGTCCGCAACGCCCGACCGGTACGCAGACACGCCGTCAACTCGCGGCGCAGGGCACCTCGGGCTTGGATGAAAAGCGCTTGCTAGATGGCTTCGTGACTGACGCGCATGCTCTCATCGTCCGGGAAGTCGAGCCGCAGGCGGCGGGAGATCTGCTCCGGGCTCCACGCGTTTGCCCATCGCCGGTCTTGCCGTGGTCCATGCCGACGGCCTTTCCAGGATACCGCCGGACCGGGAACACGAGCGCCGCCTGGAGCGACGACGGCGCCAGCCAGTCGTTCCTCCACATAAGCTTGCAGCGCCGCATTGAGCGCAAGCTTCGCCGGCTCTGGACGGCGAGCGGCTCGATCAGCGTGCCATTGCGCTACAGCCGCACGATACGCGAGGCCGCCGCTACGGGCGGTGGCGTTGCGCCGCAGCTCCCGGGAGATCGTCGACGCTGATCGCCCGAGCTGGCGGGCGACCTCCTGCATGGTGTAGCCCTGCACGCGAAGGAGCGCGATCTCCTCCCGCTCCGCAAACGAGAGATACCGCCCCGAGAGCGGCTTCGCCGATAGTCCAAACATCGCTGGTGGCATGCCGCCTGCCTTCCGGAACCATCTTGTTCCTACCGCTTGCGGCACGCCGGCCCCAACAGCAGCATTCTCGCTCGACATCCCCACCGCGATCGCTGCCCAGAACCGTCGACACGCGTCTCGGCCAGCCACAGCAGGGCGACCTGGTGACAACAAGGGCGTTCGCCCAGACCGATCCGTACACCGCTTTCGATTGTTCATCGCAACCTCCTTCCTCAGGGTGTTGCGACGACCGCTTGAATCCGCCCTGGCTGCCCTGATCGGTGTTGAAGATCTCCGGTCGGCCATGACGGTCCAGTGCTTCATCCAGCGCATCGACGCAGAACTGCACGTCCATGGTGTTCGACAGGCGCCACGCCAGAACCTTGCGGCTCCACCAGTCCATGATCGCCACAAGATACAGGAAGCCCTTGGCCAGCGGGATGTAGGTGATGTCGGCACACCATACCTGGTTGGGCCGGTCGATCCCGACGCTCCGCAGCAGATAGGGGTAAAGCTTGTGCCCCTTGGCTGGAATGCTGGTCCGAGGCTGCCGGTAGATCGGCATCAAGCCGATCAGCCGCATCAGGCGGCGAACCCGCTTGACGTTCACCGCATGGCCTTCAGCCTTCAGGGGCCACGTCATCTGCCGTGCCCCGTAGAATGGCGTCTCCAGGAACTGACGGTCGATCCTGGCCATCAGGTCGAGGTTCTCCGCGCTCTCGCCCCGAGGCACATGATAGAATGTCGAACGGCCGAGCGACGCCAACCGGCACTGTTGGGCAATCGACAGGTTGGGCTGGTCGGGCTGGATCATCGCTTTGCGCCCTTGCCTGCTCGACCTTCATGGCCTCAAGCGCAACCCGCGCCTTGAACTCGGGCTTGTGCTGCTTCCGCTTCGTCATCACTGATCTCCTCAGGTGAAGACCGGCAGACCCATTTCCAGAGCTTACGTCACTGTCCGATTCCCGGGGAGTAGCTCACTGTCGGCATACTTTGAGTATCATAACCGACGCCGCACGCATCTCTTGCTGGACAAGGATTGCTCCGAGTCTCGGCTCGTCCTGCCACCGTCTGCTGGCGCTGTTATCGCCTTCCCGCAGGTCGGCGGTCTGCACCATCGCTATGAGCGTCGCACGGCCTGAGCCGCTTACGGTGACTGAACCTGCAACGCTGTCACAGTGCCGGGCGTCGTCGCAGGCCGCAATTGCCTTGCGCGGGTTCCATGGTGCGCCGAACCATTGCAGGGTGCCCAGATCGCAGCAGCGATGAACGCTCTGTTCCAATAATCGAGAATCGTCTGCCAAAGTCTTCGTCGGAAACCCGGTTCCAGGGCGAATGGGTTTTTGAGCAAGGACAACTCATATGCTTGGTCATGAATTGACGGCAATATACAATTTGTGCCAACACCCAAGGCGATACTCCTCGACCGCACTAATCATGAATGCGAATGGCATGGCCAAACTCAAATCAAGCAATGTAGCGCGACGAGGGCGGCGCATCGGCATCTTTGTCTATGACGGAATGATCGCCTTGGACGCCGTCGGCCCGGCAGACGTCTTCGGGTTGGCCAATATTCTGTCCCGTGAGGAGGACCCCACTGCGACTTTAAACTACGACGTTTGCCTTGTGGGATCGCGCAAAGGCCTGATCACGACAAGCACCGGGTTCAAAATCGCTGCCGACCTGTCCCTGCAGGATGCCGAGTCGGCGTTCGATACACTCATGATTCCGGGCGCCGGCGAGCTCCGTGGCGCCGAGGCCATTTTGGCTGACCCCGATGTGGCGGCGTGGCTGCGCCGCTCGGCGCGGCAAAGCCGGCGGGTTGCTTCCATATGTACTGGCGCCATGATTTTGGCAAAACTCGGACTGCTGCGCGGACGGCGCGCAACCACTCACTGGGCGTTCTGTGAGGACCTTAGGGCTGGTTTCCCAGCCGTCCAGGTCGAACCCGATAGCCTGTGGGTCAAGGATGGCAATGTTTACACCTCGGCGGGAATAACGGCTGGAATGGACCTTGCGCTCGCACTGGTCGAGGAGGACCTTGGTCGTCGGTTCGCATTGGAATTGGCGCGCTTGCTGGTGATGTTCCTCAAGCGGCCTGGCGGACAAAGTCAGTTTTCGAGTGAACTGATATCCCAGCTTACTTCGCCCGATCGGCTGGAGGACCTGGTAGAATGGATTCGTGACCACCTCGATCGGCCCCTCGCGATCGAAGATCTGGCGAGGCGCAGCAAGATGAGCGCCCGCAATTTCCAGCGGGTGTTCACCCGGCAGTGCGGACTGCCACCAGCCAAGTTCATCGAACGACTCAGGGTCGAGCGAGCACGGCTCATCATTGAGGACACAGGCTTGTCGATGGCCGAAGTCGCCCGCAAGAGCGGCTTCGACAGCGAGCAGCGGATGCGCCGGTCATTCAAGCGCGTACTTGGGATCAACCCGGCGGATCACGCAGATCGCGTCCGTCGCCCAACGGCCGACAACGCGGCTTCAACTTCTCGCTGACTGCCGCCCACCGTCGCGATTTGGCTCATTGCGGGGTGCAATGGGTGTGGCGTACCGGCTGCGCACTTGGCATTTTTTGATTGTTATGTGTCATTTACGTCAGATCGGCCCACTCCTAGATTTCTCACCACTGGGCGGGACAACGCGCCAGTTGAGGAGAAGCAACATGGATACCCTGGTACAAGTTACTGACACCGAGAGATATGCGCACTGCGTCAAGGCGTCGAAGGCGACGCACTGGAACATCGATCAGGACGTGATCAAGGGCCGCGCCTTCGACCTCAGCCGCAAGTACCTGCCCGACGGGTTGTCGCTGGTCCACGAGTTTGCCTCGCTCTCCGATGCCGAAAAGCGCCTGGTGAGCCAGATCCAGGGCCGCACCTACGCTAACGTCTTCGGCCTGGTCGAGCGCTTCATCACCGCCAAGCTGTTGGAGATTGGCCGTGACTACTGGTTGGGAGACCAGAACGCGCTTGAGGCGCTGGTGCGCTTCAGCGACGAGGAGCTGAAGCATCAGGCCCTGTTCCGCCGCATCGAGGCGATGATGGCGGGGGTGATGCCGGCGGGCTACCGCTTCGACGTCGATCCCGATGCCGTAGCGCGCGCCGTGCTCGGCAAGAGCACCTGGGCCGTCCTGGTGCTGACACTGCACATCGAGCTCTTCGTGCAAAATCACTATCGCCAGAGCATTGAGCCCGACGGCGACCTTTCGGCCCTGTTCAAGGATGTGTTCCTCTTTCACTGGAAGGACGAGTGTCAGCATGTCGTGCTCGACGAGCTGGAGCTGAAGCGCCACGATGCCACGCTGTCGCCGGCGGACCGCGACCGCGCCGTAGACGACTTCATCGCCCTTGTCGACGCCGTCGACGGCATCCTGCAGATGCAGGCGGGCGCGGATGTGGCATATTTTACTGCCGCCTGTGGCCGAACCGTCGCCACCGCCGAGGCCGATGCTCTGACGAGGCAATTCCTCAAGGCTTATCGCTGGCAGTACATCTTCTCCGGCGCCACGCATCCACGTTTTCAGAAGACAGTGAAGAGCTTGATCACCGAACCTCAGTTCGAGCGCATCGGTGGCGCGCTCGCCGCGCTCAACTAGGGTCAGCCGCTGAAGATAGGCAAGTCGCCGTGGTTGACTCTCTTAATACTGCTGGTTTCCAGGCAGTCAGAGGAGGCGCAGGCTCCCCGACGGGGTGCCTGCGCCCTCTCCCTTCCATTGCTCCGTCGATTGGGGTCTCCTACGATGCCCCGCGGAAAATGGAGACCGTTCCATTGGGACGTGAACAGCGTCGATTGGCGGCAATCGTTGCGGTGGACGTGGTCGGCTATTCCCGCCTGATGGGGATGGATGAAAGCGGCACGGTTGCGCGCTGGCGGGAGCATCGCCAGCAGCGCCTGGAGCCTCTCGTCGCGCGGCACGGCGGAAGGCTGGTCAAGCTGATCGGAGACGGCGCGCTGGTCGAGTTTCCCAGCGCCGTCGATGCCCTCTCCGCCGCCATAGCGTTCCAGCAGGCCATGATGGATGCCAACCGGGGCCAGCCCGACGCCACCGCCATGGTGTTCCGGGTGGGCCTGCATCTCGGCGACCTGATCGTCGAGGGCGACGATCTCTACGGTGACGGCGTGAACGTTGCCGCGCGGCTGGAAGCGGAGGCGCCGGCCGGCGGCATCGTCATATCGCGCGCGACGCACGAAGCGGTCGTGGGCCGCCTGAAGGCGACGTTTGACGATCTGGGCAGCCTCGCGCTCAAAAACATCGAGCGGCCCGTCGGGGCCTTCAGGGTGAGATGGGATCCGGCGGATTGGGAGACCACGGAGCGATTGGCCGTGGAGCAAGCAGCCGTCGCGCCACCGGCTGCCGATCCCCCGCATCTGGCGGACGGCCCGCTGCCGCTGCCAGACAAGCCTTCCGTCGCGGTGCTGCCATTCCAGAACATGAGCGGCGATCCCGAGGCGGAGTATTTCGTCGACGGCATTTGCGAGGACCTGACGACCGCCCTGTCGCTCTTCTCCTCGCTGTTCGTCATCGCCCGCAACAGCGCCTTTACTTACAAGGGGCGTGCGGTGGATGTTCGCGAGGCCGCGCGCGAACTGGGCGTCCAATACGTTCTCGAAGGCAGCGGGCGCATCGCAGGTAAGCGCGCGCGCATCCATGCGCAGCTGATCGACGCCTTCTCCGGCGTCCATATCTGGGCCGAGCGGTACGATGTCGTCGTCGAGGACGTGTTCGACGTGCAGGAAGACATCACCCGCCGGATCGTCGCCACCGTCGCGCCGAAGCTGGAGGCAGCCCAGGTGTCCAAGGTGCGGCGCGCGCGCCCGACGCACTTCGGCGCCTATGGCCTGGCGCTGCGGGCGTGGGCCGATGCCATGCAGGCTTACCAGCGCGTGGATTCGAAGCTGCGCGACGAGGCCATCGCCCAGGCCGAAGCGGCGCTCCGGCTCGACCAGCGGTGCGGCCGGGCCTGGTCGACGCTCGCTTTCGCCTACTGGCAGCACGCCAACTTCCGCACCGGCCTCGATTCGGCGGTGGCTATCGAGCGCGCGATCGACGCCGGCAGCCGGGCGCTGGAGATCGATCGGGAAGACTACATGGCGCAGGTCTACAGGGGGGCGGCCCTGATGATCGGCCAGCGCTTCGACGAGGCCCTCAATGACATGCGCGAGGCCTGGCGCATCAATCCCAATGACGTCAGCACGCTGATCGCGCTGGGTTGGGCGGAAATCTCCTTTGGTGACACGGCGGCCGGTTCGCAGCGGCTTCGTGAGGCGCTGCGCCTCAGTCCCCGCGACCCCCAGCAGTACAATATCTATACCTGCCTGTGTGGCGCCGAGTTCATCGACGCCAACTATGCCCGCGGCATCGAATGGGGCATTCTGGGCAAGCAGCAGCAGCCGAACTACGCTCCGATCATTCACTACCTCGCCCTGAACTACGCCGGGGCGGGCGATCTGGCGCGCGCCGGCGCCGAGATCGAGTCGCTGCGGCGGATCGCGCCTGAGTGGCTGGAACAGCGGCTGGCCGGTTATTCGGCGCTGGTGCGACCCGACGATCGCGCGCGATCGTTGGAACTGCTGCGACGGGCGGCTGGTCTCACGTCGTGACATTCGTCGTTTTCACGGCGCCCTTCGTCAACTCCATTCGAGACACTAGGAGCCTGTCTGGGTAGTGTCTGGTCAAGAGGCGACGAATCTGATTCTTTGCGTTGTCATGAGCAAGGAATTTCGTGCCTGAAAGATCGACGATGTTCAAATCAGAACGGGTAGTTAGCGCCGGCAAGACCGAACAGGCGCCGCTGCGCGATCGCCGAAAACTCCACATCACCATAAAACTCGATACCGGCGACATTGGGATGGCCGTCGACCGGCATGAGACTATAGACAGAGGGTAAGGCCGGTTTGCCCTTAAGGTCGAAATAGGTGGCGATTTTCGTCTCGAAATCGCGTTCGATCATACCCCAGATCGTGGCAGCCGCGCCGAATGGCAACGGCCGATTGGCGGCAAGCTCGGGCTGCACGGGCAAGTGCAGAAAGACGATCGGAACGCCGAGGCGACGCAGGCTCTCCCGATCGGTACGATAGCGCACGTCGCCGGCAAATCCGTCCGCGTCGATGCGGGGAAATCCCGAGGGAACCGGAGCGTCAATCAGTCCCCTCCACAGCATTGCGTAAAAATAGGCGCGATCAACGGCGAACACATTGGGTCGCAAATTCCTGCGTTTGACCTCGGATTCGACGAACGCGCTCGCCTCACGCAGCACCGCGTCGCGATCGCCCCGCCGGCGCCGTTCCTCACACCACTCCGCAGTGGCGCGCGCGTCGACGATGCTTGTGTCACTGGCCCTGTCGGGGTTGTCGACATCCGCGGGCCGCGCCGCCAACAGCTCTCGGAAGCGACCGTCGATGACCGCAGCCTTGGTCCACCATCGTCCGCGCGTGAGATCGTCGGTGATGAACGCGATGACGATCAGCGCCGGCTTGGCTCTTTCGGCTTGCGCGGCGGCCATGCTAATCATCTGCAGCAGTCCATAGCCCCCGCGCGCGAAATTGAGCACGGCGACAGGCCGGCCCGTTGCTGCCGCAAGTTGTCGCTGGAGTATGTCGGCGCTGGTCAGGCCACCCAGCCGCCAGCGGCTGAACAAATCACCGGTCAGGACGACCTTGAGATTAGCGCTGGCGTAGTCGCCAACCGTCGTCGCCCCGCTGAGCCCATCGATATTGCTCCTATAGACATCGCCAAGGCAGGCCACGACGACGCCATTCCGAACGATGGAAACGTGGATGCTCGATTCGGGTGCGAGTTTCTGCCCGAACTCGGCATCGAAGTCGCCATCTGCGGTTGGGGTAAGCCACCAGCTCCAGCGCTCGGGGGCAAGAGGGTCAGATATTGCCAAGTAAACGCGATAGCCTAATTCCGGCAGGATCAGCGAAATGACGAGCGACAGCGCAACAAGTGCGATATTCGCCATTCGGCCTGATTTCGGAATATGGGCCATCAAACCGACATTCCCCGGATGAACCCTTGGAACCTGAAACCCCAAGATAGGCACTTGTACCGCAGGCGCCTGATGTGAGGACGGGGCAAAGACGTGTCATCACATTCACGCTCAGGACGCCGAGCGCGACCCAGGCTGGCAGAGCCTTCAGGCGCGGCGCAGCCAGCACCTAGCCTCGGCCTGAGGATACTACCGTGAGTTATGCGCATTTGAGCACTTACAACGGCACTAGTCCGGAAAAATGCAAAGGGTGGCCGGGAGTTGGGCACGGCCTTCGGTGCAAGGCACGCCGGTCACTGTGACGTCTGTGGCGATGCACAGCACTTCGTGAAGGCACGCGGGCGTTCTGGGTTTTTAAAGCCGTCGGCGGCCGCCGAGCTTGCCGCCGCTAAAGGGGTTGGCAAAGGCGGCATCGGCGCGAAAGTAGCGGCGCACGTCACTATCCCGGTAGCGGGCCACGACCGGTTCGAGCACGTCCTTCCAGCCGTCCGCCGAATGGACGTTGCCCGGACGCAGCGCGCACCGTTCCAGATCGAACTGGTTGAACAGGAACAGCGGATGGTAACAGGTACAGGCGAAGTGACCGTTGTAGGCGGTGCCTTCCTGCTCACCATGCGTCGGGCTGACACTCGCATCCATATCGAGCACGATGGACCGCAGCGAGCGGCGGCCATGAACGCAATCGATCCATTGCCCGGAGAAACCGGTGAGTGCGGCGAGGTTCGCATCATTGGCGAGCCACTCGGTCTCGAACCGCCCCATCTGGCTGGTCGAGGCCGCGTCGCGCTCGACAGCCTTGCCGCCGACGATCCAGCACATCGCAGGATCACGCCCCAGCCGGTCGGCGTCGTTGACGTCCTCATATCCGGCAAGCCGATCGAACACCGACTGGTGCAGCATGCGCACGGATGTCCGCCGGCTTGGGAATGGAGAGCGCAGCAACGGCGTTAAGCTGCTGGAGCACGGCCCACAATGAGATGGCCGGCTCGCTCCCAACCGCACAAGAGGAGACAGGCCTCACCGCCGTCTATCAAGCCGTGGGACTCGGTAAGCGTACGACGCCTACGCGGTGATTGCTCGATCTGCGCTTCGTCGAGAAGTCCGCGGAACTCGGCGGCTATAGCTTAAATTCCTTACCGGACGTTGTGGCGGCGCCTATACCAGCCCCAACAGCGGCACCTACAAGCGCCGGCGCCAAAAGAGGCCAGCCGACCACCGCACCAATTGCAAGTCCCGTGCCCGCGCCAATTCCTCCGCCCGTAGCAGCGCGCTCCCCCCACGTATCGCCGCAGGCCGACAAAACCACCAGGAGCGGAAGCGATAAGACAAACGCCGGCCAATTCTTCATCGCAATGCCTCCCAATGTGAACCAATAGGTTGCATTCCTAATTCAAGATGTCAAGAAAACCATATATCTTATTCAAGTTACGTCTTATTTCACGGATCTATCGGCCTTCGGTCAGGGTTCGAGATCAGAACGGCCGACGCCCGTTATCCCAAGGAATTTGCGCCTGCGCATATCTTTTTTCTAGCTACGCAAGATGTAGTGCCTAGACTGCCTATGTAACACTAGCCGACGCCCCCTCTTCCGTTTGCTGGTGATACTTCCTCCCTCGACTGACGATCGAACTCGACGGAGGCCTTCGGGCCTCCCCTTTTCTTTGAGGTTCGGTCTTGAAGACCGGTAGGGAAGCCGAAGCAAAGTGCCGCGTTGGACAACGGATGGTGGGTAAATTGGTGGGTACACCGCCTTGGCCCTTCGTAAATCATTGATTTAACTGCACATTTAATCTACCAGCCTCGGAGCTGCCAGCCGAGGGCGAAAACGATTCCACGAGCAGAAAAACGGCCCTAGAGCGGGATGACTTAGGAAGGAATCGAAAAGGGATTCCCTAAGTGGGTCAGATCTGATTCAACATGCTGGCTGGGCTAAGAGGCCAGCCTGGATGGCAAAGCCCTATTCGATGGACCTTCGCGAGCGGGTGATCGAGGCAGTCGAGCACGAGGGATTGTCGTGTAGTCGGGCTGCGGCTCGCTTCGAAGTGGCGATCAGCACGACGATCGAGCGGGTCAACCGATATCGCCAGACCGGTAGCGTGGCGCCCGGCCAGATGGGAGGCCATCGGCCGAAGAAGTTGGTTGGCCAGTATCGGGACTAGCTTCTGCAACGCTGCCGGGAGAGCGACTTCACCCTGCGTGGTCTGGTCGCCGAGCTGGCTGAGCGGGGCCTGAGCGTCGACTATCGCGTGGTCTGGACGTTCGTCCACGACGAGAAGCTCAGTTATTAGCGTCTCGTGGCAAAGGTGCCGCATGGCCGATGGACGACCATGACCTTTCTCGCCGCCCTGCGTCACGATCGCGTCGATGCACCATGGCTCATCGAGGGCCCGATCAACGGCGACAGCTTCCGCCTCTACATCGACAGGTCCTTATCCCCACCCTGCGGCCCGGCGACATCGTCATCATGGATAACCTCGGCTCCCACAGGCGCAGCGCCGTCCGACAGGCCTAAGAGCGGCCCGTGCAAAGCTGTTCTTCCTGCCCAAATACTCGCCAGACTTGAAGCCCATCGAGATGCTCTTCTCAAAGCTCAAGCACGGCTTGCGCAACGCCGCAAAACGTTCCGAGCAGGCCGTCTACAACGCTATCGCCAGCCTCCTACCGACCGTCTCTTCAATCCATTGCGCTAACTACTTCGCCAAAGCTGGATATGCTCAAAGCTAAAATCATCCCGCTCTAGCGCGGGATGTGAACGCCCGGCTAATCATCATCTCGACGAGATGCCGACATTGACCAGCTGGTCGAGGTTGCTCCTCATTTCTTGCGGCAACCGTCCCGCGGCTCGGGCTACTATGGTCCGAGCATGACCCTCCAGCGCGCCGCCCTGTGGGCAATCGTCGTTGCCGCCACGATGTACCTTCTCGTGGCCGGGCGAGGCCTGTTGCTGCCGTTCGTGCTGGGCATCGTGCTCTGGTACATGATCGACGCGCTGGCCGATGCCTTCGAGCAGCCGCGGCTTGGATGGCTGCGCCTGCCGCGGCCGATCGCGCTGCTGGCGGCGATCTGCGCCATGGGCGGCCTGCTGTGGATCGTCGGGCGCACGATCGGCCGCAACGTCACCGCTGTCGCGGCCGCCGCACCCAGCTACGAGAGCCGGTTGCAGCATCTCCTCAACGAGGGCGCGCGCATGGTCGGCATCGAGCAGGCACCGACGCTCAGCGAACTGTTCGATCGCATCAGCCTTGCCGATACGCTGACCAGCTTCGCCACCGGCGCCGCCTCGGTCGTGAGCATAGCCGGCATCGTGTTGATCTATGCCGGCTTCCTGTTCGTCGAGCAGGTGCGGTTCCGCCGCAAACTTGCGGTCATCCTCGGCGCCGGCAGGCACCAGGCGCGCGTGCACGCCGTCCTTGACCAGATCGATCGTGACATCCGCATCTACATCCGCATCAAGACCACGCTCGCCGTGGCGACATCAGCGCTCGCCTACACCGTGATGGCCGTGGTCGGCGTCGACTTCGCCGCCTTTTGGGCGGTCATGGTGTTCTTTTTCTATTATATCCCGACCGTGGGCTCGATCCTCGCCATCGCAGCCCCTGCGGTGCTCACCCTGGTGCAGTTCGACCACCTGACACCGTTCCTGATCGTGCTGTTCGTGTTCGGCACCATCCAGATCGTGACCGCAAACGTCATCGAACCAGCGATCATGGGCCGCACGCTCAACCTTTCCCCGCTGGTGGTGATCGTCTCCCTGATGGTGTGGGGCACGATGTGGGGCGTGGTTGGCATGTTCCTGTGCGTGCCCATCATGGTGGTCGGCCTGATCGTGCTGGCACAATTTGAAACGACGCGGCCGATTGCCGTGCTGCTGTCGGCTGACGGCAGGATTCCCGAGTCCCGTCCATGAAGATGCCGTCCCCCGTCCTCGTCCTGCTGGCAATCGCGTCAATGTCAGCGCCGTTCGCCGTCCGCGCCCAAGCCACCGCCCCGCCCCCTCCCGACTCCGAAGCCAGGCCGCCCGGCTTGGAAGTGATGTATGCCTGCCCCGGCGGCACCGATTTCGCCGCCGTGTTCTCGAAGGATGGCGACCTCGCGACTCTCACCGTACCGGGCCAGCCGGAGATCGAGTTGTCGCGCCAGCAAGCCGGCTCGGGGTTCGCCTACGGCGACTCCTACTACGAGCTGCGCGGAAGAGGCCGCGAGGCGACTCTGACCGCGGCCGGCCGGATGATGCGCTGCCACGCCGTCGGCCGTCCGGGCGAGCCGCCGCGCACCTACCAGGGCGGCGGTCTCACCATCACGCTGTTTCCCGACGGCATCTTCCGCCTGCGCGAGGTCCGCGATGGCGGCGAGCCCGTGCTCGATCTCGGGCAGTGGGCCCAGGAGGTCGACGGCGGGGTGCGCATGGTCCTGCGCGGGGGCACGGTCGCTCGACGCCTCTTTCGCGAAGCCAATGACGATCGCCTGATCGCCGAGAACGGCACCGAGCTGGTACGCTCGGCCACGCCCGATCCGATCAACGGCGCCTTCCGGCTCGCAGGCCTCTACCGCGATACGCCGAACGGCGGCCTGTTTGCCGAATGCCTGACCGGACGAACTTACCCGGTGGCGCCGAACGGTGCCGAACCCGACCTCGAGCATGCCTGGACCGAGGCGACGCCCTCGCGCGACGCGCAGCTCTACGTTCAGATCATCGGCGAGTTCGCCGATGGCGAGGTCCGGGTCGACCGCTTCCTCAGCCTCAAGCGCGATGGCACCTGCCCGCCGCGAGCGCCGCGCAGCTCGGCCTTGCGCGGCACCGAGTGGCGCCTGGTCGAGATCGACGGCGAGCGGCCGGCGTTCGACGACTGGCGGCAACGGCCGACATTGAGACTCGACGACCAGGGCCGATTCACCGGCTCGACCGGCTGCAACTCGATCACCGGCAGTTATCATCTCGATCCCGACGGTCTGCGCTTCACCCCCGCCGCCGCGACGCTGGCCGGTTGCCTGCCGACGCCCGGTGCGATGGAGCGGCGCTACCTCGATGCGCTTGGCGCCGTCCGCCGGGCTCAGATCGCCGGCACGGCACTCGACCTTCTGGACGGCGCCGGCAAGCGGCGCCTGCGGCTGGAGGCGCGCGGCCGCTAAGGGACGGCAGGCTCGGCCGTCGGGTCGGCTTTCAAGACCAGCGTCCGGCCGCCGGACTCGCGGATGATGCGCAGGAAGGCGGTCGCCAGCGATGCTCCCGCATCGCCAGGTCCGTCGAACTCGCGATCTATCTCGCCGAACAGTCGGACATAGAGCTTCCATTCGACGACGCCAGGTTCGATCGGGACGCGGGCCGCCTCGCGCCAGTCGAGCGCGCGGACTCCGCTTTTCACGACCCGCTCGACGGGGCGGTCGCGTACCAGCGTGGCCTCGAAGCGCCCGATCGTTGCCGTCCGCGCCAGCCGCGTGACCGGCCGCGCGGTCACCGCGATACAGATCTGGCCCGGCTCCTCCTCGGGTACGAAGTCGACCGAGCCTGCGTTCAGCGTCGGATCGCCGAGGTCGTCCTGCCAGCCCAACCGTTCGACGATGACGACGCGGCGCTTTTCCTTGTCGAAGCGCCAGCCGGTCGGGGGATCGAAGCATCGGCGCACCGTCCGCGTTTCGCCGACAGACGCGCGCGACAGGATCTCGGGCGACACCAGCGTGTTGGACTCCTGCGTCGTCGTCCGCACCCGCTGGTCGAGCGCGAACGATCCGGGGCGGTCGGGCAATACGGTGAACAGGAGCTGGAACGTCACGGTTCGCGAGGCGCGGCGGACCGAGAGCGTGCCGGATGCAAAGATGGTGCGTGCGGCATCGGTCGCGAAGGCTGCGCGCGGCACGGAAAAGCGCAGCCGCTCCGGCGCGACACTCGCTTCGCCGCGCCAGGCGCCGACCGCCAGGACGGGCAATGGTCCACCGGCAGACGACAGACGCGTGCCGACGATTTCGACCTGCACCGGCGGATCATCGTCGCTGGAGGTCGCGAAGGCCGGCGCATAGCGCGGCACGGTTGGCGCCGAGGGTGACGTCTGGGGCGGCGGCGCCGACTGCGCGCCCGTCCCGCTGCCGGACGGTTCCGCGGGAGCGTCGAAGCGAAGCCCGCCATCCTGCGGCGGCGCGCCCGGCGTGCTGGGCGCGAGCGTGAGTTCGCCGGTCGTGCGCCGCGGCGGCACGAAAAGCGGCGTGAAGGACAGCACCAGCGGAGCGTCGTCGCGGTCGGCAAGGCGCTCGAGCTCGGCCGTGGCGCGCCCGGCGACCCTGATCGCGGCCAGCCGCGCGCCTGCGCCCGGCCGTTCAAGCGCCTCGTTGAGGGCGCTGTTCAAGGCGTCGATCTCGGTAAAGGCCTGGCGGCGAACGGCAGGCAGGCGATCGAACGGCCGTTCGGCATCGGGCTCCGAGCGCGCCGCCAGCGCGTCGGTAAGCAGGCTGGCAGCCCGGAACGCCGGCAGCAGGCCGATGCGTGCCTCGCCGTCGGCGCGCGCCTGCAGGCTGGCGCGCTCCGCCTGGAGCGCCGCGATATTCTCGCCGACCGTCGGCCCCGTTCCCGGCGCCTCTTCGCGCATCAGCAGATATGCGACGGCCGCGAGGACGAGGCCGAACAGCGCCGCCGCGACAAGGGAGCGGCGCACGCGGCGTGCATCGTCGGTCTGATGCGGGCCAGCCGTCATGCGGCGGTTTCTAGCACGGCCGCCGGCCCACCGACCGGCGGCGGATTGTCAGTACGAGAACAGCACCGGGAGGGGCGAATTGAGGATGAGATGGCGGGTCATGCCGCCGAAGATCATCTGGCGCAGGCGGCTCTGCGTGTAGGCGCCCTTGACGATCAGGTCGGCGCCGCCGGCCACCGCCGTATCGACGATCGTCTGGCCGGCCGACCGGCTGCCCGCCTTCACATGCTGGCTGGTGACGTTCAACCCATGGCTCCTGAGCGATTCGGCGATCTCCGCCGCGCTCGGCCCGGGCACCATCGCGCCGTCGACGCTCAGCACGTCGATCGCCTCGGCGCCGGCCAATACCGGCATGGCGAGCGAAATGGCCCGCGCGCTTTCGGTCGAGCCGTTCCAGGCGAACAGAATCCGCTTGCCGACCATGCCGGTGAAACCCTGCGGCACGACAAGTACCGGACGGCCCGAGTCGAACAGCGCGGTTTCGAACACGCTCTCCGGCATCTTGGGCAGCGCGCCCGGCTGCGGCATGACAATCAGGTCGTAGGCGCGCCCGATCGTGCCGATCGCGGTCGGGCCGCTGTCGTCGGCCGAGCGCCATTCCGACGTGAGGCCTGCCGCGCGCTGCTCGAACGCCTGCTTCACCGCCGCGACGCGCTGGCGTTCCTCGGCGTCTTCAGCGAGCCCGCCGCCGATCGGCGCGCCCATGCCGGCGTCGGCCCACGCCATGCTCATGACGCCGTAAGACGGCGGCTCGAGCCCCACCAATCGGGCGTTGAAGTTGCGCGCCAACCTCGCCGCCAGATCGAATGCGGACGGATCCTCTGCCGTCCAGGCCATTGTCAGAATTGACTTCATGACACGCCCTCCCTGTCGACCGACGATAACACGGGCCTCGACGGCGCCGAGTCTCAAAGTGCGGCAGTGATCGCGCGATCGGAACGATGACCAAGTTGATACAAAAATGGCGTTGAGGAAGTCTGTCTAATCAATAAGTTATCTTTCATACCTCACGTAACTGTTGAGGTGGGGGTGCATTATCCGCCCCAGCGTCCGTGTCAATCGTTTCAGCGGTCCCCAGAACCGAGGGCGCGATGGGCAGGAACGCCGGCATCAAGAACTTTTTTTGGAGATTCCAATGCTGTCCATTTTCCGTCGCTTGATGAAGAACGAGCATGGCGCCACCGCCATCGAGTACACGCTGATCGCGTCGCTGATCGCCGTCGCCGCGATCGTCGCCATGAAGGCGGTTGGCAAGGGCATGCTTAACACGCTGAACAACGTCGCCGGCAACCTCGCCTGATCGATCCTCTGTCCGGTGTCACGAAGGCTTTTTTCCCAGGAGATAACGATGCTGTCCATTTTCCGTCGTCTGATGAAGAACGAGCGCGGCGCAACCGCCATCGAATATACGCTTATCGCTTCGCTGATCGCCGTCGCAGCGATCGTCGCCATGAAGGCGGTCGGCTCAGGCATGCTGAACACGCTGAACAACGTCGCCGGCAACCTCGCCTGATCGAGACGTCCTGAGTCCAAGAATGGGCGGCCCGGCAACGGCCGCCCATTTTTGTTTTTGCGGCGTCGTTGCAGTCCTTACCAACGTTACTCGCCCGATATTGTCTCAATCGGCCCAGGCGATAGGCTTGTCCGACAGACCCGGCCATCAATCGGGGACCAGAAGCCCTTCCGCGGCGACGCTCAGGAGACCGGCCAGATGCCATCCCGCCCACCGTCCGTCATCCTCCGCCTTGTCGGCGACCGCCGCGGTGCCACCGTCATCGAGTACACGTTGGTCGTCGCGCTGATTTCGGTCGTCTTTATCGCCATGTTGACGCCCGTCGGACAGAGGATTGGGGGCGCGCTGAGCACGGCTTCCAACGCCATGACCTGATGCGTCGCCCAATCGCCTTGTCGCGCCGCCTGCTGACCTGCGTGCGCGGTTCAACGCTGGTCGGATACAGCTCGCTCATGCTGCTGTTCGCCATCGCCGCGATCACCGTGCTGGGACGGGTGAATGCCGACGGCTCGGAACCATCGCGCAATCTTAACGCCATTTCCTCGGACTGACCCCGCCGCTAGGCAGGCATTCGGGGCGCGCGGCGCGGCCAGGCGAGCCGGCCGCTCCAGGCCGCTAAACGAGCAATCAGCGGATCTGGGTCGCTTTGGGAACGACCCACGCGAAGCGATCGGACAGCGCGGCCAGCGTGATACGGTTGATGGCGTCGGCGGTGATCGTGACGCCGCCCGTTGCATCCGGCAGGTCGCGCGTCGCCACCGTATCGGCGGCAACGGTGCTCATGAAGCCATTGTCCGTCGCCGATCGCACCGTCGCCGATACGCACATGTGGGTCATGAAGCCGCCGACGATCAGGTTCTTGCGGCTGCTCGCCGCCAGGTGCTTGGCAAGGTCGGTGCCGGCAAAGGCGTTGGGCAGGCCCTTGTCGACGATCGATTCACCGGCCCGCGGCGTGAGGGGCGAGACGATCTCGTAGCCGCTCGACGAGGGATTGAATGCCTTGCCCTTGGATTGGTGCCGCACATGCACGATGGGCGCGCCGGCAGCGCGGGCCTTCTCGAGCAGGCCGGCCAAGGCCTCGATGGCCGGCTGCACGCCGGGCAGCGGCAGCATGCCGTCGGTATATTCCCGTTGGGCATCGATGATCAGCAGGATTGCATCGGCCATTGTCGCCGGCGTGGGCGTCACTCCCGACATCTGCAGCATGGTCATTGCCATGTTCTTCCCCTCGACTACTCTACGGTTGTGTAAGCTTTTGCCCTATCAACGCTCAAGGCGATCCAATTTGCAAGAGCCACGGCCGCATGCCACAACGCGACCGGTCACGATCGTGTCATTGGCCGCACGGCAACAAGGTCAAACACGCCATGCCATCGATTGCGTACGGCCGTCACCCCGGACAGGAGGAGTATAGGACTCCGATCATTCCGATCGTACATTCCTAATGGACGAAATAGCGGCCCGCAGGCAAAATGCCGCCCCCAGTGGACGCCGCCCGCAGGCTTCTGATCGATACACTCGCGCGACGGTCCGACCCGACCTCAAGTTCCTATCCCTGACGATCGGCCGCAACCACGCCTGCCTGCAGCAGTATCCAATGCGCGGCCCGGCACCGCCCTCGTGCGGCGGAGTCTCGAAGGCACTCGGCGCGCCAGGGGCCGCTCCTGTCGGTGCGCGACGGCTAGGGCTGCCACCCCATCGGCGACGGCATGCCGCCAGTTCACTCCGGCGAAGGATTTCGACCGCGGCCAAAGGCCGAAGGCCCCGCTGATCGTCGGCAAGTATTCGCGCTAGCCTATCCAATGCCATTCCTGGGAATTTGCCTATTTTCCTCAGCCGTGGAAGGCGATGCGCCGACCTGACAAGATGCGTTGAACCCAGGAGAGAGATCGACATGGCTTCCGGCAAACGGCGCGTCCCAAAGCGCGGAGATCACGCCGCGCAAAACGCCACTGGATTGCGTCAGGGCCTCGCGACCTATGGCGATGCGGGCTTCTCGCTGTTCCTGCGCAAGGCCTTCATCAAGGCCGGCGGCTATTCCGACGATGCCCTCGACCTGCCCATCGTCGGCATCACCAACACTTTCAGCGACTACAATCCCTGCCATGGCAACGTGCCGGACCTGATCGAGGCGGTGAAGCGTGGCGTCATGCTGGCCGGCGCGCTGCCCATGGTCTTCCCGACCGTGTCGATTCACGAGAGCTTCTCGCATCCGACCAGCATGTTCCTGCGCAATCTCATGTCGATCGACACCGAGGAGATGATCCGCGCCCAGCCGATGGACTCGGTGGTGCTGATCGGCGGCTGCGACAAGACCCTGCCGGCCCAGCTCATGGCGGCGGCCAGCGCCGACAGGCCCGCGGTCGTGCTGCCGGTCGGCCCGATGCTGGTCGGCCACTTCAAGGGCGAGGTCTTGGGCGCCTGCACCGACTGCCGACGCCTGTGGGGCCAGTATCGTGCCGGCACCTTCTCCGCAGCCGATATCGAGCAGGTAAGCGAGCGCCTCGCGCCGACGAAAGGCACCTGCATGGTTATGGGGACAGCCAGCACCATGGGCTGCATCGTCGAGACGCTCGGCATGGGCCTGCCCGGCAGCGGCTCGATCCCGGCGACGCACTCGGACCGCCTGCGGGTGGCGGAGGCGAGCGGCCGGCTGGCCGCCGAGATGGCGAAGAAGCAAGGCCCGCGCCCGAGCGAGATCATGACCGAGGCCGCGTTCCGCAACGCGCTCACCGTGCTGCAGGCGATCGGCGGCTCGACCAACGCCCTGGTCCATCTCACCGCCGTGGCGCGTCGGCTCGGCATCGAGATCGACCTGGAGGAATTCGACCAAATCGGCCGCAAGGCGCCGGTGCTGGTCGATCTCAAGCCGTCCGGCGACCACTACATGGAGCATTTCCACTGGGCCGGCGGCAACTCGCGTCTGATGCGCGAGATCCGCAGCCATCTCGACGAGACCTGCCGCACGATTGCGGGCCGCACCTTGAAGCAGGTGATCGACGCCGCCGAGATCGTGCCCGGGCAGACGGTGATCCGCACCCCGGCCAATCCGATCAAGGCCACGGGCGGCATGGCCGTGCTGCGCGGCAATCTCGCGCCGCGTGGCGCCGTCATCAAGCATTCCGCGGCCTCGCCGGAGTTGCTCACGCATACCGGCCGCGCCGTCGTCTTCGACTCGCTGGAGGATCTCGCGGCGCGCGGCGACGACCCTGCGCTCGACGTGAAGGCCGACGACATCCTGGTGTTGCGCAACGCCGGCCCCAAGGGCGCACCCGGCATGCCCGAGGCGGGCTCCTTTCCGATCCCCATGAAACTGGCGCGCGCCGGCGTGAAGGACATGATCCGCATCTCCGACGCGCGCATGAGCGGCACGGCGTTCGGTACCATCGTGCTGCATGTGGCTCCGGAGGCCGCCGTTGGCGGACCGCTGGCCCTGGTGAAAACCGGCGACCGGATCACCCTCGATGTCCCCAAGCGCAAGCTCGCGCTCCTGGTCGACGCCAAGGAACTTGCCGCACGTCGCAAGGCATGGAAGGCGCCCGCGCCGCCCGCGGGCAGCGACCGCGGCTATGCCGGCCTGTTCCAGAAGGAAGTCCTGCAGGCCGACGAAGGCGTCGATTTCGATTTTCTCGGTCCGGCGGGGCAGAAAGCCAAGTCGTGAGCGTCGCGGGCCTCCCGGGCATCTCTGTCGTCGTCACGTGCTACAACTGCCGCGACTACATCGGCGATGCGATCCGCTCGGTGGCCCGCCAGACACTGCGCGATTTCGAATGCGTCATCGTCGACGACGCTTCGACCGACAATTCGGCCGAAATCGTGCGAAGCACGCTCGCTGAACTCGGCGATCCGCGTTTCTCCCAGATCCGGCTCGACAGGAATGTCGGCCAGACCGGCGCCACGCGGCGCGGCCTGGCCGCGACGAAGGGCACCTTCGTCTGCTTCCTCGACTCCGACGATCTGTGGAATCCCGATTTCCTCGAACGGCACCTCGCCGCGCACCTGAACGAGTCCTATGCCGTCGGATTCACCGCCTGCAATGCGCGGCTGATCGACGGCCACGGCAAGCTGATCGCGGGTTGCGTCTACTGGTTCGGCAAGGAGCGCGCCAGCGCCGACCGGGACCGCGCCTTCGCGCCCATCGATCCGGCGCGCGTGCCCAAGCTCGATCCGGCCGGAAACACGGCGCAGTGGCAGAAGCAGACGCCTTACCGCCTTTACACCAAACGCGCGGTCCATTGGGTTTGGGTCAGCACCTCGTCGATGATGTTCCGGCGCTCGCTGATAGACCTCGTCTTTCCCGAGGACGACGAGACGTTCCGCCTGCACATGGATTTCTACGTCGTCGTCATGGCGCAAATGGTGGCGGGTTCATTGCTGATCGACGAGGCGCTCTACTCCTACCGCCTGCACGGCCGCAACGGCGCCGCCGACAATCCGGTGCTGGGTGGCCGCCTGCACCTGTCGAGCCGCAACTGGGGAAACACCTACGCCGAGATGCTGGCCCGCATGCTGTCGAGCCCTGCAGCACGATCGCGAACGCTTCGTCGCTCGCTCTGGGCGACCGCCAATACCGGCGCTTGCTGCTGCGCATGAAGGCTGCTCGGGCCGCCTGGCCGGCTTCCTGGGGATTTCTCGTGCGCAGCTGGTTGGTGTAACGGGAGCCGACGCGGTCAAATTGTCGTCATTGGTGTATCTGATGCGGCAATAACGGTCCTGTTGCGGGTGGAGCAGGTACGGTGTACGAGTTGAGAGGGCCTCGCCGGAAGGCGGGCCGGGGGAGACCAGGCATCTTGGGTTGGGTGAAGCGGTTCGTCCGCGATTTTGTTCTGAGGGCGGGCGTGATTGGCGCGGGCGTTGCCGGCATGGAGGACTCGGCTTTCGCCCAGGCGCCGACCCGCCGTCCCCGGAGCTGGAGCGGCAGTACGATGCTGCTTTCCAGGAGACGCTCACCAAGCCGGCCGATCTCGATGTCCTGTTCCGTTTTGCCGGTCTGGCGGCGCAGACGGGCGATCTCGAAGGAGCGATCTCGGCGCTCGAGCGCATGCTGCTGATCAATCCGGACCTGCCGCGCGTGCGGCTCGAACTGGGCGTGCTCTACTACCGCCTGGGATCGTACGAAGTCGCGCGGACCTATCTCGAGACGGCGCTGAAATCGCCGGCACTGCCGGCGGACGTGAAGGGAAAGGCCGAGGAATATCTGGCGGAAATCAAGCCAAGTCGAAGCCGTCGCAGCTTGAGCGGCGAGGTCTTCCTCGGCTTTCGCTACCAATCGAACGCCAATCTCGGCCCCGCCGGCTCGAGCGTGCTGCTGTTCGGGCAGGCGGCCAACCTGAACCAGGCCGGCCTCGGGACGCCCGACTGGGGCGGTCGTGAGTTCGGTCAGTGTTCGCCATACGCTACGATTTCGGCAATCAGGACAAGGCGGCGCTCGAGACCCAGTTCAGCGCCTATGCCAACCGCCAGTTCCAGCTCACGGCCGCCAACGTCTCGCCTGCTCGACCTGACGAGCGGGCCGCGCTTCCAAGTCTTCAACGGCATATTCGAGGACGTCAGCCTGAAACCGTTCGTCACCGGCGGCTACGTCTGGGTCAACGACACCCCCTACTATGGCAGCTGGGGCGGCGGCCTCGAGTCCAACGGTCTTGCTGGCCAACGGCTTGCGCAACACATCGGTTGCCGTGTTCAGGCGGCAGGACAATCAGGACACCAACTATCTGCCGACCAACAGCCAGTATCGCGGCAATTCCGATGTCTGCTAATACAACCTTCCAGTACGAGCTCACGCCGACGGTGATGCTGTACTCGCATCGGGAGCGCTCAACGGTTTGACGCGGATATCGCGCCTTGGCAAAGCTACACGCTATGGGGCGTCGGCGGTGGGTTCGCGTTTCGTTTCCCCGACCCCCTGCTCAAAGCCGGCCTGCCATGGACCATCAACCTGTCGGTGAGCGAGCAATGGTGGATATATGATCAACCCGATGTCGTTGTCGATCCCAACACAATGCGCTATCAAAGCGACACGATTTTGAGCTATGGTGCTCACCGTGCCGTTCGACAATCGTACGACCTTGAGCCTGTCGGGCGGACGTTTCGTGCGCGCGTCAACGGTGCCCAATTACGCGTTTGAAAATAACAGCTTCATGTTTGGGGTGAGCTGGCGCTTCTAGCGGCGTCGGCATGGAGGGTGTGTGATGGCTACTTGCACCGCGACCCGCGGCTTTGCATTGCTGCGTGTAGCCCTGCTCGTGACGACAGGTCTGATTTTATCGCTTGGGGGCCCGGCATGGGCGGGCGTCGGCGTCACATCGGCGAGCCGACGGCGATCCGCTCGGCAAGCCGCCCAACGAGAACGAGCGCATCCTGCGCATTGGCATCGATGTGCAGGCCAACGAGTTGATCACGACGGGGGCCACGGACCGCGCCCATCTGGTGTTCCTCGACGGCAGCTCGCTGACGGTCGGCCCCGATGCGAGGCTCACCATCGACCGGTTCGTCTTCGATCCCTACACCAAGAATGGCGAACTCGCCATCAACGCCAGCAAGGGCGTGTTGCGCCTGGTCGGCGGCAAGATCAGCAAGACCAACGCCATCACCGTCACCACCCCCTCGAGCACGATCGGCATCCGCGGCGGAATCGCGATCTTTTCTGTCAACCAGGTCCAGACGATTGCCGATTTTATCTTCGGCAACAGCATGACCGTGACCGCCGGCGGCAAGACGGAGACGGCAACCCGGGCGGGATCCCAAGTGATCACCAATGCCGGTGGTGTGCCCGGCGCTGCGACCCTCCTGAAACCAGGGAGCCTCAGCGCCGCCCTGAGCAATCTCGAGGGCGCAAAGTCCAACAGCAACAATGGCCCCGATCAGTCGGCAGAAAAATCCGGTTTCTCCAAGAAGAATTCCGGCCAGCCGGCCAATGCGCCGACTTTCAATCAGAACCTGCCGCCCAATACCAACAACAACACCCTGACGAACGCGGTCAGCTTCTCGAACCCCGCGGGCCAACCGGTGGGCAACAGCACGCTTCAGGATCAGAAGACGCCGGCGACCAATAGGCTGGCGACCAATAGGCTGACGACCACTACGCCAACGACCACCAACAACAATCCACCGCCCAACGGCCCGACGCGCACCAGCCAGACCTTGACCGGTTTTGCCAGCGGGCTGGTCGTGATCGTCCGGCGAGGAGACGACAGCTACGACCATTCGACGCGCGTGCGCCTCCTGAAGCCGGGGACCGTCTCGATCACGACAGACCCGACCAATAGCCTGGCCACTGGCACTATCGTGGTTGGCCTCAACGGCTCGCACCACCACCCGGCAACCGCCACTCTTCAGCTTGGCGGTGCCGGGCACAGCACGTTCGTCGACGACAAAAGCTACGTCATGACCAACAATCCTTTGCGTCCGTCGACGGTGCAAATTGGCGGCACCCCGTACCCAGTCGACGCCACCAACGTGCTGGCGAGCACCACCAGCAGCAGCTGCACGTGTGAATTTCTGAGTTTTGGCGCGTGGGTGAGCGGCGTCGCTGATCCCCGGAACAATGGCAAAACCTATGCCGCTATCGGGACTTACGTCGCCGGTACGCCGACCACGGCCGTGCAGCTACCGCAGACGGGCATGGCCACTTACAGCGGCTTCATGGCCGGCTTCGCAAGCAACAACGGCCAGATCAGTGCTGCATCCGGCACCTATCAAAACGTCTGGAATTTCCAGAACCGTACCGGCGCCTTCAACGGCAGCTTTGATGGCAGAAGCTATTCCGGCATGACCCAGGCCACTGCGGGATCAGGCGGCACGGGTTTCAACGGTAACTTCAGCGGAGGAAATCGCTCAGGCAGCCTTAACGGCGCGTTCTTTGCCTCGCCGAGAGATGCCGCGGCATATCAGGCTGGCACCTTCTCGATCGGAAGTAGCCGTTCCGGCTACCAGGCAGCGGGCGTCTTCGGCGGTCAGCACTGACTTTGGTCAGCGATGAAGTCGGCAATGCCGGCGATATCGTCGCGCTGGAACCACGGCACGCGCTGATCGGCGGGCGGCCGATCGGTAGCTATGGCAAGGATGCTGGGGTCCTTGGGCGCCATTGGCGGCGCGCTCGCTTCGCCCTCGTCCGACCTTACTTCGATCTTGAGGTGGGGCTCGCGCCTGAAGCCTTCGATCAGGACCAGATCCGCCGGTGACAGCCGTTCCAGGACCTCAGCCAGCTTCGGCTCCTCCTGCTCGCGCATGATCGCGTAGCGCAGGCCACCCACCAGGGCCACCTCGGTGGCACCGGCGGCGCGATGGCGGAAGGAGTCGGTGCCCGGCTGATCGATGTCGACGTCGTGGTGGGCATGCTTGATCGTGGCAACCCGCCAGCCGCGTCGCACGAACTCGGCGACCAGCCGCTCGACCAGAGTCGTCTTGCCGGCGTTCTTCCAGCCTGTGACACCGAACACGCGCTGGCCACTCACGGCCCCTCTCTCACGAAGAAATCCGCCACGCGTTGGCGTAGACGGTGAGCCGGCCCTCGCGCACGAACGCAGCGAGCGCGATGCCGGCCTGTTCGGCCGTCTCGATGGCAAGCGACGTGGGTGCCGAGACGGCGGCGATCGCCACGGCGCCGAGCGCCGCCGCCTTCTGCACCATTTCGTAGGAGCATCGGCTGGTCACCACGACGAAGCCACCGTCTGTCGGCGCGCTGGAGCGGGTCAGCGCCCCGCCCAGCTTGTCGAGCGCATTGTGCCGGCCGACGTCCTCGCGCACGGTGAGAAGCGTTCCGTTGGCGGTGGCCCAACCCGCGGCGTGGGTCGCGCCGTTCAACCGGTTTATATGCTGCTCGCCGGGCAGGGCGGCCATCGCCCGCTCGATCGCCCGGCGCGAGACCGTGTCTGTCGCCTGTGACACGGCGACAGGCCGCATCGCCGCCTCGAGGCTGTCGACGCCGCACAGACCGCAACCGGTGCGTCCGACAAGACTGCGCTGCCGCGCCTGAAGTCCCGCCATGCGTTGCTGGGCGATGGTGAGGCGCACCTCAATGCCGCGCTCGACCGCCTCGACCTCGATGTCGTAGATCTCCGACGGTTTCTCCACGATGCGTTCGGTGAGCGAGAAGCCGCGGGCGAAATCTTCAAGATCGCAGGGCGTCGCCATCATCACCGCATGGCTGATGCCGTTGTAGACAAGCGCGATCGCCACTTCCTCGGCGACGATCTCGTCCAGCGCCTCGGTGCCGGCAGCCGTCAGCCGCTGCGCCGGGCGATGGACCGAGCCCTGGTCGGTCATTACGCAACCTCATCGATGCGCAGGTGGCGGCCCTCGCGGTCGAAGAACACGCCGCGATCGAGGGCGAGGGCGAGCGGATCAGCCTTCACTTCGGTCTCGAACTGCTTGCGCGCACCCGCCTCGTCGGGCAGCGGACCGCCAGCATGGCCGAGGCCAATGAAGAACGCCACACCGTCCCACGCGGTGTAGGCGCGGTCGAGCAAGGCACGCATCTCGCGCCAGGCCATGTCGTCGCCGATCGGATGGGCGTAGCCCGACTTCAGGGGAATGACTTCGCCACCAGCGATCCGCACCAGGACAATGAACGTCGTGAACGGTCCGGTATCGGCGAACTGGGCGGCGAGCCACTGCTCGAAATCGGTCTTCATCTCGATCCCGCGGTCCTGGAACTCCACAATCGGCGTGGGCGGCATGTCAGGTTCGAATACCTGTAGGAAGGGGTGGCCGTGCTCGGCCTCGTACCAGGCCTCAAAAGCGCGGAACGCCGCGATTGGATCGGTGAGGGGCGGGTCAGTGACGGGGGCGACAGGTCGGTGGCATCGGGGTCGTCGCAGGGTGCGGGACGCGCGCCAGCGTGCAGCGCCTCGGCAATCGGCCACAACCAGGCGAGCAGCGACCGGGCGCCCTCGCCCAGTTCCCCGAGGCCGCCTTCGATCCAGCCGATTTCCTTGAACAGCGCCACCAATTGCCGGTCGACCGCCGTGGCGCGATCGGGCTCACGGGCGCCGATGCGTGCCATGTCCGCGAGCGCGCTCAAGCGCCTCCAGTCGGAGGCGCGAGCCTGTTCAGCGTCCTTGAGTTGGGCCTCCACGTTCGCCCGCACGGCGCGTTCGGCCGCCTCCGCGGTGGTGCAATTCGCCTGCAGACGGGCGATCAAAATGTCGGTGGTAGACGGCATGGCGGCTCCAAGTTGACCCGACCAGCCGTCCTCCCGCAAGCGCCGCATGCCTTAAACCGGCGGCGGCGCCGGAGAGCCTTACTTGACGTACTTGAGTTCGACCTCGCCGATGCCGGCGGCGACGTTCAGGCCGACGCTGCCCTCGACGCTGACAGGCTGCAAGGTAACCTGCTTGCTGCTGCCGCCCAACAGGACGTTGGCACCCGCGCCCACGCCAACCGTGGCCGATGCCGTGGCGCCGGCGTAGGCGCCGGCCAGGGAGCCGGGAGCGATGTTGCCGGGCGCGAACACCAGCCACACGATCTGGGCTTCCTTGGTAAAGCCGATATCAACGCCGAATTTCTTGATCGTGCCCGTGTACCGCTCGGCGATGCCGTCGGTGCGGGTGAACAGGCAGCGCAGCTCCTTGGACGAGCCGAAGACGAAGCCGACGCCGCCCGCGACGTTGCAGGTGAGCGAGTTGACATTGGCGCCGGACCGGCCGGCGGCCTGAGGCGTACCCGGCGTCGCCGGGGTCTGGGAGAACGCGGTTGTAGCTCCCATAAGCAGGGTCGCAGCACCAGCGGCTGCCATTACAGATCGCAGCATCAGAAATCCTCCTTTGTGTGAACGAAGCGAACACTAGTGCTACAGTGCCACCCAGCGCGCAAAGCTGCATGCCGCCCCATGCGCTATTCGGCGCGGGACAAGCGGCACGCCGCTGCAACGGGCTTCGTTGCAGCCTGTGGATTACTTTGCCGCAGCGGTGGCCGTAAGCCTCGGCGGCCACAATCGGGCGCGGACTAGGGTACCCCTCTTGACCTGGTTCGACCCCCCTTCTCCGTGAAGCATGGCTGAGGCAGTCGCGGCGGCGCGGGACTCCAGTTTCGTGCCGTTTGCGTAGAACCAGGCGGGAGGATGACGGCTAGTTGCTGGCCTGACCGCGGGCTCGGAGCACGAAGCCCAAGGCGCGGAACTCCGAATCCCTTCGGATGGCGTTGGCGACCTTGGGATCGCCGTCGCGGTTGGACACCTCGACGAGTTTCTCGGTCTCCCAGGCGCAAGCCAGCGCCACAGCAGGCGCGATGGTGCCGGCATCGATGTTACCGATGACGTCAGCGGCGGCATTCTTGGCGAGGCAGGCATCGCGCGCCTCGTACGACTTGTCGATCCTTGTCTCCAGCCTGCCGTCACTGGAGGTGTGGTAGGCGCCGCCGCACGCACTCAGCAGAAGGACGAGAAAGACAACAGCGTTTCGCATGCAGAGCCCCGGTCCAAACTGACGGAAAGAATGGCGAGCGCCATCCCCTCCACGTCAGTGATACAACTCCCCTTTACATTCGTCAGCCTGAAGGTTACCCGAAGATACCAAGCTGCGCCTTCCGCCCCGATCGGAGGAGAGGAGCGAAAAGTCACACAGGAGCGCTTAAAAATACTCACGATGTCGGCGTCTGTGGCAAAAGTAGCAAGCCGTTGGAATAACGTGACTTGACGCCTTGGATCATCTGTTGAATTTAGCGCCAAGTGATTGTTGTGACAAGTCTCGCCCTCCCACGTTCTCCGCCGGTTTCAACCCGAGGCTCCGCATGCGTGCTGCCCTTGTCTTTCTCGTCCTTCTGCTGAGTGCTTGCGAAGGAAGCTTCGTCACTGTCGGGGACCTGGGGCGTAAGGCGAAAATCGACAAGTCCTACGAGGCGCGTGACGCCTGCCTCGCCAAAAATGCGAACGCCGACGTCACCGGCGACGCCGATGCCACCACCTTGGCTCACGCGGTCGCCTTGGCCTGCACTCCCGAAACCGAGAAGCTAGTCGAGGCCTCCAACCTCGACGGCGACGCCAAGGTCGCGGACGCCATCCGCCAGAACTCGGAGTTCAGGGCCAAGAAGTACGTCATGAAAGCCCGCGGCCAGGCCGTCTTCTAGCAATCTCCTTTCGTGTGGGAGTTGGCGGTCAGAGTGGCAAGCTCAAACACCGCCTAAGTGGTTGAACTGACCCATTTTTCTCGGTGCAGTACGGCCTGCCTTAGCGATTTCCTTGGCGCCGCTGCCGATCGCCCGATAGCATTTGTCGCGGATGCGACCGTAAAGGGGAACGCAGGTGGCGCGGGAACAGCGCAGGCTGGCGGCGATCACGGCGGTCGATGTGGTCGGCTACTCCCCGCCCTGATGGGCCGGGACGAGAGCGGTACGCTGGCGCGCCTGAAAGCGAGCCGAGCCCAGCAGTTCGAGCCGGCGCTCGCGCGGCATGGCGGCCGGCTGGCCAAGTTCACCGGTGATGGCGCTCTGGCGGAATTCGGCAGCACTGCCGATGCGCTCGCCGCCGCGATCGAGTTCCAGGAGGCCATGGCGGAGGCCAACTGCACGCGGGCGCAGGATGCGCGTCTCGAGTTTCAGGGTCGGGCTACATCTCGGCGACCTGATCGTGGACGGCGAAGACCTGTACGGCGACAGCATCAACGTGGCGGCGCGGCTACAAGGCGAGGCGCCGGCGGCAGGCATCATCCTCTCGGCCGCCGTTCACGAAGCGGTCGCCGGCCGGCTCGCCTGCTCGTTCGAGGACCTCGGACCGCTCGCCCTGAGGCACATCGACAGGTCGGTGCGGGCGTTCCGCGTCGAGTGGAACGTGCGTGACTGGGCGGTTGCAGCGCTGCCGAAAGTCGAATCCCCGGTTGCCGGCGATGGCGCGGGGGCGAGCCCGACCAATGCCCGGCCCGTGCTCGGCCTTCCCGACAAGCTGTCGATTGCGGTGCTTCCGTTCACCAACATGAGCGACGACGCCGGGCAGGAGTACTTTGCTGACGGCGTCACCGAGGAGATCATCACAGCGCTGTCGCGCTTTCGCTCGCTGTTCGTCATCGCGCGCAACAGCCCCTTTGCCTACAAAGGCAGGGCGGTCGACGTCCGAACGATCGCCCGCGAGCTGGGTGTGCGCTACGTGCTGGCGGGCAGGATTGGCCGGCCGACAACCGCATGCGCATCACCGGCCTGCTCGTCCAGGCCGACACCGGGGTCCATATCTGGGCCGAACGCTATGACGGTGACCTCGCCGACATCTTCCATCTGCAGGACAAGGTCGCGTCGGATGTCGTGGGCGCGATTGCCCCGAAGCTCGAACGGATCGGGATCGAGCGCGCCGAGCGCAAGCCAACCGGGAGCACCGATGCCTACGACACCTATCTGCGGGGCATGTCGAAGTTCTATCTCTGGACGATGGAAGCCACGGGCGATGCCCGACGGCTTTTTGATCGGGCCATCGAACTCGATCCGGGCTTCGCCGCCGCTCATGCCATGGCGGCGCAACTGTACGCTCACAGCAAGGTGCGGGGTCTGACGCTCGACCGGGCCAAGGTGGCGGAAACCGCCGAGCTCGCGCGAAGGGCGATGGTGCTCGGCCCCGATGATGCGCTCGTGCTCAGCCTCTCGGGGTGGTCGCTCGCCTATGCCGTTCAGGACCTGGCGGCCGGCATCGGCCTCGTTGACCAGGCAGTCCTGCTCAACCCGAACGGTTCGCAGCAGGCTGGCTGAACGTGTGGCTCGGCAAGCCCGATGTAGCGATCGTCCACCTCAGCTATGCGATGCGGCTCAGCCCGATCGATCCGGCGATTGGCCCGATCATGATCGGGATTGCGCACGCTCATTTCATGGCAGAGCGCTATGAGGAAGCCTTGTCGTGGGCAGACAAGGCGGTGCACGAGCACCGGAGCCCGTCTGAAGTGCGCATCGCCGCCGCGAGCGCAGCCTCGGCCGGGCGGCTGGACGAAGCGAAGCGATTCATCGAACTGATGAAGCAGGCGGATCCGATGCGGCGCATGTCCAACGTGGCGGACACGCTGAGTCCCTATGGACGGCCGGAAGATCTCGAGCGCTACAAGGAAGCCCTGCGTCTGGCCGGGCTGCCCGCGTGAGAGATGATCGGCCGCGCCGGCGCAGTCCTGCCCCGAAGCGAGAGGTGTGGATGGTAGTTGGCGAGAGTGAGAAGCAAGTCCGCTAAGTCTTTGATACGGCTCCACTTCTCGATAGTCATCACGCAAGTTACCCCTAGAAGTTCGCGATTACTCTTCACTGCCAGGAGAAGCCAGCGCGCTAGAAGGTCGGCGGCAACGCCCCGTCGGCCATGAGGCCGGAGCGCAAGGGCCGAAGCGATCGCCGATCGCGCCGTTCGCCTTCGATGACCCTGCGCGCGGGTAGTGGTACAGTTTGAATGGGTGACATTCAGAGCGCACAGTAGGAAACGGCCCCGACTGGCATCGGGGCCGTGAAACTCGTTAGATCGTGCGTGATCCGGTTTTGATTCTAGCCGCAGCACATTGGTGTGGTTAACTATCCCGATCCTGTTGAATGTCTCGCATCCGAACCAGTAGGTCGGGTGCCTCTACAACGACAAGCCGCTGGTCTGGCAATGACACGATGGCCCCGTCCAAGACAGCTTTGGATATTGGATCGTTTAACTTGTACCCATGCAGACCAGAGCCAAGAACGTCTGGACCGAGGTCCTGCAGCCTCAGCAAATCCACGCGAATTAATCGGACTGGTTTTTGCATTCTTGGGTATGTCGTGGAGTGCCATGAGGGCACAAGCCAGATACCGTCTGTCTGGCGGCATATCTTCGAGGCGATGTCGGACGATCCTGACTTCGAATGTCTGATCGTCCACTCCACGATCGTGCGTGCCCACCAGCACTCCAGCGGCGCAAAAGGGGGGCTCGCAATAAGGCCATCGGACGCTCGCGCGGCGGCCTGACCACCAAGATCCATCTCGCCGTCCGCGACCTAGGATGTCCGGTGCGCTTTCTCTAGCGAGGGGGCTTCGGGCCTCCAGTCCTACTGGTGCCCCGCTTCCCAGTCCTCAAGCACTTTCACCATATCGGCCATTTCCCAAAGCTTCGGCGTCACCTTGAAGGGCCTGCGCCACAAGCGCACCATCGTGGTCAACAACAAGAAGGTGCCGGTGGTCGACCAGATCTTCTGGGCGGGCTATTCGGGCGTCACCTGGCTGCCTTCGACGGCGGCGCCGATTGGCCAGACCAGGGAGGGCCTGCCGATCGGCGTGCAGATCATCGGGCCGCAATACGGCGACTACTCGACCATCGCCTTCGCCAAGTTGCTGGAGAAGGAATACCGCGAATTCGAACCGCCGCCGGCCTACAGCTGAGTCAAGGACACGACAATGAGCAAGGACATCGACCTCAAGAAGCACATCCGTTCGATCCCGGATTTTCCCAAGCCCGGCATCCTCTTCTACGACATCTCCACTTTGCTGGCGCACGCCAAGGCCTGGCATGTCGCCATCGAGCGCCTCGCCGACGCGATCAGGCCCTACAAGCCCGACGTGCTGGCGGGAAGTCGAATTGCGCGGCTTCCTGCTGGCGGCGCCGCTCGCCCTGGCGCTGGGCACCGGCTTCGTGATGCTGCGCAAGCAGGGCAAGCTGCCGGGCACCACGGTGCGCCATACTTATGCGCTGGAATACGGCACCGACACGATCGAGATCCAGCAGGACGCCATCAAACGGGGCGCGCGCGTGGTCCTGGTCGACGATCTGCTGGCGACGGGCGGAACGATGGCCGCGGCGGTGACCCTGCTCGAACAGGTGGGCGGCGTCGTGCCGGCGGCTGCCTGCGTCATCGAGCTCACCTTCCTCGAGGGCCGCAAGCGCCTCAAGGTCCCGGTCGAGACCCTGCTGAAATACGATAGCTAGCCTCGCCGGACGGCGGGCCTCCAGACTTCTCTTCATGCTAGCATGCGGGCTGGAGGGCTTATGACGTCGATTTCCGAGTGCTTTTCCGAGAGCTACGCCGAGGCGCGACCCAAGTTCTGCAGCGCGGCCGCAGCGGCGGGCGGCGCGATCCGCTCCCGCCTCAACCCCAAGGCGCGCGGACCCAACGGCGAGATGCTCTATCTCGACACGGCGCGGTTCGGCGCGGCCGACGCGCCCAACATGCTGGTGCTGATCGCCGGCACGCACGGCGTGGAAGGCCATTGCGGCTCGGGCGCGGAGATCGCCTGGCTGCGCAACGGCGGTCCGTCGACCCTGCCCAAGGACACCGGCGCCCTGCTGATCCATGCCATCAACCCCTACGGCTTCGCCTGGAGCCGCCGGGTGACCGAGGACAATGTCGACCTCAACCGCAACTTCGTCGACCACGACAAGAGCTATCCGAAGAACGACGGCTATCTCGCCATCGCCGACGCCATCCTGCCGAAGGACTGGAGCGAGGCGAGCAAGGCCGAGACCGAGCGCACCTTCGCCGCCTATGCCCAGAAGCACGGCGCGTTCGGCCTGCAGGGCGCGATCAGCGGCGGCCAGTACACCCACCCCGACGGCATCTTCTTCGGCGGCCACACGCCGACCTGGAGCAACCGCACGGTGCGCGCCATCGCCCGCGACGAGCTGTCCGCCGCGCGCCGCGTCGGCATCATCGACTTCCACACCGGTCTGGGCCCGTTCGGCCACGGCGAGCTGATCTGCGCGGTGCCGCCGAGCTCCAAGTCGTTTCCGCGCGCCAAGGCATGGTACGGCGACGAGATGACCTCGCCCGAGGGCGGCACCTCGACCTCCGCCGTGGTGGTCGGCATCATGACCGACGCCTTCCCGCAGGAGCTGCCCGACGCCGAGGTGACGCCCGTCGCCATCGAATACGGCACCTACACCGTGCCGGAGGTGCTGGGCGCGGTGCGCGCCGACAATTGGCTGCATCACCGCGGCGAGCTCGGCTCGGCGCTGGGCCGCGAGATCAAGGCCGACATCAAGGAGCGCTTCTTCCCGTCCGGCGACAAGTGGCGCGAGATGGTGTGGACGCGCGCCCGGCAGACGATCGGCTGGGCGCTCAAGGGACTGAGCGGCCAATGAGGGGCCTGGGGTGAGCGTCGTCGCGCCGGGCGAGGACTCCGCGCGGCTGCGACTCCGCCAGGCGCTGCAGCGCGCGCCGCTGTTCGCCGATCTCGATTCGCGCAGCATGAGCTCGATCGAGCACGAGCTGACCTTGCTCGTGCTGCCCGGCGGCGCGCCGCTGTTCCGCCAGGGCGAGCCGGCCGATGCCGTCTATGTCGTGGCCAGCGGCTGCCTCGGCGTGTTCCGTCACGAGGAGGAGGACAGCGCCGAGGAGCCGATCCTCATGGCCGAGATCCCGCCCGGCAACATCGTCGGCGAGATGTCGCTCCTGTCGCACGGCCAGCGCACGCGCAGCGTCGCGGCGTTGCGCGACAGCGAGGTCTGGCGCCTGGCGCGCGGCAGCTTCGACAAGCTGACCGCGCTGCATCCCGAGGTGCTGCCCGCCCTGATGCGCAACGTCGCCGTGCGCAACGCCATGGCGCCGGCCAAGCGCCGCCGCCAGCCGCGCACCTTCGCCATCCTGCCGGCCGGGCCCGACGTGCCGTCGGCGCGCTTCGCCGTGCTGCTGTCCGGCGCGCTCGGCCGCATCGGCAGCAACGTGCAGATGCTCGGTTCCGATTCGCTCCACGAGGAGCCGGAATGGTTCGCGCGCTGCGAGATGGACTCCTCGTTCGTGCTCTATCGCGCCGATCCGACGGCGAGCGAATGGACCGAGCTCTGCCTGCGCCAGGCCGACTGCCTGGTGGTGGTGCGCCGCGCCGACGACGACCGGCCGACCATCCTGCCCTTCGAGATCGAATCGACGCAGAGCGGCGCGGTGTTCCACCGCCGCCGCGAGCTGGTGCTGCTGCACGAGGGCCACGACCCCGCGCCGGGTTCGACGTCGCAGATGCTGGCGGGCGGGCTCTACGGCCAGCACCATCACGTGCGGCTCGACATCCCTTCCGACATCGACCGGCTGGCGCGGCTGCTGACCGGCCACGCCGTGGGCGTCGTCATGGCCGGCGGCGGCGCGCGCGCCTTCGCCCATATCGGCGTCGTCAAGGCGCTGCGTGCCTCGGGCGTGCCGGTCGACCTGGTCGGCGGCACCAGCATGGGCGCCATCGTGGCGGCGGGCGTCGCCTCGCGCTGGACGGACGAGGAACTCGCCGCGCGCTTCCGCGTCGCCTTCGTCAACGCCAATCCGCTGAGCGACTACACGCTGCCGCTGATCTCGCTGTTCGCCGGCCGGCGCGTCACCCGCCTGCTGCGCACGGCGTTCGGCGAGAAGGAGATCGAGGACCTCGTCCTGCCGTTCTACTGCGTGACCGCCAACCTCACGACCTCCAACGCCGACGTCCACACGGTCGGCAAGCTGTGGCGCTGGCTGCGCGCGTCGGTGGCGATCCCGGGCGTCATCCCGCCGTTCAACGAGGCGGGCGAGGTCCATGTCGACGGCGGCGTCATCGACAATTTCCCGGTGCGCACCATGCGGCGGCTGGGCCGCGGCGTCACCATCGGCGTCGACATCGACACCGGCGGCGCGCTGGCGGCGGGCGCCGGCGTCATGGAGCCGTGGTCGGCCTGGCAGTTCTTCCGCCGCCTGGTGTGGAAGCGCAACGAGACCCTGCCGATCCCCTCGATCGTGCGCATCCTGCTGCGCTCCGCCCTGGTCGCCAGCACGGCGCGCGCCGCGGAGGACCGCATGGCGGCCGACCTGCTGATCGTGCCGCCGATGAACCACATCGACCTGCTCGACTGGACGAGCTTCGACGCCGCCATCGAGGTCGGCTACCGCACCACCATGGACGCCCTCGACAAGGCGCGCGCGACGCCGACCGGCGCCCGCCTCTTCGTCGCCTAGGAGAAACGACATGACGGACTCACCTCACATCGCGGTCCTGCGCGAGCTCAACCACCACTATGTCCGCTCGGTCGACCAGGCCGACGTCGGCTGGTTCGAGGCCCATCTCGCCGCCGACTTCTCCAACACCAACCCCGACGGCACCGTGCTCGAGCGCGCCGCCTTCCTGGCCCAGATCGGCCGCGGCTCGCCCGTCAAGGATATCCGCGAGCACGACGTCCGGATCAGGCTGTTCGGCGACTTCGCCGTCATCAAGGCGCGCACCTCCTACAAGAAGCCCGACGGATCGGACGGCGCCGGCTGGTACACCGACGACTGGCAGCTGCGGCCCGAAGGCTGGCGCTGCGTTTCCGCCCACGTCAGCCGGTCCTGAGCATTCCGGCAGTGTCCTTGACCGCTGGCGGAGAGCAGACGCCCGCCGCGTGGCGGGTCGTCTTCGCCTGCTTCATCGCCGCCGTGTTCGCCTGGGGCTTCGGCTTCTATGCGCACGGCATCTACCTCGTCCAGTTGCAGAAGGCGCACGGCTGGTCGACCGGCCTGATCTCCTCGATCGTCACCGGCCACTACGTGCTGGGCGCGCTGCTGCTGCCGCGCATCGCCGAGGCGATCGGCCGCTTCGGGCCGCGCACCGTGTTCCTGTGCGGCCTCACCGTCACCGGCGGGTCGCTGCTCCTGCTGCCCTCGGTCGAGGCGCCGTGGCAGCTCGCCTTGCTCTATGCGCTGATGGCGCCGGGCTGGAACGCCACCAGCGTGGCGCCGATCGCCGCGACCATCGGCCAGTGGTTCGACCGCAAGCGCGGCCTGGCGCTGAACCTGGCGCTGAGCGGCGCCACGGTCGCCGGGCTGGTGGTGGCGCCGGCCCTGCTGGCCGCCATTCCCGCGGCTGGGCTTTGCCGAGGCCGAGCGATGGCTCGTGGCGATCGGCCTGGTGCTGGCGGCAGGCGCGGTCGCGCTGTTCGTGCGGCGCGGACCCTTGTCGTTCAAGCCCGCGGCGATCCGGCAGAGCCGCCTGGAGCCGCTCAGGCACTGGCATTTCTGGAGCATCTCGGCGCCCTTCGCCTTCGTGCTCGCCGCGCAGGTGGGCTTCCTCACCCATCTCGTGCCGCTGATCAGCGACCGCCACACCGTCGATCCCGGCCTTGCCGTCGCGATCAACGCCGTCGCGGCCCTGGTCGGCCGCATCGTGCTCGGCTTCGTCATCGACCGGCTCGAGCCGCGCCGCGCCTCGGCGCTCTGCTTCCTGGTGCAGGTCGCAGCCATCGCCGTGCTGGCCCGCGCCGAGTCGCCGCTGGCGATCTACGGCGCCTGCGCGGTCTACGGCTTCTCGGTCGGCAACAACATCACGCTGTCGCCGCTGATCGTGCAGCGCGAATACGCCGCCGACCAGTTCCCCGCCATCGTCGCCCTGTCGACCGCGGTGGTGCAGATCGTCTACGCCTTCGGCCCCGGCCTGCTCGGCATCCTGCGCGATGCGACGGGCAGCTATGGCGTGCCGCTGGCGGTCTGCATGGCGCTGAACCTCGCGGCCGCCGTGGTGATCCTGCTGCGCCCCCGGCATGTGGAGGGCAGGATGGCACGTACGTAAGTATCAGTCAATATAAAATAAGTAAAAATTATGGATGGCCAGGAGCTAGCTCATGAACTTCAGCCCGTTCACGACCTTGTCGATGCTCTTGCGCGGGCCGTGAACGCCGATGCCGACCAGATCCAGCGCGTCGGGCGCGGCGGCGGCCACGGCGGCGCGGTTGTCGGCGTCGTTGGTGGTGGCGAACATCGGCTCGATGTAGATCGCCGGCACCAGCTCGCGCGACAAGGCGCGCTGGTGGGTGCGGCGCAGCTCCTCGAGCGTGGCGCCGTAGACGAAAACCGGCTCGCGGATCAGGGCGGTGTAGGTCCGTCCGGCGCCGTCGACGTAGGGCTCGCCCATCAGCGGGCCGTGCGTGCCGGTCAGGCCGCCGGCCAGGAAGGCCGCGACATTGGCCATCTGCCAGCCGGCCAGGTCGCGGCGCAGGATCAAAGCGGTCTTGGTGTCGTAGATCATGGCCCCCATATCGGGCATCGTGGGGTCCCTGTCTTGAAGGTTTGTGCATGACCGCCGACCGGATCCGCTTCGACGAGCCGCAGGCCAACCTGCAGCGCCTCAGCGCGCGGTTCGGCGGCCATGCCTTCGATTTGCACCGCCACGAGACCTATGCCGTGGGCCTGACCCTGTGGGGCGCGCAGTCCTTCCACTATCGCGGCGCGCTCGAGACCAGCCGCGGCGGGCAGGTCATGGTCATCCATCCCGACGAGACGCATGACGGCCATGCCGGCGTCGACCAGGGCTTCGCCTATCGCATGCTCTACGTCGATCCCGCCTCGGTGTCGGCCGCGCTCGATGGCGCCCGCCCGCCCTTCGTGCCCGACGTCGTGGCCGACGATCCCGTCCTCGCCGAGCTGCTGGCCGAGGCCTTTGCCGATTTCCCGCAGCCGATGGAGCCCCTGGCGGTCGACGCCGTGGTCGAGCGCCTGGCGAGCCGGCTGGCGGCGCGCAGCGACGATCGCCCGAGCGTCAAGCGGCGCGCCCGACGGCCCGTCGCGCCGTTGCCCGCGCCCGCGACTATCTCGCCGCCGAGGCGAGCACGCACCGTGGCGTCTGACGAGCTGGAAAAGATCACCGGCCTCGACCGCTTCGCGCTGGCCCGCCACTTCCGCGCCGCGACCGGCACCTCGCCGCACCGCTACCAGGTCGGCCGGCGCCTCGCGCGCGCGCAGGCGATGATCGCGGCCGGCACGGCGCTGTCGGAGACCGCGGCGGCAACGGGCTTCGCCGACCAGAGCCACCTCACCCGCCACTTCGTCGCCCGCTTCGGCCTGACGCCCGGCCGCTGGGCCGCGCTGGCGCGGCGCGCCGTCTAGGAGGCGAGGCTGACGACGATGCGAGACTGGTATAGGCTTTGCCTTCAATGACAGGAGAGAACTCCATGGGGGTCAATCCCGCCGACCTTGCCGGCCTTACCACCGATGAAAAGCTGGCTCTCATTTCAGAGCTCTGGGACAGCATCGAATCCTCGGCCGCTGTACCACCTTTGTCGAACGAACAGAGCCGCGAGTTGTCGCGTCGCCGTGCCGAGGGTTTGGCGGATCCAGCGGCGACGATCGATTGGTCTTCCGTCCGACAAGAGCTCTTCAAGAAATCGTAGACCCGGTCTGAATGCCGGTCCGTTTTCACCAGGCCGCCGCGACCGAACTCATAAGGGCACGCGACTGGTACGAGCGAGTCCGTCCCGGTCTTGGTACTGCCTTCGCATCGGAAGTCGATCGGGTGATCTCCCTGATTGACCAGTCTCCGTATCGTTTCCCCTTTCATGCCAACGGCGTACGGAGAGCATCCCTTCGACGCTTTCCCTTCTCGATTTTCTTCGAGGATGTAGAACGTACTCGCTACATCTGGGCCGTATTCCATCACCGCCGCGACCCCTCGACAATCGAGCAGCGTCGAGCGCCTTGACCGCTCACAGGCCGCCGTTGACCACCAGGCACTGGCCGCTGACGTAGTCGCTGTCGGGGCTGCAGAAGAGGTAGACCGAGCCCGCCGCCTCTTCCGGCAGGCCGCCGCGGCCGAGCGGGATCATCTGGTTCATGGCGGCGATGCGGCCGCCCTGCACGCCGACCTTGACCTTGCGGCCCTGGACCTCGATCTCGCCGGCGTCGCCTTGCGACAAGGGCTGCGTCAGGCGGGTCTGGATGTAGCCGAAGGCCACGGCGTTCACCGTGACGTCGTAGCGGCCGAACTCCTTGGCCAGGGTCTTGGTGAGGCCGACGATGCCCGCCTTGCCGGCCGAGTAGTTCGACTGGCCGGCATTGCCGTTGACGCCCGAGGTCGAGGAGATGTTGACCACCTTGCGCACGATGCGCTTGCCCTCGGCGCGCTCCTTCTCGACGGCCTGGCGGAAATGCTGCTGGAAGGCGCGCAGGACGCGGAACGGCGCGGTGAGATGGACGTCGAGGATGGCGTACCACTGCTCGTCGGTCATCTTCTGGATGACCGAGTCCCAGGTGTAGCCCGCGTTGTTGACCACGACGTGGCAGTCGCCGAAGGCGTCGACCGCGGTCTTGACGATGCGGTCGCCGAAATCGGGCTTCGACACGTCGCCGTTGCAGGCCACCGCCTTGCCGCCCAGCTTGGTGATCTCGGCCACGGTCTCCTTGGCGGGCGCCTCGTCGATGTCGTTGATCACCACCTTGGCGCCGTCGCGCACCAGGCGGAGCGCGATCTCGCGGCCGATGCCGCGCCCCGAACCGGTGACGATCGCCACCTTGCCGTCCATCTGACCCATTCTTCTCTCCTTCTTCCGGGACCGCGGGCCTCCAGGCCCGCCTCATGATTCATGAGCGGGCCTGGAGGCCCGCGGTCCGGCATGATTAAGCCGCGGCCACCGTCGCGTGGCCCTGCAGCGTGTCCTGGCCGTTCTGGTTGGTGCACTTGACCTCGAGGTCGATCAGCTTCTCGCCGTTCTCCTCGCGCTTGCCCGTCACCTTGCCGGAAAGCGTGATGACGTCGCCCGGCCAGGTGATCGAGGTGAAGCGGGTGCCGAGCCGGCGGATGCGGTCGCGCGGCGCGTAGCTGGTGACCAGGCGGCCGAGGAAGCCCATCGACAGCATGCCGTGGGCGAAGACGTCCTTGAAGCCGAACTTCTTGGCGAAGTCCAAGTCGACATGGATCGGATTGTGGTCGCCCGAGCCGCCGCAATAGAGCGCGAGCTGGTGGCGGCTGATCGGCGGCAGGACGATCGGCTTGATCGGATCGCCCACCTTCACTTGATCGAACTTGGGAGCTGCTACCATTTCTTCCTCCCTCACTTCTTGCCGGCGTCGGGATTGCGCACGACGGTGATGCCGGTGCCCTTGGCGACCAGCTTGCCCGACTGGTCCTTCATCGAGGTCTCGGAGACCACGAACCACAGCGCGCCGCCCTTCTTGTCGTACATGTCGGTCACCTTCTGCTGGCAGGTGATCCTGTCGCCGACGAAGACCGGCGCGTAATAGTCGTAATGCTGCTCGCCGTGCAGGATCAGGCCGATATCGACGTTGAGCAGGCGCAGCAGGCCGCCCTTGCCCGGATCGTCGTTGGTGATGGCCTGCAGGAAGGTCGGCGGCACCGGCACGGCGCGGTAGCCGGCTTTCTTCGCGGCGGCCTCGTCGACGTAGATCGGGTCTTCCTCGCCGATGGCCTTGCAGAAGAGTTTCACCTTGCCGGCTTCGACGGTGGTGCTGAAGGCCTCGAATTCGTGGCCGATGACTTTTTTGTCGAGCTGCATGCGTGGGGTCTCCTTTGGGCAAGCGATCTTCGTCGCCCCTCTCCTCGCCTCTCCCCCTAGTCGCGCCGTGAAGGCGCTGAGGGGAGAGGAACATGACTCTGAAACGAGGTGCGCGATTACTCGTAGCGGCCGACGATGGCCACGCTGGAGACGTTCTCGCGCGGGGCGCCGCCCAGATTGTGGGTCATGCCGATGCGCGGGTCCTTGAGCTGGCGGGCGCCGGCGCGGCCCTGGAACTGCAGGTACATCTCGTAGAGCATGCGCAGGCCCGAGGCGCCGATCGGATGGCCGAAGCACTTCAGGCCGCCGTCGATCTGGCAGGGGATCTTGCCGTCGGCGTCGTAGAAGCCGTCGAGCACGTCCTTCCAGCCCTTGCCGGTCTCGGAGATGTGCAGGTCTTCCATGGTGACGAGCTCGGTGACCGAGAAGCAGTCATGGACCTCGAACATCGAGACTTCCTCGCGCGGGTTCTTGATGCCGGCCTCTTCGTAGGCCTTCTTCGAGGCGATGCGCGTGGTGTGGAAGTAGCTGCCGTCCCACGAATTGTGGCCCGACTCCGAGCCGTTCGAGACCGAGAGCTGCAGCGCCTTGACGCTGACCAGGTTCTGCTTGCCCAGCGCCTTGGCGATCTCCGGCGTGGTGACGATGGCCGCGGCCGCGCCGTCCGACACGCCGCAGCAATCGAACAGGCCGAGCGGCTAGGCGATCATCGGCGCGTTCAGGATGGTGTCCATCTCGACGGCCTTCTGCAGATGCGCCTTGGGATTCTTGGCGCCGTTCTGATGGCTCTTCCACGAGACATGGCCGATCGCCTTCTTGAGGTCGTCGGCGCCGACGTTGTGCGCCGTCATGTAGGCGGTGGCGAGCTGGGCGAAGTTGCCCGGCGCCGTGCCGTTGGCGTTCCACAGCGCCTGCAGCGGGCCGCCGCGGCCGCCCGGGCAGGCCGCCGTAGCCGGTGTCCTTCAGCTTCTCGACGCCGAGCGCCAGCGCGAAGTCGGCCGCGCCGGAGGCGACGGCATAGCAGGCGCCGCGGAAGGCCTCGGTGCCCGAGGCGCACATGTTCTCGACATGGGTCACCGGGATGTTGGGCAGGCGGCACGTGGTCGACAGCGGAATGCCGGACTTGCCGACATGGACCTCGTCGATGGCGGTCGAGAACCACGCGGCGTTGAGCTGCTTGGCGTCGATGCCGGCATCGGCCAGGCATTCCTTGTAGGCCTCGAGCATCAGCTCCTCGGCGCCCGAGTCCCAGCGTTCGCCGAACTTCGAGCAGCCCATGCCGAGAATGGCGACCTTGTCCTTGATTCCACGAGCCATGTTGGACTCCTTGGGTGGGGGTTATCAGGCTAACACATCAACTCTTTGCTGGGAGCGCGCCACTCCGTGGCGCGTCATTAGTCGTCACACAGATGACGCGCCACTGGAGTGGCGCGCTCCCAGCACTCAAACCGGCGCGGCCTTCCAGAAGTAGCGCTTGAAGCCGCCGCGCATGGTGTCGTTGTCGCGGATGCGGAAGGTCATGCGCATCTTGGCGCCGACCTTGACCTGTTCCTTGTCGCTGTCGGTGAAGTCGGCCATGAAGCGGCCGCCCTCGGGGAAGGTGATCATGCCGTAATAGCCCGGCGGGTCGGGCGAGTAGACCAGCGAGTCGGCGGTGAACGACATCACCGCGGCCTCGAGGCCCGCCATGCCGTAGGGCTCCTGGCTGTCGATGGCGTGGCAGTTGGGATTGACGCAGACCTGGCTGCGCGGAAACTGCACCGTGCCGCACACCTTGCACTTGCCGCCGACCAGCCCGTAGATCATGTCGCGCTTGCGCCACAGGACCGACAGCGCCGTCTTCTTGTCGAACTCGGCGCGCATGCCCTTCTCGATCGGCAGCATCTCGTTGAAGGCGAGGAACTTCAGGTAGTTCTTCTCTTCCTTGCGCCGCGCCAGCCAGCCCGAGACGCCCTTGCGCTTGGGCAGTTTGGCGTTCTCGGCGGTGACCTCGAAGACCAGCGTGTCGACGCCCTGGCCGAAGGCCACGACCATGATCTTGTCGCCCTGCTTGGCGGTCTCGAGCGCATCGACCAGCATGACCAGCGCGTGGGCCGCACCCGTGTCGCCGAGATTGGCGCCGAGAAGGTCGCGCACCGCGCCCTCGCCGATGCCGCAGATCTTGGCCATCTGCTTGGGCACCGCCGGCATCAGGCTGGGCATGATGAAGTGGGTGATGTCGGAGCCCTTCAGCTTGCAGGCGGCGAGCGCTGCCTTGATGGCGGGCGGCACGATCTTCGAATAGCCCTCGTCGCGGATCCAGCGCTCTTCCCAGCCATAGTCGAAGTCGCTCTCGTCGCCGCGGAAATGATCGACGAAGTCCATCGACACCGAGTGATGGCCGACCAGCTTGGCGATCACGTTCTCGGTGCCGCACAGGAGCGCGGCGGCGCCGTCGCCGTAGTTGAGCTCGTTGGACGAGGCGACCTTGGTCAGGCGCTTGTCGGCGGCGGCGACCAGGGTGGGCGCGCCCTCCTTCGAGGCGTTGAGGCCCGCGATCAGCGCCGAGGTGCCGGCCTTCAGCGAGCCGCCGATGTCGGACGCCGACAGGTCCTGCTCGATGTTGAGCGCGGTGCCGATGACGCCGGCGTTCTGGCGATCCTTGAAGGGATGGGTGGTCGAGGCGAAGTAGATGTTGCGCACGTCCGTTGCGGCGTGGCTGGTCAGGCAGTCGCGCGAGGCCTCGACCGCCATGGTGATCGAATCCTCGTCCCAGTTGGCCATCGAGCGCTCGCCCTTGGCCAGGCCGCGCAGCCCTGACGCGAACCACTTGTTGGCATCGTAGACCGCCTGACGGTTGAGGCGCAGGCGCGGGACATAGGCGCCGTAGGCTACGATTCCGACCATCGTGTTTCCTCCACTCTATGAACGAGCGTTTATGGACCGCTCTTAGCGCGACCCGCCGGGACGCGCGAGATGCATTTGATCATGGCTGGCAGGACGGTGGAATGGGTTCCGAAGAGCAAAATCTTGCCGGGAGCGCGCCACTCCGTGGCGCTCATATCGTGATCCAGCAAGATGCGCCACTGGAGAGCTTGTGAAGCTATGTCTGACGCTGTGGGGTAGCAAGAAGAAGCCGTTGTAATAGCCACCATCGGCCAGCCCGCTCTGAGGGGTGACGCCATATCGCCGGTTGACCTCATTGAATGCCGGAGCCAGCAAGCCATAATCGGTGCCTTGGTCGGTCACCGAGACGCCGATGATGTGAGTGCCTTGGGCGGCCGTCGTGAGCTGTACGTTGTAGGCCGGCCGATACCCGCCATCGCTCATCTTCATGACGCGGGCCTGCGGGTCGCTGGTCGAGGCCCGTGCCGGCTTGTCGTTGCGCGGCTTTTTACGCCGCTGCTCGCGGTCCCGCTCCCCTGGCGTCGCTCTTAGATCTCGGCGTGCGCCCGGCGCGCCTCCTCGAGCCGACGAGGGCGGTCCTCCGCCACCGGCTTACAACGCGCCCGGGTCCGCCGCTCGGCCGAGGCATGGTCCTCCTCGACCTCGGTCTTCAACTGCTCGACCGCTTCTCGGGCCGCTTCATACAGCTCCTGCAGGCGCTCGCCGCTGCGGAACGAGCCGCTGCCCGCCGAGGCCCGAACCCGCAACCCGTCGACCACCACCGTCTGCACATCGACGGGGCCCGACACGATCAGCCCAGCCATCGAGCGCGACAGCAGATCGTCCAGCACTGGACCTGCATCGCTGCGGAAGCGTGTCTTTGGAAAGCGCCAGCGTCTGCGTGGTTGATGAGCGTGGGCTGATCGTGCGCGAGGGCAAGGTTGCCAGTGAGCCCGAGGCGTTGATTGGGTGGCTGGTCAATCCGGGCCCCAAGGTGGTGCTGATAGGCCTGGAGGCTGGTCCCTTGTCGCAATGGCTCCACGCCGGGCTGAGCCAGGCCGGCCTTAAGGTTGAGCTCCTGGAGACCCGGCACGTACGAGCAGCGTTCAAGGCCATGTCGGTCAAGACCGACCGCAAGGATGCGCGCGGGATCGCGCAGCTGATGCGTCTGGGCTGGTATCGGCCGGTGCATTGCAAGTCGTTGCCGGCGCAGGAGATGCGGGCGCTGCTGGTGGCGCGCAAGTTGCTGCAGGAGAAGCTGCATGCCATCGAGATGAGCCTGCGGGGGATCCTGAGGAACTTCGGGGCCAAGGTGGGTCAGACGACGGCCCGCGGCTTCGAGGGCCCCGTGCGCACATTGGTCGACGGCCAGCCGACGCTTCAAGCAGTGGCCGATGCCTTGCTGGCGGCGCGTACCACGTTGGCCCGCGAACTGGCGACGCTGGAGAAGCGCGTGCGGTCGACCGCACGCCATGACGATCGGGTCAAGCTCATGATGACGGCCCCCGGCGTGGGCAGCATCGTCGGCCTGATCTACGTGGCGGCGATCGATGTGCCCGAACGGTTCCGATCGTCGAGCAGCCTGGGGCCGCACTTCGGAATGACGCCCAAGCGATACCAGTCGGGGCAGATCGACATCACTGGCCGCATCTCCAAGATCGGCGACGGCACGGTGCGCAGCGCCCTGTACGAGGCGGCGCACATCATCCTGACCAAGCCGGTCAAGGATGCCGGCGCTCTCAAGCGCTGGGCCCTCGCTATCGCCAAGCGGGCCGGCAAGAAAAAGGCCAAGGTCGCTCTGGCGCGCAAGCTCGCCGTCATCCTGCACCGCATGTGGATGGACTGGACACCTTTCGATCCAACCAAGGCTGGCGGCGGCGCCGCAGCCTGACACCAAGGAGGCAACCGACAGGTCGAGCGGGCCTGCCATCAACCGCTCGAGGCAAGGTGCCGTCGCCGGGACGGCGATCAGGTCAGGCCGAGGAGCGCGCAGCAGCATTCTCCAAAGGGTGACTGCGCCACGGAGATGGACCGACCTGGTTCTTACGAATCTCATCATGGGGCGGCCACCGCGCCGACCACGGACAGAAGCAAGTACCCGGCGGCGGCACCAGACCTCAACAGGGATTGACTTCTCAAGGCCCGTTACAGAAGTGGCGCGCTCCCAGCTAGAGTTATACGGGCGGCATCTCGCGGACCAAATTGCGGTAGCCGGCATCGGGCGGGATGTGCAGGAAGCGTTTGCCGTCGCGGCTTTCGACCCAGGGCTGGACGGTGACGATCTTGCGCTCGGTCGCCTGGGAGATCGCGCCGACGACGGTCTTGCCTTCGGCCAGGAGCTCGAGGTTCTTGGTGGTGGCGTGGACCAGGGTGCGGCGGCCGGCGGTGGCCTCGTCGATCGCCTGCTGGGCGCCGATCCACACGGAATCCACCGACTCCGACCCGTCATGCAGCGCGATCTGGTCCTGCGGCGCCTCGGCCAGGAAGAACCAGGTGTCGAAGCGGCGGGGCGCGAAAGTGGGCGTGATCCAGTGGGCGTAGGGCACCATGAGGTCGGTGGCGATCTCGAGATCCTCAGCCTCGACGAGGTCGACGATGCTCGCCTCGTCCTTGGCGAGCTTGGCGCGCCACTTCTCCTCGATCGCCTTGAGGTCGGCGGCGGCGATCAGCGCGCGCTGGCCGCGCTTGCGCGCCAGCAGGATGCCGCATTCCTCGAAGGCCTCGCGCACGCCGGCGATGCGGAACTTGAGCTCGCCGTCGGCGAACTTGTCTGCACCGCCGCAGCGCGCCCTGAGCTTGGCATCGCCGTCGGCGTCCTCGAGCTTGCCGCCGGGGAAGACCAGCGCGCCGGAGAAGGCATCGATCTTGTGATGGCGCACGACCATGAAGACTTCCAGCGGCGAGCCGGCGTCGTCCGGGCTGGGATGGGCGCAGCAGCAGCACGGTTGTGGCTGGACGCGGCTCCGCCGCGGCGGTGGCGGGACGCGGAAGAGCCGCTTCTTTCTTCGCTTCTGTCATTTCGGCCTGCATTCTGGGGGCGCCGGAGTGTCCCATACTCGTCAGGACAGTGCCATTGACCGCGTGGTATTCTGCAACCTTCCATTCCGCACAGAAGGAGGACGTCATGACGGCGACCACGAACAGCCCTGGCCCCCAGAGCCTGGGCGACAGCGTCAAAGCGCTCCGCGCCAAATGGGGATGGATCGTGGCGCTGGGCATCATCTTCATGATCGCCGGCGTCATCGCGCTGGGCAGCGTCGTCGCCGCCACCGCCTCGGCGGTGCTGATCGTCGGCATCATGATGGTCATGGGCGGGGTGGCCGAGATCATCGCCGCCTTCAACGTCAAGGACTGGGGCAAGGCGATCTTCTGGGGGCTGCTGGGCGTGATCTATGTCGCGGCGGGCATCATCTGCTTCATGAACCCGTTCCAGGCCGCCACCATCCTCACCCTGTTCCTGGGCGTGGCGCTAGTGATCGGCGGCATCGTGCGCATGTTCCTCGCCTGGCACATGCGCGAGGCCGGCAAGCCGTGGGGCTGGGTCGTGGTCTCGGGCATCATACGCTGCTGCTCGGGCTGATGGTCATCGCCCAGTGGCCGGCGTCGAGCTTCTTCGTGCTGGGGATCTTCCTCGGCATCGATTTGATCTTCATCGGATCGAGCTGGCTCACGATCGGGCTGGCGCTGAAGAAGCGGGCATAGGTTTAGAGGCATTGCGAAAAGTCCCCCTGAGTTCACGAACGAAGTGCAACACCAGCTTAAGGTGTTGCGATGGGGAACCACTACGGCCATTTCAGCCTCGAGGAACGCTGCAAGGTTGCCGAGCTTCACCAAGCCGGCCATTCGGTCCGCCAAATCGCGACAGCTCTGGATCGCTCGCCATCGAGCATCTCTCGCGAGCTGAAGCGCAATCGCGGCGTGCAGGTCGGCTTCAAGCCCAGCTACGCCCAAGAGCAGGCGGCTGCCCGCCGCTGGAAGGGCTCCCGCCTGGAACGCAATGCCGAGCTGCGCGAGCTTGTCCTGGACCGCCTCAAGCGCGGCTGGTCGCCCGAGCAGATCGCCGGTTGGCTGGCCCGCAGCAAGGCGGCAACCCGCATCAGTTACGAGAGCATATACCGCTTCATCTATGACCAGATCCGCCGCACCAACGACGGCTCCTGGCGCCACTATTTGCCCAGAGCCAAGGGCAAGCGCGGTCGACGCCGTCGCACCAGCCGCTCCTCCGTCAGCCTCATCAAGGGCCGTGTTTCCATTGCTTTGCGGCCGCCCGAGGTCGCCCGGCGGGCCACCTTCGGCCATTGGGAGGCCGACTTCATGCTGTTCACCGCCCCCCGCCAGGCCATCCTCGTGTCGCAAGAACGCAAATCCCGAGCCGTGCTGTCTGCCAAGCAACCCGGCAAGGCTGCACCCCACGCTGCCGCTCGCCTGCTCGCTTGGTTCACTGCGATCGATCCGCAGCTGCGCAAGTCCATCACCTTCGACAATGGCACCGAGTTCGCCCAGCATCTCCTCCTGGTGGATCAGCTCGACATCCAAACCTTCTTCTGCGATCCCCACAGCCCCTGGCAAAAAGGCACCATCGAAAACGCCATCGGCCGCCTGCGACGCTTTCTGCCCCGCAACACCAACATCCACACCATCGACGATGATGCCCTCAACGCCTGCATCGCCGCCTACAACAATACTCCGCGAAAATGCCTTAGGTTCCAGCCCCCAGCTGAAGTACTTCTTGCCCAACTGTTGCACTTCAAATGTGAATCCACCCCCTCGCTACGCTCGGGATGACAGGTGCTTTGTGATCCACGCACCCTGTCATCCCGATGGCGAAGCCCGAGGGCCCTTTGAGACCACAGGCGCGCCATCTCACACCACCCATCGCCTGAGCCTTTCGATCTTCTCCTCGACCTGTCGCTCCTCGGCCCAGTCGCGCCTTGCCACGGGTAGGCGAAGGTGCGCTCTAGGTCCTGTTGACAGTCATGGGAGCCACAGAGCGATAGCGGCGAGAGTGATGATGGCGAGGAAGTTCCTGGCAGTCTTCTCGTATCGGGTTGCCCCCCGACGGAAGTGCTTGAGCTTGTTGAAGCAGCATTCAACCAGATGCCTTTCCTTGTAGATGGTCTCGTCGAGAGGCAGTTTTTGGGCCCGCGAGCGATGGGAAGGGATGACGGGCTGGGCGTCGATGGCAGCGCGGAAGTGATCGGCGTCGAAGGCGGTATCGCCAAGAACCCATTGCGCCGGCAGGCCGTCGATCAGTGCCTTGGCGTCGTTGCGCTGGCCTGGCGTTAGGATGAGGCGTACCGGCAGGCCGAGCCCGCGTACAGCGAGGTGGATCTTGCTGGTCAGGCCACCGCGACTGCGTCCGATCGCCTGATCCTGAGGCCCCCTTTTGCGCCAGCCGCATGCTGGTGAGCCCGCACGATGGTCGAATCCACGATCAGGTATTCGAAGTCCGGATCGTCCGACAGCGCGGCGAAGATGCGCTGCCAGACACCGCCTTCACTCCACCGGTTGAAGCGGACGAAGACGCTGTTCCACTTGCCAAAGGTCTCCGGTAGATCGCGCCACGGCGAGCCGGTGCGGGCGATCCACAGCACCGCTTCGACGAACATTCTGTTGTTGGCCCCCGTCCCGCCGGGGTCCTCGGCCTTGCCAACACACAGCTTCTCGATCCGCTTCCACTGCTGCCCGCTTAGAACCAGCCGTACTTTCTGCGCCAAGACTGCTCCTCCGAATCTGCAGTCTTGAATCACAAGTCGAACTCAGCTGTGATTCCCCTGACTGTCAACAGAACCTAGCACGAAACCCCAATAATATGTTGAGCATTGAATCGGTTAGTGATTCTCTGCTGTGAAGGAGCAGAGAATATGCGACGCAACTTGTTTTGGCTGAACGACGAGCAGTGGCAGCCAGATCGCGGCGCTGCTTCCGACGGATGTACGGGGCAAGGATCGGGCAGATGACCGGCGGGTGATCAGTGGCATCCTGCATGTGCTGAAGAACGGCTGCCGGTGGTGCGATTGTCCGCCCGAGTACGGTCCGCCCACGACGGTCTACAATCGCTTTGTGCGCTGGGCGGAGCGCGGGCTTTGGGAAACTCTGTTCGGCGCCTTGGCCAACCGCGACCGATCCTGTGAGACGCAGATGATCGATTCGACGCATATCAAGGCGCACCGCTCGGCATCGGGCGCAGCGCACCATTGCGGCAATGGCTGAAAGATCGTGGCACCAAAGCCGTTGTTCCCAACAACTCGAACCGCAAACAGCCCTTCAGCTTCGACAAGAAATCGTACAAACAACGATACCGCATCGAGAATGCCTTCTGTCACCTCAAAGACTTCCGGCGTATCGCCACACGTTACGACAGGCTGGCGAGAAACTTCCTCGCCTCTGTCTGTCTTGTGCCTGCTGTCGTTTGGCGGATTTTATGTGTCTGGACCCAAGATACCCTTTCATCACTTCTCCTCCTCGGGAAGATCGACATCTAGGTTGGTTTCGGCCTCCGCCGGTCCAGGCAGAGGCAGGCATTTTACCAACGCCGCCTTATTTGCAGACCCATATGCGTCCCTTAATCGTGCTTAAACGTTCGGCTATACTCCAAGACACGATGCTTCGAGTTTCTCATTCGTTATCCGTCATCGAATGCACGCTGCTTTCGGAGCGTTTCTCGCGAGAACACCTTGCTTCCATCGGTGGTCCGAAGCTCAGCACGTGATGCGAAACTTCGAGCGCACGCTCGTAACGTCAACTCCTCCGTCGGAAATTCTTTTCGAGTTCCCTTTCGTCGTAGAAAAGCGCTCGGTCCCTTGTAGAGAGCGGGAATAGCGCTGCATCGCCGGTCAAATTCACGAGTTGCTTCTCGGACACTCTGAAATCCAACTCGGCCTGCCTCGGAGAGGCATAGCGGGTCATAGTTCTCCGCAATGGGCGCTAATCGTCTGAACTGGCAAATCGTCCTGTTCGAGCTGACCGGCGGCCTCATCCCCTGCCCGGCCGTGATCACCGTTCTGCTACTCTGCCTTCAGCTCAAGGACTTCACCTTGGGGGCCACGCTGGTCCTGTGCTTCTCAATGGGGCTCGCACTTACTCTCGTCACCGTGGGCGCCGACGCGGCCTTGAGCGTGCGGCACGCTGCAAGCCGGTTTGCCTGGTTCTCAGGCTTTGCCTGCCGAGCGCCTTATGTCTCGAGCCTGCTGATCGTCGCCGTCGGCCTTTATCTTGGCGGCCAGGGTTGGGCCGTGCTCGTCCACTAGGCGCTATGCGCCGGCCGATCGAAACCCCCGCGACGGCCAGTCGAAAACACATAGAGCCGGGATCTTGCGCAGCGCGATGAGGTAGAGGAAGGCTGCTGAGCCGTAGAGGGCGAGCCCGCAGAGCGTCGAGGGTCGCAGCAGCTGGCTCACGAATTCCGGCGCATCGGCGCCCGCCTTGAGGAGCATCTGGCCGGCAATGCCGGCCAGAATACCTATCCCTAGCGCCACATAGTAGGCGGTCATCGTTCAGGACTCCCTTGAGAAGGCTCGCGGTGCGGCTGACCGGCCGCGCGCGTGTCGACTTTCGGTCGCTCGACTTCCAAGCCGCCTCCGTGCTCTTCCGGCCGGCGATGGAAGACCTCGCGCACGAGATATTGCGGCTTGCGATTGACTGCCAGGAACATGCGGCCGAGATACTCGCCGATCACGCCGAGCACCACGAGCTGCACGCCCGCCAGCACCAGGACGGCGACCATCAGCGAGGCCCAGCCCTGTGGCGGCTTGTCGGAGACAATGGCCTCGACGATGATGATTACGGCGGCGAGTGCGCCCAGCGCGCCGAAGGCGAGGCCAAACAGGGTGGCGAGCCTGAGCGGCATCACCGAGAAATTGAGGAACATCGAGAGCCACAGCCGCACCAGCCGGCGCAGGGTGTAGTTCGATTTGCCCTCATTGCGCGGCAGATGCTCGACCTGGACGCGGCCGACATTCTGCGTCACCTGGAACACCAGCCCGTCGACGTAGGGGTACGGGCCCTCGTAGCTCGCCACGATGCGCTCGCGCACGAAGGCGGAGATGCAGCGGAAGCTCGAGAGATAGAGGCCGTGCGGCTTGTCGATCAGGCGGTCGGCGCACCAGTTGGTGAAACGGCTGCCCCAATTGCGCCAGGCGGCGTGCTGCTTCTCGGCATAGTAAGTGTAGACCGCGTCGTAATTGCCATCGCGCGCATGCTCGAAAAGACGCTTCACCTCGCCCGGGGGGTTCTGCAGATCGTCGTCCATGGTGATGGTGTAGGCGCCCCGCGCGCGGGCAAGACCCGCCATCACCGCATTGTGCTCGCCGAAATTGCGACTGAGGCTCAGCACCGTGACCGGCGCACCCGGCCGAGCGGCGAGCTGTTTGCAGACATCGAGGCTGTTGTCCGGGCTGTTGTCGACCACCAGCACGATCTCGAGCCCGCCTTCGATCGCCAGGCCACGCAGCGCGTCAACCAGTTCGCTGACGGTTCCGGCGCCATTGTAGACGGGCACGACGATGGAAAGCGCCGGTGCCTCAACCATCGCGCGCCGCGACGACGATCAGGGAGCCGCCGAACGGCAGGCTGAGGCCGGCCGCTATCGCCGTCCGCTCGATGGCGAGCGCCGTCGAAAACAGCGCATCGAGCCAGCGCGGATAGTCGCGCATGTCGCTTTCGGCCCCGCGGCGCTCGACCAGTCGATGAAGCAGCATCAGGGGAAACAACAGGGTGTTCCAGTAACTGGATCGGAGGACGCGGAAGCCGTGCCCGGCGAGCAGTGCGCGCGCCTGGCCGCCGGTGAAGCGGCGGACATTGTGCACGCGCCGGTCATGCGCCGACAACAGCCAGCCATAGGCCGGCAGATTGAAACTTACGTCCCCAGATGCCCCCTGGAACGGTGGGAATGCTAGTGTTCTGCCGGGTTCCGAGGAAGCCATCAGAGTCCGGACGAAGGTGGCCCACGTGGTCGCGCGTTTGCGCTCCGGTGCCGGCGGCAGACCGTGGCGTCGCAAGACATTGCCAACTGTTTGATCGGAAATCTCATACCCCAGATTGGCCAGTGCCCCTGCAATCCGGTCATAGCCCCAGTCCCGGTTCTCCCTGGCCATGCGAATGATCAGCTGCTCGACCTCTCGCTTGATCCGCAGCCTGCCCGGGCGTCGACGCCGGACGATTACCTTGGCCGCGGCTTGCGTGGCGGCGCTGAGAGAGCACAAGGCCCGGCAGTCTGAACACAGGCTGGCCATGGGCCTTGGGCGCGATCCTGAGGGTCTGGTATTCGTTCGGCCCGATAGCACGCCCTTGGACGCGGACAGCCTGTCGACGGCCTTCAGCAGGCTCATAAAGGGCGCCAGAGTAACAAGGATCACCCTGTATGGCCTTCGGCACACCCACATCTCGCATTTGCTGATGGATGGCGTTCACGTGAAAGTCGTGAGCGAGCGTGCTGGCCACGCCAACGTGAACTTCACGCTGGGCGTCTACGCAGCCTACATGCCCAACATGCACGCGGACGCAGCGCTTCGGGTGGACGCGTGGCTCCGGTAGCCGCTAAAAAGGGCCGTGCGGGAAGCCATCCGGTGGCAATTGGGTGGCAAGTCGGCGAACTGGGCGAGCGGTGCTTCGTCTATCTTGTTGAAACCACTTGGAATGCCGGGTTAGCTCAGTGGTAGAGCAGCGGTTTTGTAAACCGAAGGTCGGGGGTTCAAATCCCTCACCCGGCACCAATTTTTACCCGTGATTTCAATCGGCTAAGTTGGTCTGCCGGAGAGGTCGGACACGCCTCGCTCACCGGTGTACCGTTCGGCGTACCCGGGCGCCCCGCTACATCCACACTTCGCGGGTTCGGAGTGGGAATCTGACGATGACGTAGTCGATGAAGGCGATCGCACTGGCCTGGGTATGACGGTTATAGATTTTGGCGCCCTGACACGGGTCGCATCATCGATGGCGGTATACTGGTAGAGCTTGATCGCTTTGCCGTCTTTTCCCCGAAAGGTCAGGAACTTGACGTCGACCTGAATCCGGTGGCCGGGGACCGTTTGCTCATAGCACGTGGTGTGGATTTTGCGAACCCGTGTGCCGCCTGGGAGCTTGTTCAGGCCATGCCGTCTGAGGATGCGATAGACACCGGCATCGGAGATTTTGATGTCGCGATAGCGCGCCAGATACCAGACGATCCGGATGGGTCCCAGATGATAGATCTGCCGCAGATGTAGAACCTTCTCGACGATCTCGGGAGCCGTTCGATTAGAGCGGGATGAGTTAAATCTAAGTCGGTTTTGGGATTCCCAAGGAGCTTATCTTCTAAATCAAGATGCTGGCTGGGTAGGAGGCCAGCATCGATGGCAAGACCCTGTTCCTCGGATCTTCGCGAGCGGGTGGTTGAGGCGGTCGAGCCGGAGGGCTTGTCTCGGCGACAGGCGGCGGCGGCTTTGGCGTCGGCATCAAGACGGCGATCGACTGGGTCCGGCGGTTCCGGGTCGACCACCACACGATGTGGACGTTCGTGCACGCCGAGGGGCTCAGTCATAAAAAAAGACGCTGATCGCCAGCGAGCGTGATCAGCCCGACGTCGCCTGGCGCCGCGCCCAGTGGAAAGCCTATCAGGGCCGCATCGATCCCGCCCGGTTGGTGTTCATCGACGAGACCTGGACCAAGACCAATATGGCGCCGTTGTTCGGGTGGGCGCCCCGCGGCCAGCGCCTCGCGGCCATGGTGCCCCATCGTCCGCCTCCCTCGCCGCTCTGCGGCATGACCGCTTCACCGCACCATGGTTCATCGACGGCCCAATCAACGGCCACAGCTTTCTGACCTACATCGACCAGGTCCTCGCCCCGACCCTCCAGCCGGGCGACATCTCGTCATGGACAATCTGGGTTCGCACAAGGGCAAAGCCGTACGGCGCGCACTTCGCGCCGTCGGCGCAAAGCTCTTCTTCTTGCCCAAATACTCGCCCGATCTAAACCCCATCGAGATGTTCTTCGCCAAACTCAGATGCGCTTCGAGCAACGGCAAGCCCTTGATGGACGGCTAAAGCCCGCTTCCAACATCTCCAGCGTCACCTCAGATGCCGGCTTGCTGGCCTATCGCGAACTCGATGACGCGCTCGGCCTGATGGCCATCGCGGAGCAGCATCTGGTTGACGGGCGCACAGGCCGCAACGGTCGCCATGCTGTGGGCATGCTGCGCCAGTCGGTGTTCGGTCGGCTTGCCGGATATGAGGACGTCAACGACGCCGACCGGCTGGGGCGTGATCCTGCGATGTGCTGGATCGTCGGCGGCAAGGCTGTCGAGCGCGACGCGGCCTCGACCAGCCAGATGGGGCGGTTCGAGACCGAGTGGCTCGCCAATGATGCGAACCTCGCCGCACTCACCGGTTTCTCCGGGCAATGGATCGATTGCGTTCATGGCCGCCGCTCGCTGCGGTCCATCGTGCTCGATATGGATGCGAGTGTCAGCCCGACGCATGGTGAGCAGGAAGGCACCGCCTACAACGGTCACTTCGCCTGTACCTGTTACCATCCGCTGTTCGTGTTCAACCAGTTCGATCTGGAACGGTGCGCGCTGCGTCCGGGCAACGTCCATTCGGCGGACGGCTGGAAGGACGTGCTCGAACCGGTCGTGGCCCGCTACCGGGATAGTGACGTGCGCCGCTACTTTCGCGCCGATGCCGCCTTTGCCAACCCCGAGGTCTACGAGTTCCTGGAGGCCGAAGGTTACAAGATCCGCCGGCGAACCGTATCCTGCAGGAGCGCATCGGTGACCTTCTCAAGCGCCCTGTTGGCCGGCCTCCGCTCACGGTGCGGCGCTCCTACGCCAGCTTCAGCTAACAGGCGGCAAGCTGGACGATGCCGCGCCGCGTCGTGGCCAAGGTCGAGTGGCACCCGGGCGAGCTTTATCCCCGCGTCGGCTTCATCGTCACCAACCTGTCACGCCTTTCCGAGCGGGTTGTTGCCTTCTACAACAAGCGCGGGACGTGCGAGCAATGGATCAAAGAAGGCAAGAACGCGATCAAGTGGACGCGTCTGTCATGCTGCTCGTTTGCCGCCAGCGCGGTGCGTCTTCAGTTGCACGCGCTGGCCTACAACCTCGCCAACTTCATGCGGACGCTGGCCTTGCCCGAGGCGGTCGCGCAGTGGTCGCTGACAAGCTCGCGGGAGAAGCTCGTGAAGATCGGTGCCAAGGTCGTACGCCACGCCCGTTACGCCATCTTCCAGATGGCCGAGGTCGCAGTGCCGAAGGAACTGTTCGAGAAAATCCTGCGACTGATCGACGGACTGCGACCTCGACCGGCTCCGGCGTAGGGCTCGGACGATCAGATCCGTCATCACCACGCGAGTAGTGTGTCTGAATGGCGAGGAAAAGAGCCGAATCGGTGGATCAAAGGTTGTTCTGGACGTTGAGCGCGGCGGAAGCGCCGGGAAAACTGTGCCGGCCACTGACTATTTACCCGGCGCCCGCCAGAATGGTAGCGTTTGCACGGTTCCAAGAATTTATCCGGGAAATGTCGGGTAAAAAGGCATCGGTTGGCCGGAGTGAAAGTGCATCACGGCTGATGGCAGGAAGGCCCCCCGCGGGGGCGTTGCTGCGTTACGCTTATTCCTCGGGTGGGCTGTCGGCAAGGTTGGCGGCGCAGGCTCCTCGATGTCGGCGTTTGCTCTGCTTGAGCCGGTAGCTGTCGCCGTTCATCTCCAGGATATGGACGTGGTGGGTCAGGCGGTCGAGCAGCGCGCCGGTCAGCCGCTCGGAGGCGAACACGCCGGTCCACTCGTCGAACGGCAGGTTGGAGGTGACGATGGTCGAGCCGCGCTCGTAGCGTTGGCTGAACACCTCGAACAGCAGCTCGGCACCGGTCTGCGACAGCGGCACGTAGCCGAGCTCGTCGATTACCAGGAGCTTGTAGGTGGCAAGCTGGCACTGCAGCCTCAGCAGCCGCTTCTTGTCGCGAGCCTCGAGCAGCTCGTTCACCAGGGCGGCCGCCGTGGTGAAGTCGACCGACAGGCCTATCTGGCAGGCCGCCAGCCCGAGGCCTAGAGCTACGTGGCTCTTGCCGGTGCCGCTGTTGCCAACCGCGATGACGTTCTCCCGACGGAGCACGTACTCCGAGCGGGCCAGTTCGAGCACCAATGTCTTGTTGAGCGACGGCAGCGCCAGGAAATCGAAGCTATCGAGGCTCTTGACCGCCGGGAACCTCGCTTCCTTGATCCGCCGCTCGACCATCCGCCGTTCGCGCTCGATCAGCTCGAGCTCGGCCAGGCGCAACAGGTAGCCGGTATGTTCAACGCCCTCGGTGGCGCACTGCCGGGCGATCTTGTCATGCTCGCGCAGGAGCGTCGGCAGCTTGAGCACCTTCAGGTGATGGCCGAGCAGAACCTGGGGCGTATCGGTCATCACGCCACCCCGGTGCGCAGATCCAGGTACGTCCTGGCCGAGGTCGTCGCCACGGTAGCGTTCGGCAGGTAGGGATACACCGTCAGGTCGAGGCGTGGTGGTCGCCGTTCGATGCGGCACAGCACCAGGTGCTTGACCGCGTCGAAGCCGATCACGCCGCGATCGATGGCATCGCGCACGCCGGCGACGACGTCATCGATCCTGAACACTTCCATCAGGCGCAGCACCTGCACGAACTCGCGCTTGCCCTGCTTGCCCATGCGCGCCTCGAGCAGGCGACGCAGCGTGACGAACGCTTCGGGCAACTCCCAACCGGCCAACGGGGCGGCCTGGTCGGGCGCTCCGATCTTGCGCTCAAGCAGCGCCAGGTAATGCAGCGGGTCGAACACGAAGTCTTCCCGCTCGTAGGATCGGACGTGCCGGGCGATGATCTCGGCACCGCATGAGATCGCCACCTCGTGGACGTAGCCGCGGATCACGACCTCGCGATGACCCCAGGCCGTCGGTACCGAGTAGTCGGTGCCGCAATAGCGCACCAGCGACAGCGAGCTGACCCGGCCAGCCTGCTTCTCGCAGGCGTCATAAGGCATCGCGGGCAGATCGTGGAACGCCGCCAGGTCCCGCGCCATCCGCTCCCCGATCGTCTCGTCGTGACCGCGCAGCCGATCTCCAAGACGGCGCCGGCAATCCACCAGCAGCTGCTCGTTCAGCGCCGCGATCGTACAGGATCGACTGCGGCACCTTGCCGAAGAAGTCGAACGCCGCCACGTGACCGGCGCAAAACGCCTCCATCGTCTCCGCCGGATAGGTCTGCACGAAGCCGGTGTCCGGGTGCGGCAGGTCCATCGCGAAGAAGTGGATCTTCCGTTCCCACCCCTCCGATCACCGCCAGCGCTTCGCCAAAGTCCACCTGCGCCTGCCCGGGGTCGTGTCGTAGCGGCACGAACACCTCGCGCTGTCGCTGACGCTGCAGCAGCCCGTAATCCTTCACGATGGTCAGGCCGCCGCCATAACCGTGCTCGTCGCGCAGGTGCTCGAAGATCCGCTTCGAGGTATGGCGCTGCTTTGCAGGCCGGGCCTTAATCTTCCTCCAGGATCTGATCGATGATCCCAACGAACGGTCCAGCTTCGGACGGACTGGCGATCGGCTCCGCCGGTACCCCGGAGGCGCCGAGAACACCAGCGTCTTGGCGACCGTCCGAGGGTCGATCCCGAACCGCCGCGCTGCCTCCCGACAACTCAACCCCTCGATCCGCACCGCGTGGCGGACCCGTCCATACAACTCCACGCCCTTCATCCCCCCGCCCTCTGCACTCTCCGCAAAGGGCTATCTGCCGATGCATTCTTGCTCCGGCGCAACCGGACTTTCCGGCCGCTTCAGTGAGGGATTTTGTCTCCGGCGCTTACACGACTGTAGGTCAAGGACACACCGTGTCCGACTTACGCAAGGACGAAGTGGTCTTCCGGCAGTCGGCTGCCGCAGACGCGGTTTTCTACATCCAGAACGGCAAGATCAAGATTGTGGTCGTGTCCGAGCATGGCAAGGAAGCGGTGGTCGGTGTCATGAGCCCCGGCGAGTTCTTCGGCCAAGGATGCCTGATTGGCCAACCTGTGCCTATCAAAAACTAGATCTGGCAATAGTGACGGTGAAGTCCGCCGAGGATCGGCTGAGCAACGAGCTGGCCGCACCGCTGGACCGGCCGATGGTCCGGCAAATCCTTCCCCAGGGACAGATGCGTTCGCAGTTCGTTGTAGTAGCCGGCGTAGCCAGCAAGGATCCGACGCAGATGGGCTTCGCCGAAGACGACGATGTGATCGAGGCATTCGCGGCGGATCGAGCCGATCAGCCTCTCCGCATGCCCGTTCTGCCAGGGCGACCTCGGGGCGGTCAGGTGATCACGTATACCCATCGCCGCGAGACGCTTCGTGACCGCTGAACCGTACGACACGTAACGGTCTCTAATCAGGTAGTCGGGCGCTTCATCCCAAGGGAAGGCCTCGGTGATCTGACGGGCGATCCACTCCGCCGTCGGATGATCTGTCACGCTCCACGAGATCAGGCGTCGCCGCTCGTGCCTGAGGATGACCAAGACGAAGAGCAACCGAAAATTGATCGTCGGGACCACAAGGAAGTCCATCGCGCCGATGCCCGCCGCATGATTGCAAAGGAAGGTCTTCCAAGTCTGCGATGATCCGCCTCCCCTTCTCGCCATGTACTTGGCGACCGTCGACTGCGCGATGTCAATGCCAAGCTTCAGCAGTTCACCATGGATCCGCGGTGCGTCCCACAGCCGATTGGCCAGGCTCATCTCTCAGATCAGGCGACGGATAGAGCCGGGCCCGGGAATTTGCACAGGACGATAAGTGGAGTTTCTGTCTGACGGCGGGCAAGAATGCCGGCGGTTCAGGAGAGACGATGATAAGAAGACCGCGCCGGAACCACACACCGGCCTTCAAGGCGAAGGTGGCGCTTGCTTCCATCAGCGGCGAGATGACGTTGGCTCAGTTGGCCGAGCATTTCGACGTGCATCCGAACCAGGTCACGACGGGGAAGGCGCAACTTCAAGAAGGGGCTGCCGATGTGTTCCGGGCGGCGGCAACAGCACGGGGCAACAACCAGCCGTCGACGTGAAGTCGTTGCATGCCACAGCGCGGGGGTAACCCCGCGCGAAATCGGAGCGCTGACGCTGGAGAACGATTTTTTGGAAGGAGCGCTCAGCAAGACCGGCCTGCTGAGCGCAAAGCGATGATCGACCGCAAGCACAGCCTGCCGATCGCCAGGCAGGTGGAGATTCTGCGCATCAGCCGTGGCAGCGTCTACTATCTGCCGCGCCCGGTGTCGGCGGCCGACCTGGAGGTCATGCGGCGTCTCGACCGGCTGCACCTGGAGTATCCTTTTGCCGGTTCTCGCGGATGCTGCGAGGTCTGCTGGCTGCCGAGGGGAGCAAGATCGGCCGTCGGCATGTCAAAACACTGATGCGGCGGATGGGGATAGAGGCGCTCTGTCGACCAAATGTGCGAAAGATTCTGGACACTACCTAGTCGGGTGTCGCGGCAACTTATTGCTTCCTCGCCAGCTTCGCGTCCTGCCGGCCGTACCCGGTACTGGATGACCGTGTATGCACGCCCGATGGCTTCACGCGCAGACCGAAACCGATAAGATCATCATCTCGATACAGCGTGTCGCGTGTGACTGTCGGTAGAGCATTGATAAATCAGTTAATTCCCGCGTTAGAAAAGGCGGCCTCCGCAAAGGCTACTTCGGCCGGGAACACACTGGGGATACAACGGCGGAAAAGATGGGTAATTTCCCAGATTTTCCGCTTCTTGCTCATTAGTGGCTAAATGTGTGTTTTTGTGAAGGCTATCAAATGCGGGAATGTTTCGGAAAGCTGACGAAAATCCAAAACCTTGCCATCCGGGCAAGGGCCTCAACGAGTAACATCGCCACCCATGACGAGCGAGGCGGTGCTGGTGCGCGATTGGCAGCAGATGTCGGCCGTGTTGACCGCGGCGCGCGCGGTCGGGCAGGCGCCTACGCTAGTTACGCCCGAGAACGCCGCGGCGACCTACGGCGCGGGCTATCTCGCAGCCCTGCAGGAACGGGCGCGAGCAGGAATTCCCCGACGTTGCCTTCACCTTGGTCGTCGATTGCGGCGATACGCCGGGCTATGCGCTGGCCTGCCTGCGGGCCGGCGTGCGCAGGATCTCGATGGCGCGAGCCCAATGAGAAGGTGGCCGACATCGCCCGCCAGATGGGCGCCGAACTGGTAAGGAGACCGACATGAGCTGGCAGCCGACACGTGACCTCGTGGGCTATGGCGCCCAACCCGCCCGACCCGCAAATGGCCGGGCGGCGCGCGCGTCGCCGTCAACTTCGTCATGAATTACGAGGAAGGCTCGGAGCCCTCCATCCAGGACGGCGAGGGCTACACCGAGACCGGTCTCACCGAGACCGAGCACCTCGTCGATCGGGCTGAAGGGCCGCGACCTCGCCGGCGAGGGCATGTTCGAGTTCGGCAGCCGGGTCGGCTTCTGGCGCATCATGCGCGCCTTCCAGGAGCGCGGCCTGCCGCTGACTGTGTTCGGCTGCGCGCTGGCGTTCGAGCGCAACGCGCTCGCCGCCGAGGCGATCAGAAATGCGGGCTTCGACGTCTGCTGCCACGGCTGGCGCTGGGTGCGCCACTTCCAGCTCAGCGAGGCGGAGGAGCGCGACCATATCGCCAGAAAGCGGTGAAGTCCCTGAAGCAGACAGTCGGCCAAGGCGCCGGCCGGCTGGTATTGCCGCTACGGCCCCGGCGTCAACACCCGCCGCCTGCTGGTCGAGGAAGGCGGCTTCACCTACGATTCAGCGACTACTACGGCGACGAACTGCCGTTCTGGCAGACCGTCGAGGGAAAGCCGCACCTGGTCGTGCCCTATTCGCTGACCAACAACGACGGCAAGTACGCCGCCGGCATGACCCATGTCCGACCAGTGGTTCGGGCTGGTGCCGCGACGCCTTAGACGTGCTCCACGCCGAAGGGGCGCGACGCAGCCGAAGATGATGTCGGTCGGCCTGCATATGCGCCTCATCGGCCATCCCGGCCGCATCGCGGGACTGTGGCGGCTGCTGGACCATATCCAGAAACATCAGGGAGTCTGGGTGACCCGCCGCCTCGACATCGCACGACCACTGGAAGGCCACGCATCCCTATCCCGGCAAGGGCTTGAACGAATAGGCCTCCGCCCGCTATCACCGGCGCCGCTTTGGGCGGCAATGAATCCCTTGGGAGCTGGCGATGAAGATCACGCGGACGGTCAAGAAGATCCTCGACAACTACGAGAGCGATTGCCCCGGCACCAAGGCCAATCTCGCCCGTATCCTGATGCATGGCCGGCTGGGCGGCTCGGGCAAGATGGTGATCCTGCCGGTCGACCAGGGCTTCGAGCACGGGCCTGACCGCTCCTTCGCCCCCAACCCCGACGCCTACGATCCGCACTATCACTATCAGCTCGCGATCGACGCCGGGCTGAACGCCTATGCGGCCCCGCTGGGTCCGCTCGAGGCCGGCGCCGACACCTTCGCCGGCGCCATCCCGACCATCCTCAAGCTCAACTCGGCCAATTCGCTGTCGACCAACAAGGACCAGGCCGTCACCGCCTCGGTGAACGACGCGCTGCGCCTGGGATGCGCGGCGATCGGCTTCACGATCTATCCGGGTTCCGAGGACCAGTACGAGATGATGGAGGAGATCCGCGACCTGGCCGAGGAGGCCAAGTCGGTCGGCCTTGCCGTCGTCATGTGGTCCTACCCGCGCGGCGGCAAGCTCGACAAGGCGGGCGAGACGGCGATGGACGTCTGCGCCTACGCCGCCCACATGGCGGCCCTGCTGGGCGCCCACATCATCAAGGTGAAGCCGCCGACCAACGTGCTTGTGGCAGCCCGAAGCCAAGGCCGCCTACGAGAAGGCCAACATCGACATCTCGACGCTCGCCGCGCGCATCAAGCACGTCATGCAGGCGACCTTCGACGGCCGGCGCATCGTCGTGTTCTCCGGCGGCGAGGCCAAGGACCTCGAGGGCCTGTTCACCGAAATCCGCGGCCTGCGCGACGGCGGCGCCAACGGCTCGATCATCGGCCGCAACACCTTCCAGCGCCCGCGCGAGCAGGCGCTCGACATGCTCGACAAGATCATCGGCATCTATCAGGGCAAGATGTAAAGCAACAGTACGGTCGAAGTCGAGCGCTCGCCAAACACCTTCCAGGCACGGCGCGAGGCTCGTGCCGATACCGCTCGCGCGGTGCGCTCGAAACTCCACTATTCCGGAACAAGCGTGCCGGTGAATGCTCCAGAGGCAAAGTTTCCGTCAACGGCGTTGTTCTTATAGGTCAAAAGATTTCCGCCGCCGACCGATGAAAGGGCCGTGCCATTGCCAGCGATCATTGTATTGGAAGAAATAATGAATGCCTGCCCGGCGGTCCCGTTCGCCAGCAGGCCAGTCGTCACATTGTCCACGACGGTTGATCGAGTAACGATAATGGTCGCGGCGAGCGCCGGACCGCCGACTGCCGACAACCCCGTCCCATTTCCGGCGATCAGGCTATCCGACAACGGCAATGTGGATTCCTCCAGCTCCCCCGCCATCGGCCTTGAGCCCGAAGCCGGTGTTTTGAGCGAGGGTCGTCCGCTGCATCGATAAAAACACGATTCCGGCACCCGTGTTCTTGGCGGCTATCCCACCGATGCTATTGGAAACGACCGTATCTGTCACGAACACACTAGCCGGGGACGCGGAGTTTAGATTGATGTTTATACCGTTCTGAGCGAAGCCAAAGATCGTGCAGTTCTCGATGTGAAGCGCAGCGCCGGACAGAAACTGGATGCCGTTCAGGCCGGCGGTCACTGACCCCAGCAAGCCGTTGATTCTAAGGTTCCGCAAAGTCACGGTAGCGATCGCGGGCGCCGAAATGACTATTCCGTTCGTGCCCGACACAAGCACCGAGGCAACTTGGCCGCCACCACCATCGATCGTTATCGACTTCGTGATCGTCACCGCCCCGTAGCCGCCGGGGTCCAAGGACGCTGATTTCACCACCAGCCGCGGTCTTGGAAATTGCCCCGGCGAAAGTCTTGCAGGGAGCCGTTCGGCTGCACGGGTCGGCATCGTTGCCTGTGCCCGAGACCCATGTGCGGGTTGCCTGGGCATGGGCGACATGCGTGGCAATGGTCAAAGATGCCGCTGTCAGCGCGATCAGAAGAAACTTGTTCCTGAGCATTGGCCCCTCGCCTCGCTGGCCGCATCAGCGCGGATAGCGTGCAACATGCACATTGCCGACGTTCTGGCGGTATGATGCCTTGTGATGTCAGGGGCCGCCGTGGATGACGTTGGCAAGGACTTGCGCAACGTTCGCCTCGTTCACGGTCACGCTCAACGTCAGCCTCTTCTTGTAAAGAAGCGGCGTCGGAAATCCGACCGTCATCGTCTTGAGCGTACCGGCGTTCAGGACCACCAACCCGTACGGATTTTGTTGCGTCAGGCCCTGATTCAGGGCACCCGCGAAAGACAGGCTGGTGACATTTCTCCCGTCGATATCGAGGATCACAAAGGAAAGATCGCTGCTGCCGCCCTGCTTGGTGACCTCCGCGCCGAGAAAGACGCCGGGTCCCTTGAGAGTAACGAGAGAGTGGGTGCCGTTGGGTGCAGGTGATTTCAGTCCCTCGGTCCGTTCAGGATCGCACACCCCTGCCGCGCATTTAGACGCGACCGTTCGCCTCGTCGCCATGGCTGCCTCCTAGGTAAGCCCCTTCAAATACCTTCTATCACCACAATGACGGGACATGTTGCGACTATTCTCAACTTATACGAGTATAAGTCAATTCAAATTTCCACCGGCGCCATGTCGCCCGTAACACCAGTGCGATTGCTCGGCCGCAGTCGACGCTTATTGACTGCCCCCGGCTGTCACCGCACCTTCCGGGCTCCACAGTATCGGCAATTCAGCAGCTCACGAGCGAGCGCTGGTGAACGCCCAAGGATGCAGGCCATTTGACAACGCAAAACGCAATCACGCCGGCCGCGCAGAGCTGTCGTCTCTATCTCATCTCGCCGGAACGCATCGAGCATCCGGCGATCTTCGCGGACGATCTCAGGGCCGCGCTCGACGGCGGCGATGTTGCGGCCTTCCAGTTGCGTCTGAAGCACGTGAGCGACGAGGCGATCACCCGCGCCGCCGACACGCTGCGGCCGGTCTGCCAGCAGCGTGGCGTGGCCTTCATCATGAACGACCGCCCCGACCTCGCGGTAAAACTCGACTGCGACGGCGTGCATGTCGGCCAGGACGACATGCCCTATGCCGAGGCACGGCGGATCGTCGGACCCGACCGCCAGGTCGGCGTCACCTGCAAGGCGTCGCGCGATCTGGCCATGACGGCCGCCGAGGCCGGCGCCGACTATGTGGCCTTCGGCGCCTTCTTCCCCTCCAGCACCAAGACCGTCACCACGCCCGCGTCGCTCGAGATCCTCGAATGGTGGAGCGAGCTGTTCGAGATCCCCTGCGTGGCGATCGGCGGCATCACGGTCGAGAACTGCAAGCCTGTGATCGAGGCCGGCGCCGACTTTCTGGCCGTCGCCGGCGGCGTGTGGAACTACAGAGACGGCCCCGAAGCGGCCGTGCGCGCCTTCAACGCGATCTTCTCAGCGCACCGGTAGCCACAGCACGTCCTCGATATGCGAGGCGCCCGTCGCCAGCATGACCAGCCGGTCGAAGCCCAGCGCCACGCCGGCACAGTCCGGCAGGCCGTGATCGAGGGCGGCGAGGAAGTCCGTATCGACCGGCCAGCGCACGCCGTAGAGCCGTTCCTTCTCGTCCATGTCGGCCTGCAGGCGCGCGCGCTGGACCGCGGGATCGGTGAGCTCGCCGAAGGCGTTGGCGAGCTCGACGCCGCAGACATAAAGCTCGAAGCGCTCGGCCACCCTGGGATCGCCGGGCTTGGCGCGGGCGAGGGCGGCCATCGAGATCGGATACTCGCAGAGGATCGTCGGACGCCCCATGCCCAGCCGGCTGCTCGATCTTGTCGAACATGATGCGGAAAAAGACATCGTCCCAGCTGTCGCCGGCATGCATCGCAACGCCCGAGGCCTGCGCAAGCTTGTCAGCGCTGCCGACCGTCGCGAACAGGTCGACGCCCGCATGACGCCGGAACGCCTCAGCCACGGTCAGCCGCTCCGGCTCGGCCTTGGGATCGCAGACATGCCCGCCCCAGCGCAGCTCCTTGGCGCCGGTAAGCGCGAGCAGCGCCGCGCAGTCCGCCATGATGGCCTCGTAGCCAACGTCGGCGCGATACCATTCCAGCATGGTGAACTCGGGATGATGCAGGGCCGAGCCCTCGGCATTGCGAAAGACGCGGGCGAACTGGAACAGCTTGGGCACGCCACCGGCCAGGAGCTTCTTCATCGCGAACTCGGGCGAGCTGTGCAGCCAGCGTTCGCGCTCCTCGCCGTCGGGCAGCTCCCAGTCGGTGGCGAAACCCGCGAGATGCACCTCCGCACCGGGCGCCACCTGCAGGATCGGCGTCTCGACCTCGACGAAGCCCTCGTCCGCGAACCACTGCCGCATCGCCGCCTGCAGGCGCGCGCGCGCCTGCAGGTTGGGCAGGCGCTTGGCAAGCTTGTCGGGACGCCACTCGGTCATGCCGGACCATCGCATGCGAAGCCGCCGCCGTGTAGGGTGCGGCATGACGCCGAAGCAAATCGATACGTTCTGCTCCAGGCTGCCGGCGGCGACGCGGACGGTGCAATGGGAAGGCGTCGTCGTCTTCAAGGTCGGCGGCAAGATGTTCTGCCTGATCGCGCCGCCCGACCATTCGGTCGGCCGCATCTGCTTCAAGTGTCCGCCGGAGCACTATGAGGCGCTGTCACACGCCAAGGGGTTCCGCCCGGCGCCCTATCTCGCCCGCGCCAAGTGGGTGGCGCTCGACGATCCCGGGATCCTGACACCTGCCCAGACCAAGGCGTACCTGAAACGCGCCCACGCCGTGATCGCCGCGGCGCTGCCCAGGAAGAAGCAAGCCGAACTGGGGCTTTGACGGCCCGGTTGCGACAGCGGGCTGCCTTTGATAGAAGGCCGCCGCCGGCCTCGCCCCGCGTCAGCGGACGAGGCCGCATTCCATTCATCCAAACCCAGCGACGAGCCCCGGTAAACCCATGAAAGTCCCCGTCAATTCCATCCGCGCCGGAAACGTCATCGAATACAACGGCAAGCTCTGGGTGGCCTCCAAGGTGCAGCACATCAGCCCCGGCAAGGGCGGCGCGTTCGTCGCCATCGAGGCCAAGGCGCTGCGCGAGGGCAACAAGCTGCAGGAACGCTTCCGCTCCGGCGAGACCATCGACCGGGTCCATATCGACGAGCGCGACTGCACCTACCTGTTCAAGGACGAGAACGGCTACACCTTCATGGACAAGGAGAACTTCGAGCAGCTCGTCATCGGCTCCGACGTTCTCGACGAGGACCAGGCGCGCTTCCTGCAGGACGGCATGGAAGTCGTGGTGTCGCTCTATGAGGGCACGCCGGTCGGTGCCGAGCTGCCCAAGACCGTCACCCTCGCCGTCACCGAGGCCGACGCCGTGGTGAAGGGCCAGACCGCCTCTTCTTCCTACAAGCCCGCCATCGTCGAGGGCGGCGTCCGCGTGATGGTGCCGCCGCATATCGGCGTCGGCACGCGGCTGGTGATCAACACCGAGGACGGCAGCTACATGGAACGGGCGAAGGACTGATCGCACCGTGGCCATCCCCACCGATCGTCGTCCCAATGACCGAACGAGCGATCGGCCCGTAGCCCGTGTCGGACGCGCGCCCATGGCGCCGGGCCGCGAACGCTCCGGCCCGCCCGAGCGCCGCTCGCTGGCGACACGCTCGGCGACCATCACGGTGATGATCCGCGCCGCCTTCGCCGCCGCCAAGAACCTGAAGCGCGACTTCGGCGAGGTCGAGCAGCTCCAGGTCTCCGAAAAAGGCCCGGGCGACTTCGTCAGCCATGCCGACATCAAGGCCGAGCGCACCTTGCGCGCCGAGCTGGCGCGCACCCGGCCCGACTACGGCTTCCTCGGCGAGGAAGGCGGCGAGACCAAGGGCGACGGCCGCAACCGCTGGATCGTCGATCCGCTCGACGGCACGACCAATTTCCTGCACGGCGTGCCGCACTTCGCCATCTCGATCGGGATGGAGCGCGAGGGCGAGATCATCGCCGGCGTCATCTACCAGCCGATCTCCGACGAGCTGTTCTGGGCCGAGAAGGGCAACGGTGCCTTCGTCGACACGCCCAACGCCCGGTCGCGCCGCCTGCGCGTTTCGGGTCGCAAGGACCCGGCACGCGCCCTGGTCGGCACCGGCATGCCGAATGTCGGCAAGGCAGATCACGCGGCCTATTTCGCCAAGCTCGCGGCGGTGACCGAACGCACCGCGGGCGTGCGCCGCTGGGGCGCCGGCGCCCTCGACCTGGCTTTCGTCGCCGCCGGCCGCTTCGATGCCTTCTTCGAGTTCGGACTCCAGCCGTGGGATGTCGCCGCTGGCCTTTTACTGGTGCGCGAGGCGGGCGGCGTGGTGAGCGATATCGAGGGCAAGCCCTACGAACTGGGTGGGCCTTCGCTGCTGGCCAGCAATTTCGCCATACGCGACTCGATGGTCGAGATCCTGTCCAAGGCCTAGCAACCGTTTGCTCTCGAAGCCGTCATCCACAGGGCTTGCCTCCCGGCGCCAATGGGCGCCTGCGGCCGGTTGAGCAGGGGGCTGCCATTGGCTATTGTCGAAGGGGCAAATCCCTTTGAAAGGCAATTGGTTATGCCAACGTCTTCGGTCGCTGGACGCAGCCCCGCCCTTGCCGTGTTCGGCCCGGGCGCGCTGCCGGCCCAGTCCTGCATCGAAGTCGGTGCCTTTTCGGGCGATGGCGAATGTGTCGACATTCTCCTGCCCAACTCATGACCGGCAAGGTGCCGTACAACGGCGGCGTCTGAGCGGATGAGCAACCCCTTACCCTACCTCGTTCGCATGCTGCTGTTCCTCGTGGCAGTGGCGGGGCTTGCCTATCTGCTGCACCACGACCTGCTGCGCGTGTTCATGAACACGCCGATCCTGAACAGCGTCATCGTGGCCGTGCTGGTGATCGGCATCTTCTTCGTCATGCGGCAGGTGATCTCGCTGTGGCCGGAAGTGCGATGGCTGCGCCGCTTCCAGCACCGCGAGGAAGGCGCGCCGCCGCTCGAGACCCACTCCATCAACCTCCTGGCGCCGCTGGCCGCCATGCTGGGCGAACGGCAGGACCATTTCCGCCTGTCGCCGATGGCCACGCGCGCCGTGCTCGACGGCATCGCCACCCGCCTCGACGAGCGTCGCGAGCTGACGCGTTACCTGATCGGGCTGCTGATCTTCCTCGGCCTGCTCGGCACGTTCTGGGGCCTGCTGGAAACCATCGGCGCGGTGGCCGACGCCATCTCCGGCCTGCAGGTCAGCAGCGGCGATGCCATCCAGATGTTCGGCAAGCTGAAGGAAAGCATCGAAGGGCCGCTCAAGGGCATGGCGACGGCGTTCGGCGCCTCGCTGTTCGGCCTCTCGGGCTCGCTGGTGCTGGGTTTCCTCGAACTGCAGGCAAGCCAGGCCCAAGGCCGCTTCCATATCGAGCTCGAGGAGTGGCTGGCCGGCGCCACGCGAATCTCGACCGGCCCACAGGTCGAGGGCGAACAGGGCGTGTCGGCCTATGTCGAGGCCCTGCTCGAGCGCACCGCCGACGGCCTCGACGAGCTGACGCGCACGCTCAGGCGCGCCGAGGAAGGCCGCGAAGCAACGGTCGCCGCCAACGCCACGCTGGTCGAACGCCTGGCCGCCCTCGCCGAGGCGATGCGCGGCCAGCAGACCCTGCTGGCCCGCATGGCCGAGCATTCCATCGAACTGCGCGGCGCCGTCACCCGGCTGGCGGAGCGCGTCTCCGGACGGCGAGCCGCGAGGCCCTGGTGACCCACCAGCGCGCCATCGAGGCCCACCTCGCCCGCCTCGTCGAGGAGAACGTCCGCAACCGCACCGCGCTCGCCGACGAGCTGCGCGGCGAGTTCAGGCTGCTCGCCCGCACCATCGCCTCGACCCGCGGCGCGGGCCAGCCGACCGGCGAAGGCTAGCCCGCGATGGCGGCCATTTCCCACCGCCGCGGCGGTGCTCCCGACTATACCTGGCCGGGCTACGTCGATGCGCTCACCACGCTCTTGATGGTGCTGATCTTCCTGCTGTCGCTGCTGAGCGTCGCGCAGTTCACGCTGTCCAGCGCGCTCAACAATCGCGACAGCGCCATCGAGCAGCTCGGCAAGCAACTCGGCGACCTCGCCAGCCAGCTGTCGATCGAGAAGAAGGCGACCCAGAGCCTGCAGAAGGACCTCGAGCAGCTCACCCTGCAGCTCGGCCAGGCGCGCAGCGAGCGCGACAGGCTGAACAGCGACCTCGCTGCCGAACGCAAATCCTCCGATGCGCTCAAGGTCGAGCGCGACCAGCTGACCGAACGCCTGACGTCGATGATGACCGAGCGCGACAAGCTCTCGGCGGCGCTGCAGGGCGCCGCCAAGGAGGCGGAGGCCAAAAGCGCCGATCTTCAGAAGGAGATCGAACGCCAGCGCTCGAACTCACGCGGCTCGCCGCCTCGCTCGCCGCCGCCAACAACGAGAAGGGCAAGTTGTTCGGCGACCTCACCGAGGAGCAGAAGCTCACGGCCGAACAGAAGGCCGCCGTGGTGCGCCTCACCGCGGAGATGGCGGGCCTCAAGGACGAGCTTGCGCGCCTCAATGCCGCGCTCGATGCCGCGGACACCAAGGCCAAGGAGCAGAACGCCCAGATCGTCGATCTCGGCCAGAAGCTCAACCGCGCCCTCGCCAGCAAGGTCGAGGAACTGGCGCGCTATCGCTCGGAATTCTTCGGCAAGCTGCGGGAAGCCTTGGCCGGCCAGCGCGACGTGCAGATCGTCGGCGACCGCTTCGTCTTCCAGTCCGAGGTCCTGTTTCCCTCCGGGTCGGCCCAGCTCCAGCCGGGTGGCGAGAAGCAGCTCGCCAGCGTCGCCGCGCGACTGATGGAGATCGCGTCGCGCATCCCCAAGGACATCAACTGGGTCCTCCAGGTCGACGGCCACACCGACGACAAGCCGATCAACAACGTGGTCTATCCGTCGAACTGGGAACTGTCGGCGGCGCGCGCCATCGCCGTCGTCAAGTTCCTTCACAGCGAGGGCATCCCCAACAACCGGCTGGTGGCGGCTGGTTACGGCGAGTATCAGCCCCTGTCGACCATGGACACCGCCCGCAACCGGCGCATCGAGCTGAAGCTCACCAACCGCTGACGCCGGCTACAGAAGCCCTAGTCGTTTCAGTTCCGCTGCCATTTCCGCCGGCATGTCGGCGGTGTCGCCCTGCGACAGGTCGGGCGGGGCGCGCTCGGGATCGAGGTAGCGCCAGCCCTGGAAGGCCTTGCAGGTCCGCGGCGCGGTCGGCACCAGGCTGCGCTTGACCTTGATTCGACAGTATTTCTTGCCACTGTCCTTGTCGAAATCCTCCTCGAAGCCGACCAGCTCCTGGCGGCAGCGTATGACGCCGCGCACGACCCAATAGAGCGAGCCGCCCTCGAGAAGGTCGTCCGCCCGCCTGGGTGTGTTGCGGGTGTAGACCCAGTGCGGCGAGCGCGGGCTCTGGCGGCGCTGTTTGCGCCGTGCCGCCTGGACCTTTTTCATGTGCGTGAGGTCGTCGACGCCGACCGCCAACTTGATCAAATGCAACGCCATCGCTCGCGCTTAGTACGTAAACCAGGGCCAACTCAAGTCGCGCCTATCCACAGTGCGTTGCGGAACGTGATATGCGCGCCACAGCGGTGGAAGATTCGCAACTTCCCCGTCAGACTCCACAGTGTCTGCACAATCGTAGGCATAGAGTCCGGTCGCTTTCCGCGGGGAATTTCATGAATCGGTCGACACTGGCTGCTCTGATTGTGGCTCTCATGCTGGGATCGGGGATCGCGGGTTACCTCATCGGCAAGCCGGCCAACTCCGTGGATCAGGCCCCGCCGCCCCACGTGGCGACCGCAACCACGCCGGCGGCCCCGCCGGCAGCGCGGCCGGCCGCCCCCACCCCGATCGCCCTGCCGGCCGCCGCGCCCGGCGAGGCCTTCGCCTATCGCCGCGTCGCCATCGACAGCAGCCGTCCCGAGGCCGAGGCCTGCCTTGCCTTCAACAAGCCGCTGGCCACCGGCGACGTGAAGTACGCCGACTATGTCCGGATCGAACCCGAGGTCAAATCGGCGCTGCGCGTGGTCGACGATCGCCTCTGCGTCGGCGGCCTCGCCTACGGCCAGGACTATACGGTGCGGCTGCTCGCCGGCTTTCCCGGCAGCAACGGCGCCAAGCTCAACGACGAGATGAAGGTCGACGTGGCGCTGGGCGCGCGCCCGGCGGTGGTCACGCTGCCGGGCAAGGGCTTCATCCTGCCGCGCGGCACGACGGCCGGATTGCCGATCACCACCATCAACGTCTCCAAGGTCGGCATCGCCGTCTACCGCGTCAATGAACGGGCCATCGACCGCTTCGCCAGCGACCGCTACGACGCCACCTACCCCGGTTCCGAGCCGGTCACCGAACCGTGGTCGCTGCGCGGCTGGCTGAACGGCTCGAACGGCACCCAGCAGTGGCGCGGCACGATGGACGTGCGCAACGTGCCCAACCAGCCTGTTGCCACCGCCTTCCCGATCCGCGACACGGTCAAGGACTGGAAGCCCGGCGCCTATTTCGTCGTGGTGTGGAACGCCGCCAAGCCGCCGTCGCGCAACCTCGACGACGATGAGGACGATCAGGCCGCCGGCAGCGCCGCCGGCATGTGGGTGATGGACACCGACATCGCCCTCACCACCTTTACCGGCGAGGACGGCCTCAGCGTGTTCGCCCGATCGCTGCAGAGCGCGCAGGCGATCGCCGGCCTCGAAGTCGTGCTGCTGACGCGCGGCAACGAGCCGATCGCCAAGGCGATCACCGCCGCCGACGGCCGCGCCAATTTCGCCGCCGGGCTGCTGAAGGGTCGCGGTGCGGCGGAAGCGTTCGCCGTCATGGCCTCGGACGCGGCCAAGCAGGAATTCTCCCGACTCGAGCTCACCAAGGCGGCGTTCGATCTCTCCGACCGCGGCATCTCGGGCCGCGACCAGCCCGGTCCGGTCGATGCCTTCCTCTACACCGAGCGCGGCGTCTACCGGCCGGGCGAGACCGTCCAGCTCATGGCCATGCTGCGCGACAACGGCGCCGTGGCGCTCGCCAACATGCCGGTGACTCTGGTCGTCAAACGGCCCGACGGCAGCGAATTCACGCGCTTCACCCTGGCCCTGCAGGGCTCCGGTGCGCTCTACCAGCCGGTCGCCCTGCCCAAATCCTCGCGCCGCGGCCGCTGGTCCGTGACGGCGCACATCGATCCCAAGGCGCCGCCGGTCGGCCGCGTGGAGTTCTCGGTCGAGGACTTCGTGCCCGAGAAGCTCAAGGTCGAGCTCGCCTCCGACCAGCCGATCCTGCATCCCGGCCAGGTCAACGGCTTTACCGTGCAGGCCGACTTCCTCTATGGCGCGCCGGCCTCGGGCCTCACGGTCGAGGCCGACATGCGCGTCACCATCGACGACCAGCCCTTCGCGGATTTCGGCCAATACCGCTTCGGGCTGGAAAGCGAGCGCGACAAGTTCGAGCCGCCCTTCATCACCCTCAAGGGCGCCGACACCGGCGAAACCGGCAAGTCGCGCCTCGAATGGGGTGGCGACCAGGTCAAGGACACCGTCCTGCCGTTGCGCGCCCAGCTCCAGGCCCGCGTCTTCGAGCCCGGCGGCGGGCGTGCCACGCGCACCGAAAAGACCGTGCCGATGCGCACGCGCAAGGTCTATCTGGGCATCCGTCCGACTTTCGAGGGTCGCTATTCGCGCGAGGGCGCGGCCACCGAATTCGACATCCTGGCGGTCGATGAAGCGGGCAAGCAGATCGCCCGGCCATCGGTGCAGTACCGGATCGAGCGCATCGACTATGCCTATCAGTGGTATCAGGTCGACGGTCGCTGGCGCTGGCAAGCGACCCAGAACGACCGCCTGCTCACCGCCGACACGCTGGCCCTCAAGGCGGATTCGCCGACACGCCTGTCGCGGCAACTGAGCTGGGGCCAGCACCGGCTGACAATCATCGATCCCGAGAACAATACTTCGAGCAGCGTGTTGTTCTATGTCGGCTGGTACGGCGGCACCTCTACCGAGGAGGCACCCGACACGCTGCGCGTGGCGAGCGACAAGCAGAACTACAGGCCCGGCGAGACTGCACGGCTGCGCATCGAGCCGACCTTTGCCGGCGAGGCGCTGGTCGCCATCGCCACCGACCGAATAGTGACGACCTATGCGGTGCAGGTGCCGGCCGAGGGCACGACCCTCGAAGTGCCGGTCAAGGCCGAATGGGGCGCCGGCGCCTATGCGTTGGTGACCGCCTGGCGGCCGCTGTCGACGCCCGCCGATCGCACGCCGACCCGCGCCATCGGCGCGGTCTGGCTCGCCCTCGATCCGGGATTGCGCACCCTCGGCGTGCAGATCACGACCCCCGACAAGGTGACGCCACGCCAGCGCATCGAGGTGCCGATCAAGGTCGCCAACCTGCAGAACGAGGAGGCGTTCGTCACCCTCGCCGCCGTCGATGAAGGCATCCTGCAGCTCACCCGCTTCCGCACGCCCAACCCGGCCGACTATTACTTCGGCAAGCGCCGGCTCGGCTTGGCCATGCGCGACGATTACGGCCGCCTGCTCAATGCCCGCGCCGATGATCTCGGCCGCATCCGCACCGGCGGCGATGCGGGAGATATCGGCGGCCTCGACGTCGTGCCGACCCGTACCGTCGCCCTGTTCAGCGGGCCGGTGAAGCTCGACGACAAGGGCGAGGCCAGGATCGCCATCGACATCCCCGACTTCATCGGCCAGCTCCGGCTGATGGCCGTGGCCTACGCCAAGACGCGCGTCGGTTCGGCCGAGCAGCGCCTGTTCGTGCGCGACGCCGTCACCGCCGACGTCGTGCTGCCGCGCTTCCTCGCGCCCAACGACCGCGGCCGCGTGGCGCTGTCGCTGCAAAATGTCGACGGCCAGGCCGGCGACTACCGCCTGACGCTGGAAGCCAGCGGCGCGGTCTCGCTGGAGCGGCCCGTCGCCGAGACGCGGCAACTCGCCGCCAACCAGCGCGAGCTCCTGACCTGGGAGCTCAAGGCGGGCGATGCAGGCTTCGGCAAGGTCGCGGTCGCGGTCCAGGGACCGGGCGATTTCTCCGTCCGCCGCGAATGGGACATCCAGGTGCGGTCGGCGCAGACGCCGACCGCCATCGACACCGTCTCCCAGCTCGATCCGCAGCGACAGCTGACGCTCGACCGTAATCTGACAGCAACCTTCGCGCCCGGTACGCCCGTGGTGAGCGTGGCGCTGTCGCGAATCCCCGGCATCGACGTGCCCGCCCTGCTGCGCGCGCTCGACAAGTATCCCTTCGGCTGCATCGAGCAGACGACCAGCCGGGCGCTGCCGCTGCTCTATTACAACGACGTGGCGCTGCTGGGGTACGGACCGTCGGATCCGGGGATTCCGGACCGCGTGCAGGATGCGGTCTACCGTGTCGTCGATATGCAGCTTTCCGACGGATCATTCGGCATGTGGGGGCCTTTCGCCCCCGCCGCCGAATGGCTGCAGAGCTACGCCCTCGACTTCCTGCTGCGCGCCCGCGACCAGTCCATGGCGGTGCCCGCCGCGTCGCTGCAGCGCGGCTTGACTTGGCTCAACCGCAATATCGACAAGCTGGCGCCCAATGCCCAAGCCTATGGCTGGTACGTGCTGGCCAAGGGCGGCCTCGCCGATCCCGGCCGGGTCCGCTACTTCCAGGACACGAAGGCCGCCGACATCAAGGGTGGCCTGGCCTGGGCGCAGCTTGCCGCGGCGCTCAACCATGTCGGCGAGCCCGGCCGTGCGCGGCTCGCCTTCGGCCTCGCGCGCCAGCGCATCGACGAGCGCGATCCTTCCGACTATTACGGCTCGCCGCTGCGCAACCGCGCCGCCCTGCTCGCCCTCGCCGTCGAGGCCGGCGGTCCGCAGGGGCTCGCCGAAGTGGTGAGCTCGGTGCGCGAGCGGCTCGTCGCCAAGGTCGACGACACGACGACCCAGGAACAGGCCTGGCTCCTGCTGGCGGCCCGTGCCTTGGCCGGCGGCGGCGGTGAACTGGCCTACTCGGTCGACGGCCAGCCGCGCAAGGCAGCCGCCGAGCCCGTCGTGCTCAATCCCGACCAGGCCGCGATCGAGCGCGGGCTGCGCGTCGGCAACGACGGCGACCGGCCGGTGTGGCTGCAGGTGACGGCGCGCGGCGTGCCCATCGACCCGCAGCCCGCCGCCTCCCAGGGGCTGAGCGTGGAGCGCAGGTTCCTGACCTTGTCCGGCGACCCCGCCGACCTCGCGCATCTGCGTCAGAACGACCGGCTGATCGTGTCGCTGGCCGGCCGCAATCTCGAGGGCGGCTTTCACGAGGTGGCGCTGCTCGATCTCCTGCCGGCCGGCTTCGAGATCGAGTCGGTACTGACCGAGGACACCGTGCAGTCCTTCCCGTTCCTCGACAAGGTGAGCGACACCCGCATCGCCGAGGCACGCGATGACCGCTTCTTCGCCTCGTTCAACATGGGACGGCGGACCTTCCAGAGCTGGTGGGACTCGACCGATCGCTTCGTCAACTCCTTCCACGTCGCCTACATCGTCCGCGCGGTAACGCCGGGCAGCTTCGCGCTGCCGGCAGTGAATGTCTCCGACATGTACGCCCCGCGCATCTATGGGCGGAGCGCCATGGGCCGGATCGATATCGCGCCGCGCTAGTATGACTTGGGAACGCGACCTGCTCTTTCCTCTCCGCGCTCTGCGTCGGGAGGTGTCCGCGAAGCGGACGGAGGGGTCATGAGCACCACACGGTCGCTCATGACCCCTCCGGCCCTGCGGGCCACCTCCCCAGCTTCGCTGGGGAGAAAGGCGCCTGGCTTGCTCGTCGGCCTGGCGCTTGCCGCGACTTCCCTGGCGGCAGGCGCGCTGGCGCTCGACCGGATCTTTCCCCCCGATCTGTCGCGCTACAATGCCCGCTCGACGGAGGTCGTCGATTCGGGCGGCCGGCTACTGCGCGCCTTCACCACGGCCGACGACAAGTGGCGGCTCAGGACCACGGTCGACGATGTCGATCCGCTCTATCTCGCGCTGCTCAAGGCCTACGAAGACCGCCGCTTCGACAGCCATTGGGGTGTCGACCCGCTGGCAACGGCGCGCGCCGCCGAGCAGTGGATCACGCGCGGGCACATCGTCTCCGGCGCCTCGACGATCTCCATGCAGGCCGCCCGCCTGCTCGAGCCCCGCCAGCTCGGAACGGGGCCGCGCGGGCTTCTCACCAAGGCGATCCAGTCGGCGCGCGCCCTGCAACTGGAATGGCGCTATTCCAAGCGCGAGGTGCTGGCGATCTACCTGACCCTGGCGCCGATGGGCGGCAATCTCGAAGGTGTGCGCGCCGCCTCCTTCGCCTATTTCGGCAAGGAACCCAGTCGGCTCTCCGCCGCCGAGGCCGCTTTGCTGGTCGCCATTCCGCAATCGCCCGAACGCCGCCGGCCCGATCGGGCGGCCAAGGCCGCGCACGCCGCGCGCGACCGCGTGCTGATGCGCGGGCTGGAGTCCGGCATCCTCGACCGGACGTTGTTCGACATGGCGGCCAGCCGGCCGGCGCCCAACCGCAGGCTCGCCATGCCAATGCAGGCGCCGCATCTGGCGGCATGGCTGGCCGGGCAGTCGCCGGAAACCGTCATTCCCACCACGGTGCGCTTCGAGCTGCAGAGCGCGCTCGCCCAGCTCGTGGCCGACGAGCGCGGCCAGTTCGCCGACCGGGCGCAGATCGCCATGGTTGCCATCGACAACCGCAGCGGCGCCGTCGTGGCCTGGCTCGGCGGCTCGGACTTCTTCGGCCGTGCCGGCCAGGTCGATCTGGTGCGCGCGCGCCGCTCGCCGGGCTCGGCGCTGAAGCCGCTGATCTACGCCATGGCTTTCGACGACCGCACGCTGCATCCGCAGTCGCTGGTCGAGGACGTGCCGGTACGCTTCCGCGACTGGCTGCCGCGCAACTTCGACCGCGAGCATCAAGGCGCCATCACGGTGCGCCGCGCCTTGCAGCAGTCGCTGAACGTGCCGGCCGTGCTCGCCCTCGAGAAGGTCGGACCGCAGCGCTTCCTCGCCACCCTGCGCACCGCCGGCGTCGCGCCTGGCCTGCCGCCGGGAGAGTCCGGCGCCACGCTGGGCATCGCGCTCGGCAGCGCCACCGTGTCGCCGCTGGAGATGGCCGGGCTCTATGCCGGCCTGGCCAGGGGCGGGCGATTCGCGCCGCCTATCGTGCGCCGCGACCGACCGGCCGCCGAACCCGTGCGCCTGATCGGCCCGACCGCCGCCTGGTATGTCGGCGACGTGCTGGCCGAGGCGCCGTTGCCCGAGGGCTTTGCCTCCCTGCCCGTCGCGCTGCGCGAGCGACGCATCGCCTTCAAGACCGGCACCTCGGCCGGCTTCCGCGACGCCTGGGCCGCGGGCTACAGCGCCAACTGGACGGTCGTGGTCTGGGTCGGCCATGCCGACGGCACGCCACGCCCCGGCGAGATCGGCCGGCTGGCCGCCCTGCCCGTCCTGTTCAAGGCCTTTGGCCGCCTGCCTGCCGAGGACAATCGCGCCGCACCGCCGCCCGTCGACGTGCTGCGTGTCGCCTCGTGGCGCGACCTGCCGCCGCGCATGCGGACCCTGGGGCCGGTGGCGGAGACGAGCGGCGGGCCGCGCATCGCCTACCCGCCGGCCGATGCCCGCATCGAGCTCGCCGCCCGCGAGGCCGTGCCGCTCAGTGCCCTGGGCGGCCAGGGGACGCTGCGCTGGCTGGTCGATGGCCGGCCGCTTGACGGCGCCAGGTGGATACCCGACGGACCCGGCACCGTGCGCGTGGCGGTCGTCGACGAGGCCGGTCGCTCGAGTGCGGTCACCGTTCGCATCGTCGAGCAGCGCTAGAACGCCAGCGCGAGCACCACCGACGCCACGAGCAGAACGGCGAACGTGACATTGATCGCGCGGTTGGTACGCGGCTCGCGGAAGAAGCGCGTCAGCCCGGCGCCGGCCAGCAGCCAGGCGACGTTGACGGCCGTGATGATCAGGGTGAGCACGATCATCTTGGCGGCGATATCGGCTGCCAGTCGTTCGTGGATCAGCACGAAGCCCGAATACAGGGCCGCCATCGCGGCGTAGCCCTTGGGATTGACCAGCGACAACAAGAGCCCGGCCGCAAAGGTCGGGACACGCCGCTGCCCGGCGTCCTCGCCGAGCGGCGGCGCCGTGGCGATGCGCCAGGCGAGATAGATGAAGTAGACTGCGGCCACCGCGGTCACGACGGGCGTCGCCCCGGGCACGGCCAGCAGCAGGCCGACGAGGCCGCTCGCCACGATGGCCATCACCGCCACCATGCCGACCACGATGCCGGCGAGGTAGGCCGCGCCGCGCCGCGCACCGAAGGCTGCTCCCGTCGCGGTCAAACTCAGCGTTGCCGGGCCGGGACTGCCGGCCAGCGCGACAGCGGCGAGGAGGAAACCGGGCAACCCGTCCATCGCGCCCGTTATGGCGCCGCACGCGAAGGACCGTCTTGAACGTTCGTGCGCTCAGGCAGCCGCTTTGGCCTTCAGCGCCTGCGCCACCTTCGAGGCGGGCTCACGCCCCAGCGCGACGCAGATCTCGCGGCCCGCCCTGGCGATGGCCTCGAGGTCGACGCCATGGGCGATGCCCAGGCCGTTCATCAGGTAGATCACGTCCTCGGTGCCGACATTGCCCGAAGCACCCTTGGCATAGGGGCAGCCGCCGAGGCCCGCGACGGCAGTATCGAACACCGCAATGCCACGCTCCATCACCGCCATGATGTTGGCCAGCGACTGGCCGTAGGTATCGTGGAAATGCGCCGCCAGCTTTTCGCGCGGCACCTTCTCGGCCACCGCGTCGATCATGGCCACGCACTCGGCCGGCGTACCGACGCCGATCGTGTCGCCGAGCGAGACTTCGTAGCAGCCCATCTTGAACAAGCGATCCGACACCTCGGCGACCTTGGCCGGCGCCACCTTGCCGTCATAGGGACAGGCGATCACGGTCGAGACGTAGCCCCGCACTTTCATGCCGTGCTTCTGCGCCGCTTCCATGACCGGCGCGAAACGCTCGAAGCTCTCGTCGATCGAGCAGTTGGTGTTCTTGCGGCAGAACGCCTCCGAGGCGGCGGTGAATATCGCGATCTCCTCGCACCTGGCCTCGACCGCGCCGTTCATGCCCTGCTTGTTCGGCACCAGCACGGGATAGCCGACTCCCGGCTTGCGCCTGATGCGGGCCATCACCTCGTCGGTGTTGGCCATCTGCGGCACCCATTTGGGCGACACGAAGCTGCCGGCCTCGACTGCCGAATGGCCCGCTGCCGACAGGGCGTCGATCAGCTTCACCTTGGCGTCGACCGGCACGGGCCTGGCCTCGTTCTGCAGGCCGTCGCGCGGGCCCACTTCGACCAGCCGGACTCGTTTGGGAAAGTTCATCTTTGCCTCCCGGGAGGGTCGCGCCATACTTGCGCCAATTCAGGAGAAAGTCATGGCACAGCAGCTCAGCAATCAACGCATCGCCTGGTTCAACGGCAAGTTCATGCCGGAAGGCCAAGTCATGATCCCCTTCCGTGACCGGAGTTGGAAGTACGGCGACGGCGCCTTCGACATGACGCGCACCTTCGAGGGTGCACCCTTCCGCCTGAAGGAACATATCGATCGCTTCTACCGCTCGCTGCGCTACCTGCAGATTGATCCCGGCATCGGACCGAAGGAGATGGTGGCGCACAGCGAGGAAGTCGTGGCGCGGAACGAGCATCTGCGTGCCGCCGTCGGCGACTGGTGGGTCGGCCAGCGTGTCAGCCGCGGTGTCGATGCCGTGGGCGACGAGGGCTGGGAGCATACCGGGCCCAACGTGGTGATCGAGGTGCTGCCGCTGCCGCTCGCCAAGCGCGCCAAGCTCTACCGCGACGGCGCTGAGGTCATCACCACCACGGTGCGCCGCACCGCGCCCTCGATGCTGAGCCCGCGCGCCAAGACGCACAACTATCTCAACATGATCATGGCCGAGAAGCCGGTGAAGGCGCTCGCCCCCGACGCCTGGGCGATCCTGCTCGACGAGCACGGCAACCTGGCCGAAGGACTGGGCAGCAACATCTTCATCGTGCGCGAGGGTGCGCTCTTCACGCCGTCCGAACGCTACGTGCTGCCGGGCGTCAGCCGGCAGATGACCATCGACATGGCCAAGCAGCTCGGCATCGCCTGCACTGCGGGCGACATCGACCTGTTCGATGCCGCCAACGCCGAGGAGATGTTCCTGACCTCGACCAGCCTCTGCATCCTGCCGGTCAGGAGCTTCAACGGCGGCCCGGTCGCCGACGGCAAGACGCCCGGCCCGATCACGAAAAAGTTGATCGACGCCTACGCCAAGAGCGTCGGTTGCGACTTTGTCGGGCAATACCTGAAGTTCCTGCAGTAGGGGGCTTACTTCCGCCTCCATTGGGGATAGACTCCGGGCGTGGCAGATCGCGGCTCTTCGTGGCCGGCGAACTGGACTGGACGTCAATGCCACGACTGGCTGCCACGGGTTACTGGTGCGACGAGGCCGCGCTCTTCGAACTCTGGTTCGGGAGGAAGCAACCATGGCCACGCAACCGCATGTCAGGAACCCCATCGAATGGGGATGGGATCGTCTCAAGGAGACAGGACAGGCCGTCGGATTGGCGGCTAACACCATGGACGGTGCCTGGGAGGCGCACGGCACGGCGCCCCCGGTCCTGCGCCGCATCGGCATCGCCGATCTCAGGCAGGCGCTGGCCGAAGGGGCGCGCGATTTTGGCGCCTGCCGAACGGACGTGGTCTTCCTCTGCATGATCTATCCCATCGCCGGCCTGATCATCTCGCGCTTCGCCTTCGACTACGGGCTGCTGCCGCTCATCTTCCCGCTGGTCTCCGGTTTCGCGCTGATCGCGCCGCTGTTCGGCGTCGGCCTGTACGAAATGAGCCGCCGGCGCGAGCTGGGCGTCGCCACCGGATGGGCCGACGCTTTCGCAGTGATCCGCTCGGCGGCCATCGGCTCGATCATGGCGCTGGGCCTGATGCTGGTCGGCCTGTTCGCGTTGTGGCTGTGCGCCGCCAACTTCATCTACACCGTGACGCTGGGACCCGACGCGCCGGTCTCGGCCATGGCCTTCGCCCGGGACGCGGTGACGACGCCGCAGGGCTGGACCATGGTCGTGGCGGGTGTGGGCACGGGCTTCCTGTTCGCGCTGGCCGCGCTCGCGATCAGCGTAGTGTCGTTCCCGCTGCTGCTCGACCGCAATGTCGGCATCAAGAGAGCCGTGGGAACTTCGATCCGCGCGGTGGTGGAGAATCCCGGGCCGATGGCGGTGTGGGGGGTGATCATCGCGGCCGGCCTGGTGATCGGTACGATCCCTCTGCTGGTCGGGCTCGCCATCGTCCTGCCGATCCTCGGCCACGCAACCTGGCACCTCTATCGCAAGGTGGTGGTGCACTGAGGTAGATGCTCATATTCCTCTCCCGCGTTAGGGGGAGAGGCTAGGTGAAGGGGAAAATCGATGTGCGCCACCCCATCGCCCGTCCGCTCGCCCTAGCGGGGGAGAGGAGAAATAGGGCGGAGGGAGCGGGGCGTGTTTTCCTGGACAGTAAGACAGCCGGCCGACGGCATCGTAGTCGCGCCGGACGAGCGGCTGCCGTGGCCGCAGACCATCGCGCTCGGCGTGCAGCATGTGTTGGCGATGTTCGGCGGCACGGTGCTGGGGCCGCTGTTGATGGGCTTCGACGCCAACGTCGCGATTCTGATGAGCGGCGTCGGCACGCTGATCTTCTTTGTCGCCGTCGGTGGCAAGGTCCCGAGCTATGTCGGCTCGTCCTTCTCCTTCATCGCGGTGGTGATCGCGGCGACTGCCTATGTCGGCCAAGGCCCCAATGCCCGGATCGACATGGCGCTGGGCGGCATCATCGTCTGCGGCGCCGTCTATGCCCTCATCGGGCTTGCCGTGATGGCGACCGGCACGGGCTGGATCGAGCGTCTGATGCCGCCGGTCGTTACCGGCTCGGTGGTGGCGGTGATCGGTCTCAACCTCGCCTCGCTGCCGGTCAAGACCATGGCGCCGACCGAGTTCGACGCCTGGATCGAGGCGGTCACCTTCCTCACCATCGGCTTGGCCGCCGTGTTCACCTCAGGCATGATCCGCCGCCTCCTGATCCTGGTCGGCCTGGTCGTGGCCGGCCTCGTCTACGCCGTGCTGGCCAACGGCCTGGGCTGGGGCAAGCCCATCGCGTTCGGCCTGATCGAGAACGCCGCCTGGCTGGGCGCCCCGCATTTTACTGCACCGCTCTTCGACGCCCGATCCATGGCGCTGATCGTGCCGGTGGCATTGATCCTGGTCGCCGAGAATCTCGGGCACCTGAAGGCGGTCGGCGCCATGACGGGCCGCGACATGGGCCCCTATATCGGCCGCGCCTTCCTGGGCGACGGCGTGGCCACCATGGTGTCGGCCGGCGTCGGCGGTACCGGTGTGACGACCTATGCCGAGAACATCGGCGTGATGGCCGCGACCCGCATCTATTCGACGGCGCTGTTCGTGGTGGCGAGCCTGTTCGCCATCCTGCTGGGCTTCTCGCCCAAGTTCGGTGCCCTGATCCACACCATCCCGCTGCCGGTCATGGGCGGCGTCAGCATCGTGATCTTCGGCCTGATCGCCGTCGCCGGCGCGCGCATCTGGGTCGACAACAGGGTCGACTTCACCGACAGCCGCAACATGATCGTGGCCGCCATCACCCTGGTCTTGGGCACCGGCGATTTCACCTTGAAGTTCGGCGGCTTCGCCATGGCCGGTATCGGCACCGCCACCTTCGGTGCGATCCTGCTGAACGCGCTGCTCAGCCGCGGCAACCGCTAGCTACTTCGCGGCGAAGGAGACGGCGGCCTTGTCGTAGTCGCCCGAGCCCATCCGGCCCTCGGCGAAAATCTCGTGCCGGGCAATCCAGTCGAACGATTGCTCGAACGCCGCTTTCGAATAGGTCTCGAAGACGATCCGCTCGCCGGGCCCCCAGCGTCTGGTGTCCATCATGGCGTGATAGCGCTCGGGAAATTCGTTCCTGTAGTAGCGCGTGTAGAGCTCGGGGCGGAGATCGATGTCACGCTGCGCGCTCTTCAGGGCGCGATAATAACGGCGAACGTCCTCCGGATCCGGCGAGCCGTTGATCATGGCGGCGATCATGAAAGTGGTGTCGATCACCTTGCGGAAGCCGAGCTGCTCGACGAGATAGTAGGGACCGCTGAACAGCGCGGCCGCCTGGCTCCTGCCCTCGATCAAAAGCTCGAGGCGGCGAAACAGCATGCCATCCTCGAATGTCAGGTTGATCTCGCCGGGCTGCAGGTACTGTTCCAGGGCCTGGATCGTCGAATAGTGGCTGCCGGACTGAAAGCCCACCGATATTGGCACGCCGGCAAGGTCGGCCGGCGTGCGGATGGCCGAGTCGTCGGGAACGAAAATTCCCGAGGGCGCGATCGAGTAGGCGTCGGCATAGAGCCTGGCGTGACCGTTCGAGGCCGCCACGTTGACCGTCCAATGGCAGGCACAGCTCACGTCGGCTTCGCGGCCCTGCTCGATGCTCTGGAAGGCGCCCCGGGCGCCCTTGTTGTGGTGCTGGCCGTCACTCGATCGGATCAGCTCGCGGAACTCGTAGTCGAGGCCTTCGGCGCGGAAATAGCCCTTGTCCTCGGCAACCCACTCCTGCAGGCGAAAGTGCGGCTCGACGATGAACTTGCTCATGGCGGTTTCCTTCCGCTGCAATCAGCCTGTCTCGAACTCGACCAGCTCCGCGCCCTCCGGCACTTGCTCGCCGACGGCGTAGCGCACGCTCTTGACCGTGCCGTCGAGGGGCGCGGTGAGCGTATGCTCCATCTTCATGGCCTCGAGCACCAGCAGCGGCTGGCCTTTGCTCACCGTGTCGCCCGCCTTGACCTTGAGATCGATGATCTTGCCAGGCAGAGGCGCGCGCACCGCAGTCTCGTCGGAGGCAGCGGCCTCGTATTGGGTGACATCGAGCGGATCGACCAGCCTCAGACGGCTGCTCGCGCCGTCGGCGAACAGCGCATAGTCCACGCCGTCGGCCGTTTGCCGGCGCACCACCGTGGCCACGAAAGTATCGCCGCCGAGACGGATGGCGAGCCTGCCGTCGTCCGCACGCTTAACCCAGGCGTCGAGTGCGCCACCGGGCAACTCCAAACCAATGCTGCCATCATGCCGGCGACGGGCGATCACGACCACGTCGCTCTCGCCGTCCCGCCAGCGCACCTCGTCATGGCCCTCGTCGAGCAGCCGGAACGCGCCCTGCCCGTTCCACGGCGAGAACGGATCGCCCGAGGTGCCGGCCGCCGCTTCGGCCGCCTCGCTCCATTCGACCAGGCGCGCCAGGGTGGCGACGGCGAAGGCGCGATCGCCGGCGCCGGCCGACTTGGCGAAGAGATCGTCGCGGTAGCGCTCGATGAAGCCGGTGTCTACCTCGCCGCCGACGAAAGCCGGATGCGAGCACAGCGCCTTCAGGAGCGCTGAATTGGTGGTGACACCCACCACCTCGGTCTCACCCATCAGGGTCGCCATGCGGCGCAACGCCGAGGTGCGATCTCGGTCGTGCACGATCACCTTGGCGATCATCGGGTCGTAGAAGGGAGTCACGGTGTCGCCTTGGCGCACGCCGGTATCGACCCTGACATGCGGCCCCTCCTCCGGCAGCCGGAGATGCACCAGAGTGCCTGTCGAGGGCAGGAAGTTGCGCGCCGGATCCTCGGCATAGAGCCGGACCTCGACGGCGTGGCCGTCGATGCGCAGTTGCTCCTGCGTGAGCGGCATCTTTCCGCCGGCCGCGACCACGAGCTGCCATTCGACCAGGTCCTGGCCGGTGATCGCCTCGGTCACGGGATGCTCGACCTGCAGGCGGGTGTTCATCTCCATGAAGAAGAAGGTGCCGTCCTGGTTGGCGATGAACTCGACGGTGCCGGCGCCCTGGTAGCCGATGGCCTTGGCGGCCGCGACGGCGGCCTCGCCCATCGCCTTGCGCCGCGCCGGATCCATGTTGGGCGCCGGGGCCTCCTCGATCACCTTTTGGTGGCGGCGCTGGATCGAGCAGTCGCGCTCGAAGAGGTAGAGGCAATTGCCGTGCGAATCGGCGAAGACCTGGATCTCGATGTGGCGCGGCCGCGTCAGGTACTTCTCGATCAGCACGTGATCGTCGGCGAACGAGGCCTTGGCCTCGCGCTTCGCGCCGGCCAGCGCATCGGCGAATTTCGCAGCGCTTTCGACCACGCGCATGCCCTTGCCGCCGCCGCCGGCCGAAGCCTTGATCAGCACGGGAAAGCCGATGCGCCCCGCTTCCTTGGCCAGCAGATCGGGTGACTGGTCGTCGCCGTGATAGCCCGGCACCAGCGGCACCTTGGCTTTCTCCATGATCTTCTTGGCTTCGCTCTTGGAGCCCATGGCCCGGATGGCGGCGGGCGGCGGCCCGATGAAGACCAGGCCCGCCTTGGCGCAAGCTTCGGCGAAGCCCGCATTCTCGCTCAGGAAGCCGTAGCCGGGATGGATCGCCTGGGCGCCGGTGCGCCTGGCGGCGTCGATGATCCTGTCGGCAACGAGATAGCTTTCGCGCGCCGGCGACGGGCCGATATGGACCGCCTCGTCCGCCAGCGCGACGTGGCGCGCGCCGCGATCGGCGTCGGAGTAGACGGCGACGGTCTTGATGCCCATCCGCCGCGCCGTCTTGATGACACGGCAGGCGATCTCGCCGCGGTTGGCGATCAGGATCTTGGAGAACATCAGAGCGCCCACTTGGGTTTACGCTTGTCGAGGAACGCGCTCATGCCCTCGAGCGCCTCGTCGGTGACGCACTGGTTGGCGACATGCTCGCCCACGATGCCGGCGACGTCGGTGTCGTGCGCCAGGGCGTCGATCTCGGTGATGAGCTTCTTCACCGTGGTCTGGACCGACGGCGCGCCGAGCATCAACTCGCCGGCCAGCGTGGCCACCGTCGAGTCGAGGGCTTCGGCGTCCACGACCTGGTCGACCAGGCCGATGCGCAACGCGGTCTGGGCGTCGAATATGCCGCCATGCATCATGAGCTGGCGCGCCACTCGGGGCCCCACCGCCTCGAGCAGCACCGGAATTGCGATGCCCGCCAGCAGGCCGTTGCGCACCGAGGTCAAGCCGAAGCGCGCCGGCTGCGCGGCGATGGCGAAATCGCAGGCCAGCATCAGGCCGACGCCGCCGCCCACCGCCGCGCCGTGGACGCGGGCGATCGAGGGCTTGGGAAAGTCATAGATCGCCTGCACCGCGCCCATCATTGCATCGGCGCCGACCCGGCGGGTGATGGCATCGAGGTTGGGCCAGGTTAGCACCCAGTTGAAATCGCCACCTGCCGAGAAGCTCCTGCCCGCGCCGCCGAAGACCATCACGCGAACGTCGGGATCGGCGGTGAACAAATCGACCGCGTCGACGATGGCCCGGCCGGTATCGGCGTCGAAGGCGTTCATCGCCTCCGGCCGGTTGAGGGTCAAGGTCGCCACGCCGTCCTCGACGCGCGTCATTACGGTGGAGGTCATGGCCCGATCACATCCGGAAGACGCCAAACTTGGTCGGACCGATCGGCTGGTTCATCGCCGCGGACAGACCAAGCGCCAGCGCCATGCGCGTGTCCACGGGATCGAGGATGCCGTCGTCCCACAGCCGCGCGGTGGCGTAATAGGGATGGCCCTCGCGGTCGTACTGCTCGCGGATCGGCTGTTTGAAGGCCTGCTCCTCCTCCTTCGACCACGCCCCACCCTTGGCCTCGATGTTGTCGCGCCGCACGGTCGCGAGCACGCTCGCCGCCTGCTCGCCGCCCATCACCGAGATCCGCGCGCTGGGCCACATCCACAGGAAGCGCGGCCCGTAGGCCCGGCCGCACATGCCGTAATTGCCCGCGCCGTAGCTGCCGCCGACGATCACGGTGAATTTCGGCACGCCGACGGTGGAGACGGCGGTCACCATCTTGGCGCCGTCGCGGGCGATGCCGCCCGCCTCGTATTTGCGGCCGACCATGAAGCCGGTGATGTTCTGCAGGAAGAGCAGCGGAATGCCGCGCTGGCCGCACAATTCGATGAAATGCGAGGCCTTGAGCGCCGATTCGTTGAACAGGATGCCGTTGTTGGCGACGATGCCGACCGGGTAGCCCCAGATGCGGGCGAAGCCGGTGACGATGGTCGTGCCGTAGAGATGCTTGAACTCGTCTAGCTCGCTGCCGTCGACGAGGCGGGCGATGACCTCGCGCATGTCGTAGGGCGTGCGGCTGTCGGTTGGCACGATGCCGTAGAGTTCTTCGGCGGCATATTTCGGCTCGCGCGGCTGCAGCAGCGAGACTGAAGGATTCTTCTTCCAGTTGAGGTTGGCCACGATGCGGCGGGCCATGCCGAGCGCGTGGCTGTCGTTCTGGGCATAGTGGTCGGCGACGCCCGAGGTGCGGGCATGGACGTCGGCGCCGCCGAGATCCTCTGCGCTCACGATCTCGCCGATGGCGGCCTTGACCAGCGGCGGGCCGGCCAGGAAGATCGTGCCCTGCTTGCGCACGATGACGGTCTCGTCGCTCATCGCCGGCACATAGGCGCCGCCCGCCGTGCACGAGCCCATGACCACGGCGATCTGCGGGATGCCCTGCGCCGACATGTTGGCCTGGTTGTAGAAGATGCGGCCGAAATGGTTCTTGTCCGGGAAAACCTCCGGCCATTGCGGCAGGTTGGCGCCGCCCGAGTCGACCAGGTAGATGCATGGCAGGCGGTTCTCGGCCGCCACTTCCTGGGCGCGGAGGTGCTTCTTCACCGTCATCGGATAGTAGGTGCCGCCCTTTACCGTGGCGTCGTTGCAGACGATGACGCATTCGACGCCGCTCACCCGGCCGACGCCGGTGATGACTCCCGAGCCCGGCGCCTCGTTGTCGTACATGTCGAGCGCGGCCAGCGGCGAGAGCTCGAGGAACGGCGAGCCGGGATCGAGCAGGGCGCGCACCCGCTCGCGCGGCAGCAGCTTGCCGCGCGACACGTGGCGCTTGCGTTGCTCCTCACCGCCGCCCAGGCGAACCCGTTCGGTGCGGCGGCGCAGGTCGTCGACCAGGCCACGCATGGCCTCGGCGTTGCGCTTGAAGATGTCAGAGCGGGTGTCGACTTGCGAGGAAAGGATCGTCATGTCCGGGCCAAACTGCCCGGACCGGGGTCTGCGTGCAAGGCCGCTGGACGCCTACCTAGGGCAGGCGCGAGAGCGTACGCCAGCCGACGCTCTGGGCGATGAAGGCACGCTGGTTGGCGAGCGCGGCGGCAAAATCCGGATCGTGGTCGGCCTGTTCCTTCAGCACGACCTCGGCCTTGGCGCGGAATGCCATGAGCAGCTCCGGCGACCATTGCTTGACGACGACTCCGGAGGCTTTGAGCTTTTCCAGCGCCAGGCCCTGCACGTGCGGCGAGCGGCTCAGCATCCAGGCAATGTTGGCGCGGCAGGCCGTTTCGATCTGCGCCCGCAGCGCAGCCGGCAGGGCGTCCCACTTGTCCTTGCGCATCAGGAAGTCGAGCACCGCCGAGGGCTGCTGCCAGCCCGGCATGTAATAGGGCAGCCCGAGCTTGTCGAAGCCGAGGGCCGCATCGATAGCCGGCGTCGACATCTCGCCGCCGTCTACCTTGCCCTGCTGCAGCTGGTAGAAGAATTCGCCGGGCGGAAGCGGCACCAGGGTGGCGCCGAGGCGGGACACGATCTCGCCGGAGAACCGGCCGAAACGCAGGCGCTGGCCCTTGAAGTCGGCGACGGTGTCGAGCTCGCCGCGGAACCAGCCGCCGCCTTTGGCGCCCTGGATGCCGCAGGGAATGCCGGTGACACCGAGCTTCTCGTAGGCATCGCGATGGATGCGACCGCCGTCGCCTTCGAGCATCCAGGAGGTCATATCCTCGGGTCCGGGGCCAAAGGGAATGGTGGCAAATACGCCGAACACCGGCGCCTTGGCGGCGGAATAGCCGGACCAGGTGAAGGCAGCCTCGAGGTCCCCGTTGATGATGGCATCGAGCATGTCCGGCGTCGGCGCGGTGCGGCCCGGTTCGATGATCTTGATGACGAGTTGCCCGCCCGACATGTGCTTCACGGTCTTCGTGAAGACGCGCACACCTTCGCCCGAACCCGGCAAGGCGGGATTAAAGGCCGTCTGCATGTGCAGGACACGGCCCGGTGCCGGGCCCACATCCGTGAACTTCTCGGCAGGCCTGTCCTTGTCGCCGGCGACAGCAACACCTGTCACCGTCAGCACTGCTGCGGTGATGGCCAGAATGGCTAGATTTTTACGGCGCACGACCGACCATCCGTCGCCCAGCTCCCCCTGCTCCCCGAAGCCGCTTTTGCGGCCTTCTTCCTTCACACCGGCTGAGTTTTGCACGCGGCCGGCGCGGGAACAAGCGAAAGGCGGGCTTTACAAAGCTGCCAATCCGCGACCGATCAGGATTCGCTGGACGTCGCTGGTGCCCTCATAGATCTGGCAGACGCGAACATCGCGCCAGATTTTCTCCACCAGGTAGTCCGAAACGTATCCGTAACCGCCGTGAATCTGAATTGCGGCCGAGCACACTTCCTCGGCCATTTCAGAAGCATATAGCTTGGCCATTGCGGCCTCCGTGAGGCAGGGGCGTGCCGCGTCGCGCAACGTTGCCGCATGCAGCACCATCTGGCGCGCCACGGCGATCTTGGTCGCCATGTCGGCCAGGCGGAACTGGATGGCCTGGTGGTTGACGATCTTGGTGCCGAAGGCCTCGCGGTCGTTGGCGTAGGCGTGGGCGGCGTCGAAGGCGGCGCGCGCCATGCCGACCGCCTGGGCCGCGATGCCGATGCGGCCAGCCTCGAGATTGGCCAGCGCGATGCGATAGCCCTCGCCCTCCGTCCCGAGCAACGCGTCGGCGCCGGCCTGGCAATCCTCGAAGACGATCTGGCAGGTGTCGGACGATTTCTGCCCCAATTTCTTCTCGATCGAGGCCACGCGGTAACCTTGCGTCTGGGTCGGCACGATGAAGCAGGAGATGCCGCGCTTGGCCGCCGCCTGGTCGGTGACGGCGAAGACCAGCGCCATGTCGGCAGTGCGGCCCGAGGTGATGAACTGCTTCACGCCGTTCAGCACCCAGCCGTTGCCGCGCCGCTCGGCGCGGGTTTTCAGGTTCGAGGCGTCGGACCCGGCCTGCGGCTCGGTCAGGCAGAAAGCACCGAGCACGTCGCCGCGCGCCAGGGGTTTCAGCCAGCGTTCCTTCTGCTCGGGAGAGCCGTAGGCCAGGAGCGCGGCGCAATCCGGCGAGTTGTTGACGCTCATCACCGTGGAGAGCCCGCCGTCGCCCGCGGCGATCTCTTCCAGCGCCAGCACGTAGGACACCATGTCGGCGCCGGCGCCGCCCCACTCGGCGGGCACGCACATGCCCATGAACCCCATGCGACCCATCTCGGCGAGCAGCGAGCGCGGGATCTCGCCGGCGGCCTCCCAGGCGCGGACATGAGGCGCCACCTTTTCCCGCGTGAAGGCGCGCGCGGTGTCGCGGATCAGGGTCTGTTCTTCGTTAAGCAGCATGGAAGTCCCCTTAGCATTCCTCCCACGAAGTGGGGAGATGGCCCGAAGGGCCGGAGGGGTCATGGGCTGAACGCACGTCTTGTGGCTCATGACCCCTCCGCCCGCTACGCGGGCACCTCCCCTCGCGAGACGAAGGGAGGAAAAGAAAGCCTAGGTGCGGTTGAGCAGGCGCGCGCGCTGGCGCTTCCAGTCGCGGTCCTTGATCGACTGGCGTTTGTCGTGGGCCTGCTTGCCGGTGACCAGGGCGATCTCGATCTTGGCGCGGCCGCGTGGGTTGAAATAGACCTGCAGCGGCACGACGGTGCGGCCCTCGCGCTGGATGGCGCCGACCAGCTTGTTGATCTGCTTGCGATGGAGCAGCAGCTTGCGCGGCCGGCGCGGCTCGTGATTGAAGCGGTTGCCCGAGGCGTATTCCGGGATGTGGGCGTTGACCAGCCAGGCCTCGCCGCCCTGCTCGGTGACATAGGATTCGGCGATGTTGGAGCGGCCGCCGCGCAACGACTTGACCTCGGTGCCGGTCAGCGCCAGCCCGGCCTCGAAGGTCTCCTCGATGAAGTAGTTGTGCCGCGCCTTGCGGTTCTGGGCCACCACGGTGCGGCCCAGGTCCGGTTTCTTCGCCAATGAAATTGCCCCAGATGACTGGCTAGTTGATCAGGCCGGCATGGACCATGGCGTCGCGCACCTGCTTCTTGGTGGCGTCGGTGCATTCGACCAGCGGCAGGCGGAGCTTGGCGCTCGCCTGGCCCAGCAGCTCGGCGCCGTATTTCACGGGAGCCGGGCTGGTCTCGACGAACAGCGCCTTGTGCAGCGGCATCAGGCGGTCCTGGATCTCGAACACCTTGTCGAGGTCGCGCTTCTTCCAGGCGTCGTGCATGTCGCCGCACAGGCGCGGCGCGATGTTGGCCGTCACGGAGATGCAGCCGTCGCCGCCCTGGGCCATGAAGCCCATCGCGCTCGCATCCTCGCCCGAGAGCTGCAGGAAGCCCTTCTTGGCCCGAAGCTTGGTGAGCGTCGGGCGCGCCATGTCGTAGCTCGCGTCCTTGATACCGATGATGTTGCGCACCTGGGAGAGCCGCACGACGGTGTCGACCTGCATGTCGCCGCCGGTCCGGGGCGGCACGTTGTAGAGCAGGATCGGGATGTCGACCGCCTCGGCCACCGCCTTGAAGTGCTGGAACAGGCCTTCCTGGGTCGGCTTGTTGTAGTAGGGCACGACCAGCATGGCGGCGTCGGCGCCGGCCTTCTTGGCGTGCCGCGTGAGGTCGATCGCCTCGTCGGTCGAGTTCGACCCCGTGCCGGCGATCACCGGCACGCCGCTGCCCTTGGCGGCGGCGATGCAGATGTCGATCACCCGCTTGTGCTCCTCCATGGAGAGCGTCGGCGATTCGCCGGTGGTGCCGCACGGCACCAGGCCGTCGGTGCCTTCCTTGATCTGCCAGGCCACGAACTTCTCGAAGCCCTTCTCGTCGACCGAGCCGTTCTTGAACGGGGTGATCAGCGCAACGAGCGACCCGGTGAACATGGCTTCCTCCGCATTCTTCTTGGGGAAAACCAGTCTAGGCCCCGCCTCCAGCCCCTGCAAGGTGAGCAACTTGCCATTGTGATGCCGCAAGTCCCTGCCTACGATTCCTAGCGTGAAGCCCGTTCGTTCCTCCCTCATCTTGCTCGCCGGCCTGTTGGCCGGCACACCCGCCCTCGCCCAGCAGGGCGGCGTCACCATTCTGCGTGGCCAAAGCAGCGACCAGCCCACGCCGGACACCGGCGTGCGGCGCGTGCCGGTCGAGCGCCCCGCGCCGCAGCCTTCCCCGCCGTCGTCGGCGCCGGGCACCCGGTCGAGCGCCACCCCGCTGCCGATCGACAAGGACGCCCCGTCGGGCAACATGCTGCCCGCGGCGGCGCCGAGCGACGTGGCGCAGGCCATCGCGTCGTCCAAGCCGCTGACCGACGCCGAGGCCGCGGCTTTCGCGGCCGCGCTCAAGGCGATCGACGAGGGTCGCTACGCCGACGCCCGCCCGATGGTGGCGAACTTCCGCAATCCGCTGCTGTCGCGCTATGTCGACTGGAACATCCTGCGGGTCGCGCCCAGGACCGACGCCGACTTCGCCTCGACATGGCGCTTCCTGCGCGACAATCCCGACTGGCCCGAGCCCGAGGTGCTGCGCCGCCAGGCCGAGGACCGTATCGCGCCGGAGACGCCGGCCAGCGATCTCGTCCGCTACTTCACCGCCTTCCCGCCCCTCACCAGCGCCGGCCACATGCGCCGCCTGGACGCGGCCCAGGCGGCGAGCCCCAATGACGTCCAGAAGTTCGTGAGCGACAGCTGGCGGCACGCGACCTTCCGCCCATCCGACGAGAACGATTTCCTCAATCGCTACGGCCAGCTGCTGAGCGGCCAGGATCACATCGCCCGCTTCGACCGCATCCTGCGCGAGGGCCGCCCGCAGATCGCTCGCGAGCTTCTGCCCAAGCTGCCGCCCGACTACCAGCCGCTGGCCAATGCGCGCCTGGCGATGGCCACCCGCGCGGCCGATGCGCCGACCGTGCTGCGCGGCGTCTCGGCGGCACGACTGGCCGAGCCCGCGATCAAGCTGGAACGGGCGCAGTGGCTGCGCCGTACCGGCAGCCTCGATGATGCCAAGGCGCTGTTGACGGCACCGGTCGCCATTCAGAACGATGCGTGGTGGAACGAGCGCCATCAGCTGGCGCGCGACCTGCTGGCCGCGGGACGCGCCGCCGATGCCTATGCCGTCACCGTGCCGCACGGCCTCACCCGGGGCGTGGCCTTCGCCGAGGCGGAGTTTCTTGCCGGCTGGATCGCGCTGCGCCATCTCAAGCGGCCGGCTGATGCGCAGAAGCACTTCCAGACGCTTTATGACGGCGTCACCACCGACATCTCCAAGAGCCGCGCCGCCTACTGGCTCGGCCGCACGCACGAGGCCGCGGGCCGCGCCAAGGAGGCCAGCGAGTGGTACGGCCGCGCCTCGGGCTTCGGCCAGACCTATCTACGGCCAGCTCGCCGCGCGCAAGGTGGCGGGCGGCGCGCCACGCCTGCCGAGCGATCCCGTCGCCTCCGCCGCCGACCGCCAGTCGCTAGGCGGCCGCGAGCTCGTCACCATGGCGCGCTATCTCGGCCAGGCCGGCGACTTCGAGCGCACGCGTCCCTTCCTGCTGCGGCTTGCCCGCCTGGTGAACGGGCCCGGCGAGACCGCGCTGCTGGCGCAGCTCGCCGTCGAGCTCAAGCGGCCGGACGTGGCGCTCACCATCGCACGGCGGGCGACCGAGAGCGGCGTCACCTTGTTCGACACCGCCTTTCCCGTGGTCGATCTCGGAGCCACGGGATCGATCGAACGGGCGCTGGCGCTTGCGGTGACGCGCCAGGAGAGCTCGTTCAACGCCGCCGCCGTTTCGCCCTCGGGTGCGCTCGGCCTGATGCAGCTGCTGCCCGGCACGGCGCGCGACGTCGCCGGACGCCTGGGCGTGCCCTTCATCCAGGACAAGCTGACACGTGATCCGGCCTACAACGTCCAGCTCGGCAGCCAGTACCTGGCCGAGATGCTGCAGCGCTTCGGCGGCTCCTACGAATTGGCGCTGGCCGCCTACAATGCCGGCCCCAACCGCGTCGCCCGCTGGCTGGAGAGCGTCGGCGATCCGCGCGCCGGCAAGATCGACATGGTCGACTGGATCGAGATGATCCCGTTCCGCGAAACCCGCAACTACGTGCAGCGCATCATGGAAGGGGTCGGCGTCTATCGCGACCGGCTGAACGGTCCGTTCCGCATGATGCCGCCGGCGAGGGGACGTTCCTGATCCGGACCTAACGGGCTTGCAAGGTCAGGATGGCGGCGGCCAGCTCTTCGATGGTGCGGATTTCAGCCACGACATTTATCGGGATGGCGACGTCGAACTGATCCTCGAGCTCCATGACGATGTCCATGACCGCCAGGGAGTTGATGGACAGGTCCTTGTAGATCACGGTCTGGGCGGTAAGCGGCTTTTCCTCGGCATGGTAGGGTGCCAGCTGGCGGCAGATCTCCTGCATGACGTCGTCCTGAAGCGCGGCGCGCTTCACCCCGAAGACGGTGCTGGCGCCCCTCGTGTCCGTGACCAAGTCGCGTGTGATCTGCAAGGCAATCTCCGCCGAAGGAAGGCGAAGACAGGAAACAGCAACGGCTGGTCGCCGTGAAATAACAATTCATTGCCCGATGTTACAGTTCGTTGCCCATTGTTTCAGGACGCGATGCGCTTCAGCACCGAGTTCGGGCAGCGGTCCCTTGTTCACCGCGGCGATGGCCGCGTCGAGATGATCGAGCGTCGAGTAGCCGACCAGCATGGTCGACACGCCGGGATGGGCGATCACGAAGCGCTCGGCGAGTTCGGTGAGGCTGCCGACCGTGCCGTCACGGACCAGCGGCTCCAGCGCCTTCGCCCGCGCGACGTCGGCGGCGAAGTCCGGCGCCGAGCCGATCGGGTCGACCACCTGCATGGCGAGCGGATGGCGCTCGGCGGTGCCGGCGAGCGCGCCGCCGGCCAGCGCCCGGATGATGATCGTGCCCATGTCGGCCGCCTTCGCCCGGTCGAGCAGCCGGCCGTAGTCCTGGCCGGGCGCGCCCTTGGGCAACGGCCCGCCGGCGCTGGGATTGAGCGCGTTGTAGACGACCTGCACCGTGTCGAAGAGTTTCGAATCTGATGGCGCGATGCAGTGCCGCCGTCTCGCCGACGCCGCTGAAGCCGATGAAGCGCGTCTTGCCGGCCTTCTTCAGCTTCTCCAGCGCGGGCGCCACCTCGTTCAAGGCGATGTCGATGGCGAGCTTGTCGCCGCCGTCCCGGGCAACCAGCGGATTGTGCAGCTGGAACAGGTCGACATGGTCGCGGCCCATGCGGCCGAGGCTGTCGTCCATGCCCTTGGCGATCGCCTTGGCCACATCGGCGCGGTGCTCGGCCGACAGCCGCACCTTGGTGCCGACCACGACGTCGGCCTTGAGCGCCTTCAGCACGCGGCCGAGATTGCGCTCGGACTCGCCGTTGCCGTAGAGCGCCGCCGTGTCGAAGTAGTTGATGCCGGCCTCCAGAGCGCGCGCCACGGCGCGCTCCTGATCGTCCGGCCGGCCCTTGGTCATCAACCCGCCGACAGCGCCCGCACCGTAGCCAAGCACGGAAACCTCAAGACCCGTGCGTCCCAAACGTCGCTTCTGCATCGCATCCTCCCGTTTTTCTCGTAATTCCCTCCCCAGTCTTCCGGGGAGGTGTCGGCCGAAGGCCGACGGAGGGCCGAAAGCCTCGGACATGCTTCATGACCCCTCCGTTGCCTCAAGGGGCCTGGTTACAAGCCCCGAGACGGCGACACCTCCCCTGCGCGGGATCCGCGCCGGGGAGGGAAATTGATTTTCAGTCGTCGCCTCGCTTCGTCATGGGGATTTGAACGATGGCGACGAACATGCTTGTTAGCCTACGGTCATCGGCTGTTTGGAGCAATTCATGAACGGAGTTCTCGCCGGCACCGAGATGTGCGTGTTCGACGCCTACGGCACGTTGTTCGACTTCAATTCGGCGGTCGCCCGTCACCGCGCCCTGATCGGGCCGAAGGCGGACGCGCTTTCCGAGATGTGGCGGTCCAAGCAGATCCAGTACACCTGGCTGCGCAACGGCATGGGCGCCTACGCCAAGTTCTGGCAGGTGACCGGCGAGGCGCTCGACCACTGCCTCGCCGCGCACAGCATCGCCGACCCGGCCGTGCGCGACAAGCTGATGGGTGCCTACCTGGCGCTCGACCCCTTCCCCGAAGTACCCGACATGCTGGCGCAGCTGCAGGCGGGCGGGCGTGCGCCTGGCGATCCTGTCCAACGGCAATCCCGAGATGCTCGATCCGATGGTGAACGCATCCGGCCTGGCCGCGCATTTCGAGGCAGTGCTGAGCGTCGATGCCGTTCAGATCTTCAAGCCCGATCCGAAAGTCTATCGCCTGGTCGAGGCGCGCTGCGGCGTGAAGCCGGGCAAGGTGTGCTTCCTGTCTTCCAACTGCTGGGACGCCCACGGCGCGGCTCATTTCGGCTTCGCGACAGCGTGGGTCAATCGCGCCGGTGCGCCCGACGACAATCTGCCCGGCAAGACGGTCGCGGAGGTCAAGGATCTTTCCCACCTGCCGTCCCTGCTCGGCATTTCCTGATGACGACGCTTGCGACCTTCGCCGACGTCCAGGCCGCCGCCAGCCGCCTGGAAGGCATCACGCTGCGCACGCCGCTGCTGGAGAATGCGCGCGTCAACGCCAGGCTGGGCGGTCGCCTGTTCATCAAGGCCGAGTGCCTGCAGCGCACCGGATCGTTCAAGCTGCGCGGCGCCTACAACTTTCTCAGCCTCATGAGCGAGGCCGACCGCAGGAAGGGCGTCGTCGGCTGGTCGTCGGGCAACCATGCGCAGGGCCTGGCCGAGGCCGCGCGCCTGATGGGCATGAAAGCCACCATCGTCATGCCGGCCGATGCGCCGGCGCTCAAGGTCGCCAACACCCGCGCGTCCGGCGCCGAGGTCGTGCTCTACGATCGCGTCAAGGACAGCCGCGAGGAGATCGGGCTCGACATTTCGAAGAAGACCGGTGCCACGGTCGTGCCGCCCTACGACCATCCCTGGATCCTGACCGGCCAGGGCACCGCGGGACTGGAGCTCGTCGAGCAGGCCAAGGCAGCCGGCGTCACGCTCGACGCCGTCGCCGCGCCCTGCTCCGGCGGCGGGCTGTCGACCGGCATCGCGCTTGCGGTCAAGGGCCTGAGCCCCACGACGTCCGTGCATGCCGGCGAGCCGGCCGGCTTCGACGATCTCGCGCGCTCGCTGGCGTCAGGCACCAGGCAGAAGAACGAGAGGCTCTCGGGCTCGATCTGCGATGCCCTGCTGGCGCCGACGCCGGGCGACGTCACCTTCCCGCTCGCGCAGCAGCTGCTGGGGCCCGGCCTCGTCGTCACCGACGAAGAAGTGCTCGACGCCATGGAACTGGCCTTCCGCGAGTTCAAGCTGGTGGTCGAGCCGGGCGGCGCCGTGGCGCTCGCCGCCGCGCTCACCGGCAAGCTGCCGGTCGAAGGGCCGCGCCGTGGCCGTGGTCTGCTCCGGCGGCAATGTCGACCACGAGACCTTCGCCCGCGCGCTGGCCCGCTGGCCGTCTTCATGAGCCTGTCGCAGCGCGATCGCCGCGAATGGCGGATCATCCTCTCGGTCAGCCTCGCCAGCGCCGTCCTCAGCGCCTGCTTCGGCTATCTCATCGCCCCTGCGGACGCCTCCCGCGTGGTCGTCGCAGCCATCGGTATCGCCAATTCGCTGGTGATCGCCACGCCGCTCGTGTTCGTCGAGGTCAAGAGCGAGCGGATCGGCTTCCTGCGCCGGCTGCGGCGCCAGCCGCTCGCCATCTATTTCGCCTTCAAGGTGCTGTTCTATCTCGTGGTCATCATCGGCGGCCTTGTGGTGGTGCGGCTGCTATTCACGCCGGTCACACACGAATCCATCGGCATCGGCAGCTCGATCGTGTTCGGCATCGGCATGTCGCTATTCGGCAATCTCGTATTCGTGATGGGCGGACTGCTGGGCTTCGGCACACTCAGGAACTTCCTTACCGGCCGCTACGTGCAGCCCAAGCGGGAGCAGAAGGCGTTCCTGCTGATCGACATGAAGGATTCGACCGGCCTGGCCGAACGGCTGGGCCCGATCCGCTTCCACGAGTTGCTGAACGAATTCTTCCGCAACATCGCCGACGCGGCGCTGGAATGCGAGGCGGAGATTCACAAATACGTGGGCGACGAGGCGATCCTGACCTGGCCGGCCGACCGGGCGCTGGCCGACGGCGATTGCCTCGCCTGCCCGTTCGTCGCCCGCGACAGGATCGCCGCCAACGGCGAACGGTACCGCAGGCGTTTCGGCGTGGTGCCCGAGTTCCGCGCCGCGCTGCATTGCGGCGAGATCGTCGCCGGCGAAATCGGCGACGTGCGTCGCGAGATTGCCTATGTCGGCGACACGCTGAACGTGGCGGCGCGCCTGCTCGACGCCGCCAAGACGCTGGGCCACGACGTGCTGGTCTCGGCCGACCTGCTGCAGCGGGCGAAATTGCCGCCGGATCTCCGCGCCGAGCCCTTGCCGACACTTGCCGTGCGCGGCCGCGCCGCGCCGCTCGAGATCGCCGCGCTCGACAGGATCAGCGCTTGACCCCGAGCCGCGCCAGCAGGCTGCCCAGGATGCCCTTGGGCAGGAAGATGATGAACAGCACCAGCAGCACGCCGTAGATCAGATTGTCCCAGCCGACCGCCTTGGTGCCGAAGCCGATGCGCAGGAACTCGGCAAGCAGGATCGTGATGACGGCGCCGACGGTCGGTCCGAGCGCCACGTAGAGGCCGCCGACGATCGCGGCAAACACCATCTGCAGCGACACCGCGATGCCGCTCACGGTGTCGGGCGAGATGAACATCTGATACTGGCAGTAGAGCGCGCCGGCGAAGGCGGTCATGAGGGCGCTGATGACCGTGATCTTCAGTTTCTCCCAGGTCACGTTCACGCCCGCCGCGGCCGCTGCATCCTCGTCCTCCGAGATCGCTTCCAGCGCGTAACGGTCCATGCTGCGGTCGACCCAGCGCCAGAGCAGCAGGCCGCAGGCCCAGACGCCGAGCGCGATCATGTACCATGTCGTCTTGTCGTCGAACTGCAGCGCCAGCAGGTGGTTGCCCTTGGTGCGTTCCGGCGTGTAGCCCAGAGAACCGCCGGTATAGTCGCGCGTCGCCGTGATGACCTGCAGCACGATGCCCGACAGCGCAAGCGTCACCAGCACGAAATAATGGCCGGTGATGCGGAAGCGAAAGCAGGGGTAGCCGACGACGACGGCCAGCGCGCCTGCGCACACGAGGGCGATGGGAATGCCGATCCATGGCCAAATACCGAGATGGTTCCACAGCAGCGCCGTCACGTAGGCGCCGACTCCCATGAAGCCGCCGTGCCCGAGCGACACCAGGCCGAAGCGGCCCATCATCGACCACGATGTATAGGCGAACGACCAGATCAGGATCAGGATCAGGATGTGGAGGTGGTACGGATCGCGATGGACGAAGGGCAGCGCGATCAGCGCCGCTCCGGCGATCGCGTAGGCGAGCCAGCGCTGGTTCACGGGCACCTCTTCATTGGCGCCTCGCCAGCAGGCCGGCGGGCCGGATGAACATCATGACGATGAAGAAGCCGAAGGCCAGCACGTAGCCCCATTCGAGGTCGGAGAACATGCCGCCAAGCGAGATGATCTCGGCGAACACGAAGGCGGCCACGAAGCCGCCGACGAAGTTGCCCAGCCCGCCCAGCACGCAGACCAGGAAGGTGATCGGCCCGATCGACAGGCCGATGAACGGGTGCACGTCGTACAGCAGCACCAGCAGGCAGGCGGCGAGGCCGGCCAGCGAGCCGCCCAGCGCCGAGGTGATCAGGTAGATCTTGCGCGTGTCGACGCCCATCAGCGCCATGATCTGGCGGTCCTGGGCGATGGCGCGAATCGCGGTGCCGGTGAAGCTGCGCTTCATGAAGACGTAGACGGAGACCATGCCGATCAGGGCGGCGGCGAAGGACAGCAGCCGGGCGTAGCTGAAATTCATCTCGCCCAGCCGCAGCACCGGCAGCCGGATGCCGATATTGTGGAATTCGATGCCGAAGGCCACGGTGGCGAAGCTCTGCAGGAAGAACAGCACGCCGCCCGTCGCCAGCAGCTGGTTGATCGGCGGCGAGGACAGAAGCGGCGCGATCACCAGGAAATGCAGCAGCGCCCCGAGCCCCGCCACCAGCAGGATGCACATCGGCGCCGCGGCCCAGTACGGCACGCCATAGACCGACACGAGATAGTACATGCCGTACATGCCGATCATGATCAGCTCGGCGTAGCAGATCCAGGTGACGTCGATGACGCCGAAGATCAGGTTGAGGCCGAGCGCCAGCAGCGCCAACACGCCGCCGAACAGAATGCCGTTGATCGCCGCTTCAAGCAGGTAGATGTCGAAGATGTCGAGGAATGCCTGCATTGCCCGCTCCTAGACGCCGAGATAGGCCTGTTTGATCGTGTCGCTCGCCAGCATCTCGGCCGACGTGCCCGAGGCGCGGATGGTGCCGGCCTCGAGCAGATAGGCGCGATCGACCACGCGCAGCACCTGCTGCACGTTCTGTTCGACGATCAGCACGGTGAGCCCGCCGCCGCGGATGCGCTTCACCAATTCGAAGACCTGCTGCACCACCACGGGCGCAAGGCCGGCCGACGGCTCGTCGAGCAGCAGCAGCTTGGGGTCCGACATCAGGGCGCGGCCGATGGCGCACATCTGCTGCTCGCCGCCCGACATGGTGCCGGCAAGCTGGGTGCGGCGCTCCTTCAGACGGGGGAACAGCTCGAAGACGAAGTCGAGCCGTTGCGCGAATTTGGCGCGCGCATGCGGCATGAAGGCCCCCATCTTGAGGTTCTCCTCCACCGTGAGGCGGGGAAACAGCCGACGGTTCTCCGGCACGTGGGCAATGCCCAAGCCGACGATCTGGTGCGCCGGGGTGGCCACGAGGTCGGTGCCCTCCATCGCCAGCGAGCCGGCGCGCGGCCGGATCAGGCCGGAGATGACCCGCATCAGGGTTGTCTTGCCGGCGCCGTTGGGGCCGATCACGCCCACGGCCTCGCCTGCCTTGACGTCGAGGCTGACGCCGAACAGGGCCTGGAAACTGCCATAGCCCGCGTCGACCGATCTGAGCTCGAGCATGCCCGGGCCCCGCTCAGCGACGCGCTTCCGCGGCGGCGGCCTGTGTCGCGTGCGCGTCGGTGCCGAGATAGACCTCGATCACGCGCGGATCGTTCGACACCGCGCTGGGCAGCCCCTCGGAAATCTTCTCGCCGTGGTCGAGCACCATGACGCGGTCGACCACGCGCATCAGCACGCCCATGATGTGCTCGACCCAGATGATGGTGATGCCGAGCTCGTCGCGGATCTTGCGCAGCATGTCGGCGGCCTGGTCCATTTCCTTGTCATCGAGCCCGCCCAGGCTCTCGTCGGCCAGCAGAAGCTTCGGCCCCGTCGCCAGCGCCTTGGCAAGCTCGAGCTTCTTGAGGCCGGCGGCGCCCAGGCCGTCGACGCTCGCCTGCCGGTCGGTCGGCAGGCCGACCAGGCCGAGCGCGCGCTCCGCCGCCTCTTCGGCCCTGGCGAGGCTGTGCCGGCCCTGCCCGAAGTAGCCGGCGAGCGCCACGTTCTCGAAAATCGTCAGCCGCCGGAACGGTCGCGGAATCTGGAAGGTCCGGCCGACGCCGCGATTGATGATGCGGTGCGGAGCGAGGCCCGAGATCTCGTGCCCCTCCAGCTTGATCGAGCCCGCCGACGGCGGGAACGTGCCCGAGAGCATGTTGAAGATCGTGCTCTTGCCCGAGCCGTTGGGGCCGATCAGGCCGAGTATCTCGCCCTGATCGACCTTGAACGTCACGTTGCTGACGGCCGTGAAACCGCCGAAACGCTTGACCAACCCTTCGACCGCCAGCATCGCCAGACTCTACTTAGCGGCCGTCACCTACTTGTAGCTGTAGGTCATGCCGGCCGGCAGCGGCAGCACGGGCTCGCGCTGCGCCTGGCTCTTGGGCCACACGACGACGGCCTTGCCGTCGATGTACTGGGTGATGACGGGGAAGGCGCGCGAGTTCTGCCCGGCCAGCGCCGAGTCCTGACCTTCGAACTTCACGCCGAAGCCCAGCATCGTGCCGCCCTCGGGCAGGTCGGTATCGAGCGCCGCCTTGCGCAGCGCCTCGGCGTCGATGCCACCGTATTTCTTGATGGCGCGTGGCAGCACCTCGGTGAAGAACAGGTAGGTGTTGCTGGCGGCCATGCCGATATGCGCCGACTTGATCGGCGTACCCGGCCGGAGCTTGTCGAACTCGTCGCCGACCATCTTGATCATCGGCGGCAGCTTCGGATCGAGGCTCTTGGGATTGGTGAGCCAGATCGAGATCGGATCGATGTTGAAGATGTAGTTGGAATCGGCGCCGAGGCTGTCCTTCAGCTTGTCATACACGCCGTAGCCCGCGCCCTGGCCGACCAGAGCGCCGAACTTCAGCCCCTGCTCGCGCGCCTGGCGCAGCAGCAGCGTGATGTCGGGATTGTAGCCGGTATGGAAGATGACGTCCGGCTTGGCGCGCTTCAGCTTGGTGACCAGCGCCGACAGATCGGGAGCGCTGATCGAATAGCCTTCCTTCAGCACGACGTTGAAGCCGTGCTTCTTGGCGCCGGCCTCGTCGCCCTTGGAGACGTCGACGCCATAGGAACCGTCCTCGTGGATGATGGCCACGCGCAGGTCCTTGGGATCCTTGCCGAACTTCTCCTTCGAGTAGTTGGCGATGAAGTCGGTCGCGGCCTTGCCGTAGAGGTTGCCGCTGACCTGCGGCCGGAAGACATAGTGCAGGTGACGGTTCTCCAGCACCGCACTCGAAATGCAGGTGGTGATCCACATGAACTTCTTGAGCTGCTCGACCTTGGCGGCGGCCGGAACGCACTCGGCCGAGGCATAGAAGCCGAGCAGCATGTCGACCTTTTCCTGCTCGATCAGGCGCGTCGCCTCGTTGATCGCCACGTCGGGCTTGCTCTGGGCGTCGGCGTAGACTGCCTCGATCTGATAGCCCTCGACGCCGCCCTGCTTGATGAAGTAGTCGATCATGATCTTGGCGCCGGTGTATTGCAGCTCCGAGCCGCCGCCGGCGAACGGGCCGGTCAGGTCGTAGACGACGCCGATCTTGATTTTCTTCGCCTGGGCCTGGGCGGATACCGCCAGGCCGAACACTGCAATTGCAGCCAACGCTCCGCCCACAAGGCGGGCCATCTTGCCCTTGGACATCAAGTCCTCCCTAGATAACGCGTTATGCGCTTATGCTTTTCTTTTGTTGACGCCATCACACGGGCCGGGCCGCCCGATGTCAAGCGCGGCGCGCGGTCAGGGCCGCCCTTCACCCGGCGTGAGGATGTCGAACATGAGGCCGGAAGGCCGATCGAGCATGGCGAACAGCAGGGCGAAGCGCGAAAGATCGCCGTCGACCTTCAGCGCTCCCGACGCCAGGGCTTCCGGCGCGGCGATTTTGCCGAGAACCATCTGGTCGAGCGTGCTGCGCGCCATGGTGACCGAGGCGGCCGCCGCGTCCGACCACTCGCCCATGCGATGGCTGAGGGTGCAGTGGCTGAGGGTGAGCACGAGCTTCTCGTCACGGTCGGTGAAATGCCAGTTGACCACTGTGGATTGGCCGGCAGCCTTCGCCGGATCGAGGCGGATCGCCAGCATGTCGAAGAACATGTCGCTGGTGAGCCCGGCCAGGGTGTCGGCGCTCAAGCCGATCCGCGCCGGAAGCTGGAAGACGCCGTGGCGCAGCTCCTGCGCGCCGTACAGGAACGCATTGCGCCAGGTGGCCAACTCGGCCTGGTAGCCCATCTGCTCCAGCGCGTCGGCGCAGAGCGCGCGGGCCTCGATATTGGCCGGCTCGGCGTAGACCACCTCCTTCATCACCTGCGCGACCCAGCGGAACTCGCCTTTCGCGAAGTCGGTCCGGGCGCGCGCGATGACCGCCGCGGCGCCGCCCATGTAGTCGACGAGCTTGCGCGCCGCGGGCGCCGGCGGCAGCGGATGGAGATTGCAGGGGTTGGCGTCGTACCAGCTGAGATAGCGCTGGTAGACCGCCTTCACGTTGTGGCTGACCGAGCCGTAGTAGCCGCGTACCGTCCAGCGCTCGGCCAGCCCGGGCGGCAGGTCGATCGCCTCGGCGATCTCGGCCGGCCGCCAGCCCCTGTTCATGAGGCGCAGCGTCTGGTCGTGGATGTGCTTGTAGAGGTCGCGCTGCGCCCGGAGATGGTCGAGCACCGCTTCCCGGCCCCAGGTCGGCCAATGATGCTGGCCGATCAGGATCTCGGTGTCGGGTCCGTAGAGCGCGATGGCGTCGCCGATATACTTGGCCCAGATGCGCGGATCGCGCGCCACGGCGCCGCGCAGCGGGATGAAGTTGTGCAGCACCGGACAGGCGTTCTCCGCCATGTTGAGCACGCCCAACTGCGGATAGAACATGTGCATCTCGGCCGGCGCCTCGGTCTCGGGTGCGAGCTGGAAGATGATCCTGACGCCGTCGATCGTGTGCTCCTCGACCGGCTGGACGATGCTTTGGCTGGGCGCGATCAGGCCCGACGTGCCGCGCGCGATGCCCTTGCCCAGGCCGGCATCGACCTGGCCGCGCGCGCCGCGCGGCAGCAGCGAGCCGAACTGGAACTGCGCGCGGCGCGCCATGGGCATGCCGGCGAGCACGTTCTCGCCCGTCACCGCTTCCATGAAGCCATCCGGCGCGATGATCCGGACCTTGCCCGCCTTGACGTCGGCCTCGTCGACCACGCCGCGCACGCCGCCGTAGTGGTCGATGTGGCTGTGGGTGTAGATGACGGCCACGACCGGTCGCTTCGGGCGATGGGCGAAGTAGTGCGCCAGGGCGGCGCGCGCGACCTCGGCCGTGGTGAGGGGATCGATCAGGATCAGGCCGCTGTCGCCCTCGATCACCGTCATGTTGGAGATGTCGAAGCCGCGCAGCTGGTAGAGCCGGTCGGTGACCTTGAACAGGCCGTTGGCGAGGTTGAGGCGCGCCATGCGCCACAGGCTGGGATTGACCGTCGCCGGCGCCAGCTCGCCGTCGATGAAGCCGTATTCGCCCAGGTTCCACAGCACCGTGCCGCTGGCGGTGCGCACCAGCCCCTCGGGCACGGGCGCGATCAGGCCGCGCCTGGCCGCTTCGAAGTCGGCCAACCTCGGCGAACGGCAGCTTCGCGGCCATTGCCGCATTGGCGGCCCTGGTCGCGGGCTCGGCATCGCGCGCGACGTCGAGATGCGAAGCCGGTACCGGAACGGCGGAAGCTGCGGCCATCTTTCTTTTCCTTTTGTGCCTGGCACCGCACTCTGCGGTTCAGCCACGGCCCAACGCAAGCTCTGCACCAGGCTGGCGCGTTGCGGCGCCGGAAAAGCCGCGATGAAGCCGTTGCGGCAGCGATCCTCCCCTCGGGCATGAGGGAGGATGTAGAACAAACTTAAGTATTAGTCAAGAGTTTTATTAATATTACTTTAGGGCCGCCGACATGAGCAGGCGACGCGCGCGGAGCGCCTCACTCCGCCGGCTTCAGCGCCGCCTTGCCCATCTCGTGATCCGCCGGCAGCATCGAGATGGCGAGAAAGCCGCAGAACGCCACGCCCGCCAGGACCATCAGCAGCACCGGGAAGCCGGCCGCCTTCACCGTCGGGCCGAGCAGGGCCACGACGAAGGAGCTGACGCCGAAGCCGATCGCCAGGCGCGCGCCGGTGACCCGGCTGCGCATGCGGTCGTCGATGTACTTCACGATCATGGCGTCGGTGAAGGGGATGGCGCCGAACACCAGCAGCATGAAGCCGATCGCCGTAACGAACAGCGCCCAGTCCTCGACCTGCGAGGCGATCAGGAACAGCGGCACCTGCAAGAGCACGATCGGCACGTAGATCGTCTTGAGCGGAAAGCGGTCGATCAGCTTGCCGACCACGAGCTGGGCCAGCGAGGCCAGGGAGAAGATCACGAACAGCATGGCCGCCAGCTCGGCGGGATCCTGCACCGCGCCCTTGACCCGCTCGCGCAACAGCTCGCCGTTGCCGTTGGTCGTGAAGTTGAAGACGATGCTGCCGGTCACGGCGGTGAAGGTCATGATGGCGAACACGCGCGCCATGATCGCCGGCGGCAGGTCGTTCATCTTGGGCTTGCGCTTGGCCGGCGCTTCTTCCTCGCGCGGCACCAGCACGACGAAGGCCACCGCGCAGACCAGGCAGATCACGCCGGGCAGGATGAAGGCCATCTGCCAGCCGAAGCGCTGGGCGATATAGACCGAGAAGCCGGCGGCGAGGGCGATGCCCATGTTGCCGGCCAGCCCGTTCAAACCGATGGTGAAGCCGAAATTCCGGGCCTTCTGCACCAGCATCGGGATGCCGACCGGATGGTAGATCGAGGCGAAGGCGCCCATCAGGGTGAGCGCGGCGCCGATCTGCCATTTGTTGGAGCAGAGCGCGATCACCAGCGCGGAGGCGCCCATGCCGGCGAAGAAGATCACCATCATGATCCAGCGGCCCCAGTGATCGCCCAGGCGTCCGCTCACGATCGAGCCCGCGCCGAACATGAAGAGCGCGCCGTAGTTGAACGGCGTGAGCTCGGTCCATTCGACGCCCCAGACGCCGGCGATCACGCCCCACGTGTAGGCGAACACCACGATGATCCAGTGATCCATGGCGTGGCCGATATTGAGAAGGATTGATGTCGGGCTGGCGTGGGACATTTTCTTACATTTTTGCGCACCGTATTAGAGACCTTTCGTTTTTGTCTGTCTTGCGGCAAACTGCCAACATATGTCTCGATCCGGCCAACCTTTCGAAAGATCGACCGACCCCGCCGACTACCAGCGCGTGCCACGGGCAGTGGCGGCCATGCCCAAGGACTTCGCCGCCGATTTCGAGATCGCGCCGCACAGCCACGAGCGCGCGCAGCTCATCTATGCCACCGCCGGCACGATGCGCGTGGCCGCCGCCGGCAGCATGTGGACGGTGCCGCCGCAACGGGCGCTGTGGATGCCGGCCGGGGTCGTCCACGGCATCGCCATGCTGAGCGACGTCACCATGCGCACCCTCTACCTGCGCGACGACGCGGCCGCCGCCATGCCGCGCGCCTGTCGCGTGCTGCCCATCTCGCCGCTCCTGCGCGAGCTGATCGTGCGCGCCACCGAGCTGCCGCTCGACTATGACGAAGACGGCCCGGCCGCCCATCTGGTCGCCCTCATCCTGGCCGAGCTGCACGGCCAGCATTCGCTGCCGCTGCACTTGCCGCTGCCTCACGAACGGCGGCTCATGACCATCTGTCGTGCGCTGCTCGATTCGCCGGGCGACCGGCGTCCGCTGCGCGAATGGGCGCGCGCCGTGCATGCCAGCGAACGCACCGTGGCCCGGCTCTTCCTCAGCGAGACGGGCTTGAGTTTCGGCGCCTGGCGCCAGCAGGCGCGCGTGCTCGAGGCGATGGGCCGGCTGGGCGGCGGCGCGCCGGTGACTCAGGTCGCGCTCGATCTCGGCTACGACAGCGTGAGCGCCTTCAGCGCCATGTTCCGCCGCGCCGCCGGCGCCTCGCCGAGCGCCTATCGGCACGGCAAGTGACAAGCCCATATTCCAGGTGGGGGATTTCCGTGGCACAGCAACGACTTGCCGCACAGAAACCTTGACGTAACGCCTCCAAATATCCCCAATGCGCGACCCATATGCGGTATTCTAAACCGTCATTCACCGGCCCGCGGCCCATGACCGGGAAATTGGCCGCCTGGAGTTTCTGTTGAAGCCGACCGACATCAAGAATCCGGACTACTTTCACAAAGTCGTCGACTGCCAGTGGGCCTGTCCCGCCCACACCCCGGTCCCCGAGTACATCCGGCTGATCGCCCACGGGCGGTACTCCGACGCCTACATGATCAACTGGAAGTCCAACGTCTTCCCGGGAATCCTGGGCCGGACCTGCGACCGCCCGTGCGAGCCGGCCTGCCGGCGCAGCCGCGTCGAGGACGAGACCCTGGTCAAGGGCAAGAAGGAGCCGGTCGCGATCTGCCGGCTCAAGCGCGTCGCCGCCGACTACAAGGACGACGACGACATCAAGGCGCAGATGCCCAAGGCGCCGGACAAGAACGGCAAGCGCATCGCCTGCATCGGCGGCGGCCCCGCCTCGCTCACCGTGGCCCGTGACCTCGCCGTGCTGGGCTACGAGATCGTGATCTACGACCAGGATCCCAAGCTCGGCGGCTTCATCCGCACCCAGATCCCGCACTTTCGCCTCCCCGAGTTGGTGATCGACGAGGAAGTGGCCTACATCACCGGCATCGGCAACATCGAGTTTCGCCACAAGAAGATCGACTCGATGAAGGCGGTGCTGGCGGAAGGCTACGACGCCGTCTTCGTGGGCTCGGGCGCCCCGCGCGGCCGCGATCTCGACGTGCCCGGCCGCAAGGAAGCTGCGGCCAACATCCATATCGGCCTCGACTGGCTGTCGTCGGTCTCGTTCGGCCACATCACCAAGGTCGGCAAGCGCGTGATCGTGCTGGGCGGCGGCAATACCGCGATGGATTGCTGCCGCACCGCGCGCCGCCTGGGCGGCGAAGACGTGAAGGTGATCGTCCGCTCCGGCTTCGAGGAGATGAAGGCGTCTCCCTGGGAGAAGGAAGACGCGATGGGCGAGGACATCCCCATCCTGAACATGCTGGTGCCCAAGGAAGTCACGCACAACAACGGCAAGATCACCGGCGTGCTGTTCGAGAAGGTCAAGGCCGAGTACGACGCCAAGGGCCGCCGCTCGCTGATCCCGTCGGGCGAGCCCGACCAGCATTTCGAATGCGACGACGTTCTCGTGGCGATCGGCCAGGAGAACGCCTTCCCGTGGATCGAGAAGGATGCCGGCATCGAGTTCGACAAATGGGGCCTGCCCAAGCTCAACGAAAAGACCTTCCAGAGCACCGAGCCCAAGGTGTTCTTCGGCGGCGACGCAGCCTTCGGCCCCAAGAACATCATCTGGGCGGCCGCGCACGGCCATGACGCGGCGATCTCCATCCACAAGATGCTTCTGGGCGAGAACATCGAGGAGCGTCCCGGCCCGGGCGTCAATATCGTCAGCCAGAAGATGGGCATCCACGAGTGGAGCTACGACAACGCGCCGACCATCGACCACCGCTTCAAGGTTCCGCATCGCGCCAAGCAGGAAGCGCTGAAGGACATCATGGCCGAGGTCGAGCTGGGCTTCGATCCCAAGCTCGCTTTCGAGGAGGCGCAGCGCTGCCTGAACTGCGACGTGCAGACGGTGTTCGACGGCCCGCTATGCATCGAGTGCGACGCCTGCGTCGACATCTGCCCGATGGACTGCATCACCTTCACCGAGAACGGCGAGGAAAAGGACCTGCGCGCGCGGCTCAGCGCGCCGGCGGTCAACCCGACCCAGGACCTCTATATCGGCAACAGCCTCAAGACCGGCCGCGTCATGGTCAAGGATGAGGACGTTTGCCTTCATTGCGGGCTGTGCGCCGAGCGCTGCCCGACCGGCGCGTGGGACATGCGCAAGTACTACATGGAAATGACCAACGCGGAGCACGCATGCCGCAAGCACTAGCCGCCGTTAACGACTTCGTCGTCAAGTTCGCGAACGTCAACGGCTCCGGATCGGCTTCCGCCAACGAGCTGTTCGCGCGCGCGATCCTGCGCATGGGCGTGCCGGTCAGCCCGCGCAACATCTTCCCCTCGAACATCCAGGGCCTGCCGACCTGGTACGAGGTGCGGGTCACCGAGAAGGGCTATCTCGGCCGGCGCGGCGGCGGCGTCGACATGATGGTCGCGATGAACCCGCAGACCTGGGCCGAGGACGTGAAGGAAATCTCTCCCGGCGGCTACCTGTTCTACGACAGCACCAAGCCGATGCCGTCGTCGATGTTCCGCGATGACATCAACATCGTCGGCGTGCCGCTCACCGCCATCACCAACGCCACCTACACCGACGCCCGCCAACGCCAGCTGTTCAAGAACATCATCTATGTCGGCGCACTGTCGATCCTGCTCGACATCGACCCCGAGGAGATCAAGACGCTGTTCGGCGAGCAGTTCAAGGGCAAGGAGAAGCTGCTCGATTCAAACGTCAAGGCGCTCAACCTCGGCCGCGACTGGGCCACGCAGCACATCGATCCGGACTCGGTGAAGCTCAAGATCCGCCGCACCGACAATGTCGGCGACCGCATCTTCGTCGAGGGCAACAATGCCGCCGCCCTGGGCGCGGTCTATGGCGGCGCCACGGTGTGCGCCTGGTATCCCATCACGCCCTCCTCCTCGCTGGCCGAGGCCTTCCAGGCCCATTGCAAGAAGCTGCGGCACGACAAGGAGACCGGCAAGGCCAAGTACGCCATCGTCCAGGCCGAGGACGAGCTCGCCTCGATCGGCATCGTGATCGGCGCCGGCTGGAACGGCTCGCGCGCCTTCACCAGCACGTCGGGCCCGGGCATCTCGCTGATGACCGAGTTCATCGGGCTGGCCGCCTTCGCCGAGGTGCCGGCGGTGATCGTGAACGTGCAGCGCGGCGGGCCTTCGACCGGCATGCCGACCCGCACGCAGCAGTCCGATCTCCTGAGCTGCGCCTACGCGTCCAACGGCGACACCAAGCACGTGCTGCTGTTCCCCGAGGATCCCAAGGAGTGCTTCGACTTCACCGCCGACGCGCTCGACCTCGCCGACCGGCTGCAGACGCCGGTGTTCGTCATGACCGACCTCGACATCGGCATGAACCACCGCCTGTGCAAGCCCTTCCAGTGGGACGAGGCACGCGCCTACGACCGCGGCAAGGTGATGACGGCCGAGGAGCTCGACGCCGGCAAGAATTTCGGCCGCTACCTCGACGTCGACGGCGACGGCATCCCCTTCCGCACCTATCCCGGCACGCACCCGACGCGCGGCTCGTACTTCACCCGCGGCACGACCAAGGACGAATACGCGCGCTACTCCGAGGAAGGCGCGGTCTACGTGCGCAACATGGAGCGGCTGCAGAAGAAGTTCGCCACCGCCGCCAGGATCGCACCGCAGCCGCTGCGCTACTCCGCGCCCAAGCCGACGCGCTATGGCGTGCTCTATTTCGGCTCGACCAGCCCGGCCATGGCCGAGGCGCTCGATCACCTCGAGGCCGATGGCCATCACGTCAACGCGCTGCGCGTTCGCTCTTTCCCGTTCGCCCAGTCGGTCGAGGATTTCATCCACGAGCATGACAAGGTGTTCGTGGTCGAGCAGAACCGCGACGGCCAGCTGCGCACCATGCTGATGAGCGATTTCACGCTCGACGCGCGCAAGCTCGTCCCCGTCCTGCACTATGACGGCACGCCGATCACGGCGCGCTTCATCGCCGCCGACATCGCCAAGAAGCTCGGCCAGTTCAAAGTGGTTTCGTTCGAGAAAGCCGCGTCATGACCTACATCGCCAAGCCCAAGCTGCATCATCCCTCGCTGGTCAAGAACAAGGCCGGCTACACGCGGCGCGACTACGAAGGCGCGGTCTCGACGCTGTGCGCCGGCTGCGGCCACGATTCGATCAGCTCCGCCATCATCCAGGCCTGCTACGAGCTCGACATCCTGCCGCACCAGGTCGCCAAGCTCAGCGGCATCGGCTGCTCGTCCAAGGCGCCGACCTACTTCGTGGGCGCGAGCCACGGCTTCAATACCGTGCACGGTCGCATGCCGTCGGTCATGACCGGCGCCAACCTCGCCAACCGCGACCTGATCTACATGGGCGTGTCGGGCGACGGCAATTCGGCCTCGATCGGCCTCGGCCAGTTCGCCCACATCATGCGGCGCGGCGTGAACATGACCTACATCGTCATGAACAACGGCGTGTATGGCCTCACCAAGGGCCAGTTCTCGGCCACCGCCGACAAGGGCTCGATCAGCAAGAAGGGCGTGGCCAACTCCGACAAATCGATCGACCTCGTCTCGCTCGCCATCCTGATGGGCGCCACCTTCGTCGGCCGTTCCTTCTCGGGCGACAAGCACCAGCTCGTGCCGCTGATCAAGGCGGCGATGGACCACAAGGGTGCGGCCTTCCTCGACGTCGTCAGCCCCTGCGTGGCCTTCAACAACCACTCAGGCTCGACCAAGAGCTACGACTACGTGCGCGAGCACAACGAGGCGCTGAACCGCATCGACTTCATCGAGGGCCGCGAGGAGATCACCACCCAGTACGATCCGGGCACGGTGACGACGGTGCAGCAGCATGACGGCTCGATCCTGCGACTGCGCAAGCTGGGCGAGGAGTACGACCCCGCCGACAAGATCGCGGCGATGAAGCGCGTCCAGGAGGGCCTGGCCTCGGGCGAGGTCGTGACCGGTCTTCTGTACGTCGATCCGACGCCCAAGGACCTGCACCACCATCTCAACACGGTCAAGGCGCCGCTCAACACCCTCGACACGCCCGACCTCTGCCCCGGGCCGTCGGCGCTCGAGCGGATCAACGCGAGCCTGCGCTGACGGGCCCTGCCGGCCATTGCCGGCAATCAGGTTCAGGCAATCGTGAGCCGACCGGCATTCGCTGAAACCGTGCCAGGTGTGATCCGAACGGTCCAGCTGCCAGCAGCCAAAGTAAGCCTGCACTTCACCTCAGTTGGCGTTTTCGAAAGGATTTGGGCCGCCACCGCACTTCCGCCGGTGGCTGGCACGGCTTCCACAGTCGTCACGGCATCCAATCCGCTGCCGGAAATCGTGTAGTCGTTCGCGACATCCTTCGGCGCGGCGCCAGGCGAGATGTTGTTGAGCAATGGCGCACTTGTGGCGGGCCCGGCCGTCGCCACCTTGACAGGCAAGCCGCCTTTCTTCGTCGCGGTGCGACCAATGTCGTCGACCACCGTGACATCCCAGGTTCCGTCCGTAGCCAGCGCGGGATGCGCCGCGAAAGTGCACGTTACCCGGGATGGATTTGAAAGAACGGTGTGCGCTTCGAGCTCCACGGCTTTCGACGCCTCCGTCAGCCGAACGACGCGAATGCTATTCAGATTGTTGCCCTGCAGCTTCAAAGTCACCGGATCCGTAGTTGGCAACTTGGTTTCGGGTTCGACACCAGACAACTCCGGCGGGGCGCGCGAGATATCATTCGGTGCTCGCATCGACGCCGTTCCAAAATAGAAGGCTATCACGGCCGTCATCAACGTGCCCACGAGGGTCAATATCTGTTTCGAGGACTCGTCCTGCCGCAGTGGTGAGTAGAAGTGCACCGTGTACTTGCCTTCCGGTCCCGCCACTTGGACAAGGTCCCTGGCTTCCGGATTGTTCCTGATCAGGGCAACGACATCGTCTGAACTCAGCTGGGAAAAAGTTCGCAGTTCCGGCTTTCCGAGAACCGACGACGCCAGGACCGCAAACAGTCCAAGCAGAGCCAGCGCGAGCAGCGCCCTCACCGAGCCTTCAGGCAAGCCAAGAGCCTGGGTCTGATCCGACAATCCAATCAGGTTCAACAGTGCCGTGAAGATCAACAGGGTGCCCAGCATCGTGACAACCCCGAGCAGCGCCAGCATCGGAAGCGAGTAGCTACTCACGAAGGCTGGAACGATTTGGCGTACCAGCACGACAAATACACCAAACACCAGGAAGAACAGTACGAACTTCCAGACGCCTTCCGACCAAAGCCACGAAAAAGCTTTCACCATGATCGCGCCCCCGTACTTGCTCGTTTCTCCATGACTGCCAGGATGGCGTATTCAATCATTGGATGTAAACCTATTTGACCTTGCCCGCAACTAATGCGAGTATCCGCCTCAGGGGCTTCATGGGGATTCATCGATCAGCGCCGGTCGTGGCCTTGCTTGCGGTGGTGTCGGCCTGTTCGCCGTACAATTATTCCAAGGAAATATTGACCTTTAGCGACGACGTCGACAAGCTGTCTGCGTCGTTTACGTCGGGCTACGACGCCCCGACTGCCGACCGGGCGTCGGCGCTCCAAATTCAACTGATCGATGGGCGACTCCCGGTGAACATGACCGCGAGTTGCGGGGTGCGGACCGGCGATCAGCCCTGCACCCTCGTCCGCGCCACCACGGCGCCACCCAGACCAGTAGAAATTCCCTCGACCCCGACGGAAAACGAGTTGGCTCTCGCGGCTGTTCGCGAGGAGACGATAAAGGACCTGAAGGTCCTAAAGGATTACGCCAAGGCCCTGGCGGCGGTAACGAACGCGGCAGACCGCGCGGCCTACGATGCCGCGGTTGGGCAATTGTCGAGTTCGATCTCATCATTGGCGGCCGCGGCCAGTGCGGCTGCACCGGCCGCCGCCCTGGCGCCGGCCGCCGTGAACCTGTTCGGCTGGGTGGTCGGCACGGCGCTCGACCAGCAGCGCTACGAAAGCCTGAAGGCCGCCGTCTTGATCGTCGATACGCCCATGCCTTACCCCGACGGCACCCCGGCCGTGCCCACGCCGGGACCGAAAACCGACGCCGAAAGGAAGAGAGAGCTTGAGCGCCTGAACAAGCGGAAGCCCATCCACATCGTGGCGACAACGTTCGGCAAGGGATTGCTGGCGCTCAGCGTGGCCCGTCAGGAATGGCTCTTCGAGGAAGGCCGGAACCTGACGTACCGTCTCGGCAGTCAGCTGACCGAAGCGGCGTACAAGCAACGCCTGAGTGACGCCCAGGCAGTCGTCGTCGCCATAAACGCGCTGCGCAAGTCTGATCCGATGGCTGCCGCGAACGACCTGGCGGATGCCCACGATGCATTGGCCGAAGCGATCAGGAATCCGAAAAACGGCTATGCGGACCTGCTGACGGCCCTTGGCGCCTTCCGCGAGAAGGTTGCCGCAGTACAGGCTGCCTTGACTGCAGTCTCTGCACCACCGGCCACCGGCAAGAAGGGATCGTGATCATGCCCGCAGCCCAAAACGACCCGCAGGATGATATCGACCAAGAGAAGAAAAACGCCCTCGACATCCTCGATCAAAAGATCATCGACGCGATAAATTTGCAGAACAGCAGCGGCGCCGCCGAGATGCCGGGCATCGTCCATGATCTGATGGAACAGCGCACGAAACTCTTCGTACAGGATTATATCGGCTCCCTTCACAGCGAAGATATGGTCAAAGCGCTGACGATCATGAAGGCGGCTACGACCGACATGACAAACGTAGCGGCGATCATGAAGAAGGTTGCCGACTATGTTGCCCACGCCGCGAGCCTCGTCTCGGGCGGCGCCAAGGTCGTGACGGCACTCCGGGGCATCATCAATACCGGTTGAATTGGCCCAAATCCAAAGTGATGGCTAAAGCTTGGCACCCGCCAACTCGATAAGGAGAGCCGCCTCTCGCTGAAAGTCCAAGGTCTCGCCGCCGTTTCTTGAGGTGTTCTCGGACGGCTCGAGCTTTGAACCCGACTGAATCCTGCGGAGCTAGATGTGCAGCGCTTCGCCCAGCGCCCGCAGACTCGCTTCGTGGAAGGCCTCGCCCAGCGTCGGATGGGCGTGGATGGTGCCGCCGATATCTTCCAGCCGCGCGCCCATCTCGAGCGCAAGGCCGAAGGCGGTGGAGAGTTCCGACACCCCTGCGCCGACGGCGGCGATGCCCAGGATCAGGTGATTGTCGGCCCGCGCGGTCACGCGCACGAAGCCCTCCTCGGCCGCCATCGTCAGCGCCCGGCCGTTGGCCTGGAACGGGAACAGGGCGGTGTGCACCTCATGGCCGGCCTTGCGCGCCTCCTCGGGCGAGAGGCCAACGGTCACGATCTCCGGATCGGTGAAGCACACGGCCGGAATCACCGCCCCGTCGAAGACACGGCGATGGCCGGCGATCACTTCGGCAACTACCACGCCCTGGGCCATGGCGCGGTGGGCCAGCATCGGCTCGCCGGTCAGATCGCCGACCGCCCAGACGTTGCGCATCGAGGTCGCGCAACGCTCGTCGACCTGCACGAAGGGGCCGTTCATGGTGAGGTCGAGTCGTTCGAGGCCGAAGCCCGCGATCCTGGCGCGCCGTCCGGTGGCGACGAGCACCCGGTCGGCCGGGATGCTGCGCGCCGCAGCCCCTTCCTGCTCGATCCGCACCGCGTCGCCCGCGTCGGACAGGCCGACGGCCCGGGCCCGCGTCAGGACCTCGACGCCCAGCGCCCGCAGGCGGCGGACGACCGGACGGACAAGCTCCTCGTCATAGGCCGGCAGGATGCGGTTTTCCGCCTCGATCACCGTGACCCTGGCGCCGAGGTTGGCGAACGCCGTCCCGAGTTCTAGCCCGATATAGCCCGCACCGACCACGACCAGGCGTTCGGGAACGGCCGTCAACGACAATGCCTCGGTCGAGGAGATGACGCGTCCGCCAAAGGGCAGCGCCGGCACGGCGGCTGGCACCGACCCGGTCGCCAGCACGACATGCTCGGCGCTGACGACCTGCGGACCGGTGTCGGTCTCGACCTTGCAGGTCTTGCCGTCGACCATGGTGGCGTGGCCCTGCAGGATCTTGACCCGGTGTCGCTTCAGCAGGGCGCCGACGCCGCTGGTCAGGCGCCCGACAATGCCATTCTTCCATTCGATCGTGCGCGCGAAGTCGATGGTCGGACGCTCGAACTCGCAGCCCGAAGGGCGCGGACTTCGCCTGCTCGGTGGCGCGCGCGTAGGCGTCGGCCGCGTGGATGAGGGCTTTCGACGGAATGCAGCCGACGTTGAGGCAGGTACCGCCTATCCCGCCATCCAGGCCACCCTGCTCCACCAGCACGACATCGAGGCCGAGCTGGCCGGCCCTTATCGCGCAGACATAACCGCCGGGCCCACCGCCCACGACCAGAACCTTGGCACTGATATCGGCCATCTCACGCCTCTATGAAAATCGTCGCCGGCGCCTCGAGCAGGCCCTTGAGGCGCTGGACGAAGCGCGCGGCGACATAGCCGTCGATGACGCGGTGATCGAACGAGGACGACAGGTTCATCATGGTGCGCGGCACGAACTGCCCGCCCTGCCAGACCGGACGCACGACCTGCTTGTTGGGGCCGATGATGGCGACCTCCGGCCGGTTGATCACCGGCGTGGTGACGATGCCGCCCAGCGCGCCCAGGCTGGTGATGGTGATGGTCGAGCCGGTGAGCTCGGCGCGGGTCGCCCGGCCCTCGCGCGCCGCCTCGGCCAGGCGCTGCACCTCGGCGGCGCAGTCCCACAGGCTCCGCGCCTCGCAGTGGCGGACCACCGGCACCATGAGGCCCGCCGGCGTCTGGGTGGCGATGCCGATATGGACGCCGCCGTGCCGCTCGAGGGTCTCGGCCTCGTCGTCATAGAGCGCGTTCATCTCGGGAAAGTCGGCGACCGCCTTGACCAGCGCCTGCATCAGGAACGGCATCAGCGTGAGGCGCGGGCGATCCTGGTTCTGCGCATTGAGCGTCGCGCGCAGCTCTTCCAGCGCGGTGACGTCGACTTCCTCGACATAGGAGAAATGAGCGACCCGGCGTTTGGACTCGGCCATCTTCTGGGCGATGCGCCGGCGCATGCCGATGAGCTTGACGGTCTCGACCTCGGTATTGGCGACCCGGGCCGCCGGATTTCGCCGGCCTGCGGACCCGCCGCGCAGGAAGGCATCGAGGTCTTCATGGCCGATCCGGCCTGCCGGCCCGGTGCCGCGCACCTGGCGGAGATCGACGCCGGCCTCCCGCGCGCGGCGCCGCACCGCGGGCGAGGCGATCGGCTTCTCCCCCGGCGGGCGCGGCGGCCCCATCGACGCGCGGGCGACCGGCGCGGTGGCAACGGGCGGCGCAGGCAACTCGGCAGCTTTCGGCTTGGCCGGAACGGGCGTGTGCAACGGCGTCGCCGGCGGCGGTGCGGCCGGAGGCACTGCTTCGCGCGGAGCCGCCGCCACTTCCGCATTCCCTTCGCCCGCCACCTCCAGGCGGACAAGCTCGGCCCCGACCGCCAGAACGCCGCCGACCTCGGCGCCCAGCGCCACGACGGTGCCGGCGACGGGCGAGGGTATCTCGACCGTCGCCTTGTCGGTCATGACGGCGGCGAGAAGCTGGTCCTCCAGCACCGACTGGCCGACCTCGACATGCCATTCGACCAGCTCGGCCTCGGCCACGCCCTCGCCGACATCGGGAAGCTTGATGATGCGAATGCCCATCTCAGGCCTCCATCACGGCCTTGAGCGCACGGCCGACCCGGGCCGGGCCGGGGAAATAGTCCCATTCCTGGGCGTGCGGGTAGGGCGTGTCATAGCCGGTGACCCGCACCACGGGCGCCTCGAGATGATAGAAGCAATTCTCCTGCACCAGCGCGCTCAGTTCCGCGCCGAAGCCCGACGTCAGGGTCGCCTCGTGGACGACGACGCAGCGCCCGGTCTTGTTCACCGAGGCGACGATGAGGTCGAGGTCGTAGGGCACCAGCGTGCGCAGATCGATGATCTCGGCATCGATGCCGGTCTCCTGGGCCGCCGCTTCGGCGACGAACACCATCGTGCCGTAGGCCAGCACCGTGACGGCGGCGCCCTCGCGGCGGATCATGGCCTTGCCGAGCGGCACGGTGTAATGGCCGTCGGGCACTTCGCCCAGCGGATGACGCGCCCATGGCGTCACCGGGCGGTCGTGATGGCCGTCGAACGGCCCGTTATAGAGGCGCTTGGGTTCGAGAAAGATCACCGGATCGTTGTCCTCGATGGCGGAGATCAGCAGTCCCTTGGCGTCGTAGGGGTTGGAGGGCACGACTGTCTTGAGTCCGGCGACATGGGTGAACAATGCCTCCGGGCTCTGGCTGTGGGTCTGGCCGCCGAAGATGCCGCCGCCGGTCGGCATGCGCACCACGATCGGTGCGGTGAACTGGCCGTTGGAACGATAGCGCAGGCGCGCCGCCTCCGACACGATCTGGTCGTAGGCCGGATACATGTAGTCGGCGAACTGGATCTCGACGCAGGGCCGCAGGCCATAGGCCGCCATGCCGACCGCGGCGCCGACGATGCCGAGCTCGCTGATCGGCGCATCGAAGCAGCGGCTCGAGCCGAACTTCTGCTGCAGGCCCTGGGTGCAGCGAAACACGCCGCCGAAATAGCCGACATCCTCGCCGAACACGACGACGTTGTCGTCGCGCTGCATGGCAGACGTCCATGGCATCGCGGATCGCCTCGACCATGGTCTTGCGCGGCATGGGCTCAGATCCCTCCCTGCTGGCGCTGGCGGCGCAGGTGCGGCGGCATCTCCTCATAGACGCCCTCGAACATGTCGCGGGCGGAGGGATGGGGCCCGGAATGCAGCGTGCCGTGGCTCTCGGCCTCCTTCTGGACGGCGATGACGGACGCCAGGATCTCGGCCTCGGCCTGCTTGTGGCGCTCCTCGGACCACGCGCCGCGACGGATCAGGTGGCTCTTCAGGCGCAGCACCGGATCGCCCAGCGGCCAGGCGTCGGACTCCGTCTTCGGCCGGTAGGCCGAGGGATCGTCCGAGGTGGAATGGGCGCCGACGCGATAGGTCACGTACTCGACCAGGGTCGGCCCGAGATTGCGGCGGGCCCGCTCGACCGCCCATTTCGCCACGGCATGGACGGCGAGATAGTCGTTGCCGTCGACGCGCAGCGCCGGAATGCCGAAGCCCAGGCCGCGCGCCGCGAAGGTGCCCGAGCCGCCGCGGGCGATGCCCTGGAAGGTCGAGATCGCCCATTGATTGTTGACGATGTTGAGCACGACCGGCGCCTTGTAGGTCGAGGCGAAGACGAGGGCGGCATGGAAGTCCGATTCGGCGGTCGAGCCGTCGCCGATCCAGCCGGCCGCGATCCGGGTGTCGCGCTTCATCGCCGACGCCATCGCCCAGCCGACCGCCTGGATGATACTGCGTGGCGAGGTTGCCCGAGATCGAGAAGAAGCCGTGCTCGCGCGACGAATACATCACCGGCAGCTGGCGGCCCTTCAGCGGATCGAGCTCGTTCGAGTAGATCTGGTTCATCATGTCGAGCATGGGATAGTCGCCGGCGATCAGCAGCCCGGCCTGGCGGTAGGTCGGGAAGTTCATGTCGCCGGGCTCGAGCGCCACGCGGAAGGCGCAGCTCACCGCCTCCTCGCCCATGTGCTGCATGTAGAACGACGTCTTGCCCTGGCGCTGGGCCATCTGCATGCGCGCATCGAAGGCGCGCAGCGTCATCATGTGGCGCAGGCCTTTCAGCAATTCCTCGTCGCTCAGCAGGCCGGCCCACGGGCCTACCGCCTCGCTTTCGCGATTGAGCACGCGAATGATCGCATAGGCGAGGTCGCGGATATCCTCGGGCTCGGCATCGACCTCCGGCCGGCGTACCTCTCCCGCCCGCGAAATCGGCACGTCGCTGAAATCCGGCGTGCCGCCCGGCCGCACCGCCGGCGCCGGCACGTGGAAGGACAGGGGTTTACGATCAGCCATGACGACCTCTCGATTGACGGTGTCAGATCATACTGTGCCCGGGAGCGGCATCCTACGCCGGCGACGCGGCGCCGGCCTCGACCAACCGTCCCACCTCGCCCGGCGCCCGCCGCAATTCGATCTGCCGGTCGTGCCATTGGCGCAGCGACGGGCGGTGGCCGATCGACACGACAGTCGTGGTGGGCAGGCGCAGTTTCAGCTCGCCATAGATCGCGGCCTCCATCGTCTCGTCGAGCGAGGCCGTGGCTTCGTCGAGGAACAGCCAGTCGGGCTTGAACACCAGTGCGCGCGCCACCGCGAGCCGTTGCTGCTCGCCGCCCGACAGGACGTAGCTCCAATGCGCCACGTCGTGGAGGCGGCCGGCGAGATGCCCCAGCCGTGCGGCCTCGAGCGCGGCCACGACCTCATTGTCGCTCGCATCGGAGTGTTCGTCGGGATATGTCACGGCGTCGCGCAGGGTGCCGATCGGGATGTAGGGTTTCTGCGGCAGAAACAGCACGCGCGCATCCGCCGGCACGTGCACGCGGCCCTTGCCGAACGGCCAGATGCCGGCCAGCGCGCGGAACAGCGTGCTCTTGCCCGAGCCGCTGGCGCCGGTGATCAGGGTCGAACGGCCGTGCGGAAGGACAAGGGTCTCGTCGCGCAGCAGGGTCTGCCCGTCGGGCAGACCGAGCGTCAGGCCTTCGGCGCCGATATCGGCCCGCCCGGCCTCGCGCGCCACGTCGATGGCGCCCTCCGGCTTCACATCCGTCGCCTCCTGCAGGCCCCTCAGGCGGTCCATGACGGCGCGCAGTTCGGCCAGGGAGGTGTAGTTGTCGATGAAGAACGACAGCGCCGATTGCACCTGGCCGAAGGCCGATGCCGTCTGGGTCATCACGCCGAACGTGATGGCGCCGGCGAAGAACCGGGGCGCGGTGACGACATAGGGAAAGACGATCGCGAGCTGGGCGTAGCTGAATTGATAGAAGGCAAGCTGGGCCTGCGTCATCAGCACGCGGAAGCCGTTGTTGAAGACGTCGATAAAGCGCGCGTTCAGCGACTCGGCTTCCTGCGCTTCGCCGTGATAGAGGGCGATGCCCTCGGCATTCTCGCGCACGCGCACCAGCGAGAAGCGGAAATTCGCCTCGAAGCGCTGCATCTGGAAATTGAGCGGGATCAGGCGGCGGCCGACCAGGTTGGCCAGAAGGGTGCCGACGGTGGCATAGAGCAGGCAGACCCAGGCCATGTAGCCCGGCACGGTGACATCCAGCCCGATGGCGGAAAGCGACAGGGGACCGGAGAGCGTCCACAGGATGAGCAGGAACGAAATCAGCGTGGCGACCGCGCCCAGGAAGCCGAGAAAGAGCTGCATGGTGTATTCGCCGAGCTGACGGAGATCCTCGGCGATGCGCTGATCGGCGTTGTCGACCGTCCGCTGCAGCTCGATGCGGTAGTAGCCACGGTCGTCGAGCCAGTGGGCAAGATAGTGGCGCGTCAACCACCGCCGCCAGCGCAGGCGGAGATAGGGGCTGACGACCGATCGGGCGACGGCGCTCAGGATGAAGAGGGCGGCGAGGCCGCTGAAGACCAGGATTTCCCGCCAGAACACAGTCTCGTTCTTGTTCTGGATGCTGTCGTAGAAGCGCCGGTTCCAGTCGTTGAACAGCACTTCCAGCCCGACCGCAGCGAATGTCAGCGCGATCGCCCCGACGAGGAGGGCGATGGCGATGGGCCATTCCTCCGACTTGAAGTACGGAATGACCAGGCGCCACCAATCGCCCAGGAACGAACCTACTCTCTTCATGCGGGAACCCCTTCGGGCCGCACAGTAGCCTTACATCTGGTTCGGCAGCCAGAGTGCGATAATCGGAAAGGCGATCAGGATGATCAGCCGCAGGATGTCGGTGGCGATGAAGGGCAGCACGCCCTTGAAGATCGCGGCGAAGCTGACATCCTGGACGACGCTCTTGATGACGAAGACGTTCATGCCGACCGGCGGATGGATCAACCCAAGCTCGACGGTCATGACGATGATGACGCCGAACCAGATCGGGTCGAAGCCGAGCGCGGTCACCAGCGGGAAGATGATGGGCACGGTGAGGATGATCATCGCCATGGCGTCCATCAGGCATCCCAGCACCAGGTACATGACCATGATGATGGCAAGCACGCCGTAGGGCCCGATGCCGAGCCCGGTCAGGAACTCCGTCACCTTCTGCGGCACCTGGGTGATGGTGAGGAAATAGCCGAACAGGAGCGCGCCGATCAGCACGGTGAAGACCGCCGCCGCGGTGCGCGTGGCCTGCAGCAGCGAGGCGCGGATGGCCGCCTTGTCGAGACGGCGGCGCAGGATGCCCAGCAGGAAGGCGCCGCTCGCCCCCACCCCGCCCGCCTCGGTGGGCGTGAAGACGCCGCCATAGAGGCCGCCGATCACCAGCACGAACAGCAGCACCGGCGCCCATACGTCGCGCAGGCCGCCCAGGCGTTCCGCCCACGTGGCCTTGGGCACCGTCGGCAGGAAGTCGGGCCGGACGCGGCAGATCACGGCGATGGTCGCCATGTACATCAGCATGGCGAGCAGGCCGGGGCCGATGCCGGCGCGGAACAATTTGCCGATGTCCTGCTGGGTGATGAGGCCGTAGACGGCCAGCACGGTCGAGGGCGGCAGCATGGCGCCCAATGTGCCGCCGGCCGCGATGACACCGGTGGCGAAGCTCTTCGGATAGCCGTAACGGCGCATCTCGGGATAGGCGACGGTCGAGAAGGTGGCGGCGGTGGCGACCGAGGAGCCCGAGATGGCGGCAAAGCCGCCGCAGGCGAACACGGTGGCGAGCCCCAGCCCGCCCCGCCAGTGACCGACCACGGTATTGGCGGCGCGGAACAGCTCGCGGCTCACGCCCGAATTCGACACGAAGGCGCCCATCAGCAGGAACATCGGGATGACGCCGAACTGGTAGTCGGTGACGGTGCGCATCGAGGTCTGGCCGATCAGCTTCAGCGCCGGCCCGCCGCCCGAGAGCCAGGCATAGCCGCTGACGCCGACCAGTCCCATCGCCATGCCGACCGGCACGCGCAGCAGCATCAGTGCGAACAGCGAGACGAAGCCCAGGATGGCGACAGTATCGGCGCTCATCGAGATCCGCTCACTCCGGGGCCGTGCTCGCGCCGTGGAGATCCTCGGGATGGAAGATCAGCCGGTAGGTGCGGATGGCGATCAGCACCACGGCCGAGACGTCGCCCGCCCAGGCGACCGCGAAGAACGGCCAGGTCGGCAGGCCGAGATCGTAGGTCAGCACATGGTCGTTGTAGGTCGAGGTCACCTTGTCGAACAGCGTGTAGGTCTGCACCGTGACCACGAACAGCAGCACGAGCGTGGCGAACACGTCGATCACCCGCTTCCAGCGCGGGTTGGCCCAGGCCCAGACGAGATCGACCGTGATGTGGCCGCCGCGGTAGGAGGTGGCGGCGATCCCCCAGAAGATCAGGATGCCGAGCAGCATGCGGCCGAAATCGTAGGAATCGGGGATCTGCAGGCTGAAGAAGCGGCGCAACATGACCGAGAGGAAGATGTCGGCCGCCACCAGCCCGACGAAGATCGCCGCGATCGCCTCGATCGTGTCGATGATGCGATCCATGACGCTACGGTTCATTACTTCCCGTCATCCCGAGCGAAGCCGCCCCTTAAGGGGCGGCGTAGTCGAGGGACCTCCTCTTGGCGACGCGGCAACAAAACAGGTCCCTCCACTACGCCTCGCTTCGCTCGGCTCCGGTCGGGATGACGGGGCGATCAGAACCCCGCCTGGTACTTGGCCACCGTCGCCTCGAAGTCCTTGTAGAGAGCGTCGGGGTCGCCGCCGGCCTTCTTGACGGCCTCGGCCCACGCCTTGTGCAGCGGCGCCACACTGGCTTTCCAGGCCTTGAGCTGCTCGGGCGTCAGCGCATAGACCTCGTGACCGGGAGCCGCCTTCATCTTGTCGCGGCCGGCGGCCTCGAAATCGTGCCACGGCGAGGAGAGCTTCACCGCCCACTCGGTCGTGCAGTGATCGTCGATCACTTTCTTCTGCGCCGGCGACATGGAGTCGTACTTGGCCTTGTTCATCGAGTAGGTGAACACGGTCGAATAGAGCGGCGCGTCGATATGGTACTTGGTGACCTTGTCGAGGCCGAACAGGAACATCGAGCCCCACGGGAAGAAGATCGCGTCGGCCACGCCGCGATCGAGCACGTCGCGCGCCTCGGGCGCGGAGGCCTGCACATTGGTGCCGCCGAGCATGGTCACCATCTGGGCGATCGTGCTCTGTGCCGGGCGGATCTTCATGCCCTTGATGTCGTCGGGCACCACGACCTTCTTGCGGCCGTGATAGGTGCCGGGATCGTGGATGAAGGCGAAGCAGAAATGCGTGTCCTTCATCTCCGTCGCCGCCTGCTTGCGGTACCAGACATCGAGCGCGGCGGTGCCCTTCTTGGCATCGGCGAAGGTGAAGGGGATCTGGCCGAGCGCGATCACCGGGAAGCGGCCCGGCTGGTAGCCGGGATTGACGTAGGTCAGGTCGGCGATGCCGTCACGCGCCATGTCGTAGTGGTCGAACGCCTTGCCGAGCTGCTCGGACGGGAAGATCGCCGTCTTGATCGTGCCGCCCGACGCCTTCTCGATGTCCTCGGCCCACGCCTTGGTTGCCGGCACCAGCGGATGGGCGGGCGGCAGCCAGATCGAGATCTTGAGGTCGACCGGCTTGTCCTGAGCCATTGCGGCGGTCCCTGCAGCCAAGGGGCCGAGCAGGCCGATCGCCAGCGCCACAGCGAGCTTCTTCATGGCCGTTCCTCCAGATTGTTTGTTACCCCGAACGCACACCTTCCGCGTTTTCAGGGCTTTACGCGAGTCGCACCTACCATAAGTTCCCGTTAGTTTCCTAGCTGCGACTCGCCGCCCCCTTCCACTTATGTTCTCGGCGAAATCACGTCGCCACGGCTGAACCGTAAGCAAGCCTGCATTGCCCAAGCTTTGGAAGGGCTGGTTGGCCCAGTTAGTATCAATTGACACTTCATCCATCGGATGGCGCACAGCTACCGAGCGACTTCAACAGCCCAAATTTCTCAGGTAGGTACCCTCCGGTTGGCCCATTTTCTTGCTCCTTGAGCTTGATCAGCCTGCCCGCAGCCGCAGTCTCACGGTCGAGGTCGCGGTGTACCGTAGTAAAACACGCTGCTGACTAAGGAGAACCACGGCACAGCTGGCGTGCGATCACACGTCACCTTCGTGCCACTAACGGGATCGGGTCGCCGGTCTTTCCATTGCGAGTCAACCGATAAGCACTTGTCCCTCCGGGAAGCCGGCGCTCGTCGTCGCGCAATTTGTTCCGGGCCCCGACGCGCCACTTGCCATTGGTGTCGGTGGTGTACCGGCTAGCTGGCAGATGGCAGCGCATCGCTCGACATCTGATAGACCTGACTAATAGTAGACTGGTTTCTTTCTCCGGGCCTATCGGCGGCTGTCCAAGGAACAGTTCTCCGGTCATCACACCCACCCTCCGTCAAACTCGAATTGAACAGCCATGATTTCACAACCGCGGGGCGTTATCGTCTTGGCTTTCACCCCCTTCCAATGCGAGGGTGACGGACTCGGGGGGATTAAATGCCAAGCAGCCATATCGGCCCTTTTGAGGTCACAGAACAAGAGATCCGGCTGTTGTCGAGTTCGCAACTTGTGGGACTGCTGGAGCGTCTGCTGAGCGCAGAGTGTTGGGCTCACGGCATTCCACAAAGCAGCATGCAAGGGACGTTTGAGACAATCCCCGATGGAGGGGAAGACTTTCGCGTTCACTGGACCAATGCACCAGACCGAACGGACTACATCCCCCGCAGCTTCACCATATTCCAATGCAAGGCCGAAAATCTTATCGCCTCGAAGATGAAGAGTGTGCCGCTTGCGGGGGCGGGGAAGGCGCAAAAGCTGAATGCTGCCGTCACCGAGGTGATTGATCGAAAGGGCGGTTACGTCGTCTTCTCCAACAAGACGAACGTCACAACGCAAAGCAAGCCAAGAGAGGTGGCTCGGTTTGTTTGAACAGTTTCGCGGGCTTTCTAAGTGGAGCCTCTGCCGGGGTTAGGCCGCCGCGAGTAGCGGCGGCCGGTTGAAGTACGCCCGATCCGGCGGTTGCCGGTCAAGACTCGAATGCGGTCGACGCGAGTTGTAGAAGGCGATGTATCTGCCGAGTGAGCCGCGTGCGTCGCTCACCGTGTCGTAGGCGCGCAGGTAGACCTCCTCGTATTTGATCGTTCGCCACAGCCGCTCGACGAACACGTTGTCACGCCACGCCCCTTTGCCGTCCATGCTAATCGCGATCCCCTTGGCGAGCAGCGCGCCGGTGAACTCGGCACTGGTGAACTGACTGCCCTGATCGGTGTTGAAGATCTCCGGTGTGCCGTAACGCGACAGAGCTTCCTCCAGTGCCTCGACGCAGAACGCCGCCTCCATCGTGATCGACAGCCGCCATGCCAGAACCCGGCGGCTGAACCAGTCGACAACGGCCGCCAGATACACGAAGCCGCGCGCCATCGGGATATACGTGATGTCCATGGCCCACACCTGGTCGGGCCGTGTGACCGCCAGTTTGCGCAGCAGATACGGGTAAATCTTGTGCCCGGGTGCCGGTTTGGACGTGCTCGGCCGGCGATACAGCGCCTCGATCCCCATGCGCTTCATCAGCGTTGCGACGTGCAGGCGCCCGACCGCGAAGCCTTCGCCAGCCAGCAGGTCGCGCAGCATCCGGCTGCCGGCGAACGGGAAGTTCAGGTGCAGTTCGTCGATCCGGCGCATGACGACGAGATCGGATGCCCAATGCCAGAGCCTGCCGGGCCACCGGCAGATCATGCGATCGATCGATCATCGCTTTGCGCTCACAACGCCCGCCTTGCCGAGCGCTCCTTCCAAAAAATCGTTCTCCAGTGTCAGCTCCCCAATCTTGGCATGCAGAGCCTTCAGGTCGACAGCCGGTTCACGACGTCGGGCTCCGTTATCGAACACACCGGCAGCGCCCTCCAAAAGCTGCGCTTTCCATTGCGTGATCTGATTCGGATGAACGTCAAATCGTTGCGCAAGGTCCGACAGCGTCATCTCGCCCTTCAACGCCGCCAACGCCACTCTCGCCTTGAAGGCCGCTGTGTGGTTCCGCCGTGTCCGTCTGCCCATGATAGCTCCTGATCCTCGGCCATCCTGGCCGTCGTCAGGCAGAAACTCCACTTAGCCCACTGTGCAGATTTCCCGAGCCACCTCTAAGGAAGACGGGCACAGGTAAAGCCAAGAAATCCAAGACGAAGCAAACATCTCTCGTGGACGATTTGCGTAAAGCGATTCAGGCGCACGCCAAGAATGCCGACATCTTTGTGGATGTCTATGGGCCGCCTCGTATTCGCGATTGGATCAATCGCTTTCCAGCTGTAGCCCTATGGGTCAAAAAGCAGCTGGGCACGGTAGTAGCGGACTTTGCATTTCTATGTGCCGATGACTGGCAGTCCTACAGAGATCTGCGCGCCACCGCTTACATCCCTTATGATGTAGCCAAGGCCCATATGACCACGATCCGGGGGTCCTTAGCTCAACCGCGAGCCGTTGTCCGACTTATTGGTCATTCCGGTTTGGGAAAGTCGCGCCTAGCGTTTGAAGCACTAAAGCAAGATTTGAGTCACGGGCTCACAGCACTAGTCATATATGCACGTCAGTACAGCGATGCTGTTCTTGCCCAGGTACGAACTTTAGTGGGAACTGAGCGACGAGGTGTCGTCGTGGTCGACGAATGTCCTCCAAACTGCCACCGGCTCCTTAGCGAGGAAATTCGTCGCTCAAATAGTAATCTGAGCTTGCTTACTATGGATCACAGCTTCGTAAGGCCAGACGCTGAAGATCAGGTCATCATACTTGACCATGCGCCGAAGGAAGTAATCAAGGGCATCATCGGCGACCTTGTTTCTGGTCCCTCTGGAGACATCGACGCCGCCGCCGATTTTTGTGCCGGTTATCCGCAAATCGCCGTATTGGTGGGACACGCCATGGAAGGCGGATCTCAGCATTTTGCAAACTTCGTGGACAAGGAGGCTGTGGTCCAGAAGCTCGTGTGGGGGCATGAGCCTGTAGATGACAATAAGTGGCGCGCCCTACGCACGGCGGCGATATTTAGTGCAAATCGGGGTGCATGAGCCTAAGGAAGGCCAAGTTAGTTGGGTCGCGAACAAGCTGCTGAATTTGCCTCCACGAATTCCTGCACCGACTAGAACTATTTAAAAAGCAGCGCGTAGTCCAAGAACAAGGGTATTCTCTAAACGTTGTCCCCCGCCCAATTGCGGCGCAGCTTGCAGCGGACTTCTGGAACAACGTAACGCACAATCAAAGGGAAGCGATCCGGTCCGAGGATATGCCGGACGAATTGAAGCAAGCGCTATGCGAACGCTCGGCTGATCTCAACTACTTGAGCAACGCAAGGGCGGTTGCTGCACAGCTTTGTGGGCCCCAAGGCCCTTTCGGTTCCGCGGAGGCCCTCAACACTGAGGTCGGGGCACACTGCCTCCGCGAACTGGCGGTGGTGGCCCCGGAAGAGGTGATTGAAGCGCTCGAAAGGTGCTTTGGAAACTGGTCAGAAGAGAAGCTCCGAGAAGAGTTTGGGCCAGGTCGTCGATGGACGGTATGGGCCCTGGATTTACTGGTGTGGGACAGCGCCACCTTCGAGCCGGCCATGCGCTTTCTTTTTCGCCTTGCCGTTGGCGAGAATGAAACTTGGGGAAATAACGCAACAAACGAATTCGCTCAGCGGTTCAGAATCCAATTGCCTGGTACTGCGACTTCGCTGGAATTTCGTGCCGGCGTGCTTGAAGCGCTTGTGGCAGCATCTGAGCCACAGCAGTTGATCGTGTTGCTAAAAGCCTTGAAGTCGCTGCTCAATTCTCGCATGAGTTCGCGAATGGTCGGCTCGGAGCATCAAGGAAGCCGAAAGCCGTATGTAGATTACAATCCGCTTTGGAATGAAGTCTGGCCCTACATCAATCGTGGCCTTGAGATGTGGCGCACGCTCGCGCGCAGACATCCAGATCAAATTGGAATCATACGAAAAGAACTGGCCAGCACAGTTACTGGGCTCTTGGTGGCTGCGCCAGCGATCGGAGAACTTGAGGCGACAATTGATGAACTAAACCCAGAAGGAGGGGTCTGGGCTGAGATGCTGAGCAGCATTAGTCACGTGCTGCGCTACGAATTAGCAGATGCGGAAGATAAAGTTGTGGCTCCCATACGGGCGCTCTTCGAAAAGCTTTCGCCATCGACCTTGGCAGAGCGTCTTATATTTTTTGTCAAGGATGTGGACTGGGGCTTCGAAGACCCGGATGAAGATGACGAACGGGATTTCGAGGCGCCAGTTCGTCGGGCAGAAGCACTCGGGCGGGAATGCGCATCCGACCTCCAGACATTTGTTGAAGTGTTGCCGGCCCTTAGCGTTGGAGAATTTAAGCATAGCTTTGCGTTTGCCAAGGCGTTGTTGTCCGCAGCAACTGAGCGAACGGACTTTATTGCAGCCGCTGTCGAGGAGCTCTCCAAGGTAAAGGAAAACGCGGATCCATCCGTGGTAGCTGGCTTCATTTCTGCGATTGCAGCTGACAGTGGTGCTAGCGCAGAAGAGCTGGTTAAAAAGCTAGCCGGCAAGGCGGAGCTGAGAAAGTTCACTCCTTACTTTGCAGGTGTTGCCCTCACCCCGACCCTTGTCGAACTGCTGTCGTCGCTTGTGCGCGCGGCTGAGTTGGAGCCAAGGTCTCTATCAATCTTGGCCGGCGGTCGTGTCATGGAGGCGTTGCCGCCGGAAGCTGTGCAGCAGCTCTTGGAGGCGCTGAGGGAACGGGATGTTAGCGGTGCGCTAGTGGCACTCGATCTTCTGTCGATGTACGTCCATGGCCGCGAAGACAAGAAGGTTGCAATGCTGGGATGTGCGAGCGAATTGCTCCAAGTGCCTGGTTTGCTGCATGCCGAAAATATTCCCACGATGGGGGAGCATCATATTGAAGTCCTTGCATCGTCTGTCCTCAACTCACCAGAACTTGGCCCCAAGCTCGCGGAGTTTCTTACTGGGGAGTTGCTCGTCGTTTCTGAAACTCGCGAATACCGTAGTGACCGATTGCAGACGAAAATTGCCGCAAACCTGGTCGAGAGATTTCCCGACATCTTTGTCTCACGCCTCGCTCCAGCGATTGAACGAGGGCCAGCGAGCGCTACCTGGAGGTTGGAGCACTTGTTGGGCTCTCCGTTTGGCAAGTCGGAGGGCGAAGTTAATTCGTTTTTTAGCCTTGGCGTCGCCCGCCTTCGGGCGGTTTGCCAGCAATACCCCAAACGGTTTGCGCTTTTCGTTGCCAGGACCGCCCCACTCTTTACATCTGAGACTGGTAATCGGGACTGGACAGATATTGCCACGATTCTTTTCGACGAGCTGGGCCGTCGCAAGGATGTCCTAAGCGAAATTGGAGCGAACCTTCATACTGGTATCTGGGCTGGCCCAACGTCAGAATATCTGAATGGATTCTTGCCACCCTTGAAGAAGCTGCTTGATCACCCAGTGCTGGATGTTCGGCGCTGGGCAAAGCGGGAGATATCATCCATCGAAAAGCGAATACAGAGTGAAATTCGCGACGAAGAGGAATGGAATCTCAGGCGCGGATAGAGCGCCATCGTGGCAAGCCGATCAAGATGACGGGCCAGGGATTGCTGGCGACTTTTGACGGACCGGCCGTACTGTTCGCCGCGTGCGAGCGATTACCGATATACTGCTCGCAGCGTTGGTAGTGCAGTGCGGGCGAGTTCGCACACCGGAGAATCGAACTGCGCGGACGGAATATCGGTGGCATCGCCGTTCACGCAGCATCGCGCCTGATCGAGAAGCACGAGGTGCTGGTGTCACAAGTTACTACGGTCTGGTTGCGGGCGGGCTGCACTTCGCGAATCGCCGATCGCATGTGCTCAGGATTGTCGGGCAGTGGGATCTATTTGCCGCTAGCTTTGGGCGAAAGAAGCAGTCCACGCGTCTGCTGAGTTCCCCACAAAGGAACGTCGCGCGAGCGAGTAAACGGCCCTCGCGACGAGGGCCGGAAACAACGTTTTGCTGCGCGAGAGTTTGAGGAACGGTGCCCAGGGGCGGCATGCAACTAGTACGGAACATCAATGCCTTACAGCCAGAGGGCCGGAAACGTAAACGGCCCTCGGAGCCTCACCACATCGGCGCCCACATCATCCGTCGGTGAGTTCGTTGCCCCCGCGACCAAGCACGGCGACTCCGTCAATGTTCGCCAGAATTGAGATTGAGAAGGGTCAGAGTGGCGCGATCCGTTCAGCGTGGAATGCGTAAATGCACATTGACTGTCGATAAAGAGTCTTGATCAATACTCGCATAGCGAGTGGCGTGCGCAGATGACGTTCTCCACTCCAACCGAACATCGAACCGGATCTGCTCGCAGCTGACAGCCTGCAATAGCAGGGCCGGGCTGGTTGGACGCGACGCTGGGAAGCTTGTTTCGCAAAGGTGACCTCATGCCCGTCCCTCTGCTTTTGCTTGTCCCTTGGAACCAGCCGGCCACCGAGTCACCGCCATCGAATCCGTGGGAAGCGAATCCGTGGGAAGCGGATCCATCGGCCAGCCCATCGGCCGGCCGGTGGGACGTGATCGGTGTGGCGGAAAAGCTCAGCGGTCTGACCGACGAGATCAGTGAACTGGTCGGAACCGAAATCGCGCTGACGGATCTGATCGGTTTGCTTGGCAAGCTTGCGAGCCACGACCTCAGCGACCAGGAGCTGGTGCAGGGCATTCGAATCGGAAGCTATTTCGCCCGCAATACGTTGAACTGGACCTTGGCGCCGGACAATCTCGATCACTGGCTGGAGGCCGGCGGCCTGCAGGATCCGGCGCAGATTATGGACTACACGCTCATCAAGGACGAGGAGCTCGTCATCGACACCCTTGTCGATGAGCACTACGACGTGATCGTCGACGGCATCAGGAAACGCCTCCTGGCGCGGCCGGACGACGAGTTCCCGGCGTCGCAGACGACGTTCACCGGACCCTTCGGCGCTGTCATCGTGGTCGATCCGGCGCCAAGTCCGCTGGCCGCCGGCGGCGAGGAGACGCTCTACTACGAGAGCACTACGCACACGACCCGCGATTCCACCAGCGACCTCTTCAATGCGGTGAACGCGGTCAATCTGGTCTCGCAGGTGCAGGTCAAGTCGGAGGTGCTCACCACTGGGGAGTGGCGGGTGACGATCGTCGACTGGCAGGTCTGGTTCTGGGACAGCTACGACTGGAACAAGGAGGGGCAAAGCGTGTCGATCCCCCTCAACCTCCTCGACAGGCTTCCGCCGGACCTGGCGCCGTATCGGTCCACCATCGAGGAGGCGCTGAAAAGAGGCTCGATCGACCTGTCGTTGCTGCGGAACCTCACCGTGGGGGATTCCCAGATGAGCCAGATCGAGGGCAAGACGGTTGCCATGCCGGACGGGAGCACCGTCCAGCCCAAGGCCTATCCGGTCTACAGCAACGGTTCGTGGTCTTTCGATCCGAGCGCGTACGACAAGGACACCGTGCTCACGATACCGCCGCCGTGAGCGAACGATTCAGCATGGGGAGTGGTGAGCATGCAAAAGACATCCTGTATCGCGCTTGAGCCGCTGTCGAAGCTCGACGAGAACGGCACGGCCTCGGTCCTGAACTACAACCTGCCGCAATCTACGACGTACGAGGTGGTGAGCTTCATCAAGCTCGACATTCCACAGAAGTCGTTCAAGGCCGCCGAGCGCGAGGCGCCGCCGGGCAACTACTGGCACCGCTTCGACGCCGAAGCGAAGAACCAGGACTTGACGCCCGACAGCATCCACAGCGTGCTCAACGCGCGCAGCTACTCCAGCATAGGCGAGATCATGGACACCGGTCTCAACTTCACCGCGGCCGAGCCATCCGTGTCGTCGGGCGTGCGCATGAAGGCCGCCAACATCCAGGTCTCGACCAAGAGCGCGAGCTTCGCCACGGAGTATGCGGCGAACAAGATCGCCGAAGGTTTCCGGCCGGTTCTCTATCGTCGGCCCTCCGGGAAGCAGGGCCTGGTGCTCCAGCCGCGTCCGAAGGCGGCACGGCCGGCGATCTACCTGGTCATGAAGATGCGCATGGCCTCCTACCTCGGCAATTATGGCGCGGGACAAGCGCTCAGCACCTTCAGCCTCCTGCCCGGCGAGAAGACGGTCATCGAAATTCGGGACTATCGCCACGACGAGACGACGCAGTCGAGTTCGCAAAGCGTGCTGGACAGCTACAGCGAAACCGCGATGGAAGACCTGCAGACGACAATCGAGGCGTCGACGGCGACCGACGTCCAATCAAGCGACACCGACACCAATTCGATGTCCGCTCACGCCGGAGGCAATGCCGGCATCAATCTGGGCATCGTCAAACTGGGGGGCGACGCCGGCGGCGAAGCGTCCAGCGTCAACACCAGCACGGAGGCGGTAAGCCAGCAGGTATCGACGCTGAACAATGCCGTCGATCACCACGTGCAGACTGCCGATACGCAGCGCCAGATCCAGATCAACACCGACGTGACCTCGACCGCCGTGACTGAAACGGAGACGACGACCACGCGCACGCTCGAGAACATGAACCGTAGCCGCGTATTGAACTTCGTCTTTCGCAGCTGCTGCAGGAATATTACACGCTGACTTATCTCAACGACGTGTCGCTGATCTACTCGAATGGCTACGACACCAGCATCAAGACCGGCACGCTGTCGTCGATGGGCAACCTGCTGAGGAGCGTTCTGATCGACGCCAAGACCGTCGAGTCAGTGCGCAACGACATCTATGTCCACCTGTGCAACATTCCCGACTACACGGGCACCCGGGTGAGCTTTATCGAGAAGGTCACCGAGAGACATAGCAACTGCATCGAGCCCTCGCAGCAGGAGAGGCCGGTCACCTATGTCCGCAAGCGGAAGGACCTGGCGCAAAGTTACAACGACAAGACCGTCAACGGCATCATCCTCGACGTTGCGCAACGCGTGCTGAGGACGCCCGCGGTGATCATCGATGCGCTGCTCGGCCAGGGTGCGGCGCTCGACTGCTACAACGAGGAACTCCAGGAAGCGGCAGTGATCGCGGCCCAACTTGCCAATCGGAAGATCGATCAGGCGCTGGCGCTCATCGACGCCATTACCGACCCCGCGGAAAAAGCTCGGCTCTACAACAATGTGTTCGGTACTTGCTGCAGTACACCGCAGACCGAGACGACGGATACTGACGGTTAGATCGGCGCTCGGTGGCGCGCGGATCCTCGCCGCTGTTCCAGGTGCTGACCGTCGCTCAAGCACCATCAGCCAGAGGGCCGGAAACGTAAACGGCCCTCGACACAATGGGCATCCTTCGCAAAATCGCGAAATGTCGTCTTCGCGGATCGGCAGAAGCTGCCGGTCAGGCCGTCTCCCCCAGCTTGAAGCCATCGCCGACATGCGTCGCCTTCCAGCACGGGAGTAGTTCGACCCGCTGGGTCATCCAGCGGGCGAGGTTCGGATGTTGAGCCAGTGGCAACTGCTGCCAGGCATGCAGGTGCATTGGCGCCGCGACCGCAATATCCGCAATGGTTGGACCGTCACCGGCCAGCCAAGAGCTGCGGCTGAGGCGCTCGTCGAGGATGCCTGCCAGCTTATGGAAGCGTTCTTCTTCACCGGCCAGCACGGCCGGATCGGGGGCGCCGCCTAGTAGGGGCTTCACGCAGCTCTCGACGAGATAGACGTAGCACGACGGGAACCATGTCGACGCCTCCCACAGCAGCCACCTGTTCACGTCGGCACGCTTGGCCGGATCCGTCGGATAGAACTGAGTCTTGCTGCCCTTTTCGGCCGCGTACTGCAAGATAGCGTTGGACTCCCAAAGCACCAGATCGCCGTCCCGCAACGCCGGCAGCGCAGCGTTCGGATTGATGGCCTTGAACGCATCGCTCTTCTGTTCGCCTTTGAAGTAATCGACCTTGGTCAGCGTGTAGTCGGAACCCAACAGCTTGAGGCCGGCGACCACCTTGCGACAGTTCACCGTGATGGGATCAGCAAAGAGTTCCATGGCGTATCCTCCACGTAGCAATAGGACGGTCAATCGCCGTCCATTTTGGCTCCGGCGGCGTTCCCGCCACCGCAGCTGTGGACAATGGTACACCTGCACCCCCCAACCTACTATGCTCGACCCCATTGCAGTTGGAGAACAGGCGGCGATCATGGCATCAATGGCTGACGCTCACATGCCGACAGTTCGGACCGGCTTGTTCAACTACATGGCCAATTCGGCCAAATCCTCGCTCTACCGCAACGGCGAGGTCCTAACGCGTCGCAACCAGGATGGCAGTGACGCGCGCTGGGAGGGCGTCGACCTGGAAGAACGACAGATGCCCGTCGCCAATGCGCGCGCTCTGGCAGCGCAGTCATCCTGCAACCTGACCACGAGCGGCTTCGAGATGCGGCTGCGTCCGCTGGCACGGCAAGACCTCAATTTTCTCGACCACGAGCAGGTAGTGCGCCTCTACTATCCGGAGTGTGCCGAGATCGTTCGTGAAGCGAGCGGGGCCAGTTTTGCCGCGGCCTTCGACCATAACGTCCGCTCGGCGGCCGGCAAGCGCAGTGGGCAGAGCATCGAGGGCGGCCAGCAGGTACAGGGGCCCGCCCGGGTGGTCCATGGCGACTACACGCTGACCAGCGCGCCGCAACGGCTTCGCGACCTTGCGCGCCCGCCGACCGGCAACGACACGCTTCGGACAGTGGTGGCCGAGGGCCAATCCTTGCTTGACGCGGACGCAGTGGAGCAGGCGCTCGCGAGCGGCCGTTTCGCCATCATCAACCTTTGGCGCAACATCGCCGCCGAGCCGGTCGCGACCCAACCGCTGGCGCTATGCGATGCGGCGAGCGTGCGGCCCGAACATCTAGTCGTCTTCGAGATCCACTATGCCGACCGCATCGGTGAGAACTATTTCGCGAAGCATCACGACGGCCACCGGTGGTACTTCTATCCTGGGCTGACTCGGAATGAAGCGCTGTTGATCAAGCAGTGGGATTCGGCCGGCCGGCTGGCCCGCACGAAGGGAGCTCAGCCAGATGCCGACGCGGCGATTAGCGCGCCCTGCACCTTCAGCTTCCACAGCGCCTTCGAGGATCCTGCTACGCCGCCAGACGCGCCGGAACGCTGGAGCATCGAGGTGCGGTGCGTGGCCCTGTATAGCTAGACGACGGCGCGAGGCCTTAGCAAATGCTTGCACCCGAAGGGCGGGTCATCATGGTTTCTGGCGCGAACCGAGGCATCGGCCGCGCCATCGCCGAGGCTCTGTATCGAGCTGGATACACGCTAAGCCTGGGCGCCCGCGACCAGGCCTCGCTTAAATCGGTGGCCGGCAAGTGGGCCGAAGGGCAAATCCTTATGGAGCGTTACGACGCCGAGGATCAGGCGACGCACCGCCGGTGGGTCGATGCCACGGCGTCGCGCTTCGGACGCATCGACGGGCTAGTAAACAACGCCGGCATGGTCGTCAGGGTGCGAATCGAGGACGAAAAGGACACCGAGCTCGATCGCATGTGGGCGGTAAATGTGAAGGCGCCGTTGTCGATGATCCGCGGGGCGTTGCCGCACCTGAGGCGCTCCGGTGCCGGGCGGATTGTCAACGTCGTCTCAATCGCCGGCAAGGCCGTCTATAATAACAATGCGGGCTACGCTATGACCAAGTTCGCCGCCGTCGCCTTATCTCACGCGGCGCGCCGCGCCGGCTGGGAAGACGGCGTCCGGTGCACGGCACTCTGTCCAGGTTTCGTCGCTACCGACATGACAGCCGACGTCGAGTCCTTCCCGCACGAGCGGATGATGGAACCCGGCGACATTGCCGAGGTCGTGCTGACGGTCCTTGGGCTTTCCAACAATGCCTCGATCGCCGAGTTGGTGATCAACTGTCGCGACGACGTTACGATGTAGGGAGTGCGTTGGTGGACGCGCTATTCACTAAGGTGATAACGCCAGCCAGGTCCAACTCAAATCTCCCGCGGCAACTAAACTCTTGGAGGCGGCCCGGGCACAGAGACTGAAGTGATAATGCCGGAGGATTGGAAACCGGGATCCAACGTTCTCCGTTTTCTGCCTAGTTGTTGGCCAGCACACTAAAAATGCTGTCCAAAAGTCATGACGGTGAGCCGGCGGTCACTTTTCCAGGGCCACACGCATTGGCGCTACCAGGCGGAGGAAGCCGGCGCGCTCGGCTTGTTTTGCCAATTCACTAAGTTCAGAGCGTGCTTGCGCCGACAAACGACCGTCGGCCGCATCCGCCAGCAGTACAGCGCGCCGCGTAATCAGATCAGTGAATGGCATAGGTTCGTGAGCCACATATTTCGCCAGCGCGGCCGCATGCCGACGTGCTTCGTCGGTGCGCCCTGCAGCCATTGTTGCCTCAATCGCGTTGCGGCGAAAAAACAAGTGATTGTGGCCAAGCGTCGGTCCTTCAAGGAGTGTCTCGCCTTCAGCCAGCCACTCGTCGCGCTCTGCGGGGTCGCCCGTGAGGGTGGCGCCAATGCCAAACGCCACGGCACCCCAGTACGACAGGGCGTGTTGGCGGCACAGGTCAACCCCCTCACGCGCCATTTCAATGGCGCGCTCGGTGCGACCGGCGGCAGCTTCGAGTTGAGCGCCAAAGAGCACATTCTCGCCCTCAAAACGCCAAGCGCCAAGCTCGGCCACAATCTGCCGCGCGGCCGCGACATGCGGCAACCCCTCCTCAGGCCGATCGGCCTCTATTGCAACAAGGATAAGGCCGTGCAGCGAGATAAGTTCGGCGCGCTGGTTCTGGGCTTGACGAGCCATCGACCGCGCGGTTTCCGCCATTCCGCGCATGGACTCCAGCCGCAGCATGTAACACTCCGCGATCGCGGCCATCGGACGGTTGGCAATTTCGACTGAACCAGCGCCGGCACGTCGGGCAGCGTCAATGCAGCGCTCGAGCACCTCCAGTGCAGAGCGCATGCGTCCCTGGGCATAGAAAGCGTCGGCAAGTCCGCCCAGTGCACGAGCAATCAACATGGGCGATTGAGCTCGTTCAGCGAGCGACAGGGCGGCACTGTGCTCTTCCATACATTGGTCAACGCGGCCGGTCGGAAACAGCAGATTGCCGCGCAGGTAATGACAACGAGAGTGTAGTTCAGTCAGGCCATTGGCTTCAGCCACCGCCTGGGCGCGGTCCAAGGCCTGCGCCGCATTGGCGAGATCGTCGACGATGCGTAGGCACGCTGCAATGCCGAACTCTGCTTCGCCACGCGCCGCGGTGTCGGCAGAGCGAGCCAACGCCGAGCGAAAATGAGCCTCAGCGTCGCGAGGCGCGCCGAGATCGAGCTTCAGGTGCCCAGCAAGCAAAAACAGCGGTATGGCATCAGCCTCGTCGCGCGCCAACGCCAGGCCGCGTTCGGCCCGTTCCAAAGCGGTCGCAAGGTACCCGGTAGCACGCAATTGCACGGCGGCAAACCCATAGGCTTCTGCCGCGCGAGGATCACCAGCCCGATCCAGATGATTGGCGCGCAGGTCCAATTCGTCTTCCCTCAGCGAGTCAGCTGCCTGGCGATGGAGGGCGCGCGCCCTCTCACCGAGCAAAGAGGCGTAGGTCGCTTCCTGTATGAGCGCATGATCGAACATGATCACGCCATCGCCAGACTTGAGCAATCCCGCCTCGACTAGCGGCCCCGGATCATAGTCGGCCTCGGCTGTAAGCGCGCGTAGCGCAGACAACGAGAAACGCTGTCCCAACACGCTGGCCGCCTGTAGTGCAGCACGGTCATTTCGAGGCAGCCTGTCGAGTTGGGCCTGGACCAAACCGCGAATTGTTCCCGGAAGAGGTCCGGGCTCGTTTTCGCTGGCACTGAGGGCGAGATGCTCGAGGAACAATGGGTTGCCACCAGCACGAGTCACAAAACGGGAGACAATGGCGTGGTCCAAGGCGCTGGCAGCCACCCTGGCTAGGCGCTGCATAGCGTCGGTCCGTAAAGGACCCAGTTCCACAACAGCGATTGGCGCGCCACCAAGGTCACGGCGAAACGCGCCGTCGATGGGATCGTGCTCAGGCCGCGACGTAGTGAGCAGCAAGATTCGCAAGTCTGCCGTACGTCGCGCCAGCGCTCTGACTCCTGCCTGGACCGGCTCGGTCGCCCAGTGAAGATCCTCGATCGCTATGGCAACGGGCGCGCCGGACGCAACGACAGCGGCCAGATCCGCCACGGCCTTTGCACGCAGCGCCGTACGCCGCGAATCTTCCATGGCGGCAAATGGGGCGGCCAGTTCGGCCGGCATGGGCTGGTCGAGCACGTCGTAGAGGGCCGCACGCGCGGCAGGTTCGATCGCCAGGTTGTGTCGCCACCCTGCGTGCCGGGAAGCCAATTGCTCGGCTAGGGCCCGCAATGGCGACTGCCTGCGTGCGGCACCAAAATCCACGATGCGCACTAGAATCGTTGAGAAACCCCGCCGTTCTGCCTCACCGAGGGTCTCCGCCAGCAAGCGGCTCTTGCCAATGCCTGCCTCACCGCGCAGGTGCAGGACGGCGCCCGGCTGTGCCGCTGCCAATACTGCGATGCACTGCGCCAATTCAAGGTCGCGCCCGACGAAAGGCAAACGACCCATAGTTCCACTGTCGCGTGGCCCATCAAGACGCCACAGCCGCTGCGGACGGGCGATGCCTTTTAAAATCCGCTCACCGAGATCCGTCGCCTGCATGCGGCCAGCGACCGCCCGCCAGACCGCATCACTCAATACCGTCTCACCAGGTCCCGCCTCGCCCACCAAGCGGGCTGCAAGATTTACCGTATCGCCCACCACAGTGTAGTCGCGGCGCACGCTGCCGCCGACCTCCCCTGCCACAACGTCACCCATGGCAATGCCAACATGCGTAGCGATCGTTCGGCCAAGCTCGATCGACAGCGCAGGCATGGCTCGCTGTAGTGCATCGGCGGCAGCGACGGCGCGCAATGGATCGTCTTCATGTGCCAATGGCGCACCAAACAGCGCCATCGTTGCGTCGCCTATGTGTTTGTCGACGGTGCCACCGTGCTCGGCCATGATTTCGTCGGCACATGTCAGGAACCGTTCAACGACGCCATGAGTGTCTTCTGCGCCCAGAGCCGTCGAAAGCTCGGTAAAGCCGCAAATATCGGCGAACAGGACCACGACCTGCCGCCGCTCGGTCTGCGGCGGTGCCTCGCGGGCGGAAACTTGGTCGCCAAGGTGGGCGATCGCTTCGAGAAGTCGCTTCCGGTGTCCGAGCGAGGCGATACCCAACTCCCGCAAATCCTCGATCGTCAGACCGCGAAGAGTGCTCTCATCGATGTGATTGGCGACAAATGATTCGGCATACTCGCCGAGCCCCAGTGTCGCAAGCCAGTCGCGGACATCCATGGTCAGTTCACGCCTTAGCCTACTTCTCCTGTTATGCTAGCCTGCTCGCCGCTGCAGACGCACGTCGTAAATGCAGTTAGGCGCCCTGCCCACGAATTTGCTACCGGTACGGCCTATGGTTGATCCGTCGGGAGCCGCCAAGGACTTCAGTCCGCTCTGGCATTCCGTCTTTTCCGGGGGCCATTCTGAGTTGCGGCGTGGCCGGAAGATCCTGCGCCTGATATCGCCTAGGGCGCGCCGTCGCTGCAGGCTGTGCTACGCCGGCTTCGACGGTTTTTCTGCACCAATTATGCGTGCGATAAGGCGCGCGCAGTGGCGGCGCAACCCGCACTTCTGCGAAAAATGCGAGACCGTTCTGGCCGAGCATCGTGGGAGTGCAGAAATCGAAATCGCCATGCTCTACGCCGATGTGCCCGGCTCTACTCAGATTGCGGCCCGGATGCGCCCGGCAGAGTTCGGTCAGCTCATGCAACGGTTTTTCGAAGCGGCGATTGGCATATTCACCTGGACGGACGCCATCGTCGACAAGATAGTCGGCGACGAGGTGATCGGCATCTTCGTACCCAGCCTCACCGGAACTGATTACCGCCGGCGTGCAGTGTCCGCGGGCCTGAAGCTCCTGCAGGCGACTGGTCACGCCGACCCGGCCGGTCCATGGCTTCCGATCGGCATCAACGTGCATTCCGGTGAGACGTTTCTGGGGTCGATCGGCGTCGAAGGCGGAACCTACCAGTTCGCCGCACTTGGCGACGCGATGAACTTTGGCGCCAGGCTGGTCGCCGCGGCAAAACCTGGAGAAATGGTCATCAGCGAATCGGTGTGGAAGACGTGGCGCGTGAATTGTTGGCCGAGCCGCTCAGCTTGGAGCTCAAGGACTACGCGGACTGTCCTTACTCAAAACTCCGAAAAGCCGAGAAATCGTAGAGTTTTTGGCGCCGCAATCATACCGTCATAGGCATGATCACGCTTCTGTCCGCTTTTGGTTCCCTGCTCTCGTTCCGGGTTCGTAGTCGCGTCACCCTGGAACTCGAACTCGTCGCTCTGCGACATCAGGTGACCGTTCTGCGCCGGCAACGTCCCGGCCAGCCTCGGCTCTTCTCTGCCGACCGGCTGCTCTGGGTTTGGCTTTACCGGATCTGGCCGCAGGTCCTCAACGCCATGGTACTGGTCAAGCCGGCAACCGTGATCGACTGGCATCGTAAAGGTTTCCGGCTCCACTGGAGGCGGCGATCACACCACCTGGGACGGCCCGGCATCAACTGCGAGGTCCACCTGATCCGCCAGATGGGCACAGCGAACCCGCTGTGGGGCGCTCCCCGTATCCACGGCGAGTTGCTCAAGCTCGGCATCGAGGTCAGCCAGGCCACGGTCGGCAGATACCTGCCGTGGCGGCCCACGGTCCCCTCCCCGACCTGGCGCTCGTTCCTGCGAAACCACATGCAAGACACTGCAGCCGTCGACATGTTCGTCGTCGTGACGGCCAGGTTTCGGCTGCTCTACGCCCTGATCGTCCTCGGTCACAAGCGACGAAAAGTCATCCACTGCGATGTCACCCCAAACCCGACGCAAGGCTGGCTGGCACGCCAGATCACCGAGGCCTTTCCGTGGGACACTGCGCCTCGCTTTCTGCTGCGCGACCGCGACGCGTCATATGGTCAGACCTTCCGCGGTCGTGTCCAGGCGATGGCAATCGAGGAGGTCGCCACTGCGCCGCGGTCACCCTGGCAGAACGCCTATGTCGAGCGCATCATCGGCTCGATCCGCCGCGAATGCCTCGATCACGTCATCGTCTTCGATGAGCGTCACTTGCGCCGTGTGCTGTTGGCGTACTTTCGTTATCACCACCGAAGCCGCACGCATCTCTCGCTGGACAAGGATTGCCCCGAGCCTCGGCCCATACAGCTGCCGTCTGCCGGCACCGTTGTTGCCTTCCCACAGGTCGGCGGTCTGCACCATCGCTACGAGCGTCGCGCAACTGAACTGTTGCCGGTGACTGAACTTGTACCGCCATCGCGGTGCCGGCCGTCGTCACCGTCTGCAACTGCGTCGCTCGGAGGCAGGCGCCCTCAGAGCCCACGCAGGGAGGCCGCGCCGCAAGAAAGAAGCGCTCTTCGATTACCGAACATCATCAACGTGTCCTTCGTCGGCAAACGGATTTTTGAGCAGGGACAGCAGAGAATCAGCAACCGATTCTAACCTCAACAGATTTATTGGGTTTTCACCCTAGCAAATCCGAAAGCGATCTAAGGATAGTGACTTAGATTACGAAGATGCTCGGTCGCAAGGACCATGGGATCGTCGACATCAGCGCGATGGCCTCGGAATGAGATCCCGCTGTCCGCTTATGCGGCTTCGCGCCGGCAGAGGCACGAGGCGCGCACCGGTACCTCCGCCCGGGCCAGCGCCAGATCGAGACGCGCCTTGATCAGCGGCGCTTCAACCGTGTCGCCCCGGCGCGTCAGACATTCATGGAGACCGTGCAGGCTCCAGACATTCTCTGGATGCTGGCACGCTCGGCTGAGCTTGCCGTCGTAACCGAGATCCGAGCGGTAGACTGCCTCCGCCTCGGTGACACGGCCCTGTTCCAGCAGAAGGGCGCCGAGCGCATGCCGCGTCGGCTGCATCCAGCCCCACGGCTCGTCGTAGGGTAGCGCGTCGTCGAGCTCGACTGAGCGTCGCAGATGAGCGAAGGCGATATCGAAGTTGCCCCGCCGATATTCGAGCTCGCCGGTCAGCATCTCGTCGGCGACCGCGAGTAGATCGACAACCTTGTTGTTGTGGACGAGTCGCGTGTCGGGCACGCGGGCCTTGGCTTCACGGAATGATGCGCGCGCCCGCTCCGCCTCCTCGATCTCCCCCAGGATCGAATGCGCCACCCCCTTGGCATAGAGCATCATCGCCGTTGTTGAGCAGTAGAGGTCGCGGTCCTTGGGCAGCTCCTGGTCGATGATCTCCCGCCATTTGCCGAAGCGCACCAGGACATGCTGCTTCATCGGGAGGTAGCCTTCGATGAAGTCGGCCATCGGCGGCGAAGGGATGCGGAGCAGCTCCTCTGGCGTGGTGTCAATCAGCTCCTGTGCCGCTTTGAGCGCGGGCGTGTACTGGCCAAGAAACATCGCGCCGTAGATCGCAAAGTGATGGTTATGGGTTCGGTACAGCGAATAGACGTTCATCGCCCCTTCGCGTGCCAGATACTTGCGATCGACGGCGATCGCCTTCTGGTTATAGACCAGGACGTCGCGGTAGTTGCCGCATAGCACGTCGATATGGGTCGGCATGTGGATCAGGTGGCCGGCATCGGGCATCAGATCGCGCAGCCGGTCGCCAGCTCGGAGGGCACGCTGCGGGAACGGCGACATCTCCATCAAATGAACGTATAGATGCAGCAAGCCGGGATGATCCCACGAGGCTGGTACTTGTTTGAACAGCCCCTCGAGAAGCTCAACCGCCTCCTTGGTGCCAGCGCCTTTAGCAACGCCGCCGGTCGGCAAATCCCACATCTTCCACGGCGTCTCGTTCATGATTGCTTCGGCGAAGACGCATGCGACATCGAGGTCGTTGCGGAAATCGGCAAACACCTTGCGCATCACCTTCGTGTAGGTCTTGTCCCACTCGGATTGGTCCTCGATCGGTTCGCGCTGCGGATAGCGCGCCGGCAAGGCCCGGATCAGGGCCTGCTCGACTGGCGTCGCGCGGTCAGACAAGGTCAGCGCCGCCTGCATCGCGTCATACGCGGCGGCGAGCGCTTGGGCCTTACCAGCCGGATCGTAGAGATGCCAAGGCAGGTTGTAGTTCGGACCGGCCGCGTAAGCGATGCCCCATTGCGCCATGGCACAGCTTGGATCGTGCTCCAGCGCGTTGCCGAAACACTTGATCGCCTCGGCGTGGTTGAAGCCGAAAACCCAGTTAAGGCCACGATCGAACCATACCTGCGCCTCTGCAGACTTGGTCGTGATCGGGCGAGAGTAGGCACCGAGATCATAATAGGTCATGTCGTGTCCCCCAAATGGGTTTGCCTCGCTAACCAGTTGGTGGGCCAGGACTCTGGCCGCTCTGGCTATCCCGCGGGCTGACCGACGCAGAGCGTAGGGCAGCCTATAGGTCGACGGCAAGCAAGCCTGTCAGAAAACCCGGGTTTGCCAGCAATTATTCCAACGGTACTGAAACCTGAGGCGATCGATGGGGTACGTCGTTCAGGCGACCGCGCGTGACCGCCGTTCCTCTCCTGGGCGGACTTCATCATTAAAGTTGCCGACGTTAGTCCAATGATTTAGTTGGACTATTGCAGTGACTCAGCATGTCGATCCCGTAGGGTCAAAAAACTGAAACTGCCGACGCGCCATCAAGCCGCCTTTCGATAGTAGTAGCGCAGGAGTCCGCCCAATCGCTCGCGGCACTGCACCGGCCCGTCGCGCTGCCGATCGGTTGCTCGAGGAAACAGCAGGACGTTGCCCTTCCCCTGATGATTTCGCTCGCCATGGATTGGTCGAGATAGTTGCTGAGCGCCCGCCGCAAGGAGCGCTCGCCGAACAGGCTTACCTTCGACAAGCACTCCTCCTTGACCGACTTCACCCAGCGTTCTGCGTAGGCATTCAGGTTCGGACTGCGCGCAGGCAGCGCGAGCACTTCAACCCGCCCTGACATAAGGATGGCGCGGAACGACCGGGTGAATTTCGTGTCCCGATTATGCAGGAGATAACGACGATCCCGCAGTGCGCCGCAGTCCTCCATGGTCGCGTTCCGCGCGACTTGCTTCATCCATGCCTCATCGGGATGAACGGTGAGCCCGGCGATATCCACCCGCCGGCTCTATGGTCGGAGCGGGGCGCTCGAGTACGCGGACGCGACGTACTCGCGGGGGCCTATGCCGGCTTCTCGGACGGCTTCGAGACGCCTGTATTGCAGGACGCCAAGCGAGCGCTGGACCTCATCAGCTAGGGCGAAAACCCAATAAATCTGTTGAGGTTAGAATCGGTTGCTGATTCTCTGCGGTCAAGAGGAGCAGAGAAGATGCGGAGTAACTTGTTCTGGCTAAGCGACGAGCAGTGGGCGGGCACCGCGCCACTGCTTCCGACCGACGTGCGCGGCAAGGATCGCGCAGATGATCGACGGGTTATCAGCGGCATCCTGCATGTCCTGAAGAGCGGCTGTGCCTGCCGAATACTACGTCCGGCAATACTGGTGATGAAGTCCGCCGAGAATCGGCCGCGCGCTGATTTGGCCGGACCGCTGCACGGGCCGTTGGACCGGAGAATCTTTGAACAAGGACAGATGCGTCCGGACTTCATTGTAGTAGCCGGCGTAGGCCGCGAGGATCCGGCGCAGATGGGCCTCGCCGAGGACGACGATGTGATCGAGGCATTCCCTGCGGATCGAACCGATCAGTCTCTCCGCATGCCCGTTTTGCCAAGGTGACCGTGGCGCCGTCGGGTGATCCCGGATGCCCATGACTGCAAGGCGCCGGGTAACCGCGTGGCCGTAAGCCCCGTCGTGGTCGCGGATGAGGCACTTCGGCGCTTCGTTCCACGGGAAAGCCTCGGTAATCTGACGGGCGATCCATTCCGCCGTCGGATTGGTCGTCACCGCGAGTGATATCAGCCGCCGGCGCTGATGCCTCAGAATGACCAAGACAAAGAGCAGCTTGAAACCGACCGTCGGCACGATCAGGAAGTCCATCGCGCCAATGCCCGCCGCATGGTTGTGCAGGAAAGTCTTCCAGGTCTGCGACCGCCCTCGCCCGCCCTTCGCCATGTACTTGGCGACTGTCGACTGCGCGACCTCGATCCCGAGCTTTAGCAGTTCACCATGGATGCGGGGCGCGCCCCACAGCCGATTGGCCAGGCTTATCTCCCGGATTAGGCGCCGGATCTCGCCGGGTATCCTCGGCCGACCACCCTGACTGCGCGACTTCCAACGCCAATACAGCCGGAACCCCGTCCGATGCCATCGAATAACGGTCTCTGGTTGGACAATCGTGATGGCGCTCAACACCGACGGAAACAGCCGATAGAAC
>CAWJJJ010000020.1:5000-207817 GCA_963843185.1 uncultured Alphaproteobacteria bacterium
GACTGCGAGACTGACAAGTCGAGCAGGGACGAAAGTCGGTCATAGTGATCCGGTGGTTCCGCGTGAGTGGGCCATCGCTCAACGGATAAAAGGTACGCCGGGGATAACAGGCTGATACCACCCAAGCGTCCACAGCGACGGTGGTGTTTGGCACCTCGATGTCAACTCATCACATCCTGGGGCTGGAGCAGGTCCCAAGGGTTCGGCTGTTCGCCGATTAAAGTGGTACGTGAGTTGGGTTCAAAACGTCGTGAGACAGTTTGGTCCCTATCTGCTGTGGGTGTTCGAGACTTGAGAGGAGCCGTCCTTAGTACGAGAGGACCGGGATGGACTTACCTCTGGTGTACCGGTTGTGACGCCAGTCGCAGCGCCGGGTAGCTATGTACTGGAGGGATAAACGCTGAAAGCATCTAAGCGTGAAACCCGCCTCGAAACTAGGTCTCGCTGAGAGTCGTGGTAGACCACCACGTTGATAGGCCGCATGTGCAAGTGCAGTGATGCATTCAGCTTAGCGGTACTAATAGCTCGATCGGCTTGATTTCATTCGTTCCGTGCAGCGGTCGACATCCGCTGTCCGGCTTTGTCGTGCCCCGGACTTCTAGACCTCTTCCTGCGCGCTTCGACGACCTGGTGGCTCTAGCGAGGGGTGAACACCTGATCCCATTCCGAACTCGGCCGTGAAAACCCTCAGCGCCGATGGTACTGTATCTCAAGATACGGGAGAGTAGGTCGCTGCCAGGTCTTCCAAGCGCGCGGGAACCTCTTCCGATAGGGGCGAAGTAAACTTCGCCCGAGACGATCGATCAAAACGCGCATGGATTTGACGCGGGGTGGAGCAGCCCGGTAGCTCGTCAGGCTCATAACCTGAAGGTCGTAGGTTCAAATCCTGCCCCCGCAACCAATTCAAAAACCCGCCCTCGCGAGGGGGCGGGTTTTTTGTGTGCGCGCCGTTGAAAGCCGCCTCACCGCCGTTGCGAGGACGGCTGCGGTGGTATTCTAGGAGAACTTCGACGTATCTCTTCGCCATGCACTCAAGGGTGAAACGTGAAATCCTCGCCACCACACGACGCTCCGCCTGATGCTGCCCAACGCCGGGCGGCCCCTCCCACCGTCTGTTATTCGGTGGACAAGCTGCCGCCCTACGACCGGCAGTTCTATGAATCCGCCCGACAGGAACTGACCAAGGTCGGCGAAACCATCGTGCCGCCGCGCGAGGCGAGGGCTTTCAACGTTGCCGCCGGCCATTTCTTCCGGATCGTCAGCATCGAAGGGGCCCAGGTCGGCGATCTCAATTTGTGGAACGCGCATGACCTGTCGGAGCGCTTCTTCAGCGGCAAGACCAGGGCGCTGCACGCCACTCACGTCAGCACCGGCGACAGGCTGTGGAGCACGCTTCCCCATCTTCGGCCGATGGCGACGATCACCCACGATACGCTCGACTGGTACGGCTGGGACGCCGATGGCGGCGGCGTTCACGATGTCATCGGCACGAGATGCGACCCCTATACCCAGCTTCTCCTGGGCGGCACGGAGTATCATCACTGCTGCCATTCGAATTTGACCCGCGCCGTGGCGGCCCATGAGCGCCTGTCGCTGCCGGACGCCGAGCGACACGTTCATGACGTGCTCAACGTGTTCATGTGCACCGGCTTCACGCGCGACACGCATCAGTATTTCATGAAGGCCAGTCCCGTCCGACCTGGCGACTTCATCGAATTCTTTGCCGAGATCGACTTGTTGGGCGCGCTATCGGCCTGCCCGGGCGGCGACTGCAGCAGCGCCCATTCGAGCGACGCCGCGGCATGCCATCCGCTCAAGATCGAGGTCTACAGGCCGAGGGAAGGCGCCCTGTCGGCCTGGCGGGCGCCGCAGGCAAGCCGGTATTCGCGCGGGCACGGCTATGCCGGTCCCGGCGCCTTGTCTGGATCCACGGCGCGCACGATATAGTCGTTCGCCATCGGCTGGTAGAGCTCCCACAGGAAGCGCAGCTCGACGAGCGGCCGCGAGCTGAGGTCGACGCGCAGGTCGACGAAGGGAAAGCTTTCCCGGTGGACGACGAGAAGCCCGGCCGATTTCAATTGCTTCAGCTCGCCGCCGGCGGCGTCTCCGGCCTCGATGGCGCGCATCAACCGTTCCGCCAAGGGTTGATCCACATTGTCCTCGAAGCTCGAGATCATGGCATCGACCACGCCGGAGCTGCGTAGGATGTTGCCCGCCGCCACGCAATCGCGGCCGACCTTGCCCTTCGACACCGACACGATCCTGGCGCCGTTGAAGAAGGCGGCCTGGCCCTTGGCGTCGATGACGGCGAGTTGCCGCCAGTGCAGATCCGGATCGGTCTTCTCGAGGTCTTGAAGGATGGACGTGGGCAAGGCACCGCCTCTCAGCCGCTCGAGAATCGTGGGGCCGAGGCGCGGATCGGTGCGATGCTGGGTCAGCACGGCGCCCACATCGGCCTTAGCCCATGCACATCGGCTGCCGACGGCCATCGTCGATGTGGTGACGATGGCGCCAAGCATCCCTGTCCTGGCGCATCGTCCGGCGATGGAGAAGGTCATGCCATCGCACCTCGCCAGCGGCGCAGGGCGGCGATGAAGTCCTTATGCGCGATGCTCAGCGGCGGCCAGTCCTCGAGATGGTGGTGGCTGATGACGACCTCCTCCGGCCGGAAGGTCACGCTGTAGCTGTCACCGCTGGCAGTCGACACCGGTGCACCTCGACCTGCCGCTTCGGCTCGCCCGAGAAGCAGATCGGCATAGTCGGCGGCCCGCACTTCTTCCGCGAAGAACTGCGCCAATCTGTCAGGATCGAATAGCTTGGACATGTTCCCCCTTAGCCCGCGAAGGCAAGTTAGGAAAGGGTTGGACGATATCCAACCCTTTCCCGGCGCTTTGCTTCTCTCGATGTCAGTAATTCGGGAATCCGGTCACGATGTTGCCAGCCGCATTGGTCCTGACTCTGACGTTGAAGTTGGCTCCGCCCGCCTGGCAGGTAGGTCCCGATGGCCCGATAAACTGATTGGCACCGGCGGGGGCTCCATTGGCTAGCGCAAAGCGAATGGCGGCAACTACGGCGACCTGGTTACAGGCGTCTGGGAACATCGTCGACGTTCTTGCGTACGTCATGAGCCCCTGGGTGACATTGAAGCCGGCCAGTCGATAAATTCCGGCCGGTGCTCCTGGAATGGCGACGACGGCGCCGCCGGCGACAGAGTTGGGATTGACTCCGGCCGGGCGGCTATGGAAACCCACGGCGGCCATTTCGGAATTGATCTGGCCGCAAAAGACATGCTGGTTGTTCAAAACCGGCCCGCCTGGCACAGCCGGGGCAACGGCCTGCGGGCAGACGACTTGAGCGGATGCGGTCGTGATGGCGGCCGACAGGAAGCAAAGCGAAACCACGAGCCGTTTGGCGATGGGGAAAAGATCACGTGTCATCTGCGTCTCCTATAAGTCGAGAGGGTTGTATCGGAGCAGAGGGCCGCCGGGCCGCCCCACGGGGCAGAGGCTGGGCCCGGCGGCCGGGCCGCCCAGGGCGAGGGGCTCGGCCGGGCGGCGTGGTGCGCGGTCAGGCGATCGCGAGCAGGTTGTTCGGCTGCAGCAGGACCGTGCGCGACGTCAGCGAGCCGGCATAGGTCGCCTCGACTTGGCCGGTGACGTTCTCGATGTCCATCACCTGGCCGGTCTGGTAGTTGCCGAAGATGACCCAGTAGTTCGGATGCGGCGTGAACACCGCGGTCATGTTCGGGGCCGCCTGAACGACGAAGGTGCCCGCGCCGGACATGCCGACTCCGACGGAGGTACGGTTCGGCACGACGTTGGACAGTTGCTGGATGGTCAGGGATCCGACGGCGCCGCTCGTGTCGGGCGGGGTGAAGTAGGTTGCCCCGTAGACGTCCTCGGTGAGCTGCGTGAAGTTCTGGACGAAGGGGTCGGCCGGCACCGTCTGCGAGGCGTTGAAGGTGATGCCCGGCTGCAGGATGCCGGTCTCGGACCAGACGAAGCTATAGTCCACCGTCCACTGGAAGGTCACCTGAGTGTTGGGGTGTGCCGGACGGGTGAACCAGGCAAGGGAGAAGACATTTGCCGGAACGGTCAGCGCCGGCGCCCGCTGGAAGACGGCGAAGCTGCCGAGCTGGGAAGAATTGTTGAAGCAGGTCAGTGAGTACTGCGTTGCCATGACGTTGCCTTTCTCGAGATGCGAGGGGGTGCCTCGGGTTGGCCCGCGCGGAAGATGCGGGGGTCGGGGGCGGTCGGCGTAGTCTTTGGCGGAAGACCCGCCGACCGATCCCCCGCTCCAACGGATCTGGCCAGAGCCGTGGCGCGGAGGAATTTCTGAACGCGCAAAGGGAATTGCCCTGGCGCGTGGAGGCGACGTGACGGCCCGCTCAGGCCGTCTGGACGATTACATTGTCGGAGCCGACGCCGATCGCCGCAGTGGGGCCGAGAAAAGACACGGGCGTGAGCGTGCTGACGTCGCTGAAACTCGATCCGGGCTGCCACGGCGTGCCGAACTGGACCATGAATGTCGGTACGCGGCTGGGCGTCAGAGTCAGGCCCTCTCCCACGATCGGCACCAGGATCGGGCCCGGGCCGACTACCAGGCCGACGTGTGACGATGGTGGGATGCCGGGGGCGAAAACCAATGCGACGGTGTTGCCTGTCCCCGGCGTCACGGTCACCGAGAAGTCATCATCCTGCCAGGCAATCGCGGCCGTGCTGCCGAGCGTCACCGGCGTCGGCGTCGCCGTGTCCACGCTCTGTCCCGGCTTGAGCGCGATCAAGGTCAGGGCGGCAAGGCTTGGCCATTTTAAAATGGCGACCGGTTGCGTTCCGCTCACCGTGGCCGTCGACACCATGGGAATGGGGACCTGAGGTTGCTGCGGCGTGACGGTCAGTGGCGGCGGAAATACGTTGAAGAACTGCTCGCCTGGCACGGTCGAATTGTTTGTTGCCGTGAGAACGAGGAGCGCCCCGTTCGGTGGATCGCCGCTCGATGCGCGGGGAAGCGATGCTTTCTGTTCCATGGTGTGACCCCGGAGTTAGGCGGCTGTTTGCTTCCTTACTCCACGTCTCGTGGAGGATCGTTCGAAGTTGCAACGCCAGGATGCGTCAGGTGAGACGATTGCGAAATACCTCCGATGGCGTATCGGCGACCTGCGGTTGTGTCGACTCGATCAACTCGGCGAGGCTGTGCACGGCGCGCTTGCGCATGATGTTCTGCCGGTGCTTGCGCACCGTGAGCGGACTGATGGCAAGCTGGCGGGCGATTTCCTTGCTGGTGCGTCCGGCAACCAGCAGCCTCAGGACTTGCATCTCGCGGGGGTGAAGCGAAGCGGTGGCGGGCGGCGAGCGACCGTCATCGTCCTGGACCGCCGCTGAAATCGTGACCGCATGTGAGATGAGCTGGGCGGCCGATTGCAGGCCCAGTTTCCGCATGATGCTGGCGCGGTGCTTGCGCACGGTGAACTCGGAAATACCGAGAGCAAGAGCGATTTTCTTGCCACGCACCGCCCGACCGATCAGCAAAACGATCTCCTGTTCCCTGCTGGTGAGACACCACATTGTCCTTGCCCATCTTGCCAATGGCCGGCCAAGAACGGTGGCTAGAGCTCTGTCATGTTCTGGAATGAAGGCGCGCCAGAGGAACGGCGGGAGTCCACCGATATCGATGGCGCCACGCCTGGGTCGCGTGGCACCGAGGATTGTTTATGATTTTGCGGCCACTTCGCCGATGCACTGAGCGCGGCTGCACGACAGGAACGAAAGACACCGTTCAAGACTGATTAATTTCGATTGCAACGTCAGGATGCATCAGGCGAAGCGAGCCCCGATATACCTCCGATGGCGTATCAGCGACGACCGGCGATTGTAGGCCCGCCATAAACTCAGCGTTACCGTGCATTACCGATTTGGCGCGCGCGATTCGTCACACGTTCTTGGACCGCAATCATGCGCTGACGCAATTGCTAGCGATGCTCCGCGCCGGGAGATATGCGTGAATGCAGCGTGAGGGCGTGAATGCCGACCGATGCGCTCAACGAGCGCATCGACAGTGCGATGCGGCAGCGCAGCATCGGATCTTCACGGACTCGTGCGTCGAGGTCGCAACGGTTCTAAGTCTTCACCGCCCTCAGCTCCTCCGACCGGTCGGTGGCTGGCGGCGGCGTGCGCGAAAGCTCGGCGATCTCGGCGCGCAGCTCCGGTGTCATGCTCATCTTCACCGCGGCCAGCGAATCCTTCAGCTGCTCGACATTGCGCGCACCGACGATGGGCGCCGTGACCGCCGGATGCGCCGCCACCCAGGCGATCGCGGTGCTGACCGGATGCAGGTTCTTCTGCTTGCAGAAGGCGACGTACTTCTCGGCGACATCGAACATCCACGCATCGCCATAGCGCGCCTCGTACATCTTGTTGGTCTTGAGTCGGCCCGACGCCTGGCCGAGATACTTGCCCGAGAGCAGACCGGCCGCGGCCGGGCTGTAGGGAATGACGCCGATGCCGTTGGCTCCGGCCATCGGCAGGATCTCGACCTCGGCCTGACGCTTGACCAGATTGTACATCGGCTGGATGACCTGCAGTCGCGCCCAGTTACAGCGCTCCTGGATGTCGACCGCACGCTGCGTCTGCCATGCCGACCAGTTGCTGACGGCCGGATAGATCACCTTGCCGGCGCGCACCATGTCTTCCAGCGCACGCATCATCTCGTCGATCGGTGTCACCGGGTCGAAGCGATGCAGGAACAGCACGTCGATGCGGTCGGTCTGCAGGCGCTTGAGACTCGCTTCGACGGCGCGCACCACGTGGCGGCGCGACGCGCCGCGCGCGTTGACGTCGGGCCCCGTCGGATTGAAGCACTTGGTGGTGAGCACAAGTTCGTCGCGATGGTCTTTGGCCAGCCGGCCCAGGATCTCCTCGGACTTGCCCTTGTTGTACTCGTTCGCGCAGTCGAAGAAATTGATGCCGGCGTCGCGGACAACCTTGTACATCGCAGCCGACGTGGCTTCGTCGGCGTCGCCGCCGAACGACATGGTGCCGAAACAGAGTTCGGAGACGGAGACGCCGGTGCGGCCGAGGAGCTTGGTCTTCATCGAGGGGATTCCATCACGCAACGCCTGCGCTTGCAGATAGGGCGGGATTGCCCGTCGACCGCGGAAAAAGGCCATAAAAGCGGGCTTTCCGCAGGAAGTGCTTGTACCAGCAGGTCAAACATTTTTGAAGTCTGACGCGCATGCCCGGTGCTTCACGCGTCCGCGCCAACCAGCGGGAAATGGCAGGCCACCTCGCGCCCCGGCGCGATCAGCCGCAACGGCGGCACGTCGGCCGCACAGCGCGCCTGGGCGTGCGGGCAGCGGGTGCGGAAGCGGCAGCCCGAGGGCGGATCGAGCGGCGAGGGCGGATCACCGGGCTTGAGCTTGGTGTCGCCCAGCGGCCGGTCGGGATCGGGCTCGGGGATGGCGGCCATCAGCGCCGCGGTATAGGGATGGGCCGGCGTGGCAAACAGCTCGGCCGATTCCGCCACCTCGCACAATTTGCCGAGATACATCACGGCCACGCGGTCGGACACCGATTTCACCACCGCCAGGTCGTGGGCGATGAACAGCAGCGTCAGCCCGAAGCGCGCCTTCATGTCCTCCAGCAGGTTGAGGATCTGCGCGCGGATCGAGACGTCGAGCGCGGAGACCGGCTCGTCGCACACGATCAGCTTGGGCTCCAGCACCAGCGCGCGGGCGATGGCGATGCGCTGGCATTGGCCGCCGGAGAATTCATGCGGGCGGCGGTTCCACACGCTCTCGGGATCGAGCCCCACCGCTTCCATCACCGCGCGCACGCGCCGGGTGCGCTCGGCCCGGTCCGCCACGCCCGACACGACCAGCGGTTCGGCCACGATGTCGGCCACCCGGCGCCGCGGGTTGAGCGAGGCAATCGGGTCCTGGAAGATCATCTGCAGGCGCGGGCGGATCTCGCGCAGCGCCTCGCCGCGCATCCGGGTGAGCTCCTGGCCATCGAACAGGACGCTGCCGCGCCGCGGCGGCGGCAACTGCAGCAGGGCCCGCGCCAGCGATGATTTGCCCGAACCGGACTCGCCCACCAGCCCCAATGTCTCGCCGTGGCGGATCGCCAGCGTGACGTCGCTGACGGCATGGACATGGCGCCCGCCGCCCACGGGGTATTCGACGTTGAGGCCGGTCATGCGCAGCAGATCGCTCAATTCGCCCGCCCCGATCGGATTGAAGCAGGCGAAACCGCGCTCGCCCACGCGGGTGAGCGACGGACGCTCGGCCACGCAGCGCTCGCTGCGGTAGGTGCAGCGCGGGGCGAAGGCGCAGCCCGGGCCGAGCCGCTCGGGGTCGGGTGGGCGGCCGGGAATGGCGGCGAGTCGGGTGTGAGCCACGTCGCTCAGCCGCGGCAGCGAGCGCAGCAGGGCCTCGGTGTAAGGCATGCGCGGCGAGCGGAAGATCTCGCGCGTGAGGGCCATCTCCACCGCCCGGCCGGCATACATCACCATGATATCGTCGGCGCGGCCGGCAGCCACTCCCAGATCGTGGGTGATCAGGATCATCGCCATCCCCCGCACGCGCTGCTCGCGCTGCAGCAGGTCGAGGATCTGGCGCTGCACGGTAACGTCGAGCGCCGTGGTCGGCTCGTCGGCGATCAGCAGCTTGGGCTCGCAGGCGATGGCGATGGCGATCGCCACGCGCTGGCGCATGCCGCCCGACAATTCGTGGGGATACTGGCGGGCGCGTCGCGCCGGCTCCGGAATGCCGACCTCGGCCAGCAACTCGACCGCGCGCCTGCCGGCGGCGGACGCGTCGAGGCCGCGATTGAGCCGCAAGCCCTCGCCGATCTGCCTGCCGATCTTCATCACGGGATTGAGCGAGGTCATCGGATCCTGGAAGACGATGCCGATTTCGCGGCCCAGCGTGGCACGAAGCCGCGCACCGGACAGGGCCCGCAGGTCCTGGCCCTCGAGCAGCACTTGGCCGCCGATTTCGGTGCCCGCGCCGGCGCTCACAAGGCCGATCAGCGAGCGCACCAGCATCGACTTGCCCGATCCGGATTCGCCGACGATGCCCAGCGTGCGGCCCTTGTGCAGGTCGAACGACACGCCATCGACGGCGCGCAAGGTGCCGCGCGCCGTGGCGAAGCCGACGCGCGCGTCGCGGACCGACAGAAGCGGCGCCGCGTTCACAGCGCCGACCTGCGCGGATCGACCAGGTTGCGCACCATGTCGCCCAGGAAATTGAGCGACAGCACGGTGGCGAACATCACCGCCGCAGGGATCAGCGCGGTATGCGGGGCGACGTCGAGCGCTTCGCGGCCGTCGGCGATCATGCCGCCCCAGCTGGGCTGCGGCGCCGGAATGCCGAGCCCGAGGAACGACAGCGCGCCCTCGGCGACGATAACCACGCTCACCGCCACCAGCCAGAAGGCGAACATCGGCGGCAGGAGGTTGGGCAGGATTTCGCGCGTCAGGATGCGCCAGTTGCTGGCGCCGATGGTGCGGGCGGCCAGCACGAAGTCGCGGTTGGCCCAGGCCAGCGTGTTGGCGCGCGCCACCCGCGCCGCCGCCGGAATGGACAGGATGCCCAGCGCCAGGGTGACGTTGAACAGGCTCTGGCCGAGATAGGCGGTGAAGGTGAGCGCCAGCACGAGCGCCGGAAAGGCCAGCAGCACGTCGATGAAGCCCACCGCCAGGAGCTCGATCCTGCCGCGGAAATAGCCGGCGCTCATGCCGATCGTGCCGCCGACCAGGAAGCCCAGCATCGGCGCGCAGAGGCCGACAATCAACGATGTGCGCGCGCCGTAGATGATGCGCGAGAGCATGTCGCGACCGAGATTGTCAGTGCCCAGCAGGAATTCGGCCGACGGCGGCTTGCGGCGCAGGATCAGTTCCTGCGCGGCCGGATCGGGCAGGCCAAGCCAATCGGCCGTGATCGCCACGAAGACCACAAGCGCCACCCAGGCAAGCGGCAGGGCGAGCGCCCACGACAGGCGCCGCCGCCGCATACCGACGACCGGCTCAGCCGCGGAAACGGACATGACGCACCCTGGGATCGAGCACCGCGTAGAGCATGTCGACCAGGAAATTGACGACCACGAAGCCCACCGCGATGAACGACACCGTGCCCTGCACCAGGATCAGATCGCGGTTGAGGATGCCGCCCAGCAGCAGCCGGCCGACGCCGGGCAGCGCGAAAATCTGCTCGACGATCACGGCGCCGCCGATCAGCGTACCGATGTTGAGTCCGACGACGGTGACCAGCGTGAAGGAGGACGGGCGCAGTGCATGGCCGAGCAGCACCCGCCACGGCGGCAGGCCCTTGGCGCGGGCCAGCAGGATGAAATCCTCCTTCAGCGTGGTCAGCAGATCCGAGCGCAGCACGCGCATCAGCACGGTCCATTCGATCAGGCCGAGCGTCAGCGCCGGCAGGATCATCGATTCGAGATTGCCCCACAGGCCGTCCGACAGCGGCGTGAAGCCGGTGGCCGGCAGCAGGTCCAAGGTGACGGAGAACAGGTAGATCAGCACGATGCCGAGCACGAAGTTGGGCACCGCCAGGAAGCCGAACGCGGTCGACGCCGCCAGCCGATCGAACACGCCGCCCGGGCGGCGGACGGACAGGAGGGCGGCCGGTATGGCGATGCCGAGCGCGATGAGCTGGGCCATCACCATGAGCTGCAGGGAAACCGGCAGGCGGTCGACGATCGCCTGCGCCACCGGCTCGCCGCTGCGGTAGGAGCGGCCGAGGTCGCCCGACAGCGCCGAGCCCAGCCAATCGACGTAGCGCACCAGGATCGGCCGATCGAGACCGAGATCGGCGCGCAAGCCGGCAAGATCCTGTGGTGTGGCGAGGCCGCCCAGAATGGCGGTCGCCGCGTCACCCGGCAGGATATTGACGATCAGGAAGGTCAGCAGCGTGACGCAGAACAGCACGGCGACCAGCCGCAACAATTGGCGCGCCAGCCAATGCATGCGGACGCCGACGTTCCGCTACCGCATGACCGACGCTACTTCGCCAGCCACGCCGCCTCGACCTGCAGGGCTCCGCCGCGCAGGGCCGGGATGCCACGCACGTTGGTCCGGATCAGGGCGAAGTCGGTATTGCTGCCGGTCCAGAGCCAGACCACGTCATCGTTCAGGATCTTGATCAGGTCGCAGTAGGCGGCCTTGCGCACGTTCTCGTCGAGGTTGGTGCGGCCGATCGTCAGCAGCCGGTCGGCTTCCGGATTGTTGTAGCCGGAGAAGTTGATCGGGCTCTTGGAGTGGAAATTGGCGAACATCTGGGGATCGACGTCGGCCAGGTCGATGATGCGCCAGCCGGTGACCTGGAATTCACGCGTCAGCGCCTCCTTGACGAGCTGGGTCTGGTCGACCGGCTTGATCTCGACGTCGATGCCGACCTTCTTCATGTCGGCCTGGAACACCTGCCCGGTCTCGCGTCCGCGCGGCGTGGCGGTGACGGTCATGGTGAGCTTGACCGGCTTGCCGTAGTCGGCCAGCAACTTCCTGGCGCGCGCTGGGTCGTAGGGCAGGGCGCCGGTGTCCTTGCAGACGATGCCGGACGCCGGTCCGTAGGGATCGTCGTAGACCGGCCGCAGCCCCTGGCTGAGAACTTCCATGTTGGCCTTGCGATTGAGCGCCATCGAGATCGCCTGGCGCACGCGCTTGTCGTTGAGCGGCTCGCGGACGGTGTTGAGCGGAACGACCAGCGCGCCGCTGCCGATCCAGTTCAGCAACCACGATATTCTTGTCTTTCTTGCCCTTGAGGATGTTCTCGGCGCGGTCCTCCCAGATCACCTGCACGTCGCCCTTGACCAGGCTTGCGTAACGCGCATCCGAATCGGGCAGCGGACGAATGATCACCCGGTCGAGATAGGGTTTGGCCTTGTCCCAATAGTCGGGATAGCGGTCGGCGACGAAGCGGTCGGCCGCGCGCCATTCCTTGAAAACGAAGGGGCCGGTGCCGACCGGATTGCGGTTGTAGTCGGCGCCCTTTTCCTGCGCGGCCTTGACCGACATGATCAGGCTGAAGACGCTTGGCTGCGCCAGCGTTTTCGGCAGCGCCGCGTTGGGGCCGCGCATTTTGAAGACCGCTGTCAGCTCGTCGCTGACCTCGACCTTCTCGATGGCGACATAGGCCCGGCCGGCAAAGCGGTTGGCCGGATCGAGCAGGCGGTTGAAGTGATCGGCCACCGACTGGGCCGAAAACGGCGTGCCGTCATGGAATTTCACGCCCGGGCGCAGCTTGGCGACCCATACCGAGCCGTCCTCGTTGGCGGTCATCGAGAGCGCCAGCGCGGGAATGAGATTGCCCTTGTCGTCGAGCCGCATCAGCGTCTCGTAGACAAGCGACGCGGCGGTGACCGTCGAGTTGGAATAGACGCCCGCCTTGACCGGATCGAAGCCCTCGAAGTCGCTTTCGACGCCGACCGTCAAAGTGCCGCCCCGCACCGGTGCCTGGGTCTGCGCCAAGGCCGGCAATGCCGCCAGGCCGGCGGACAGCGCTGCCACCAAACCGAATTCTACGGGAAAACCCACCCATCGCTTCCTCCTTGAATCGCGTCGTTAGCCGACATCGCTCACTGGATAAAAGATATAGCGTGACGGCTGGCAGCCGCCTAGGACGATCGGCCGGCGCTCCTGGCGTGCATAACCGACGAATCATCCGTCTTCGACGCCGGCTGCGACTGCTCCGCAAGTCTCGAATTGCTGTCGAACATCGCTCAACAAGAAGCGCATCTCGGCAAGCTGCATGGACAAGCGCGACGCGAATCACGAATATCAGCACAACCAGTGCGGCCATGTCTGCGGAAACCCGAATAACCGGTGATTTCGAGGGGAATGGACCTTTATTGGGGGCTTCCGGCATCAAAGATGGTTGCTTGGCCGGAATTCGTGTAGGCCTGACGGATGTCGTACGCATCGCACTGCCTGATCGTCAGCGACGATGACGATTTCAGGGAAGAGTTGGTCGAAAGGGCGGTCAGTCTCCGTTTTTCAGTCAAGGCAATTCGCCAGCCGGATGAACTGCTGCCGATGCTGCAGAAGCATGCCTTTGGCTGGCTCGTCCTCGATCTCGGAATGGGCGAAAAGGCCTGTCTCCGGATTGTCGGCATGCTGGGCGCCGATCCCGAGCCGCCGCGGACAATCCTGATTGCCGCCGCCGATCAAGCCTTGGTCGATGCTGTGCGCCTGCGGGCCGGCCAGGACGGCCTGGATGTCGGCGGCGTTCTGTGCAGATCTCTTGCTTCTGCGGCGCTCGGGGATCTGTTGCAAGGCCAAGACGTCGATCCGGCCGAACTCGAGGCGATTCTTTGCCAACTCGACGCGATTCCGAACAATGAGATCGTGGTCCACTATCAGCCTATATCTCGATGGCGGACGCAATCGGTCGCGTCGAAGCCTGGTGCGCTGGAAGCATCCCCGACTTGGCCTGCTGCCTCCCGCCCGGTTCATTGAGCTTGCCGAGCGTTCGGGCGCCATTGCACCGCTGACCTGGGAAGTCCTCCGCAGGGCGGTGCAGCAACATGTCGCCTGGAAGACCGAGGGCGTTCTGCTCGCCGTTTCGGTCAACATTTCGGCTCTGTTCTCTCGTCACTGCAAACCGCCGATGACATTCTTGCGCTGTTGCAAAGCCAGGCCTGCGACCCGCAGCATCTCATTCTGGAGATTACCGAGACCGAAGCGACCCGGAATCCCTTGGTTGCGCGCGCGCTCCTGACCAGATTGCGCGAGGCCGGCGTCGAGGTCTCGATGGACGACATACTGCGTCGTTTTCCCACCTCGAGCGTATGCGCGACTTGCCCTTCAGCGAGGTCAAGCTCGATCGCCGGATCGTCGCCGAGCTGGACAGCGGTCACCAAGCTCGCCGCACCCTCGAGATGCTGGTTTCCCTCGGCGCGCGGGAAAAATTCAGCCTGACGGGCGAGGGCATCGAAACCCAGGAGCAGTGGGATACACTCGAAGAGCTGGGCTGCGATTTCGGCCAGGGATTCCTGATTGCCCGCCCGATGCCCGGCGATCAGATCGAACGATGGATCGGCAAGATGACGCGCATCGGCCGCTATCGGCTGGCGGCGTAACATCGGGCTGCCGTGTCAGGATGCCGCCGTCGTGCCCGTTGCGGCCGGTGCGCTGCACACCAGATTGCGGCCCAGCGCCTTCGCCCGATAGAGAGCGACGTTGGTTCGGTATCGATCCCGGCAAGTACTGTCGTCCAACTGGGTCAATCCGATGCTGACCGTGATCCTGTGCGATCGGCCTTCGAGGTTGATTGCCATCCCGGCGACGCCTTCTCGCAGGCGTTCCGCTATCTGAATGGCCTCCTTCATGTCCGTCTTCAGAAGCAGGACGCAAAACTCTTCCCCACCATAACGCGCGATGAAATCAGTCGGGCGAAGCTGGCTGAGCACAAAGCTGGCAAACGTAGCCAGCGCGTGGTCGCCGCCAGCGTGGCCGAACCGTTTGTTGACCGCTGAAAAGTGGTCGAGATCCATCACCAGGATGCAGGTCGGCGACTTGTCCTGGGCGGCGCGACCGCAGAGGCGCTCGCCATGCTCCAGAAAAAACCGCCGGTTCGGCAGCCCGGTCAATTCGTCGGTTGACGCCAGCTTCTCGTAGCGATGGCGTATCCGCTCGTTCGCCATCATCAACAATCCGAGTGTCGCTGCGACGAGGCAAACCGTGTTGATGAGCAACGTCAACCCCTGGGCGGGATCGTGGAACGTACCGTTCGCCGCGAGCGGCAACGAGAAGCCCAGCTGGACGATCATGGCGATTGCAATGAGAGTGAACGCGAATGCGGTCGGAAGCCGGCTCGTCAATGGATCAAGCTTCCTGGCGCTGAAGACTTCCCAGGCGGCAAGCAATGACAGGGCGCCTATCGCGGCGGAAACCATCACGACGCCGATGCGCATGTCGAAGCCAGCCAGGCAAGCGATCGCGAAAGGCACGGCGAACAGGCTTACCGGAACGATGATGTAGGAAAGCTTCAGGCTGCCGTCGTTGAACCGACGTATGCTCATCCATACGGTAGCGTAGCCGGCTATGATCAACGTGTTGCCGATGACCAGAATCACGACAGGTGAAGCCGATGTATGGAAGCTGATCACCAGCGAACCGACGACGCCCAGAACCAAGCCAATGGCCCAACCGAGGAGGCTGGGAATGTCCCGATGATAGAGCCAGGAAAAGAATGAAACGCTCGCCATCACTGATACGACCGCGATGTTCAGAAGATAAAGTGTCTTCACGTCGAGTTGCATCGGATACACCGAGTTGATTCCGTGGCATCGATGATGCGGGCAGGACTAGGGGCGGCGGCTACGCAGGCAGTCACGACATACGAGCTACAACCCTCGTATGGACGACATCTCTTCCCATAGCTTGGCGGGCTAGCGGTTGATAACGCGTTTGTTGCCCGAAAGTTCCGGGCTTCGGGTCCGTCCGCTGGCACGGGCATATGAGTTCGGCACACCCCCTCCGTCGTGAAGCGGCCCGGCTCACGAACGCAATAAGCCAGCCGAATCGGACGGTTTTCAGTTGTCGGGGCATGATATTGAGTCGAGATTGCCTTCGTCGGCCTATCGATGCGCCCGCCGCTTCTGCCCCGCCTCCTCGTTCCCCGCCTGCCGTTCTTCTACGGCTGGGTCGTGCTGGGCTGCATCTGCCTGGCCGGCTTCGCGCGCCAGGGGCCGGCGGTGGCCGTGCTGTCGGTCTTCGTCGTGCCGATGACGGAAGCGTTCGGCTGGTCGCGCACCGAGCTCGCGGGCGCCGTGTCTCTGGGTGGCGTGCTGGCGGCCGTCATCTCGCCGCTGATCGGACCGGTCCTCGATCGCCGCGGCGCGCGGCTCGTCCTCTGCCTTGCCGTGCTGGGGACGGGGCTGTCGACCATGGCGCTGTCGCTCACGCAGTCGCTGGTGATGTTCTACCTGCTGTTCTGCTTCGCGCGCATGAACTGGGCAGGGCCGTTCGATCTTGGCCTCTACGGCGCCTTGAACAACTGGTTCGTGCAGCGCCGCGCGCGCGCCACGTCGATCGCCACGCTGGCGCAGATGTCGGGGCTCGTGGCCTTGCCGATCATCGCCCAGGTCGCCATGCGCGACGGCGGCTGGCGGGCCGGCTGGGTGGCGATCGGCGCCACGGTGCTGATCGTGGGCTTCGTGCCGGTCTGGCTGTTTCTGGTGCGCCGGCCGGAAGACGTGGGGCTGCTGCCCGATCGCATTGTCGCCGGCGCAAGCCCTGCCGCGCCGGAGCCCCGATTCAGCCGGGCGCAGGCGATGCGCACACGGGCCTTCTGGCTGCTGTCGCTCTACACCGTCCTGGTCTTTCCGGTTCAGGCTGGCGTCAGCCTGCATCAGGCGCCGCATCTGATCGAATGCGGCATTTCTCCGATCGTCGCCGCGACGGTGATCAGCTTCTTCTCGGCGATGTCGGCCGTGGCAAGCTTCGGCGTCGGCTTCCTGCCGCGGCGCTGGCCGGTGCGCTACGCGATGTCGCTTTCCGGCGTGCTGCTGAGCGCCGGCTCCTTCGGGCTGATCGGCGTCGGCTCGGCGGAGAGCGCATACGTCGCCGCCGGTCTTTTCGGCCTGGGGATCGGCGGCGTGATGACGCTGTTGCCGATGGCATGGGCCGACTATTTCGGCCGCGAGAGCTACGGCGCGATCCGCGGCGTGGCGCTGTCGCTCCAGGTGCTGGCGCAGGCGACGGGCCCGCTGATGTCCGGAATGCTGCGCGACGCGAGCGGGAACTATACCGACTCGCTGCTCCTGTTTGGCGTTCTGGCGGCGCTGGCGGTGGCCGCCGCCCTTGCCGCGCAGCGGCCGCGCGTCGCGCCGGAGCGGCTTGCACCGGACGGCTCGGTCCCGTAACCTTTTCACGGCCCGAAGAGGCTGCACCCGCTGGAAAAGAAGAAAACGGCGGCAACGCGACGAGGAAACAGGCTTTCACGAGAGACGACATTCTGCCGGTACACGCCTCCGCGGGGGCACGCGCTTATCGGCACGGAGAGACTGCATGCCGCCATTGCTGGAGGTAAAGGAACTCCATACCGAGTTTCGGACCGGGGCGGGGCTCGTGCGCGCCGTCGACGGGATCTCCTATACCGTCGAGCAGGGCGAGACCGTGGCCATCGTCGGCGAAAGCGGCTCGGGCAAGTCGGTCGGCGCGCTGTCGATCCTGCGTCTGATCCCCGATCCGCCGGGGCGGGTCACCGCCGGCGAGATCCTGTTCGACGGCCGCGACCTGCGCGGCCTTTCCGAACCGGAGATGCGCGAGATCCGCGGCCGCGACATCGGCATGGTGTTCCAGGAGCCGATGACCTCGCTCAATCCCGTGCTGACCATCGGGCGGCAGATCACCGAGGTGCTGGAACAGCATCAGGGCGCCGACGGTCCGACGGCGGAGCGCCGCGCGCTCGAGCTCCTGGAAATGGTCGGCATCGCCGACGCCGGCCGGCGCCTGAAGCAGTACCCGCACCAGCTTTCTGGCGGCATGCGGCAAAGGGTGATGATCGCCATCGCGCTTGCCTGCAGTCCCAAGCTGATCATCGCCGACGAGCCGACAACGGCTTTGGACGTCACGATCCAGGCGCAGATTCTCGAGTTGATGAAGTCGCTGACGGTCCGGCTCAACGTCGCGCTGATCGTCATCACCCACAATCTCGGCGTGGTGGCCCGATATGCGAGCCGCGTGAACGTCATGTACGCCGGCCGGATCGTCGAGGCCGGCAGCGCCGAGGCCGTCTACCACAATCCCCGGCATCCCTACACAATGGCGCTGCTGCGCTCCGTGCCGCGGCTCGACAGGCCGCGCCAGGCGCGCCTCGATCCCGTCGACGGACAGCCGCCGGACCTGACCAGGCTCGACGGCGGATGCGCCTTCCGTCCGCGTTGCCGTTTTGCCATCGACAAATGCGCCGAGGCGGCGCCCGCCGCTGGAGCGGGTCGGCGAGGCAGGCCATCTCGCCGCCTGCTTCCGGAGCGCCGAGCTCCTCGCGGCGCAGGACGTCGCCGCATGAATGCCGGTGAAGCCGTCTCGCCGCTCCTCGAGGTGCGCGGCCTTGCCATGCACTTCCCGATCTCCGAGGGCATCGTCCTGTCGCGCAAGGTCGGCGACGTGAAGGCGGTGGACGGTGTCGACTTCACCATCAATCGCGGCGAGACGCTGGGACTGGTCGGCGAAAGCGGCTGCGGCAAGACCACGACCGGCCGCTGCATCCTGCGGCTGGAGCGCCCGACAGCCGGCCAGATCCTGTTCGACGGCCGCGACATCAGCCACCTGGAACGCAAGGAGATGGTCGCGCTGCGGCGGCGCATGCAGGTGATCTTCCAGGATCCCTACAGCTCGCTCAATCCGCGCATGAAGGTGGGCGACATCGTCGGCGAGCCGATCAAGGTCCACGGCGTGGAGCCCGACGCGGCCGGCGCCGCGCGCGGGTGCGCGAGCTGCTGTCGGTTTGCGGCCTCGATCCCAAGTTCGCCGACCGCTATCCGCACGAGATGTCGGGTGGCCAGCGGCAAAGGGTTGGCATCGCCCGCGCGCTGGCGCTCGATCCGGAGTTCATCGTCTGCGACGAGGCGGTGTCGGCCCTCGACGTGTCGATCCAGGCCCAGGTCGTCAATCTGCTGGAGGATCTGCGCGAGCGATTCGGGCTCACCTATCTGTTCATCGCGCACGACCTGTCGGTCGTTCGCCATCTCTGCCAGCGGGTCGCCGTCATGTATCTCGGACGGATCGTCGAGATGGCCGCGTGCGACGAGCTGTTCGACAATCCGCTGCATCCCTACACCCAGGCCCTGCTTTCCGCGGTGCCGATGCCCGACCCGCGTGTCGAGGCGACGCGCAAATTCCGCCCGGCCAAGGGCGAGGTGCCGAGCCCGATCAATCCGCCGTCCGGTTGCGTCTTCCATCCACGCTGCCCGATGGCGGTGGAGGGCTGCAAGCAGGAGCGGCCGATGCTGAGAGAATTGCGGCCGGGCCACTGGGTCGCTTGCAGTGAGGTTCAGTAACGGGGACGCAACCAGGTGAAGAAACCACAAGAACAGGACTGAAAGGAGGAGGCGATGTACATTCGAACGGGACTATGGGCTGCCGGCCTTGGTCTGGCGGCGGCCATTGCTGCCGGCCCTGCCGGAGCGGAAACGCCGAAACATGGCGGAACCCTCACCTACCTGATACCGGCCGACGCGCCGCCGAGCTTCGACGGCCATCGTGAGACGACCTACGCCACAGTGCATACCGCGGCGCCCTACTACAGCGTCCTGATCAGGGTCCCGCCCGACAACCCGGCCTCGACCACCGAGTTCGTCTGCGACCTCTGCACCGAGATGCCGAAGCCGACCGACGGCGGCAAGACCTACACCTTCAAGATCCGGCAGGGCGTGAAGTTTCACGACGGCATCGAAGCTCACGGCCCAGGACGTGGCGACGAGCTGGAACTACATCGTGTTCCCGCCCAAGGGCGTGACCAGCGCCCGCGTGAGCTACTACGCGATGGTCGACAAGATCGAGGCGCCGGACGACACGACCGTGGTGTTCCACCTGAAGTACCCCACGACCGCCTTCCTGCCGGCGCTCGCCGATCCCTACACCTGGATCTACAAGAAGGAGATCCTCGAGAAGGACCCGCACTGGTACGAGAAGAACATCATGGGTTCCGGCCCGTTCAAGTTCGTCTCCTATCGAAGTCGGCCAGTCGATCAAGGGCGTGCGCAACCCCGACTACTACCACAAGGGGCTGCCGTACCTCGACGCCATCGTCGGCATCTTCGCCGCCAAGCAGTCGGTTCGCGTCGACGCGCTGCGCGCCGACCGGGCCGCGATCGAGTTCCGCGGCCTGCCGCCGTCGGCGCGCGACCAGCTCGTCAAGGAGGCGGGCAAGGATATCGTCGTCCAGGACAGCGACTGGAACTGCGGCAACATCCTGACGCCCAACAGCAAGAAGAAGCCGTTCGACGACGTGCGCGTGCGCCGCGCGCTGGCGCTGGCCATCGACCAGTGGAACGGCGCGCCGGCGCTGGCCAAGATCGCCAACGTCCGGACGGTGGGCGGCATCGTCTTCCCGGGCTCGCCGCTGGCGGCGACCAAGGAGGAGCTGCAGCAGATGGCCGGCTACTGGCCGGACATCGAGAAGTCGCGCGCCGAAGCCAAGCGTCTCCTGAAGGAGGCCGGCGCCGAGGGCCTGAAGTTCGAGCTGCTCAACCGCAACGTCGACCAGCCCTACAAGTTCGTCGGCACCTGGGTGATCGGCGAATGGAAGAAGATCGGCCTCAATGTCGAGCAGAAGGTCGTGCCGACCGGTCCGTGGTTCTCGAACATGCGGGCAGGCACCTTCGACGTCGGCGATGGAGGCCAACTGCCAGAGCGTCGTCAATCCGGTGCTCGATACCGGCAAGTACCTGCCGCACACGGTCTATCCGGAAAACTACGGCGGCTACGACGATCCCAAGTCGATCGAGCTCTACAACAAGATGCAGACCGAGACCGATCCCAAGAAGCAGCGGGTCGACATGCGTGCCTTCGAGAAGCACACGCTCGACACGATGGCAGCACGAGATCGTCCTGCCCTACTGGTACCGGATCATCCTGGAGCGATCCTACGTCAAGGGCTGGAAGATCAGCCCCAGCCACTACCTCAACCAGGATCTCGCCAACATCTGGCTCGACAAGTAGCCCGCCGGAAGGGAAGCGAGACGGATGTATCGCTACATCGTGAAACGGCTCCTGCTGGCGGTTCCCACGCTGGTGGGAGCCGCCACGCTGGTCTTCATCCTGATGCGCCTGATCCCCGGCGACGTCTGCGTGATCCGGCTGGGCTCCGGCGGCACCCACGTCGATCCGGCTGTCGGTGGCGCTCTGCCACCAGCAGCTCGGCCTGGACAAGCCGCTGTTCATGCAGTTCCTCGATTTCCTGTGGAGCTACCTCACCTTCGATTTCGGCAATTCGATGTGGTCGGGCAATCCCGTGGCGCAGGAGATCGGGCACCGCCTGCCGGTGTCGCTCGAGGTCGCGGTCCTGGCGACGGTGATCGCCATCCTGATCGCCATACCGCTCGGCACCATCTCGGCCCTGAAGGAGAATACCTGGCTCGACCATGTGGTGCGCGTGGTGGCGATCGCCGGCATCGCCACGCCCTCGTTCTGGCTCGGCATCATGTCGATCATCCTGGTGCTCAATATCAGCGCGATGACGACCGGCAAGCCGTGGCTGCCGCCGATCGACTACGTGCCGCTGTGGCAGGACCCGATCCGCAATCTCTCGATCGTCCTCTTGCCGGCGATCACGGTCGGCTACCGCTATTCGGCGGTCACCATGCGCCTGACGCGCTCGGCCATGCTCGAGGTCCTGCGCGAGGACTATATCCGCACCGCGCGGGCCAAGGGCCTGCTCGAGCAGATCATCATCAACCGTCACGCGCTCAAGAACGCGCTCCTGCCGGTGGTGACCCTGATCGGCATCGAGTTCGCGTTCCTGATCGGCGGTCTGGTGATCACCGAGCAGGTGTTCAATATCAACGGCATCGGCCGCCTGCTCGTTCAGGCGGTGCAGAACCAGGACAACGTTCTTGCCCAGGCGCTGGTGATGCTGGTCGTCGTCATCTTCGTCGTCACCAACCTCGTGGTCGACGTGCTCTACGCCTGGCTCGATCCGCGCATCCGCTTTTCGTGATGGACCCGGAATGACCGTCATCGCCCCCAACCCGGCCCACGTGCTCAGCGCGGAAATGCCGCCGCCCGAGCGCACGCTGCTGCACATCGCGCTCAACTTCTGCCGGCGCAAGCCGCTCGGCGTCATCGGCCTCGCGATCGTGCTGGTCATCATCGCGGCCGGCCTCGTGTCGCCGACTGGATCGCGCCGTTCGACCCCGAGGAAAACGACTTCAGCGCGATGATGCAGGCGCCGAGCTTCGTGCATCTGTGCGGCACCGACCAGTTCGGCCGCGACATCTTCTCGCGCCTGGTGTTCGGCGCGCGCACCGCCATGATCGTGGGCTTCGGCGCCGCCGTTGGCGGTGGCCTCATCGGCCTGGTGCTGGGCGTCGCCAGCGCCTATTTCGGCGGCTGGTTCGACCTCGTCTTCCAGCGCGTCCTCGATGTGCTGATGGCGTTTCCGCTGATCATCCTGGCCCTGGCGGTGGTGTCGGTGTTCGGCACCGGCGTGTTCCACGTCATGATCGCCATCACCATCCCGCTCGTTCCCCGCTGCGGCCGCGTGGTGCGGGCAAGCGCGCTTGCGGTGCGCGAAGTGCCGTACGTCGATGCCGCCCGCGCGCTGGGCTTCGGCCATGCCCGCATCATCCTGCGCCACATGGTGCCCAACGTCGTGGCGCCGTTCCTGATCCTGCTCTCGGCTTTCGTCGGCCAGGCGATCCTGGCCGAGGCCGGATTGTCCTATCTCGGGCTCGGCGTGCAGGAGCCGGTGGCCGCTTGGGGCCTGATGCTGCAGGGCAGCGCCGAGGATTACGCCACCACGGCGCCGTGGATCGCCATCTTCCCCGGCCTCGCCATCGTGCTGACCGTGCTCGGGATCAGCCTGTTCGGCGACGCCCTGCGCGACGCCATCGACCCCAAGCTGCGGGACCGATAGACGATCGGCCCTGCGCGCCGTTCCCGCTACCAGGTCATGCGCAGGCCGGCGGTCAGCGCGTGGCTTGAGTTCCTGTCCGGAGATGTCGCCCTCGTAGCGGAGATAGAGCGATGTGGCCGATCGGCGATGGCGGTGTTGGCGCCGAGGCCGATGACGACGCCGTCGCGCTGCGGCGCGGCGCCGAACGTGGTGAAGGGTGTGGCCGGGCGCACCGGCGAACGAGGCCGACACCGGCCGCGCCGTGTCGGCGATACTCGTGGCTCCAGCCCAGCCGGAACTGCAGCCGCGAGCTTCTCCCGCCAGCCGCAGCATCGATCGCGCCGCCGAGCTGCGCGCCCAGTACCGATGCGCAGCGAGTTGGTCGTCTGCGCCGCGACGGTGAGGTTGAGCGAGTTGGCGCCGGTCTCGGTGAAGCCGTTCTGGGTCGCGGTCGAGCCCTGCAATCGCGCGAACGGCGTGACGAACGCCGCGGCCGCGCGCGCGCGATGTCGAAGCGGTAGCCGGCCTCGACCTGGCCGAAGAACTGGTTGGCCGCCGGTCAGGCCCTGCGCCGTGCGCGGCTGCAGGCCGGGGATGGCGATCTGCGCGCGTCATGCTGGTTGTCGGTGTAGGCGTAGCCCGCCAGCGCCATCGAGGTAGAACGGGGCCCTGGGTGAAGCTAGGCATAGAGCGCCGGCCTGGAAGCGTGTTGGTCGTGCCGCGGCCGTCGAAGCCGCTGACCCACTGGCTTGCCGGCTTGCGAAGCCGACGCCGTGACGCCGACCAGGAGGCTCGGGTCGAACGCGGCGAGTCGAGGCCGGCGGCGAAGCCGCCGACGTTGTAGGTGAGCGTGCCGGCGTTGCCGTTGCCGGCGACGGTGCCGAGCCCGCCCAGCGCCGCCGCCCCAGGCGCCCCATGGAGCCGGGCCGCAGCGCTCGTCGTCGCAGGCCACGTCGCAGGCTTGCCAGCGCCAGCGGCTGACCTTGCCGCCGCCGCCGCGCGCCGCCGCCTGCTGCTGGCCGAAGTGCGTTCATGAAGAGCTGGCCGCCCTGCACCATTGGCGGTGCAGAAGCCCGAGTAGTTCTGGCCGCTGATGCGCGTCGAGCGCTGCCGGGCCCTGGCTGGTGCTGAGCACCGACAGGGCATTCAGCACGGTGGCGAAGTCGCCGGTCGCGGTCGGGCGTTGGCGAGGTCGAGCACGCTGGCCGACGGCGCACTGGTTGGCCGTCTGCGCGCCGGCGGCGAAGGCGCCGGCGGGCTGGAACAGCAGTCAGGTAGACGTTGTTGGCGTCATAGCTGAGCGCTGGGCGTCAGGAAGGCGAAGTTGCTGGTGACGCTCGAATAGGCGCCGCTCACGCCGCCGGTGGCGTTGAGGATGGTGTAGGTCGTGTTGCGCGCGTAGGTGCCCGACTGCGGCCAGCGACGTGCACCGTGCCGCCGTTGATGCGGTGCGCCGGTGCCGGTGACGTTGATGCGGTCGCCCTGGCCCGCCGCATTGACCTCGACCTGGTAGGTGCTGCCGCTGCCCTGCATGAAGTTGCCGTTCACCGTCAGCGTACCGATCGAGTTGCCCGGCGCCAGCGTGCCGGTGTTGACCACGAGGCCACCGATCGTGCCGCTGCCGCCGAGGGAGCCACCGTTCACCGTGACGCCGCTCGCGAGGCGGCCGTTCACCACCAGGCCGCCGGCATTGAGGACCGTGCCGCCGGTGTAGGTGTTGTTGCCGGACAGCGTCAGCGTGCCGCTGCCGACCTTGACCAGCGAGCCGCCGGTGCCGCCGCTGTCGCCGCCGTCGGCGATGACGCCGCTCACGGTCGTCGACAGGTTGTTGCTGCCCACCGTGAGCTGCCTGGAGCCGAGGAAATAGCTGCCGGCGCCGGCGATCGAGCCGGCGGTCGTCCCGCCCGTCGTCAGGCCCGAGATGTCGACGATGCCGCCCGCGTTGTTGATGATGGTTGCGCTGCCGCCGCCGCTCGCATCGAAGAAGAACGTGCTCCCGCCGCTGTTGTTGACGATGGTCGCGGAGCCGGCGCTGCTGGTGTCTAAGAATGTCGTACCGCTGAGTTGATTGTTGGTGATGTTGGCGTTGCCCGCGGTGCTGCTATTGCTGAACTGGGCGACGCCGCCCTGATTGTTGACGATGCTGGCGCTGGCCGCGCTGCTGCTATCGACAAATAACGTATTGCCGCCCTGATTGACGATGCTGGCGCTGGCCGCGCTGCCGCCATCGTGGAACTCCATTTGCCCGCCCAGATTGTTGACGATGCTGGCCCTGGCCGCGCTGCTGCTGTTGAGGAACCTCGTGACGCCGCCCTGATTGTTGATGATGTTGGCGTTGCCCGCGCCGCTGCTGTTGGAGAAGTCCGTAAAGCCCAGTTGACTGTTGATCGATCGTCGGCGCGAACGAGGAACTGTTGACGATGCCGCTGCCGTTGATGGTGAAGATTACAGGAGCGTTCACGTTGAATGAATAAGCCGGCGCCGCTGCGTTGAACTGCAGCGTACCGATCGAGGCAAAGCCCGAGACGGTGACCGATGTGGGTGCGCCGTTGTTGGTGAAGGTGGCCGTGCCATCGGGCACGGTGGGCGAAGAACTCCAGTTGGCGCCCGTCGTCCACTCGGCGCCGGCGCCGGTCCAGGTGCCGTCGACGGCATGGGCGGGGCCGCTGGCCAGCACGGCGAGCGCGCCCAGCCACACGCCACTGAGCAGGGCGGTGCGTGTCAGCGCTGAGGCACCCGAGACCGGCCCGGCCGATGTCGCGCCCTGCGGCGCGTGAAAGCGTGGTAGATGCGACCCCATTTTCCCCCCACGAAACCATGACGATTTTCCCACCGCCTTCACGGCCAATCGTTTCATGGAACCGCCAGGGGAGCAATCGGTCGCGCGCCGCCATCGATCCCAATCTGCGGGATCGCTGATCAAGGCGGGACCGCGGGCTCTAGAACAGCCGTGGCGTGAAGGTCCCGTGCAGGCGCGAACGGCACGGCGTGCTTGAGCCGCGCCGTGAACAGCGGCCGCGCGGCGAGATCGCGCGCGTCGAGGCCGACGATGTCGGTGCGCTGCCGCGCGGTGTCGAACACCAGGGTGACCACGACGCCGTCATCCTCCGCGCCGTCCGGGCGTGTGGCGATGAAGAAGGGCTCGCCGGGATAGCCGTCGGGACCGAAATCGTGCCGCGCGACCGCGCCGGTCTCGAGATCGACCCTGCGCCAGTTGCTGCTGCAGGCCGCGCGGGCTGTCGTCGGGATTGCAGGCGATATAGGCGTAGCGGTAGGGCTTGCCGGACCAGGCCGGATTGATGCGCGGGAACTCGTTGGCCCTGCCGCTCTTGTAGGTCCGGCTCTCGACCTTGCCGGTCGCGAGGTCGACGCGCAGGCGGGTCATGGCTGCCATGCCGGGCGCCGGCCATTCGGACTTCCAGTAGTCGCGCAGCGCCTGGCCGATCGTGTGGTAGTCGGGATAGCGCGCGAGGTCGAGGACCAGCGCGCCGTCCTCCTCGAAGCCGTTGGCGAAATGGAACTGGAAGAACGGGTCGGTCTCGATGATGCGCGGCGTGCCGCGTCCGTCGCGCTGAATCAGCAGGATCAGGGTCGGCTCGCTTGCCTTCCCAATGGAGCGCGCCGTCGAAGCTCTTGAAGCCCAGCAGGAACGCGAGCGGTGAGACAAGGATCGGCCCCAGGCAGAACGCGAGGTAATTCCTGGTCAGCACGAAATCGTGGTTCATGACCGGGTAGGGCAGGGTCACCGGGGGCAGGCGCGTGGCGACGCCCTTGTCGAGGCGATAAGGGGTGAGCGTGGTCCTGGCGCCGTAGTCGATGCCGAAATTGAACAGCTCGCCGGTGGCGGGATCGATCTTGGGATGGGCCGAGAAGGCCTTCAGCGCGCCGCCGAACGTCTCGATGCCGCGGGTATCGAGCGTGGCCGGGTCGAGTCCGAACGGCGGGCCGCCCTCCCACAGCGACAGCAGGCGCTCGCCGTCCATGACCACCGAGGTGTTGGAGACGTTGGCCGGCTGGCGGAAAGCATTGGCCAGCACGCCGCCCGGCCGCATCTTGCCGAAGCCGCGATGCACGATGCGGCCGGCGCGCGTCTCGTCGCGATAGTTCTCGGTCGCGACATAGCGGTTGCGGTAGTGGATGCCGGAGTCGTCGAAGCGGATCGCGGAGATCATGCCGTCGCCGTCGAACCAGTGGGCAAACCACTGCCCGCCGAGCTCGTTGCGGCCCGAGCCGTTGCGGAACAGCGTGCCGCGCAGGCCGGCCGGCACCTGGCCGTCGATCTCGTCGATCCGGTAGTCGTGTTCTTCGGCGAGGCTCCGGAAGCCGGCGCTCCAGGGATACGCGTCGTTGCCCGCCATGCCCACTCCGCGTTCGCCATCGTGTTTTGAGTGTACCACAACTCAGCCGCAGATCGTCGGCACCATCGAGGCGGCAAAGGCTCTGAGGTCGGAAGCCCTGGTGCCGAGCCGCGCGCGGATCGCGATGGCGTACAGGATGGCGCCGGCCATCCGGGCGCGCGCCGCGGGCGTCGGTTTCCTCGCGAGGTCGCTGGTGGCGAAGGCGCGCTCCAGGCTCTTCTCGATCGCCGCCAGCAACTCGTTGGCGGCGGCGGCGATCCGGGGGTGGCTGGGCGATTCGACGGCCGCGGTGCCCACGATCATGCAGCCCGGCCGGTGCGGCGGCGCGGTGTAGAGATCGATCGCGGCCTTGTAGACCTTGCCGAGGCGTTGCTCGATCGAGCCCGGGCCGCCCAGGATCGCGTCGAGGCCCTCGACGCTCTTCTCGCCGTAGAAACGCAGGGTCGTGATGTAGAGCTGCTCCTTGTCGCCGAACGCCGCGTAGAGGCTGGGGCGATTGAGTCCCGAAGCGGCCGCCAGTTCGTCGAGCGAGGCGGCGGCGAAGCCTTTTTCCATGAACACCGTGCGCACGCGGTCAAGTACCTCGGCGGTAATGAAGCCGCGCGGGCGGCCGCGCGGGCGTTTGGTTATTTCTGTACCGGTTCGCATATTATCCCTTGACGCCGGCGGCCGCCTGCATTTCTGTACCGTATCGCACAAAACCAAGGAGGACGCGATGGAACTGTTCGCCTCACCGATGGCCTGCTCGCTGGCTTCGCATATCACGGCGCTCGAGGCCGGTCTGCCGGTCAAGGTCCGCTTCGTCGAGAACAAGAAGACCGACGACGGCGGCGACTACTACAGGATCTCGGCCAAGGGCTACGTGCCGGCGCTCCGGCTCGACGACGGCCAGGTGCTGAACGAGGGCCCGTCGGTCCTCCAGTACCTGGCGGACCGCAAGCCGGAAGCGGGGCTTGCGCCGGCCTGGGGTACCGTCGAGCGCTACCAGCTCATCGACATGCTGAACTACCTATCGACCGAGCTGCACAAGCGCATCTTCTACAACGTGTTCAACCCCAACGCCGCCGAGCCCACCAAGGCAGCCGCGCGGGCGCTGTTCGATCCGACCTTCGACTATCTCTCGAAGAAACTGGACGACAGCGACTATCTTGTGGGCAACAACTTCACCGTTGCCGATGCCTACCTGGTGACGATGCTGAACTGGGCCGTCTTTCTCAAGGTCGACCTCGCCAAGTGGCCGGCCATCGCCGCCTACCATCAGAAGCACCTGAAGCGCCCGTCGGTCGTTAAGGCAATGGGCGTCGAGATCGCGGAGCGCCAGCGCCGCGCGGCCTGATGTCATCCTGAGCGCAGCGAAGGATCTCATGCCGTGGAGCGGCGATGAGGTCCTTCGCTGACGTCAGGACGACACTGCTTTCTTGTTCAAGACCGCGAAACGGTCCTTCGGGGCCTTTTCGCGGGCCTTGGGCCCGTAGGTGCCCATCTCGATCCTGTGCGGGATGGTCAGCATGTAGTTCTTGAAGGCGTTCTCCATCGCCGCTCGCCAGCCCTGGGCGTCCTGCGTCTCGTTGACCGACGCCTTGGCGAGCTTCAGCGCGAAGGGGTCGCGCTCGGCGATCTGCTGGGCCAGCGCCATCGTCGCTTCCTCGAGCTTGGCCCGCGGCACCACGCGGTTCACCAGGCCGGCCTTCTCGGCCTGGGCGGCGCCGATGAAATCGCCGGTGAAGAGATATTCCTTGGTCTTGCGCGGGCCGAAATCCCACGGCATCGAGAAATACTGCACATGCGCGCCGCCCCACTTCACGGCGCGGTCGGCGAACTGCGCATCGTCGCTGGCGATGATGATGTCGCAGGCCGAGGCGATCATCAGGCCGCCCATGATGCAGTAGCCCTGGACCTGGGCGATGGTGGGCTTGGGCAGGTCGCGCCAGCGCATGGTGTTCTCGAAGAAGCGCTCCCACAGGCGGCGATACTCGCCCTTGAAGCCGGGCTCGAGCGGCGTCTTCTTCTGGTCCTCCATCTCCTGCGGGCTGCCGAGATCGTGGCCGGCCGAGAAATGCTTGCCGGCGCCGGCCAGGATGATGACCCGCACCGCCTCGTCGTCGACCGCGCGCAGGAAGGCGTCGTCGAGTTCCTCCAGCAGGATGCGGCTCTGCGCGTTCAGGACCTCGGGCCGGTTGGTCGTGATCTTGAGCACCGGTGCCGGTGCGCTCGGTCAGCAGGGTCGTGTAGCCGCTCATGCTGCTTGCCTCAGCTCGGGCGCCAGGCCCGCGCCCATCAGGTCGATGAAATTGTCGCAATAGAAGCGCTGCTTCTGCCGCTCGCTGGTGCCGGCCGCCGCCATCGACGCCTCGAAGCGCTTGATCGGGTTGCGGCCGCCCTCGACATGCGGATAGTCCGACGAGAACAGGCAGACCTCGTCGCCCGAATTGGCGATGATCCAGCCGGTATCCTCGTGCGGGTAGGGCGTCACGCGGACCTGGCGGGCCACGAATTCGCTGGGCTTGAGCGACATCTTCTGCAGCCGCTCCTCGTTCTTGTAGAAGGCGGTGTGCGCCGAATCCATGTTGCGCATCCAGCCCGGCACCCAGGAGGCGCCCTGCTCGATGACGCCGAACCTGAGCCGCGGGAAGCGGTCGAGCACGCGGTCGACGATCAGCGCGGTCAGCGCCTTCATCGGCGGATAGGCGATGGCCATGTAGTCGATCGACCTGAAATTGTCGTCGCCGCCGTGGAAGTCGGGTACCGGCGGCAGGCCGTTGTTGAAATACGCCTCTTCCAGGAGTTTCCCGCCGCCGCCGACATGGAACACGATCGGCAGGCCGGCCTCCTGGGCGGCCGCCCACAGCGGATCGAAACCGATATGGCTCGGCGAATGGGCGTCGGGACAGCGCGACGGGATCAGCAGCGCCTTGGCGCCGAGCTCGATGGCCTCGCGCGCCGCCCGGGCGGTGCGCTCGAAATCGGCCAGCGGCACGTAGCCGGTCGCCAGCAGGCGCCTGTCGACCGAACAGAAATCGACCATGTGGCGCGTATGGGCGCGCGCCACGGCGTAGACCAGATCGACGTCGCCCCTGCCTTCCAGCACCGACGAGAAATTGAGCAGCGCCGTGGTGAACATGAGCTGGCTGGCGAAGCCCAGGAGATCGATCGAGCGCGGGCGGTCCTGCCTGGCATAGGAGCCGAGCGCGTCCCAGTTCTTGGCGACCATGATCTGCGATTCGTCGAAGCCTTCGGCGTTGTCCGGCGCCTTCCTTGCGGTTCTCCGGACGCAGGCGGTGCAGGCCGCGGCCGCGATCGTCCGGGAACAGGACCGCATCGGTCACGGTGGCGCGGTATTTCGCCTCGAGATGCTCCGCGAGGAAGCCCGGCACTTCCATGATGTGCGCGTCGGCGTCGTGAATGACGCGGCCGCTGGCGTAGGGCATTCTCCCTCCGGTTCTTCTGTCGTTTGCGAAAGTCTTAGCATGACCGTCGACATTTCCCACGCCGTGCGTGGCCTCCTGGAAGCGCGCCGGTCCGGCATCCAGGTGACGCCGCCCTTCGCCTTGCCCGACCGCGATGCGGTCTATGCCATCCAGGACGGCGTCGCGCGCGCCACGGGCCCGTCGCCGGCTGGAAGGTGGGCGCGCGCACGCCCACGGCCGAGCCCAGCTCGGCGCCGCTGCTGGCCGGCGCGCTTGCAAGATCGCCGGCGCGCTTCGACGGCAAGGCGATGCACATGATCGGCGTCGAGATCGAGATCTCCTTCCACATCGTGCGCGACATCGCCCCGCGCGAGGCGCCGGTCGAACGCGACGGAGGCGCTCGCCGCGGTGGGCGATGCCTTCGTCGGCATGGAGGTGGTCGACACGCGGCTGGCCGATTTCCAGCATGTCGATCCGCGAGTGGCTGCTGGCCGACAACCAGATGAACCACGCGCTTGTGGTGGGCGATCGCGTGAAGGACTGGGCGAGGCTCGACTGGCCGGACCTGCAGGTGAAGCTCGACATCGACGGCAGCACGGTCGTCGATCAGCGGGGCGGCCTCGGCGCCATCGATCCGGTGCGGCCGCTCGCCTGGATGATCGACCACGCGGTGCGCCGGCGCGACGGCATCCGCCGCGGCCAGGCGATCACCACCGGCTCGTGGACCGGCCTTCGCTACTTCCCGCCGGGCACGCGCGCGCGCGGCGAATTCGCCGGCCTGGGCGCGGTCGAAGCGGCGTTCTGATCATGAACGGGGGAGGGCCGGCGCGCTACTCGCCGCTCACCCGTGTCTTGGCGGCTTGAGCCCGTCGCCGCGCCGCTCCGGCCTGCGCCAACGCCGCGCGGTTATCGTCGCCCACCCACATGAATCGTTCCCGCCATCGTTCGTCGGCGGCGCCTTCAGCCCAGGTCTCCGGCCGCTGCACCGTCGTGCGCGGCAGCCAGGCGCGCTCCAGAAGCTCCAGCGCGCCGCCGACGATGTTGTATTGCATCGCCCCGTCCCACGGCTTGCCGCAGGGATTGCCGAGGGGAAAATCCACGAACAGGAAGCGCGGCACGCCGCACTCCTCGACGATATCCCGGGCGGAGCCGACGATGACCGTCGGAATGCCGGCGGCCTCGAGGTGTCGTGCGGCCAGACTCACGGTCTGGTGGCAGACGGGTCAAAGCGGGACGAGGAGGGCGATATCGACGCCGTCCTCGCGCATCCAGGCTTCGACCTGGGGGGCGTCCTGCTCGAGCGTCAGCCGCTGGCTGTAGTCCGTCGGGACGCCGTAGAACCGCGGGCTGAGCGAACCCACGTGCCCGGCATCGACATGTTCTGCCAGGCGCGCCAGGGGCAGGTAGGTTTCCGGGTCGTCGGTGTGGGTCGCTTCGCGGTCCCACGACTTCTCGGTGAAAAGTCCCCGGCTCGCGCTGTTCGGTGCCGCGAACAGCTTGGTGGCGCGCGGTGCTGCGCCCGGCGCCTGGTCCGCCGTCGTGACCACGCCGATGCGGGATTGGGACAGCGGTTTGGCGAGCCGAGAAAAGGGCACGTCCTCGTAGTGCGCCCAGCGATACGGCCGTTCGTAACCGGAGGCGCTGTAGTACTCGCGGCTCTTGTCGATGTAGCTGACGTAGCTCCGGTGACTTATGCCATGTGCCATTGGACGCCTCCCCGATCGCCCTCAACTTAGGCGAACCTCTCCACGACGCCAAGCCGCCCGGTTCGATGCGGGCCTGAACTAGCGAACGGGCGTGATCTCGAACGCCGAGCGCTCGCTGAAGACCATGGTGACCATGTCGCCGGGCCTGAACTTCTCCAGCTCCGCCTGGCCCTCCGGAGTCTTGATCCACGGCGAGCGGATGATGCCGCCGTTGGGATCGACGATGTCGACTTTCTTCGCCGCCATGTCGGTGCGCACCACCATGCCTGACAGCAACCACAGCCTGGCCCGTATCTCGGTGCCCGGCAGGCCGGGCGCCCGGGCGGGATCGCTCAGCATCGCCTGTGCCATCTCCGTCATCTCGGGCGTGGTCCTGGCGACGAGGTAGTCGGTGACGCGATAGTAGCGCACGTCGACCAGCTGGCCGGGTTTCAGGGAGCCGAAATTGGCGACGCGATCGATCGCCTTGAAGGTGAGCGTATCGCGCTCGGGACTCTGGATCACGACCGTGCGGTTGGCCGGATTGATGGCCAGGATGGTGCCGCGGATGGCGATTTCGTCGACCTTGGACAGTCCGGGAACCGGCTGGCAGTGGGCGCTGCCTGCCGCGGCGACGGCCGACATCACGGCGGCGAAGGCCAGGACCGAGCGAAGAAACGTGCTTCTCAACATGATACCTCACGCCGTGTGGGTCGATGGGAATGCGAGCGCGCCCGCACGCCTGGCTGACATCCTGGGGCCGCGCCGGAGCGCGGCCTTGACTTGGCTCAAGGCGGGCGCCTCCCGCCCATGGAATGAGAAGCCAGCAAGGACGGACGGAAACGCCCATGTCAAACCACGCTATTGCCAACATCCTCATCGGTCTTGCTGCGCCGGTGCTTCTGCCGCTCCCGGCGTTCGCGCAAGCCAGCGATTCGGCCTACTGCGCCCACCTCGCAGAGCTGGCGATCCGGTATGCCGGCAGCCCCGCCGGTAGCGGTGAGACAAGGCCCGATCCTGCGATCATCGATGCCATCGACAATTGCAACAAAGGCAACACGGGCAAGGGCATCGAGGTGCTGGAGCGGAAATTGCGCAACAACGGCTTCACCCTGCCCAGGCGCACGGCGCCAGCTTGACCCGACCATGAAAATTTCAACAATGCTGGCGGCCCTTGTGTGTAGCTGCCTTCTCGCGACCCCAACCCAGGCCCAGGAATCGCGGGTCGAGCGCGGACGGACGTACGCGCAGGCTCACTGCGCCTCATGCCATGCCATTGGCCGTACCGGGGAAAGTCCGCTTCGGACCGCGCCGCCCTTCCGCCAGCTCCACCTCCACTATCCGGTCCAGGATCTCGCGGAGTCGCTCGCCGAAGGGATCGTCACCGCCCATCCGGCCATGCCCTCGGCGCGACTGGACGTCGCCCAGATCGGCGATTTGATCGCCTACCTGGTGTCCCTCGAACGATGAGCGGGCGGGACGCCCGCGGTCCGGTGCTCCGACCTAGTATCCGTAGTACCAGCCGCCCGGCCAGCCGCCCCACGGACCCCAATCCCAGTCGTTCATCGACATCGTCTCGGCGGTCATCGCCTGCTCGTCGGCGAGATTCTGCTGGAACACGTTCTGGCGGTAGGTGGCATAGGCCTTCGCGTCGCCGACATAGAGGCAGACGCAAATCGTCGGGTCGGGATAGACGTAGAAGAGCCGGCCGTCGCGGATCTGGCGCGAGAACTTGTGCGGCGGCAGCAGCTTGAAGTTGGCCTGGCGCTGCGGCGTGTTGGCCGGCACGAACTTGAAGCCGGCGGCCGTCAGCTGGTCTTCCTTGCCGGCGACCCTCTGCTGCGGGCTCTGGCAGGCGGCGACAGCAACGCACAGCCCCAGAGCCGCCAGAATTGTCACAATACGATTCATCACCTTCTCCTTGTTTGACTCTTTCCGAGTCACGCCCCCGTCCATTTCGGCGCCCGCTTCCCCAGGAACGCAGCCATTCCCTCGCGGAAATCGGCGCTACCGTAGGCCAGTTTGAGCAGATCGTCGATATTCTCCTCGCCCAGCCGGGCCTGGAGCCTGCGCAGCGCCTCCTTGGTGACCTGGAGCGTGATCGGCGCATGGCCGGCAACGATCCGCGCCAGTTCCTCGGCCCGGGCGTGCAGCGCCGCCGCGTCGGGCAGGAGCTCGCTCACCAGGCCCAGTTCCAGGGCGGCAGGGGCCTCGATCATCCTGGCCAGGAGAATCATCTCCTTCACCCGCTGCGGGCCGATCAGCGCGGCCAGCCGCGCGTAGTTGGCCATCGACAGGCAGTTGCCCAGGGTGCGGGCGATGGGGAAGCCGAACTGGGCGTTGGCGGCGGCCAGCCTGAGATCGCAGACCGCCGCGATGGCGGCCCCGCCGCCGGTGCAGAAGCCGGCGATGGCGGCGATGGTGGGCACGGCGCAGCGCTCGATGGCGTCGAGGATGCGGTCCATCTTGCGCTCGTAGGCGATACCGTCCTCGCCGCCCTTGAAGTCCTGGAACTGGGCGATATCGGTGCCGGCGGCGAAGGCCTTGTCGCCGGCGCCGGTGACGACCAGGGCCTTGACCTCCCGGGTCGTGGCGATTCGGTCGCAGATCTCCGCCAGGCCTTCATACATCGCGAAAGTAAGGGCATTGCGCTGCCGCGGGCGATTGAAAGTGATCCAACCGATCTCGCCGCGCTTGTCGAAAAGCAATTCTTGGGTCATTTCACCTTCATGGCGTTGGAACGACTTCTAAAGGGCTTCGCGGACTTCCGGCTGGGCTATTACCGCGAGCATCTCGACCTGTTCGAGAAGCTGGTGACGGAGGGCCAGTCGCCCAAGATCCTGATTGTGGCCTGCGCCGATGCCCGCGTCGATCCGGGGATCCTGACCCAGACCCGGCCCGGCGACATCTTCACCGTGCGCAACGTGGCGGCGATGGTGCCGCCGGCGCAGATTCCGCCCGATGCGCGCCATCACGGGACCTCGTCCGCCATCGAGTTCGCCGTGCGCGGGCTGGGTGTCGAGCATGTGGTGGTGCTGGGCCATGCGCTGTGCGGCGGCATCGGCGCCCTGGTCGACGGCCGCGACAGCATCTATGCCAGCTACGACTATCTCTCGACCTGGACGGCCATCGCCCAGGATGTGCGCGAACTTGCCGTGCGTGAGCTCGCGGGCAGGCCGCGCGAGGAGATCACGCGCGCCGTCGAGCAGGCCGCCGTACTCAACAGCGTTCTGAACCTGATGGGCTTCCGCTGGATCGCCGAGAAGGTCGCCGCCGGCACGCTGGCGCTGCATGGCTGGTGGTTCAACATGACCGAAGGCCAGCTCTATGCCTACAATCCCGCGAACGCCACGTTCGAGGCCGTGCACGGCATCTCGGTCACGCCGACCGTCGTCAAGGGCACCGCATTGTCGGCGATCAGTCCCGAGCGCCTGCTCGCCGCCGTCGCCGGCAGGAAGCCGGACTTCTGACTCAAGCGGACCGCCCGCGGTCCCGTATGGACTCTTAGTTCGCCAGCGACTCGATTGCGGCGTCCACGCCGCCCGGGGCGAAGGGCACGCCGGCCGTCTTCATCGCCAGCTCGGTGGTGGCGAGGCAGCCCAGCAGCATGGGCTCGTTGAGGTCGCCCAGGTGTCCGATGCGGAACACCTTGCCCATCAGCGGCCCCAGCCCGCCGCCCAGCGACAGGTTATAGCGATCGATCGCGACCTTGCGCATGGGATCGGAGCTCACGCCCTCGGGCATCATCACCGTGGTGACCGAATTGGAGAGCCGGTCGGGCGTCTGGCCATAGAGCGTCGGGCCCTTGCCGTCGGCGCCCCAGGCGCGCACCGCGGCGCGGGTCGCCTCGCCCAGGCGCGTGTGGCGCTGGAACACCGCGTCGAGACCCTCCTCCTCGATCATCTTGAGCGATTCCTGCAGGCCGAAGAACATGTGCACCGGCGCGGTGCCGATGAACTTCTGCGGCGCGCGTCCGTTCATCAGTTCCCAGTTCCAGTAGTGGCGCGGCGCCTTGTTCTTGCGCGACACCTCGATTGCCTTCTTGCTGACGCCGGTCAGCGACATGCCGGTCGGCAGCATCAGGCCCTTCTGGCTGCCGCCCACGGTGACGTCGACGCCCCAGGCATCCATCCTGTAGTCGATGCTGGCGAGCGAGGAGATGGTGTCGGACAGCAGCAGGGCGGGATGCTTGGTCTCGTCCATGGCGCGACGGATGTCGGCCACCGGCAGGACCATGCCGGTCGCGGTCTCGTTATGGACGGTGAGCACGGCCTTGATCTCGTGCGCCTTGTCCTTGGCGAGTCGCTCGGCAAGCTTGCTGACGTCGGCGCCCTTGCGCCAGTCGGCCGACAGGGTCTCGACCTTGATGCCGAGATTGACCGCCATTTCCGCCCAGCTCTCGGAGAAATAGCCGGTCTCGACGATCAGCACGGTGTCGCCGGCCGAGAACAGGTTGGCGAGTGCCGCTTCCCAGGCGCCATGGCCGCTCGCATTGTACATATAGAGTGTCTGGTCGGTCTTCAGGACCCGCTTCACGCCGGCATGGCAGGCGTGCTGGATGGCCAAAAACTCGTCCGACATGAAATCGAGGACCGGCCGGTCCATTGCCCGCAGCACGCGGTCGGGAATGTTGGTCGGGCCGGGATTGTTGAAGAACTGGCGTCCGCGGGGCTTGGCATTCACGTTGGGAGGCTCCGGTCTGCGAAAAGTGCCGGAACTTAGGGGCGTGCCCTTGGCGAAGCAAGCGAGGCTTGCGATGGTGGGTCATTAGTTAGGTGAGGGCTTGGATGACTGTTCAAAAGACCGATTCGGCCACCAATTCCGCGATCGTGGCCGATTACAGAGCCCGCACTCCCGGCTCGGGGGCCCTGTTCGAGCGTGCCCGCAAGGTCCTGCCGAGCGGCATTACGCACGATGCGCGCTATCTCGATCCCTATTCCATCCACGTCTCGCGTGCCAAGGGGCCGCGCAAGTGGGACGTCGACGGCAACGAATATGTCGATTATTTCGGCGGCCACGGCGCCATGCTGCTGGGCCATTCCCATCCCGCCGTGATCGAGGCGGTGAAGCGGCAGATGGATCTCGGCACGCATTACGGTTCGAGCCACGAGCTGGAAGTGCGCTGGGCCGAGCTGGTGTGCGAGCTGATCCCCTCGGCCGAGAAGGTGCGCTTCACCGCCTCGGGCACCGAGGCCTCGCACATGGCGATCCGCCTGGCGCGCGCCCACACCGGCAAGGACAAGATCGTGCGCTTCGTCGGCCACTTCCACGGCTGGCACGACAATGTCGCGGCGGGCGCCACCTCGCACTACGACGGCTCCTCGGCGCCGGGCGTGGCGCAGAGCATCACCGATCTGTCGATCCTGATGCCGACCGACGATGTCGGCGCGGTCGTGAAGCTGATCGAAAGCCGCGACGACATCGCCGTCGTGATGTTCGAGCCGTCGGGCGCGTCGTGGGGCCAGGTCCCGCTGCCGCCGGGCTTCGTCGAGGCGATCCGCGAAGTCACCGCGCGGCGCGGCGTGGTGATGCTGATGGACGAGGTCATCACCGGCTTCCGCTGGTCGTCGGGCGGCGCGCAGAAGGCGCTGGGCGTCACGCCCGACCTCTGCATCCTGGCCAAGATCGTGGCCGGCGGCCTGCCCGGCGGCGCCGTCGCCGGCAAGCGCGAGATCCTCGACCAGATCGACTTCGCGGTATCGGCGGCGAAGAAGCGGGACAAGATCGCCCATCCCGGCACCTACAACGCCAACCCGCTGTCGGCGGCGGCGGCCGTCACGGCGCTGTCACCTTGCTGCGCGACGAGGATCTGGCGGAGAAGGCCAACCGCACCGCGGCCGAACTGCGCGCCGCGTTGCGCCAGGTGCTGATCGAGGAGAGCGTGCCGTGGGGCATCTACGGCCAGTCCTCGACCTTCCTGATCTATCCCAATCCGACCGGCGAGGATGTCGATCCCGCGACCTTCGATCCCCTGAAGCTGGGCTTCGCCAAGCTGAAGGGCGCGCGCTCGGGTCCGCTGACCGGCAAGATCCGCATGGGCCTGATGAGTCACGGCGTCGACGTCATGGGTGCCCCGGGCGGCTTCGTGTCGGCCACGCACGGCGGCGCGGAGATCGAGAAGACGGTCCATGCGCTCCGCCAGACGGTCCGCGCGCTCAAGGCCGAACGCGAGGTGAAGGCGGCTTAGTCTCATTCCCTCCCCTTCGCGGAGTCCGCGGAAGGGAGGTGTCGCCGTCATACGGCGACTGAGGAGTTCTCTCCTGCGCGAAACGCCGCCCGCTTACGCGAATGCGTCGCCACCGGCCGCTTCACCCATCGAGATCGATCTCCCACATGCGAGAAATTTTGTTTTTTCGCCGCCTCTAGCGGCGCGCAAGAATTATGTGATCGACTGCCCCCTTGACAATCGCACGCAATGTTGTGGCCTGTGCCTGCCGACACTCAAGCAAGAGGATCGGCATCTTGACCACTCATACACGTCCCATTGGCGGCCCCGTGCCGGCGACCAACGTTTCGGCGGCTAACGTTTTCGCGACGGCAGCCGGGGTCCCGGCGCGCCGTCGTGTCGGTGCCCCTGTGATGCCGGTAGGCGGAAAGGCGAGACATTCGCCCGCCTGACGGCCTTCCGCGCAGATGCCGGCGAGGTCTAAGCTTCTTCCAACGAATGGGGAGGGACCACCAATGATCACGCGCCGCCACACGCTTGCCGGTCTTGCTGCCGGCACCGTTTCGACGCCCGCCCTGCTGCGGGCGCAGGCTCCGACGAACTGGATCGCCTACAGCTACGTGCCGGCCGCCACCCTGGCGCCGGCGAAGGTGTTCGCGGAGATCGTCGAGCGTGTCGCCAAGGAGACAAATGGCGGCCTCCAGATCAAGTATCACCTGGGCGGCTCGCTCTCGATCAAGGTCACCGACATCACGACGGCGGTCGGCGACAACGTCATCCAGCTCGGCGACGACGGCTTTCAGCAGGGCAACGTGCCGATCACCGGCATCCTGCGCCTGCCCATGCTGATCGCCAACGCCCAGGAATTCGAGAAGGCGCTGGCGATCATGAAGCCCTACGTCGAGAAGGCCTACGACAAGAAGGGCGCGATCGTGCTGTCGACCTACTACTTCCCGGTGCAGATCGCCTGGTCGAGCAAGAAGCTCACCTCGCTCGAGGACTTCAAGGGCCAGAAGATCCGCGCCACGTCGCCCGAGCAGATCGAGTTCCTGAAGCGGTTCGGGGCCAACGGCCTGACGGTCGGCGCGCCCGAGGTGCCCTCGGCGCTGGAGCGCGGCGTGGTCGACGGCGTGCTCACCGCCAATGCCGGCGGCGGCAAGGTGTGGAAGGACCTGCTGAAATACTGCTACGAGATCGGGCTCAACTTCTTCGAAGCCAACATCATCGCCAACAAGGAAGCCTACGCCAAGCTGCCGGCCAGACTATCGCGACGTGCTCACCAAGGCGGTCGTCGACCTGTCGCCCAAGATGACGAAGATGATGGCCGCCGAGGAAAGCGAGGAGAAGGCCAAGCGCAAGGCCGAAGGCATGGTCCAGACCACGGCGACGCCCGAGGAATACAAGCGCGGCGCCGAGCGCATGGCGAGCTACTGGGATGAATGGGCCAAGTCGAAAGGTCCTGAGACCCAGGAAGCGCTCAAGAAGGTGCGCGCAGGCGCTGGGCCGCTGATGTCCGTCCCACGGCGGACGGCCGTCCGTTCGGCGCGGTCGAACGGATAAGCCTGTGAGCTGTCCGCCGTTTGCATGGTGGGCATGGTCCTGCTCATCCTGCGCCGAAATCATCCTGCGCGGCGTCTTCAACAGCAGCACCGCAGCACAGCGACGAGCTGGTCGGCTACCTGCTGGTCGGCCTGTCGTTCCTGAGTCTGGCGTTGTGCCAGAGTCGCGGTGCGTTCCATCGGGTCGAGATGGTGCAGATGCGGCTCGGGCCGCACGGCCAGGCGGTCTCGGCGCTGATCTTCGACCTGCTCTCGTTCGGCTACATCGCGCTCACCGACTGGTATTTCCTGCAGTTCGTCCTGAGCTCCTATCGCCGCGAGGCGCAGGCCAGCACGGCGCTCGGCACGCCGCTGTGGATCCCGGAGACTGGCGATGGTCGTCGGGACGCCGCTGCTGATGTTGATCGCTGCTGGGCCAGCGCTGATCGTGCGCGGCGTCCGGAAGATCGTCGCATGAGCCCGGGCGCTCGAAGTTCTCGTCGTCATGGCGATCTTCCTCGGCCTGCTGGCCGCAGGGATGGCCGATTCCCTTCGCGATCGGCGTGCCGGCGCATCGTCTGACCTGCTGGTGCATGGCGGCGTGCCGGCGCTCAGGGGCATCGGCCTGATGAGCTGGGGCTAGCATGAACAGCTTCACGCTGACGGCGATTCCGCTGTTCATCTTGATGGCCGAGATCATGCAGCGAGTCGGGCCTGAGCTTCCGCATCTATCGCGGGCTCAGCCAAGCTGGTCTGCGTCATCCCGGGCGGCCTGCTGCAGACCAACATCGCGGGCTGCGCGCTGTTCGCCGCGATCATCGGCTCGCTCGGTGGCGACGGCGGCCGCGATCGGCACGGTGGCGCTGCCGCAGCTGCACCGGCGCGCGGCTACAACCGGCACGCTGGCGGCGGGTTCGCTGGCGGCGGGCGGCACGCTCGGCATCCTGATCCCGCCCTCGCATCGCCATGATCGTCTACGGCACCTTCACCGAGACCTCGGTCTCCAAGCTCTTCATGGCCGGCGTCATCCCCGGCCTGATGCTGACCGGCCTGTTCATGGGCTACATCGATGATCCATGCGCTGCTCAAGCCGGAGATCGCGCCGCGCGAGACCGGGCCGCGACGCATCGCCGAGCTCGGCGCGGCGCTCGCTGACCTGCTGCCGTTCGCCGTGCGTGATCGGCGGCACCATGGGCAGCCTGTATTTCGGCTGGGCGACGCCGACCGAGGCCGCCGCCATCGGCTGTCTCGCCGCCTTCGTCGTCTCGGCGATCTGGGGCAAGCTCGGCTGGAACGATACTCAAGGCGGCGCATGATCTCGTCGGTGATGATCAGCGGCAACATCCTGCTGATCGTCTACACCGCCTTCGTCTTCTCCTACGCGCATCAGCATCGCCGGCGTCGGGCGAGCAGCTGACGCAGCTGGCTGGTCGGGCTCAACCTGTCGCGGCTCGAATTCTTCTTCGCCGCTGTTCATCCTCTACACGATCCTGGGCTGCCTGGTCGAAAGCCTGGGCATGATCGTGATCACCGTGCCGCTGCTCTATCCGGTGCTGCTGAAATTCGGCATCGACCCGGTGTGGTTCGGCGTCATCCTGGTGATGTTCATCGAGCTCGGCCAGATCTCGCCGCCGATCGGCATCAACCTGTTCGTGATCCAGAGCATCTGGGACGGCAAGCTGTCCGACATCGTGTGGGGGACGATCCCCTTCCATCTCTTGATGTTCGTCCTGCTGGTCATGCTGGTATTCTGGCCGGACATTGCGCTCTGGCTGCCCCATCACATGAGTCCCTCGCGATGAACGACCGCCATGCTGCCTATCCGACCGGGCTGAAGGATGCCCCGACCCGCCACCGCGCGCTGCGCCGGCGCATGGCAGCGCCCGGCATCGTCGTGGCGCCCGGCGCCTACGACTGCATCACCGCGCGGCTGGTCGAGGTTTCAGGCTTCGATGCGCTCTATGTCACGGGTTCCGGTGTTTCGATGAGCGCACTCGGCGCACCCGACATGGGCGCGCTCAGCTTCGGCGAGATCCTCGACCGCGTGCGCCGTATCTGCGATTCGGTCGCCATCCCGGTGATCGCCGACGCCGACACGGGCTATGGCGGGCCGCTCAACGTCATCCGCACCATGCGCGAGTTCGAGCGTGCTGGCGTGAGCGCCGTCCAGCTCGAGGACCAGGAATGGCCAAAGAAATGCGGCCACGAGCCCGGCCGCAAGCTCGCGTCGTCGAGCGAGATGGAGCAGCGCATCAAGGCCGCCGCCGACGCCCGCGTCGATGCCGACGTCATGATCGTGGCGCGCACCGATGCGATCGCCTCGGAAGGCTTCGAGGCCGCGCTGGCGCGGGCGGCGCGCTACCGCGAGGCGGGCGCCGACATCCTGTTCGTCGAGGCGCCGCAGAACGAAGCCGACCTCGCCGAGGTGCCCAAGCGGCTGGGCGTTCCCTGCCTGGCCAATATGGTCGAAGGCGGGCGCACGCCCGTCCTGCCGTTCCCCCGGCTCGAGCAGCTCGGCTTCAAGGTGGCGATTTATCCCAATTCCCTGACGCGGCTGTTCGCCCGGGTCGGCCAGGACCTGCTGGGCTCGCTCAAGAGCACGGGCAACACGGCGGCCATGGCCAACCAGATGCTCGACCACGGCCAGCTCTGGTCGCTGTTCGAGAACGAGCGCTGGCAGGCGCTGGAGAAGAGGTTCCAGGCTTAAGGCCGTCCGACGATCAGCGCTTGCCCTTGCCGATATGCGCGATGGCCTCGATCTCGACCAGGATCTCGGGTGCGGCGAGCGCGCTCACCTCGACGAGGGTGGAAGCCGGGAAGTCGCCGCTGAAGAATTCGCGGCGCGCCGCCCAGACCTTGGTGTTGTTCGCGATGTCGGTGACGTAGATCGTGACCTTGACCACGTCGGACATGGCGCCGCCCGCCGCCTCGACCATGCCCTTGATCTTGCCGAAGATCTGCTTGGCCTGCTCGTACTCGTCCATGCCGGCCAGCACCTTGGGATCGGTGCCGCGCGCGGTCATGCCCGATACATAGGCGATCCCGTCGGATACCAGGCAGTTCGACCAGCGCTCGGGCGGCGGCTCGGGCACGGCGGGCGATGTGACGCGGCGGATGGTCATTGGCGTCTCCTCCTTCTTCGTTGGCCTTGTATACTCGCTGGATGAGCGACCTTTTTCACGCCCTGTTTGAGCCCCGCCGCGTCGCGCTGATCGGGGCCTCCGCCGACATCACGAAAACGACCTCGCGGCCGCAGCGTTTCCTGCGCAAGCATGGCTTCAAGGGCGAGATACTGCCGGTCAATCCCTCGCGCACCGAAATATTGGGCGAGAAGGCCTACAAGGATCTCGACGCGATCTCCGGCGACATCGACCATGCCTATATCCTGCTGAACGGCAAGAGCGCGGTCGAGGCGCTGGCGGCGTGCGGCCGGCGTGGCGTCAAGGTCGCCTCGATCCTGGCCGGCGGCTTCGCCGATGCGGGTGCCGCGGGCGCCTCGATGCAGGACGACCTGGCGCGCATCGTGCGCGAGACGGGCATCCGGCTGGTCGGGCCCAACAGTATCGGCACGGTGAGCACCGATCCGCCCATGGCGCTCACCGCCAACGCAGCCTTCGCCGTCGACAAGCTGCGAACCGGCAGCTGGGCCGTGGTCAGCCAGAGCGGCAGCCTGATCGGCGCGCTGCTCTCGCGGGCGGATGCGCGCGGCATCGGCTTCTCGCGGCTGATCTCGGTCGGCAACGAGGTCGATCTGGCGGTGGGCGAGATCGCCGACCTGATGGTCGACGATCCCCGGACGAGCGCCATCCTTCTGTTCATGGAGACGCTGCGCGACGGCGAGCGGCTGGCCCGCGCGGCGCGACGCGCCCATGCCGCCGGCAAGCCGGTGATCGCCTACAAGCTCGGCCGTTCCGAGATCGGCCAGGAGCTGGCGAAATCGCACACCGGCGCGATTGCCGGCTCGGACGCCACGTTCGATGCCTTCTGCCGTCGCCACGGCATCGCCCGCGTGTCGATGTTCGAATCCCTGATCGATGTGCCGGCGCTGCTGGTGGATCGCCCGGCAGCCCGCGGCAAGAGGGTCGCCGTCGCGACGACGACCGGCGGCGGCGCGGCCATGGTGGTCGACAACATGGCGATGGCCGGGCTCGAGATCGTCGGCCCGCCGCAGGCGCTGGTCGACTGGCTGAAGCCGCTCGGCATCGCGGCAGGCGAGGGCAAGCTGGTCGATCTCACCCTGGCCGGCGCCAAGCCCGAGATCGTGGCGGGCACGATCGAGCGGCTGCTGGCCGATGACGGCAACGACGCGGCGATCTTCGTCGTCGGCTCCTCGGCGCAGTTCAATCCCGAGCTTGCCGTCGAGCCGTTGTTGAAGTTCGCCAGGTCGGCCAAGCCTTTTGCCGTGGCGCTGACGCCGACGGCCGAGAAGTCGCTGGCGCTGCTGACGGCGGCCGGCGTGCCGGCCTTCCGCCATCCCGAGTCCTGCGCCGAGGCCATGGCGCTCTGCCTGCTGCGGCCGGCCCCGCAGCCCGTGCCGACCCTGGTGGAGCCGTCGCGCGGCGCCCTCGATGCGCTCGAAGCCGGCCGCGTCTCGGGCTTCGACGAGCGTCGCGCCGCGGACTTCTTCGGCGCGCTTGGCCTGCCCATGGCCAAGGCGCTGGCCATCCCCGACGCCAAACGGATCGTTGCCGCCGTGACGGAGATCGGCGGCCCGGTGGCGCTGAAGATCCTGTCGGCCGACATCGCGCACAAGACGGAGGCGGGCGGCGTGGCGCTCGGCCTGCCCGACGGCCAGACCGCCGCCGTCGCCGCGCGCGAGATCGAGAAGCGCGTCCGGGCGCATTCACCGAACGCCAGGCTCGAGGGCTTCCTGGTGCAGAAGATGGAGCGCGGGCTCGCCGAGGTGATCCTGGGCTTTCGCCGCGATCCCCTGGTCGGCCCGACCATCACCGTGGGCCTGGGCGGCGTGCTGGCCGAGATCTACAAGGATGCGGCCACGCGTCTGGCGCCGGTCGACGCAGCCGAAGCGCGGCAGATGATCGAGGAAGTGAAGGGTCTCGCCACGATCCGCGGCTACCGCAACCTGCCGCGCGGCGACGTGGCAGAGCTTGCGAAGGCTATCGCGACTTTCTCGACCCTGGCGCACCCAGCCTTTGCCGAGGTGTCGGAGGCCGAGATCAATCCACTGCTGGTCAAGCGTGAAGGCGAGGAAGTCGTGGCCGTCGACGGACTTGTGCTGCTGAAGCGCGCCTAAGCAACCCGCGTCTGCGCCGCCTCGAAGAGCTGGCGGAAGTCGTCGAGCACGAAATAGGTGTTCTGCAGCCTGTCGATCTCGTAGGGGCGGCGCATCACGGTCGTCGCCTCGAACGGCAGGCGTTCGACGTCCTTGTCCTCGATCGCGTGCTTCACCTCGGCGGCCGAGGACAGGATGCCGGCGCCGTAGGCCTTGAGGCCCTTGGGGGTGCGGATCAGGCCGAACTCGACCGTGTACCAATAGAGGCGCGCCAGCAGGTCGACCCTCGACCCGGCCTCGACGCCGCGCTGGCCGTAGATCTGCATGTAGTCGGCGAACACCGGGTTGCCGAGCAGTGGCACGTGGCCGAAGAAGTCGTGAAAGAGGTCGGGCTCGACCAGGTAGTCGAGCTCGGCGCGGGTGCGGATCCACACCGTCAGGGGGAAGCGGCGGTGGGCGAGATGGTCGTAGAAGATGGCGTCGGGGATCAATCCCGGCACGCCGACGATGCGCCAGCCGGTCAGCGGCTCGAGCCGCGCGTTGATGGACGCGAAGTCGGGAATGGCGTCGCCGATGCCGAGGGTCGTCAGGCCCTGCAGGAACTCGTCGCAGGCATGGCGCTCGGCAAGCGCGGTCTGGCGCTCGACGAGCAGTCGCCACACGGCCTGGTCTTCGTCCGAATAGAGGTGGGCATGCTGCGCCACCGTCCAGTCGGCTGCCATGCCGCCGTAGTCGCCACGCAGGTTCTCAAGAGGGGCAAGGTTCATAAAGCCAATATGGGGACGTGAGGCGGAGTGAATCCCGGCGAAGTTGGCCTGTTGTCAGTCGCGTTTTAGGGATATTCTCTCCAGAATCCAGGTTGGTTGACTGAAATACCCATGATCGAGCTCGATGACATAGACAGACGCATCGTCGCCACGCTCCAGGCTGAGGGGCGTCTGCCGATCGTCGACCTGGCGGACAGGGTCGGCCTGTCGGCGACGCCGTGCCAGCGGCGGGTCAAGCGGCTGGAAGAGGAGGGCGTGATCACGCGCTATGCCGCGCTGGTTTCTCCACCGGCACTGGGGCTTGGCCTCCAGGCCCTGGTGCAGGTCACCCTCGACGATCACTCGGAGAAGACCGTCGAAGCATTCGAGGCGGCGATTCGTGCGCGGCCCGAGGTGGTGGCCTGCTACGCCGTGACGGGCGACATGGATTTCCTGCTGCACGTGCTGACGCCCGATCTCGCCGGTTTCAGCGAGTTCGCGTTGAAGGCGCTGCTGCGCATGCCCGGCGTCCGCGGCACGCGCTCGTCCTTCATCATGCAGGCGGTGAAGAGCGAGCTGGCCTGGGCACCAATCCCTCAACTCGCGTCGAAGGCGCGCCGCTAGACCCGTACTCGGGCAATTCCAGCGGCGGTACAGTATCGCGCGATGCGGGCGGCGGCACGGTGAAGGCCTTCTTGCGCAGCAGGTCTTCCATGATGGCGATGCCCTTCTGGTAATCGCCTCTCTGACAATAGAACTCTGCCGCTTTGCGCGTGTGATTGCGCCGGCCATCGGAGTTGTTGCTGCGGCCAACGCCGAAGCGGTCGTAGAACGCCACGAGCTGGGCGCATCGGGCCGCAGGCGTGACAGTCGCTTGTGCGAGTTGAACCGCCACGAGAAGGGTAACGATTTCCATTGCCTGGCTAGATGGCAGCACGATCGGCGAGCATGCGCAAGTAGAGCGGCCGGTCGATATTGCCGCCGCTCAGCACCAGCGCCACCCGCTTGCCCGTCATCCGTTCGCGTTCCTGCATCAGGGCTGCCAGCGGCGCCGCACCGGCGCCTTCCGCGAGCTGGTGCGTGTCCTCATAGTAGGCGCGCATGGCGGCGCCGATCTGCGCGTCGCTCACTTGCACGATGCGGTCGGCGCCTTTCAGGATGACTTCGAGCGCCTCGGCATCGGGCCCGCGCACGGCCATGCCATCGGCGATGGTGTCGGCACTGTTGGTCGCCACCACCTTTCCCGCGACGAAGGAAAGGGCATAGGCGGGCGCCTCGGTCGACACCACGCCCACCACCTTGGTCGAGGGGCTGAGCGCATCGCGCATGGCGATCACGCCGCAGATGCCGGAGCCAAGGCCGATCGGCACATAGACCGTGTCGAGCGGCGGCGCGGCGCGAAACAGCTCCAGTGCGTAGGTCGCCACGCCGCGCACCAGATCGCGATGGAAGGACGGCACCATGACCAGGCCGCGTTCCCCGGCCAGCCGGACCGCGGCGTCGCGCGCGGCATCGAAATCGTGGCCTGCTTCGACCAGTTCCGCGCCGAAGGCCCGCATGGCCGCGTTCTTTTCCACCGAATTGCCCCGCGGCACGACGATGGTGGCGGCGATGCCGGCCCTCCCGGCGGCGAGCGCGATGCTCTGGCCATGATTGCCGCGCGTGGCGCTGATTACACCCTTGAGGGCGGGCCGCGCGTTCTTCAGCTGGTCGATGTAGACCAACCCGCCGCGCACCTTGAAGGCGCCGGTCGGCGTGTGGTTCTCGTGCTTCACCCAAACCTCGCAACCCGTGCGCCCGGCGAGCAACGGCCATGCGTATTGCGGGGTGGGCGGCATGGCGGCGTAGATGATGTCCGCCGCGTCTTCGACAGCCTGCAGAGGCAACATCGTGTTACTGTGGGCCAAGATGCCTGTCGTTCCAACCGGAGTTCCTTGATGCCCGTTCTTCCTCGTTCGCTTGAAATCCAGGGCGAGATTGCCGCCATTCGCCGCGACATCCATGCCCATCCCGAGTTGGCCTACGAGGAAAACCGGACCTCCGACATCGTCGCCGCCAGGCTTGCCGAATGGGGCCTCGAGGTCACCCGCGGCCTGGGCAAGACCGGCGTCGTCGGAACCTTGCGCAAGGGCAATTCGTTGAAGTCTATCGGATTGCGCGCCGACATGGACTGTTTGCCGATGGATGAAACCAATGATTTCGGGCATCGCTCGCGGAATCCCGGCCGTATGCACGCCTGTGGCCATGACGGCCACACCGCCATGTTGCTGGGCGCGGCCAAGGTGATGAGCGAGACGCGTGACTTCGAAGGCGCCGTGCACTTCATCTTCCAGCCCGCGGAAGAAGGCGGTGGCGGAGCGAAGTCGATGATCGAGGACGGCCTGTTCGACAAGCTTCCCTGTGACGCCGTCTTCGCCATCCACAACAAGCCGGGCATACCGCTTGGCCACATCGTCACAAGAGGCGGGCCGCTGCTCGCCGCAGCCGACCGCTGGGACATCCGCATCACCGGCCGGGGTGGCCACGCCGCGCACCCGCACCTGACCGTGGATCCCATGGTGGCGGGGGCCAACATCGTGCTGGCGCTGCAGACCATCGTCAGCCGCAACATCGACCCGATCGATTCGACGGTCGTGACGGTCGGGTTCTTCAAGGCGGGTTCGGCCTACAACGTGATCCCGGGCGACGTCCATATCGGCGGCACCACCCGGACCACGACCCCGGCGAACCGCGTTCTGGTGAAGCGGCGTATCGAGGAGATCTGCCAGGGCGCCGAGAAGATGCACGGCGTCACCATCGCGATCGAGCACAAGCCGGGCTATCCGCCCACGGTCAACAATGTCGATCGCGCGCGCTTCGCCATCGATGTCGCGGCCGGCGTGTGCGGCGAGCATGCGGTGCAGGACAATGTCCGGCCCAGCATGGGCGCGGAGGATTTCTCCTACATGCTGGAACGGGTGCCGGGCGCCATGGTGTGGCTCGGCAACGGCGGCGGCGCCGATGCCGTCAGCCTGCACAATTCGCGCTACGACTTCAACGACCTGGCGATCCCGTTCGGCGTCAGCTTCTTCGTGCGCACGGTCGAACGCTTCCTCGGCGTTCAGCAAGCGAGCTAGGCATGGTTATCGGCCCGCCCGTCATCCTGAGCGGAGCGAAGGATCTCATGCCCGTGGCAAGCGGCGATGAGGTCCTTCGCTTCGCTCAGGACGACATGACGCGGATGAGCTGACGGGATCGAATGGAATTCTTCCACGTCTACGGTCGGGTGATCGGATTGCTGCGCGCCGAGCGCGGGCTCGCGATCGTGCTCGCGCTTACCAACGTCGCCGTCGCGGCCCTGCAGTTCTACGAACCAGTGCTGTTCGGCAAGGTGGTGGATCTCCTCGCAACCGCCAAGGACAAGTCGACCGAGATGTTGTGGATCGACGCCGGGCACCTGCTCGTGCTGTGGGCCATCGTCGGCCTGGGCGGCATCGCCGCCAACATCGTGGTCTCGCTGCAGGCCGACCGCATGGCCCACCGCCGCCGGCTGGGCGCGATGGCCAATTTCTTCGAGCACGTGCTGGTGCTGCCCTTCTCGTTCCACAACGCCCAGCACTCCGGACGGCTGATCAAGATCATGCTGACCGGCGTCGACGATCTGTTCGCCATCTGGCTGTCGTTCTTCCGCGAGAACCTCGCCACCTTCGTCGCCCTGTTCATCATGCTGCCGCTCAGCCTGTTCATGAACTGGCGGCTGGGCGTGCTGCTGGTCGTCCTGATCCTGTTCTTCGCGGCCGCCAACATCTGGGTGGTGAATCGCACCGACCGCCTCCAGCACGACGTCGAGAACCTGCGCAGCGAGCTGGCCAGCCGCGCCGGCGATGCGCTGGGCAACATCAATCTCATCCAGAGCTTCGTGCGCCTGACCGCCGAGACCCGCGAGATGCACAGCATCATGCGGGAGACACTGGCCGCGCAATTCCCGGTATTGAACTGGTGGGCGCTCCTGTCGGTCATGACGCGGGCCGCCTCGACCGTAACCATAATCCTGATCTTCGTGCTCGGCACCTGGCTCTACACCAAGGGTGAGGCCACCGTCGGCGAGATCGTGAGCTTCATGGGTTTCGCCACCATGCTGATCAGCCGCATGGACCAGGCCTCGGGCTTCGTGAGCCGCGTCTTCTTCCAGATGCCGGTCCTTGCGGATTTCTTCCGTGTGCTGGATTCCCAGTCGACGGTGCCGGACAATCCGCACGGCCTGGACATCGGCCGGGCCAAGGGTGACGTCGAGTTCGACGACATCGATTTCTCCTATGACGGCCGGCGCCCGGCGCTCGTCCATTTCTCCCTGAAGGTGCCGGCCGGAACGAAAGTCGCCTTCGTCGGCCCGACGGGCGCCGGCAAGAGCACGGCCCTGTCGCTGCTGCACCGCATGTGGGATCCGCAGTCCGGCACCATCCGCATCGACGGCATCGACCATCGCGACATCAAGCTCGAGTCGCTGCGCCGCAACATCGGTGTGGTGTTCCAGGACAGCACGATGTTCTACCGCTCGATCGCCGACAACCTGCGCATCGGCAAGCCTGACGCCACCCAGGCCGAGCTCGAGGAGGCGGCCAAGCTTGCCGAGGCGCATGACTTCATCCTGCGCCAGCCGCAGGGCTACGAGACTCTGGTGGGTGAACGCGGCATGACGCTCTCGGGCGGCGAACGCCAGCGCCTGGCGATCACCCGCGCGTTGCTGAAGGATCCGCCGATCCTGATCCTCGACGAGGCGACCAGTGCGCTCGATTCCGTCACCGAGGCGCGCATCCAGAAGGCGCTGGCGACGCTGATGCAGGGCCGCACGACCTTCGTGATCGCCCATCGCCTCTCGACCATCCGCGATGCCGACCGCGTCGTGGTGTTCGAGCACGGCCGGGTCGTCGAGCAGGGCGGCTACCAGGAACTCGTAGGCCACCGCGGCGGCGCCTTCGCCCGCCTCGTGGCCACGCAGCAGGCTGGCATAGAATCTGCCTGATATCCCCTTGGCGGACGTGGGCAGTCCGCCTAAGAGTTGCCGGACGGGGAACCTCACGAGGGACAAAGAGACATGAACAAATTCGCCAAATGGCTGGGCGGAGCGGCCGCCGTCGCTCTGACGTTGGTCAGCCTGTCCGCGCAGGCGCAGACACCGATCAAATTCACCCTCGACTGGGTGTTCCAGGGTCCGACCTCGCCGTTCCTGGTGGCGCTGGAGAAGGGCTACTACAAGGCCGAGGGTCTCGACGTGACGATGGATCCCGGCCAGGGCTCGGCCGGGGCCGTGCAACGCGTGGCGACCGGCGCCTACCAGATCGGCTTCGCCGACGTGAACTCGACCATCGAGTACAACGCCAAGAATCCGGGCAAGGAAGTCCTCTGCGTCTTCATGGCCTACGATTTCGCGCCGTTCGGCGTCTATGCGTTGAAGAAGAGCGGCATCAAGGGGCCGAAGGATCTCGAGGGCAAGAAGCTCGGCGCGCCGGTGTTCGACGCCAGCTTCCGCCTGTTCCCGGCCTTCGCCAAGCTGAACGGCATCACCAAGTGGGAGCATGTCAACCTCACGCCGCAGCTGCGCGAGCAGAGCCTGGTGCAAGGCACGGTCGACTTCATCTCGGGCCACTACTTCTCGTCGATGCTCGACCTCAAGGCGCGCGGCGTGAAGTTCGACGACATCGTCGCCATGCGCTACGTCGACTACGGCATGGACGTCTATGGCAACGGCATCGTCGTCTCGCCGGAGATGGCCAAGGACGAGAAGGCGGTGAAGGGCTTCATCCGCGCCACGCTCAAGGGCTGGAAGGACGTCATCGCCGACAACAAGCTCGGCATCGCCGCGGCCAGGAAGCGCGATCCGCTGATCGACGAGGCGCTCGAGACCGAGCGCCTGCAGATCTCGCTGAAGGAAAATGTGCTGACGCCCTACGTCAAGGCCAACGGCATGGGTGATGTCGATCCGGCGCGCTTTGCAAAGTCGGTCAAGCTGGTGTCCGAGGCCTTCGGCCTGCCGGCGGCACCGGCCCCGGACAAGGTCTTCACCAACAAGTACCTCCCGCCCAAGGCCGATCGCATGGTCGCCAAATAGGGATGTCCTTCGTCGAGCTGAAAGGCGTCAGTCTCACCTACCGTCTCGGCAAGGAAACGACCCTCGCCCTGGCCGATGCCACCTTCAGCATCGACAAGGGCGAGTTCATCGCCGTGGTCGGCCCCTCGGGCTGCGGCAAGTCGACGATCATGAAGCTGGTCACCGGCCTGTTGCCCGCCTCGGGCGGCGAGGTGCGGGTGGCGGGCGAGAAAGTGACGGGGCCGATCAAGGGCGTCGGCATGGCGTTCCAGAACCCGACCCTGATGCCCTGGCGCACGACCATGGACAACATCCTGCTGCCCATGGAGGTGGTCGAGCCGCACAAGCGCCGCTTCCGCCGCCATCGTGCCGAATACGAGGCGCGCGCGATGAAGCTTCTCGAGACGGTGGGCCTCGCCGATTTCGCGCGAAGGTATCCCCTGGCAGCTCTCGGGCGGCATGCAGCAGCGTTCCAATCTTTGCCGCGCCCTGATTCACGAGCCCGAGCTGCTGATGCTCGACGAGCCGTTCGGCGCGCTCGACGCCTTCACCCGCGAGGAGCTGTGGGGCGTCATGCAGGCGCTGTGGCTCGAGAAGCGCTTCACCGGCGTGCTGGTGACCCACGACCTGCGCGAGGCCGTCTTTCTCGCCGACACCGTCTATGTCATGAGCCGGCGGCCGGGCCGCATCGTCCTCACAAAGAAGATCGACATACCGCGACCGCGCTCGCTGGCAACGACATTCGAGCCGCATTTCGTCGAGACCGTCCATGAGCTGCGCGACCGCATCTCGCAGGAGCATGCCCCATGAGGACGGCACCGTGACTGATTTCAGGCGCGAGGCACTGCGCATCGCGATGCCGTGGCTGGCCACAGCCGTGCTGCTGATCATCTGGCAGATCGCCTGCATCGTCTTCGAGGTGCCGGAGATCATCCTGCCCAAACCAACGAAGATCTTCACCGTGTTCGTGGCCCGCTTCGACATCCTCATGGCGTACTGCTGGGACACGTTGTGGACGACCGTGATCGGCTTCCTGCTGGCGATCGCCGGTGGCCTGCTGCTCGGCCTGGCGATCGGCGCCTCGTCGTTCGTCTATTCGGGGCTCTATCCCCTGCTGATCGCCTTCAATGCCGTTCCGAAGGTCGCGCTGGTGCCGATCCTTATGATCTGGGTCGGTGTCGGTTCGCTGCCGGCCGTCATCACCGCCTTCGTCATCAGCTTCTTCCCCATCGTGGTCAACGTCGCCACCGGCCTCGCCACGATCGAGCCCGAGATGCGCGACGTGCTGCGCAGCCTGGGCGCCACGCGCACCGAGATCCTGACCAAGGTCGGCATCCCGCGCGCCATGCCCTATCTCTTCGCCAGCCTCAAGGTGGCGATCACGCTCGCCTTCATCGGCTCGGTGATCGCCGAGACGGTGGGCGGCAACAACGGCATCGGCTTCCTGATGCTGTCGGCCAGCGCGCGCAACGATGCGCCCACGACTTTCGCCGGCCTGTTCGCCATCGCCATCATGGGCGTGCTGATGTACGCGATCTGCGCCCTGGTCGAGAAGCGCATGACCCGCTGGGCGTTCCGCGGCGAGATCGTCGGCTAATTCAAAGAACCGCTTCGGCGGCCACACGCAGCGAGTCGAGGTTGACGCCGCTCAGCAGCATCGAGCCGACTTCGTTTCTCTTGCCGGCCTCTTTCCAGGCTTGCAGGCGATCCTTGATGCGCTCGGCGCTTCCGACCAGGGAGGTTTCGTCCACCAGGGCGTCGGGAACCGCAGCGATCGCCTCGGCGCGCCGGCCAGAGAGAAAGGCGTCCTGGATTTTCGCGGCGGCGCCTTCGTAGCCCAGCTGCTTGGTGAAATCGTTGTAGAAGTTCTTCGTTCGCGCGCCCATGCCGCCGATGTAGAGCGCTAGCTCCGGTTTCAGCGCGTCGCGACAGGCCTGCAGATCGGCGCCCAGGGAGATGCGGACAAAGGGCGCCACGTCGAAGTCCGCGAGGCTCCGGCCAGCGCGCCCCCGGGCGAGGCCCTGCAGAAGCGGCTCGGTCACGAGCTTGGCCTTCTCCGGCGACATGAAGATGGGCAGCACGCCGTCGGCCACCTCGCCCGCCGTCCTGAGACCGATCGGCGTGATCGAGGCGGCATAGATCGGCATGTTCGGATCGCCGTGCAGGATGCTTTTCAGCGGCTTGCCGAGGCCGGTCGCCCCGGCTCCCCTGTAGGGGATCTGGTAAAGCTCGCCGTCATGCTCCAGCGGCGCCTCCCGCTTCAGGATCTTGCGCAGAATGTCGATATATTCGCGGGTGCGTGCCATCGGCTTGCCGAACGGCACGCCATGCCAGCCTTCGACGACCTGCGGCCCGGAGGCGCCGATTCCCAGGAGGAACCGGTTGTTCGACAGCGCCTGCAGAGTGAGCGCCGTCATCGCGGTGCAGGCGGGGGTGCGTGCCTGCATCTGCATGATGCCGACTCCGGCCCTGATCCGCGTCGTGCGGGCAAGAACCCAGGCCGTTGGCGTCACGGCGTCGGTTCCGTAGGCCTCGCCGCTCCACACCAAGTCGTAGCCGAGACGTTCGGCCTCCAGCACCTCTGCCATCGCGAGGCTGTTGGGCGCGCCGGAGTATTTCAGAAGCATGCCGAGGCGCATGGCTATCTCCTACAAAGCTGTGACGATCATGGCCTGCGCAAGTCCGCCAGCAGCGGCAGCGCATCGCGAGCAAAGCGCTCGATCTCCGCGTAGCGCTCCTCGTAGGGGCCGACGAAGTCGAGAATGAGATGGCGAACGCCCGCCGCGTAGAACTTGCGGATGCTGTCGACGACCGCAGCCGGCGGGCCGAGCGCGCAGTAGCGCTGGGCGGCCTTGCGGAAGTCCATCGCGTATCGCGTGCTGAGCGAGAGGGTCGCGGCATCGAGCGCCTTTTCGTAGGTGTCGTCGACCCGCGTGAACAGCAGATGCGAGGTGCCGAACCCGCGATTGAAGACACGTCCCGCGGCGCCCGCCGCGTCCGCGATCTTTTGCAGCCCTTCGCGGAACATGTCCGGTGTCACGACATAGGACATCCAGCCGTCGGTCAGGCGCCCGATGCGCCGCAGCGCCGCGTCGGACCGGCCACCGCACCAGATCGGCGGGCCGCCGGCCTGGCGCGGCGGCGGCTGCATCGTCACGCCCTCGAACTGGAAGAAGCGGCCCTGGTGTGACGCGGGCTCGCCGGTCCACAGCTTGCGCATCACCGCGAGGCTTTCGGACAGGCGCGCGCCGCGCTCGCCGATCGGCACGCCGCACGCCTCGTACTCCTTGGGGAATTCGCCGCCTACTCCAACGCCGAAGATGAACCGGCCCTCGGTCAGGTGGTCGAGGGTCGAGGCCTGCTTGGCCACCGGCGTGGGATGGCGCAGCGGCAGGAGGTAGACCGCCGTGCCGAGCTGCAGGCGGCGGCTTATGACCGCGGCCTGGGCGAGCTGGAGCAGGGGATCGAAAATGGGAAGCGCGAAGGAGATGTGGTCGCCGACCCAAAGCGAATCGTAGCCGCCCAGGTCGACCAGCTCGACCAGCGTGCGCATCTCGTCGATCGTCGGCAGCCACGGGCCGTCGGCCGGTTCCGTGCGCCGGTGGATCGTCTGCACGCCGATCTGCAGGCGGTCGTCCAGGGGCAGGTCCATGTCTCAAACCCTTCGTTCGTCAGGCGAGGAGTACGCCATCCTCGGCGATAACGCGAGCGGCTTTGATCACGAGCTTGCGCCTGGGGTGCGCGGCGACGGCCTCGGCCAGGGTCCAGGCGTCGACCACAACGAAATCCGCCGGCCCGCCGACTGATAGTCCATAGGGCAGGATGCCGAGCACGCGGGCCGCCGCAGCGGTCACCATGTCGAAGGCCAGAGCCAGCTCCGCGTCGTGCCGGAAGTTGGCGCGGTATCCGATCATCATGGCGCGCTCCAGCATGTCGCCGTTGCCGAACGGCGACCAGGCATCGCGGATATTGTCGGAGCCGCCGAACACCTCGACGCCATGCTCGCGCAGGAGCTTCAGCGGCGGCACCACCGCGCCTCCGGGGCCGTGGCTCATGATGGCGACGCCGGCTTCGGCCAGGAGATCGGCGGTGCGTTCGGCCAGGTCGGTCGGCACGGAGCCGAGCGCGAAGGCGTGGCTCACCGCCACCCTGCCGTTGAGGCCGGCCGCCTCCGTCCGCTGCGCGATCGCCGCGAGCTGGGCGATGCCGCTCTCGCCGCTGTCGTGCAGATGGATGTCGATGCCCACGCCGCGCCGTTCGGCGATGGCGAAGATCGGATCGAGATGGCCGTCGAGGTCGCCGTCGATGCCGACCGGATCGAGGCCGCCCAGCAGGTCGGCGCCTTCGGCGATGGCGGCGTCCAGAAGCTCGGCCGTGCCTGGCGAGCGCAGGATGCCGCTTTGCGGGAAGGCCACGATCTGGATCGTCACCAGGTCGCGGAAGCGCTCGCGCACCTTCAGGATTTCATGGAGATTGCGCGAGACCAAGCTGGTTGTCGATGTCGACATGGCTGCGCATGTGAAGCGTGCCGCTCGCCACGACCTGGCGCACCAGGTTGGCGCCGGTCACGGCTTCCGGCACCGTCCGCGCTCGCGCGCACCCGACGCTCGGCCTCGATACGGTCGGCGACGCGATTGCCGGCCGACTGGTTGGGCACCCAGGGCAGGCCGAGCAGGGTCTTGTCGAGATGGATATGGCCGTCGACCAGCGGCGGCAGCACCAGCGCGCCGCCGAGATCGAGCCTGTCACCCACCGCCGCCTGACCCGAGACCGGGAGGAGGGCGGCGATCCGCCCTCCTTCGACGTCGATGTCGTGCTTGCTGCCGTCGGGCAGCGTGGCATTGGCGATTCGCACGCCGTTACTTGTCGGCGACCGCGCCCGCTTCCTTGCGGGTCTGGGCGACTGCGGCGCGCGCGGCCATGGCCATGAGGCCTGAGTTGTTGGCGATGGTGACGAAGCGGAAGCCCTTGCCGATCATCTTGGCGGCGTAGCCCGCCGTGCCGTTGTGGAGTTCCGGCAAACTGGTTGCGCTTCTTGGTGGCGGCGAGAAGCTTGTCGTAGATCGCCAGGATCTGCGGCTCCTCGCGGTCGAGCTTGGGCACCAGGCCGAGCGAGAGACCGAGGTCGCTGGGGCCGATATAGATGCCGCTGATGCCCGGCACGTCGAGGATGGCGTCGATATTGTCGATCGCCTCCTGCGTCTCGATCATCGGGATGACCAGCACTTCGTCGTTGGCGGTCGCCTGGTAGGGCGTCGCCTCGCCGTAGGCGCCGGCGCGGATCGGGCCGTTGCTGCGCTTGCCCTTGGGCGGATAGAGCGCATAGGAGACCAGTGCCTTGGCCTCGGCGGCATTGTTGATCATGGGGCAGATCACGCCCCAGGCGCCGCCGTCCAGCACCTTGCCGATGATGCCGGGCTCGTTCCACGGCACGCGCACCAGCGGCGTGACGGGATGCTTGTCCATCGCCTGGAAGCAGGCGACCATCGAATGGTAGTCCTGCACGCCGTGCTGCATGTCGACGGTGACGCTGTCCCAGCCGCACTGCGCCATGGTCTCGGCCGAGAAGCCGCTGGGGATGGCCAGCCAGGCGTTGACGCAGGCCTTGCCCGCCTGCAGCCGCTTTTTCAGCATGTTCGTCGACATCGACATTTCCTTCCCGGTCTCGGTCCAAAAGCGCCGGATCATAGGCCAGCGGGCCGAGCGGGGGCCATGCCGTCGTGTCGCCCAGCGGTCCCCTTCAGCCCTTCACGGCGCCGGCCGCCAGGCTCTGCAGTGGCGATCGCGTTCCTGATCGACCAGACCAGCATCTGGACCTCGCGGGTCACCAACACGGCGCGCTCTACGCTGTCGCCGTGCCCAATAAAGCGCGCCGATCTGGATTTCGCGTCGAGATGCAGGTAGAGCCGAGGCCATGACGCTTTTGTCGTTGCGGACAGGCCGGCTCGGTGTCGATCTTGCGCCTTCGGCCGGTGGCTCCATCGCCCGCTTCACCGTGGACGGCGCCGACGTGCTGCGTGCCATGACGCCGGAGGCTATCTCCTCCGGCAAAGGCAACAACGCGTCGGCCTTTCCGCTCGTGCCCTTCTCCAACCGGATCGCCAACGGTCGGCTGGTCTTCGACGGCGGCGAGATCACCCTTGCGCCCAACTGGCCGGGCGTGCGGCAGCCCATGCACGGCGACGGGTGGGCTGTCGCGTGGAACGTGGTTCGCCACGACGCCCACTCGGCCGAGCTGTCCTATGTCCACGATGGACGAAGCGGCTGGCCGTTCCGCTACCGTGCCCGCCAGGCGTTTCATCTCGACAGTGAACGGCTTGTGCTTGCCATGGCGATCGACAATCTCGAGCAGAAATCCGTGCCGGCGGGGCTGGGCTTGCATCCGTTCTTCAGGCGCGACGGCGAAACCGAACTCACTTGTCACGCGGCCGCGGTCTGGCTCGCTGATGCCGAGGTGCTGCCGACGACCCGCATCGCCGTGCCATCGGAATGGGACTTTTCCAGGCCGCGCAAGGTCGATGACATCGTGCTCGACAATTGCTTCGACGGCTGGGACGGACGGGCAACCGTGCTCTGGCCGCGCCAGCGGCTGCGGCTCGAGCTCGCGGCGAGCGAACCGTTTCGCCACGCCGTGATCTATGTGCCGCCGGGCCGTCCGTATTTCTGCGTCGAGCCGGTAAGCCATGCCAACGGCAAAGTGGGCGAGGCCCTGCTGGCGCCGGGCGCTACGCTTGCGGGCGAGATCAGCTTCCACCTGTCCGACTTGTGAGGAACCATGCCCTCCTTCGCCTCCTATCCCAGCCTCAAGGATCGCGTCGTGTTCGTCTCGGGCGGCGGCTCGGGCATCGGCGCCTCGATCGTCGAGCATTTCGCCGCGCAAGGGGCGAAGGTGGGCTTCGTCGATATCGACGAGGCAGCATCCAAATCGCTCGCCGGCAGGATCGCGGCCGCCGGCCATCCGCAACCGCTGTTCGCCAAGTGCGACGTGCGCGACATCGCGGCCTATCAGGCGGCGCTCGCCGACATGGCCGGCCGGTTGGGAGCGATCACCGTGCTGATCAACAACGCCGCGCGCGACGACCGGCACACGATGGAGGAGGTGACGCCCGCTTTCTGGGACGAGCGCATCGCGGTCAACCTGCGGCATCAGTATTTCGCCATCCAGGCCGTGGCACCCGGCATGAAGAAGGCGGGGGGCGGCTCGATCGTCAATTTCAGCTCGGTGAGCTATCACGCCATGACGCCCCGGCTGTCGGTCTACCAGGCCGCCAAGGCGGCGGTGATCGGCATGCAGCGCGGCCTCGCCCGCGACCTCGGTCCCGACAAGATCCGTCTCAATTCGATCACGCCCGGCTGGATCATGACCCAGCGTCAGATCGATCTCTGGCTGACACCCGAGGCCGAGGCCGATCTGATGAAGAGACAGTGCCTCAAGGAGAAGCTTTATCCGCCCGACATCGCCCGCATGGCGTTGTGGCTTGCTGCCGATGACAGCCGGCTGGTGACGGCGCAGAACTTCGTGGTCGACGGGGGCAGCATGTGAGTATGGCAGTGGCTCCGGCGCGCGTCGGGCGCTTTTTTGTGGGCGTCTTCGAGCACCTGCTGCCGCCGACCCTCTAATTCTTCGTCGCCTTCAATCTGATCGTCTTCACGACCAACCTCCTGGTCCATGATTACTGGTTTCGCCTCTCAGGTTTCCTGCTCGCGACCACGACGGCGTTGATCGTCGGCAAGTCTGTCCTGGTGGTGAACAACATCAAGTTGATCGACCGCTTTCGCGGCGCGCCACTGATCCAGCCGATTCTCTACAAGTCCGTATTCTACACACTGGTCGTGCTGGTCGTGCGCATCCTGGAACGGTTCATCCATCTTGCATTCGACGACAGGGGCCTGACGCTTGCTTTCGAAGCAGCGGCTGCGGACTTCTCCTGGCGCCGCTTCGCCGCCATCCAGATCTGGATCTTCACCTGCTTCGTGGTCTACGTGACGGCAGCGGAGGTGAGTGCGCTGATGGGTGAGGGCCAGATGGCTCGCCTGTTCTTCCGCCATCGGTCCAGCGAGCATCGTCTGACGCGCCGCCAGCACGTGCGGGCGCTGATGGAGCTCAGCCGCCTCGCTGAGACGACGCCGCGCGAACGGCTGCTCGACCCCGCGACGCCGCAAGGCAATCGGCTTGTCGCCATCGTCGACGCCCTGCGCCGGCGTCCCGGCTGAACGCGCATTGCGCTGCGGCGGGCCAGTCGTGCTGGCGCCACTGGAAACCGCGCATGAGATGGTACAGTCCGTGCATTACTTTCCTCATGTCATTGAACGGCAGAAGAATGTGATTTCAACGCGCAATTCCTCGACAAGAGATTCTCTTTGCCGGAGATGACGCCTCTGCAACGTTCGACGCCCGTTCGCCGAAACCACGTCCTTGTGAGGTCCCTAATGTCCGCAGCCAACCGTCGCTTCAGTATTGGCGCTGCCGCCGCGCTCCTTCTCCTGTCCATCGTCCCCACCGGCGCCCAGGCGGAGCCGGCGAAAGGAGAGCCGATCTATCTCGGCGTCAGCGGTCCGCTGACGGGCCCCAACGCCCAGTATGGCGCCCAGTGGAAGCAGGGCTTCGACCTTGCTCTCGACGAGATCAACGGTGCCGGCGGCATCAAGGGCAGGCCGCTCGCCTACATTTTCGAGGATACGCAAAGCGATCCGCGCCAATCCGTCGCGGTGGCCCAGAAATTCGTCGCCGATCCGCGCATCGTGGTCGAGTTGGGCGATTTCTCGAGTTCCGCCTCGATGGCCGCGTCGCCGATCTACCAGAAGGCCAAGCTCGTCCAGTTCGGCTTCACCAACTCGCACCCCGATTTCACCAAAGGCGGCGACTACATGTGGAGCAACTCGGTCAGCCAGGCGGACGAGCAGCCGCTCAGCGCCGCCTATGCCGTCAAACGACTCGGGCTGAAGCGCATCGCGGTGCTTCATCTCAATACCGACTGGGGACGCACCAGCAAGGACATCTTCGTCAAGGCCGCCAAGGACCTGGGCGCCGAGATCGTGGCCGTCGAGGGCTACATGCCGGACGAGAAGGACTTCCGCTCGACCCTGGTGCGCGTGCGCGACGCCAAGCCGGACGGCCTGATGCTGATCTCCTATTACTCCGACGCCGCCCTGATCGCCCGGCAGGTCAAGCAGGCGGGGATCAACCTGCCGACGGTCGCGGCGAGCTCGGTCTATTCGCCCAAGTTCGTCGAGCTGGGCGGCGATGCCGTCGAGGGCGTCTACACGGCGTCGCGCTACTTTCCCGAGGATCCGCGGCCGCAGGTGCGCAGCTTCGTCGCCAAGTTCAAGGCCAAGTACAACAAGGAGCCCGATGCTTTCAACGCCTATGCCTACGACACCATGATCCTGATGGCCCAGGTGATGCGCGAGTTCGGCATCGACCGCAAGTCGATCCACGACGGGTTGGCCAAGGTGAAGGACGTCCCCAGCGTGATCTTCGACAAGACGACGTTCGATCCGGCGACGCGCCGCGTTTCGGGCGCCAAGAACGTCGAGTTGGTCGTCAAGGACGGCCGTTTCACCCTGTGGGAGGGCGGGGCGGCGGTCCGCTGACCGCTCCGGGAGCGCGTCGTGGCGTCCTGGATCGACTACACCGTCAACGGCGTTATCATCGGCAACATCTATGCGTTGCTGGCGGTCGGCCTCGCCTTGATCTTCGGGGTGAGCCGGCTGATCAACTTCGCCCACGGCTCGGTCTATGTCGTGGGCGCCTATGCCGGCTTCGTGGCGGTGACCCGTTTCGGCACGCCACTGCCGCTCACCATCGTCATCGCCGTTGCGGTCGGCGCGCTGCTCGGCCTCGGCATCGAGCGGTTCGGGCTCAGGCCGCTGCAGGGCCAACCCCATATCGCACCCCTTCTCGCCACGATCGGCCTGAGTTTCGTGCTCGACCAACTCGTCCAGCTTGCCTTCTCGCCTGATCCACGGGCATTGCCGAGCGAGTTGCTGGATACGAGATTCCAGATCGGTTCGGGCACGATCGGGGCACTCGACCTGCTGATCGCGTTCATCGGCCTGTCGAGTGCCGCGCTGCTCTTCTTTTTCCTGCGATTCACCCGACTGGGCTGGGCGGTTCGCGCCACCGCCCAGGATCGCGATGCCGCGCAGCAGATGGGTGTCGACGTCAACGCGGTAAATCGCACCGTATTCGCAATCGCCTCGGCTCTCGGCGCGGTGAGCGGCCTGCTGGTCGGCATGTACTACAACTATATCGATCCGGCCATGAGCTTTCAGGCGACGCTGAAGGGAGTGGTCGCCCAGGTGATCGGCGGCGTGGGCAACGTGCCGGGCGCAATCGCCGGCGGCGTTCTGCTCGGCCTTGTCGAAAGCTACGGCATCGCCCTGTTCGGGACGAGCTACCGCAACCTGTTCGCCTTCATCCTGCTGGTTGCCGTCCTGGTGCTGAAACCCAACGGCCTGTTCGCCAGCCGGCGCCGGATGCCGCCCGAACCGATGACCGGCACCTTCATCGCGCCCAGCAAGCCTTTCAATGTGCCGATGCCTGCGCTGGTCGCCGTGGCCGTCGCCGCCGCCTTGCTGCCGCTGGTCCTGCCCGATCCCTATATCCTCCAGATACTCACCAACTCGTGGCTGTACGGCCTGCTGGGCCTCAGCCTGACGCTGATCGCGGGCACCGTGGGAATGATATCGCTCGGCCAGGCGGCATTGCTTGCCATAGGCGGCTATGCCTCGGCGCTGCTGTCCATCGACCTTGGCATGCCGGTTACCCTGTCGATCCTCTCGGCGGGCGTGATCACGGCGGCACTGGGCACTATCCTCGTCTTCCCGTCGTTCCGCTTGCGTGGCCACTATCTGTCGATCGCGACCCTGGCCATCGGCGAGATCGTCGGCCTGGTCATCCTCAACTGGGAGAGCCTGACCCGTGGCCCGATCGGAATTTCAGGCATTCCATCGCTGTCGCTGTTCGGCCTGGAACTCGACACCGACAGATCGGTGTACTGGTTCACGCTCGGTGCCGTGGTCATCCTGGCGGCGCTGCAGTTCAGGCTGCTCGGCTCGCATCTTGGTCGTGTGCTGCGCGCCGTGCGCGATGACGACATCGCTGCGCGTTCCTATGGCATCGGGCTCGATCGCTACAAGGCACTGGCTTTCATCGTGGGCGGCTTCGCAGCCGGCGTCAGCGGCGGCATCACCTCGCACATCTACTCCTACATCAACCATGAAACCTTCAATTCACAGCTTTCCATCCTTGCCCTGACCATCGTCATCCTGGGTGGCATGGGCAACGTCACGGGCGCGATCGTGGGTTCGATCCTGCTCGTCGGCCTGCCGGAAGTGTTCCGCGTCGCCGCCGAGTATCGCGTGCTGATCTACGGTCTCGTCCTGCTCCTGCTGGTGCGCTTCCGGCCGCAGGGTCTCATGGGCACGATATGACCGGCGCCCCGGCCGGCCCGCTGCTCGAGGTCCGCGGCGTCACGCGCCGCTTCGGCGGCCTGACTGCGGTGAACAATGTCGATCTCGACGTGGCCGAGGGCGAGTTCGTCAGCATCATCGGCCCCAACGGGGCGGGCAAGACGACATTGTTCAATCTCGTGACCGGGCTGGACGATCCAAACGCCGGCACTGTGCGCCTGGCCGGCCGCGACGTCACCGGCCTGGCCGCCGAACGGCTGGCCGCGCTCGGCATCGCGCGCACCTTTCAGCACGGCCGCGTCTTCGCCAATCTCAGCGTGCTCGACAATGTCCTGGTCGGCGCGCATGTGCGCTTCAAGGCCGTGCGACCGTCCTGGCCATGGCCCTTCTTCCTGTTGGAACTCCTGCCGGAACTGGCGCTCGCTCTCGTTAGGCCCGCCGCGGTGCGGGCGGAGGAAGCCCATCTGCGCGAGGAGGCGATGCGGATCCTGGCGCGATTCGGCGATCGATTGCTGCCGCGCAAGGACAACCTTGCCTACAGCCTGTCCTACGCCAACCGGCGGCGAGTTGAGATCGCCCGTGCGCTGGCGCTTGGACCGCGCCTACTTCTGCTCGACGAGCCGACGGCCGGCATGAACCAGACCGAGACCGCAGAGATGCAGGGACTGATCGGCGAGCTCAAGCAATCGGGTCTGACCATCCTCCTCATCGAGCACAAGCTGGACATGGTGATGCAGCTTTCCGATCGCGTCGTCGTCATGGACGAAGGCGCGGTGATCGCCAACGGCAAGCCGGCCGATGTGCGCAACGACCCGGCGGTCATAGAAGCCTATCTGGGCCATCGTCGCGGCGCTCCCGCCGACGCGGCGTCGGTTGCCGAGGCGGCCCAGTGAGCGACGCGAAGCCCCCCGCCGATCCGCTGCTTTCCGTCGAAGGCGTCAACACCTTCTACGGTCCCGTGCAGGTCCACTTCGACCTCGCTTTCACCGTGGGACGCGGACAGATCGTCTGCCTGCTGGGCGGCAATGCCAGCGGCAAGTCGACGACGATGAAGATCGTCCTGGGGCTGGTGAAGCCCGCGTCGGGCCTCATCCGCTTCGCTGGCGAGCCCATCTCGGGGCTGACCACGCCGCAGATCGTGCGCCGCGGCGTCGGATCCGTCCCCGAGGCGCGCCGCCTGTTCGGCGACATGAGCGTACGTGAGAACCTCCTGATGGGCGCGTTCAGCCGCAAGGATCGCCGCGCCATAGCTCAGGATCTCGATCGCGTGCTGACGCAGTTCCCCAAGCTTGCCGAGCGGCAGTCGCAGCGTGCCGGAACGCTATCCGGCGGCGAGCAGCAGATGGTCGCCATGGCCCGCGCGCTGATGGGGCGGCCGACCCTGATCTGCATGGACGAGCCGACCATGGGCCTGTCGCCGCTGTGGGTCGATCGCGTGCTCGATCTCATCGCGTCCATCAACCGCGAGGGAACCACGGTCTTCATGGTCGAGCAGAACGCCAGCCTGGCGCTCGAAATCGCTCACCACGCCTACGTGCTGCAGACCGGCCGCATCATTCTCGATGGCCCGGCCGCCGAATTGCGCTCGGACCCGCGCATCCGCGACGCCTATCTGGGCGGGCAGGAGGCGGCCTAGCGGCCTGCCGAACCTCAGGGAATCTCGTAAACGGCCATTTCCGACGCGACACCGCGAAGGGCGTGGCTTTGCACCACCGGCTTCTGACCCGTGCCGTCGAGCAGGCTGGCGCTGCGCGGGTTGTGGATCACCGGGGCGGTCGCCAGGATCGAGCGCGACGTCGCGAGGCCCTGCACGCGCGAAGCGATGTTCACGGTCTGCCCGAAATAGTCCTGCCGCTCATTCAGGCTCACGGCGAGGCATGGCCCTTCGTGGATGCCGATCTTGAGCAGCAGATCCTCGTTGCCATGACCCTCGTTCAGGGGCCGCATCGCCTCGCGCATGCGCAGCGCCGCGGCGAGCGCATGGTCAGGCGTGAGGAAGGTCGCCATCACCGCGTCGCCGATGGTCTTGACGACGGCGCCGCCCTCGGCCGCGACGATTTCGTGCAGGGCGCGGAAATGCTCGCGCACCAGATCGAAGGCGACCAGGTCGCCGACCCGTTCATAGAGTTCGGTCGATCCCTTGAGGTCGGTGAACAGGAAGGTGAGGCTGGTGATCTTCAGCCGCTGGTCGACGTCGAGCGTGTCGGTGCGGTAGATGTCGCGGAAGGTCTGGTTGGACAGGAGACGCTTGGCGGTCAGGAAGGGCCTGCGTTTGCCGGTGACGTCGTTCATGGCGTCATCGACGATCCATACGCAGGGCAGGACGCGCCCGCCGGTCCGATTGTCCAGCGCCAGCCGGAGCGGCCCCGGGCGCAGTTCCACGGTGCCCGTCTGCGTGCGGACATTGTGGTAGGCGAGTGCCAGGTTCTGCCGCTCGGCCGTCGGCTCGCCCTTGACCTCGATGAACTGCGCGGCGTGCGTCACCGGCTCGAAGACGATGAGGAAACCCGCCGGGAGCTGCAGCGAGAGGATCGCCTTGTCGCCGGCCGGCAGCTCGACGGCATCGAGCGTGATCTGCTGCATCATCGTCTCGAGCGAGTCCTCGGGCAGGTCGACCCCGGTGCCCCAGAAGACCTGGCGGTGATATTCCCAGATCGGCAGCTCGTCGGGATTGTGTGCCGCGATCCGGCGCACGCGCGGGCTCACCGTGAAGCTTACCTCAACCATCTCGTCGAGGGTGGGCTCGTTGCTGAGGGCACAGAACGCGCAATAATATTCGCTCGAGCGCACGCTCTTGAGCGAGGCGTTGGTGTTCACCACGCCGCTGCAGCTCGGGCACAGCACATTCCACGACATATCGAACAGGCCGATCTGCGCCGCATGCAGGAACGCCGCGATCGCCCGCTCTTCATTGAGGCCTTCGCGTCGCGCGAAGTCGAGCACGTTGATACGACTGAGCCTTCGATCGGGAGCATCCCGGACCAGCCGTTCGAGCGCGGCCACACAATCGGTGTCGGCCGATTGCTTCAAGACTGCGAATAATGATTGCGCTTCGCTCATGATCGGACGTTATGCCGAAACATGGGGCGAAGATATGCCGGTTCAAGAGGCTCGAGAACTTGACCGATTTGTGTCGGCTCCTACAACCCCGCCCGGCTGATCCAGCCGCCAAGCAAGGCGGCCAGTTCATGCGGCCGCTCCAATGGTGCCATGTGTCCGCAATCCTCGATCACCTCGAAGGTCGATTGCGGCAGGCGCTGCGCCATGCGCTCGGTTTCGGCGAAGCTGCGCAGCCGGTCCTGCCGGCAGGCGACGACCAGGGAAGGGGAGGTGATGCGTTCGAGGTCGGCGTAGCCGTCGCGGCGCACCAGGGCCGCCTGGCGCGCTCGCACCTCGCGACCGAGGCGTTGCTGCATGCCGCGCAGGCGCGCGATCAGCACGGGATCGTTCTCGCGGTCGGGATGCAGGCCCGGCGCGCCCGCCGTGGCGCGCGGCGGCCGGCCCAGCGGCCCATAGCCTTTCTTGCGCCGTTCGGTCTCTTCCTCGGAATATCCGCGCGCCGAGGAAGCGACGAAGGCAACGCCAATCACCCTTTCGGGCGCCATCAGGCAGAGCACCCGGGCCACGAAACCGCCCATCGAGAAGCCCACCAGCACGAAGCGCTCGGGCGAGGAGTCGATGACACGCCGCGCCATGCCTTCGAGCGTGGAATCCTCGTAGACGTTGCCGTAGTGCAGCCGGCCCAGCTTCTGCAGATCCGGGACCATGTCGGTCCACAGATCCTTGTCGCACATGAAGCCGGGCAGCAGGACCAGATCGCGCAATCGCTTGGTTATTTCTTCAGGGCCTTCAATATCTTCCCCGAATCGGTTACGAAGCCGAAGCATTTCTTGACGTTCCACACCGAGGCTTCGGTGCAGAAATCGGGCGAGGTCGTGCCGCAGCAATCCTCGACCAGCACGCAGCCATAACCGAGGAAATTGGCGTCGGTCAGCGAGTGCAGCACGCACTGGTCGGTGTTGACGCCGGAGAACAGCACGGTGCGGGTGCCGAGGTTGCGCAGGATGGAATCGAGCGGCGTGTCCCAGAAGCCGCTGATTCGGTACTTGTCGACCTTGATGTCCTGCGGCTCCTGCACGAGCTCGTCGACCACTGCCGCCTGCCAGGTGTCCTTCTGGAGCGGAGGTTCGCCTTTGCCGGGCACCGGATCGCCCAGGCCAAAGCCTGTGCCGGCGGGCTTGTAGAGATGGATCTGGTTGGGCGGCATGTTGGCGAGGTCGGGCCGGTTGCCCCAGTTGACCCAGATCACCGGCATGCCCGCCTTGCGCAGCGGCGGCAGGAGCTTCTGCAAGGGCTTGATGGGTTTGCGGTCGGGCGTGTAGTCGATGCCGAGAGCGTCGACCCAGCCGCCCTTGGCGCAGAAATCGTTCTGCATGTCGATCACGACCATGGCGCTGCGCTTGAGGTCGATGGTGATGTTCTGGGGCGCGGCCGCGATCCTGAGCGGCGCCGGCTTGACCGGGCTCGTGGCCATGTCGACTTCGCGGGCATTGGCGCCCCACACGAAACCGGCGCGCGGCGCCCCCAGCGAGTGCAGTTTGTTGGCCATCGGTCTCCCCCAAAGTCTAATCGGTTGGCATTGCCCCACGTGGAAAGCAAGTTCCACGCCGTTTTGGCTTCACTGTCTGCGCGTTGGCACGCCGATTGCCTCTGCCTCGCCTGAGAATTGTCGCCAAGGGCGGGGGAGCAGGGCCATGAACAATTTCGATCGTCGCAGGTTTTTGACCGGAACGGCCGGCGCTGCCGGTCTGGTGATGCTGGGCGGCTTGGGCGCGCCCGTCCGCGCGGCAGGACCGCTCACGGTGGGCGTGCTGATCCCGGGCTCCAAGTCCGACAAGGGCTGGATGGAATCGGGTTATGATGGTCTGAAGGCCGCCGAGAAGAAGCTCGGCGCCAAGATCACCGTCAAGTACATCGAGAACGTGAAGTTCGGCGACATGGAGCAGGTCCTGGTGGCGCTGGCCGGCAAGAACGATCTGGTGATCGGTGTCGGCGGCCAGACCCAGGCGTCGGTCTTCAAGGTGGCGCCGCGCTTCCCCAAGGTGAAGTTCGCCATCATCGGCGGCAATGCCGACCCGAAGAAGCCCGACAATGTCTCGGGCTACGACGTGCGTCAGGCCGAGATCGCCTTCGCGGCGGGCGCTGCCGCCGCCATGCTGTCCAAGACCGGTGCCGTGTCCTATGTCGGCGGCCTCGAGATTCCGGCGATCAAGAATGCCGGCATCGAGTTCGGCAAAGGCGCCAAGTACATCAACCCCAACATCAAGTACTTCGAGAGCTACACTGGCGACTTCGATGACGTCGCCAAGGCCAAGGAGGCGACGCTGGCCGCCATCGCCCAGGGCGCCGACATCCACTACCACATCCTCAATCTCGGCCTGCGCGGCATGGAACAGGCGGCGCGCGAGAAGGGCACGCACCTTATCGGCGGCTATACCGATCGCTGCGGCACCGATCCGCTCTACGTCGCCTACTCGGTCACCGGCGTCGGCTTCCAGGTCGAATACGCCATCGAGCAGGTCGTGGCCGGCACCTGGAAGCCCGAATTCAAGCCATTCGGCCTGGCGATGGGTCCGCAATCCTCCGACATGATCATCTGCAAGGCGACACCCGAGCAGAAGGCCAAGCTCGAGGAGATCAAGAAGGATCTGCTGTCGAAGAAGATCAAGGTTCTCGACTCCTAGTTCGGCGAGGCGGCGGCGATGGACGGGCCGGCTGAATCGCCGCTGCTTTCTCTCGACAATCTCGGCAAGCGCTTCGGCACCCTGCAGGCGCTCGAGGGCGTCAGCCTCGATGTCCGTGCCGGCACGGTGCAGTGCCTGCTGGGCGAGAACGGCGCCGGCAAGTCGACGCTCTGCAACCTGATCTTCGGGGTCTACGAGCCCAGCGAGGGACACATGACGTTCGGCGGTGCCCGCTGGGCGCCGGCCAGTCCGGCCGTGGCGCTGGAGCAGGGCATCGCCATGGTGCACCAGCATTTCAGCCTGGTGCCACGCATGACCGTGGTCGAGAATCTGATGCTGGGCCAGGTCAAGGGCATGCTGAAGCGCCACGAATTCGGCGCCCGCATCCGCGACATCGCCGAAAGCTTTGGCTTCACGCTCGATCCCGACGCCGTGGTGGGCGAGCTCTCGGTGGGCGAGCGCCAGCGGGCCGAGATCGTGAAGTGCCTGATGCGCGATCCCAGGCTCTTGGTGCTCGACGAGCCGACCGCCGTGTTGCCGCCGGGCGAGATCGGCGCGTTGCTCGACATCTGCCGCAAGGTCGCCGATTCCGGCCGCGGCGTGATTCTGGTCACGCACAAGCTGGCCGAGATCGCCAAGGTCGCCGATCGGGTGGCGGTGCTGCGCACCGGCCGGATGGTCGCCGACGAGAGCATGGCGAGCGCCGACATGAGCGCGCTGGTGCATGCCATGGTCGGCCGCGAGGTCAAGCCGCTCGACGTGGCGCTGGCCGAACCCGAGTCCGCGCCTCCTCCCGAGCCCGCCAGCGGCGCGCCGGGCTTCGCCCTGGTGTGCGATGGCCTCACCGTGCAGGACCGTCACGGCGCCACGCGGCTCGATAATTTCACCCTGGAGATCCGCCCCGGCGAAGTGGTCGGGCTGGCCGGCGTCGAAGGCAACGGCCAGAGCGAGCTTGGCATGGTCCTGGCCGGCCTGCTGCGGCCGACCGAAGGCCGTTTCTACATTGGCGGGACCGAGCTCACCCATGCCGGTGCGACGGCGGTGACGGCGGCGGGCGGCGGCATCGTGCCCGAGGACCGCCACGCCGTCGGTTGCGTCACGGCGATGTCGGTGGCCGAGAATATGTTCCTGAACAAGCTCGACCGGTTCACGCGCTTCGGCCTGCTGCAGCGGCGCGCGCTCAACGATGCGACGCGTGTGCAGATGAAGGAATTCGACGTGCGGGCGGCAGGCCCGGAGGTAGCCTTCGCGGGCCTTTCCGGCGGCAACCAGCAGAAGGCCGTGCTGGCGCGCGAGCTCACGCTCCATCCCCTGGTGGCGCTGATCGCCGCCCAGCCGACGCGCGGCCTCGATGTCAGCGCGGTCGAGGCGGTCTATCGCCAGATCCGCGCCGCCGCCCGGCGCGGCGTCGGCGTGCTGCTGATCTCGAGCGAGCTCGACGAGCTGATCGCCGTCGCCGACCGCATCGCCGTGCTCTATCGCGGCCGTCTGGTCGGCGAGCGTCCGGCGGAGATGGGCGAACGCGGCGCCATCGGCGCCCTCATGTCGGGCCAGCTCTCATGACCGCGCTTGCCTTCTCGCTGCCCGACCGCCGCCGCCTTGCCGGCATCTCGATCCCGTTCGTGGCCGTCGTCGGGTCGATGGCGATCGGCCTGCTGCTGATCGCCGCCAGCGGCAAGTCGGTGCCCGACGCCATCGACGCCTTCATGGACGGTGCCTTCGGTACGGCCTTCGCGGTTGGCGCCTCGATCAATCGCGCCGTGGCGCTGTCGCTGGTCGGCCTGGGCTTCATCCTGGCGTTTCGCGCCAACCTCACCAATGTCGGCGGCGAGGGGCAGATCGCGATGGGCGGCATCGCCGCCACGGCGCTCGCGCTGTGGCCGCCGATTGCCGATCTGCCGCTGGGTCTCGCCGTGGCCGTGCCGCTGCTGGGCGGCACCCTGGCGGGCGCGTTCTGGGGCGGCATCGCCGGCTTCATGAAGGTGCGCTTTGGCACCAACGAGGTGATCAGCACCTTGCTGTTGGGCTTCGTGGCGCTGCTTATGGTCTACTGGTGCGTGCAGTCGACGACACTGCTGCGCCAGCCGCAGACCAACTCGGCGACCTTGCCGGAATCGCTGCCGATCCCCGACCCCACGAAACTGCCGAGCCTCACCGGCAATGCCGAATCGCCCCTGCATATCGGCCTGGTCTTCTGCCTCGTGTTGGCGGTGGCGACGGCCATCGTGCTGCAGCGTTCGACCTTCGGCCTGCGCCTGCGCGCCATCGGGCTCAACGAGCTCGCGGCGCGCCGTGCCGGCATGCCGGGCGGTGTCCTGCTTGTGGTGGCGCTCGCCATCGCCGGCGCTTTCGGCGGCCTGGCCGGCGCCATCATGCTGCAGGGCGAGCAATATTACCTCAAGACGGGCTTCTCCTCGGGCTACGGCTTCGACGGGCTTGGTGGTCGGCCTGCTGTCACGTGGCTCGACGATCGGCGTGCTGGTCGGCGCGCTGTTCTTCGGTTTCCTGCGGTCCGGCGGCATCTCCATGGAGATCATGGCGGGCGTGCCTGCCGCCCTCACGCTCGTCATCCAGGGTCTGATCGTCATCGCCGTCGCGGGCTCGGTCATCCTCGTCGAGAAGCTCGAGGGAGGGACGCGCTGATGGAAGAGACCCTGGCCGTCTTCATCGCCTCGACGATCAGGCTTGCCATGCCGCTGATGCTGGCGGCGAGCGGCGAACTCGTCTCCGAGCGCGCCGGCGTGCTGAACCTCAGCCTCGAAGGCATGATGCTGACCGCCGCCTTCTTCGGCGCCCTGGGCTCGTGGGCGAGCGGCGATCCCTATCTCGGCGTCGGCTGCGCGGTCCTGGCGGCGCTTTGCGTCGCCGCCGCCCAGGCCTGGCTCAGCGTCAACCTGCGCGCCAACCAACTCGTGGTCGGCATCGGCTTCAACATTCTGGCGCTCGGCGCCACGACGCTGCTCTACCGCATCATCTTCGGCGGCCTGTCGCGCGAGGAGATCCCCGGCCTGCCCAAGCTCGCCGTCCCGGGCCTGAGCGACCTGCCGTTCGCCGGCACGGCCCTCCTGCAGCAGTCGGTCATCGTCTATGTCGGTTTCGCCCTGATCGTGCTGATCTGGGCGATGCTGAACCACACCTCCTTCGGGCTGGCGGTGCGCGCCGTGGGCGACGAGCCGCGCAGTGCCGACAAGGCCGGCATCCCGGTCGCCGCCACGCGCTGGTGCGCCGTGCTGATCACCGGCTTCATGGCGGGCTTCGCCGGCGCCTTCATCTCGATCGCCGACATCCACACCTTCACCGAGAACATGACCAACGGCGCGGGCTACCTGGCGCTGGCCGCGGTGATCTTCGGTGGCTGGAACATCGGCCGCACCATCGCCGCCTGCCTGCTGTTCGGCGCCGCCACCGCGCTGCAGTTCCAGCTCCCGGCCATGGGCATCAACGTGCCGACCGCTTTCCTGCTGATGCTGCCCTATCTCCTGGCGCTGCTCGCAGTGGCGGGCGTGGTCGGGAGGCTCGAGCCGCCCACGGCATTGACCCTGCCGTTCCAGCGCGGCAAGTGAGCGGCCGATGCCCGTGATCGCCGCCCAGCCCTACGACTACAGCTTCCCCACCGGCAAGCTGGCGCTGATCGTGATCGACATGCAGCGCGACTTCATCGAGCAGGGCGGCTTCGGCTCGGTGCTGGGCAACGACGTGCGGCCGCTCGCCGCCATCGTGCCCACCGTGCGCCGCCTGATCGACGGCTTCCGCGCTGTCGGATTGCCGGTCATCCATACCCGTGAAGGTCATCGGCCGGACCTGTCGGACTGCCCGCCCGCCAAGCGCGCGCGAGGCGGCGGCACGCTCACCATCGGCGACAAGGGCCCGATGGGCCGCATCCTGGTCGACGGCGAGCCCGGCAACGATCTCGTCCCCGACCTGGCGGCGCTGCCCGGCGAGACGGTGATCGTGAAGCCGGGCAAGGGTGCGTTCTACGCCACGCCGCTCGGCGATCTTCTGACGCAAAAGGGCATCGGCCATCTCGTCTTCGCCGGCGTCACCACCGAGGTCTGCGTGCAGACCACCATGCGCGAGGCCAACGACCGCGGCTACGAATGCCTGCTGGCCGAGGATGCGACCGAGAGCTACTTCCCCGAATTCAAGGCCGCGACGCTCGCCATGATCCGCGCCCAGGGCGGCATCGTGGGCTGGACGGCGCCGACCCGTACCATCGTCGACGCGCTCGGCTAGACTGTCCCGTATGGTCGAGGACTTCGGCGCCTTCGTTCCCGGGCCGCGGGCGCGGCTCGCGCCACTGGCATCCGGTCCTCTCGACGGCCTCACCTTCGTCGTCAAGGACCTGATCGATGTCGCCGGCACCGTGACCGGCGCGGGCAATCCCGATTGGGCGGCGCGCCAGAAATCCGGCGGCGACATCGGCGCCTGCCGTCGAGCGCCTGCTGCGCGCCGGCGCCACCCTGGTCGGCAAGACCATGACCGACGAGCTTGGCTTCAGCCTGGAGGGCGAGAACGCCCATTACGGCACGCCGATCAATCCGCGCTGCGCCGATCGCCTGCCCGGCGGCTCGTCGAGCGGTTCGGCGGTCGCCGTGGCGGCCGGCCTGGCCGATCTCGGGCTCGGCACCGATACCGGCGGGTCGGTGCGCGTTCCGGCGAGTTTCTGCGGTCTTTATGGATATCGGCCCAGCCACGGCCGCGTGCCGCTGGAGGGCGTCGTGCCCTTCGCGCCGAGCTTCGACACGGTCGGCCTGGTCGCGCGCGACGCCGCACACTTGCGGCTGGCTGCACACTGTCTGTTGGGAACGCAGCCCGTGCCGCCCCGACCCTGCCGGTTGCTGCTTGCCACCGACGCCTTCGCCCTGGCCGAGCCGGACGCGGCAGCGGCGCTGCTTGAACCGGCACGAGCCCTTGGTGTTGCAGGCGATGTGAATGTCCTCGACGGCCGGCCGGCAGATTTCCTCACCGGCTATGCGACGCTGCAAGGCCTGGATGCCGTTCAGGCGCTCGGCGCCTTCCTCGACACCGGGCCGCGCTTCGGTCCGACCATCCAGCCGCGGTTCGACGGCGCGCGCGCGCTCGAGTCTGCCGGTGGCGCGCTCTGGCGTGCGTGGCGCGCGAAGACGACGGCCAGGCTGCGAACGTTGCTGCCGCCCGGAACCCTGCTGCTGCTGCCGGCCGCGCCCTCCGTGGCGCCGCTGCGCTTCCTGCGCGGGGCGGCCGCCGGCCGCTTCTACGAGACGGCGCTGACCTTGGGTTCGATCGCCGGCCACGCCGGCCTGCCGGCGGTGACCCTGCCGGTCGCGACGTTGGCAGGCTGCCCGCTCGGCCTCTCGCTGGTGGCCGGCGTCGGCGAAGATGAGACGCTACTGGCGGCAGCCATGAAGATTGCATGAATGTCGCAGCATCCAAATCTCCGCCGATTGCATTGTCACGATCGAGGCCTAAGTCGGAAGCGAACAACACAGGAGGATTGCGATGGCCGAGAATGTGCCCAAAGCTGTGACGCCCGCCGCTCTCACGCCGTTCGGCGGCGACTTCGATCAAATGTTCAATCGCATGATGCGGGGCTGGCCGTTCGGCTGGCTGGATTCGATGGCCAATGGCCAGCCGCGGGCGCTGCGCGCCTTCGAGCATGCGCCGAAGGTCGAGGTGCAGGAGAACGGCAGTCACTACACGATCACGGTAGAGCTGCCGGGCCTCGACCAGAAGGACGTGAAGGTCCTTGTCGAGGACGAAGTGTTGACCGTCTCCGGCGAGAAGCATGTCGAACGGAGCGATGAGAAAACCCACTATTCGGAGCGCAGCTACGGCGGCTTCACGCGGGCTTTCAACCTTCCCTCCGACGCCGACCGCGACGGCATCTCGGCAAACTTCGCCAAGGGTGTGCTGACGCTGCAGATCCCGAAGTCGGCCAACGGCCACGGGCGGGCCAAGGAAATCGAGATCAAGCCCTCCTAGGGCTCGGCCTCGGGCGATGATCAGAATCTGATCGGGCCGGCGATGAACGCGCCGGCCCACGCCGCCACGACGAGCAGGATCAAGCCGGGAATCACATAGAGCGCAAAGGCGCGTCCGCCGGTACTCGCGGCGAAGATTGCCTTGGTGATGGTGTTGGTCGTGATCGCCGCCAGGATCGGGACGACCGACAGCGGCGCAGCAATCCGCTTTTCCTCGACCAGCGCGGCCACCGAGACGGCGGCCGAATGCGTGTCGGCGAATCCTGCGGTCGCGGCCGCGACCAGGACGCCCGCCTCGCCGAACCAGTCCTGCGCCGCCGCCGCCGCGAGCAGGACGACGGCCAGGACCGCCGCAAAGGCGAGGGCCGTCCGCAGGCTGAAGGCGCTGCCCGGAGCCTCATGGTCTTCGGCCTTGTGCCGCACAGCCCACAGGGTGAAGGCGCCGCCGTAGAGGATCGCTGCCGCGCCGGACAGGGCCAGCGCCGGCCAGAATACCCGAAGCGTCTCCATGCTGGTGACGGAGATCAGGATGACGAGCTGCACGGTGGTTGCGACCGACGACAGCACGGCGCCGGCGACGGCGGGCCTCAGCAGCTCCGGCTCCTTCCGTGTCCGCGCGCCCATCGCGCCGATCGTGGCGACGCTGGAGATGAACCCCGACGCCAGGCCGGCCAGCGGCAGGCCGTAACGCGCGCCGACGATGCGCACCGCGACATAGCCCAGCGCGCTCACCGCCATCATCAGGATCACCACGATCCAGATCGTGCGCAGGTTGAGCGCGCCGTAGGGCCCGATGGGGTGATCGGGGAGCAGGGGCAGCACCACCAGCGTGGCGCCGGCGAAAATCAGCAGGCTGCGGAGCTCGTCGTCGGTCAGCACCGAGAGCACGAAACGGTGCAGTGCGGTGCGGGCCGTGAGCAGCGCGGCCACGACCACACCGAGGCCCGCGGCGAAGGCGGGCTCGCGGATCGCAAGGCCGCCCAGCAGCGTCGTCAGCAACCAGCGCCGTCTCGGTGGTGAGGCCGGGATCGCTGTCGCGGGCACGCCAATAGGAGAGCCCGGCAAAGGCCACGACGCCCAGCGCCACGGCGGCGAGCAGCAGTTCGCCGCCGACGGCGATGGCAACGGCGCCGAGCAGCGAGGCGAGGGTGAAGGTGCGCAAGCCGGCCGCGTGCCGCGCCGGACCCTCACCCTTCTTGCGCTCGCGGTCGATGCCGATCAGCAGGCCGACGCCGAGCGCCACCGCGAAGCCGAGGACGAGGGGATGGAGGGCAAGCATCGGCGGCCATTATCCCCATCGCGCCCCTCCGCGTCACGCAACCGTAGCGGTTTGGTAACATGACTTTATTCCGCCCTGCCTATGCACCGGCGCATGAGTTTGGCCGGCGCGACCGCAGTTTTCGACGGCATCAAGGCCGAGGCGGTGCCCTCCGTTCGCCGCCGCAGGCGGCGCCTGCTGCCCTACGCGCTGCTTGCGCCTTCCCTGCTGTTTCTCGGGCTCTTTACCTATCTGCCCGTGGTCCGGGTCGTGATCGAATCGCTCTACGACAAGCCGCACGGCACGGGGGCGGCTGCGTCCTTCGTCGGGCTCGGCAACTACGCCCGCGTGCTGGCCGATCCCGCCTTCCGGCAGGCCGCACTCAACAACCTCGTCTATGCCGTCGGCGTGCTCGTTCCGACCCTGGTCCTGGCGCTCGCCTTCGCGCTTGCCGTCCAGCGCTCGACCCGCTTCACGGCGGTGCTGCGCACGGTGTTCTTCTTCCCGTCGCTGGTGCCGCTGGTCGCCGCCGCCTCGCTGTTCTTCTTCATCTTCCTGCCCGGCGTCGGCCTGCTCGACTACTACCTGGCCAAGCTCGGCCTGCACGGGCCCAACTGGCTGGGCGATTCCGACATCGCGCTGTGGTCGGTGATCGGGCTCACCGTGTGGAAGAACGCCGGCTACTACATGCTGTTCTACATCGCCGGCCTTCAGAACGTGTCGCGCGACACCGTCGAGGCGGCGATGATCGACGGCGCCAATGGCTGGCAGCGCCTGCGCTTCGTCATCCTGCCCGCGCTGGCGCCGACCACCGCCTTCGTGACCGTGATCGCCCTGATCCAGCTCCTCACCAGTGTCGACCACGTGATCGTGCTGACCAGGGGAGGGCCGGCCAATGCCACGAACCTGCTGCTCTATTACATCTTCCAGTCGGCGCACGAGAATTTCGAGTACGGCAAGGCCGCCGCCGCGACCCTGATAAGCGTGGCGGTCCTGCTCGCCATTTCGTTCGGCTCCCTGCGGGTCATGGAACGCGGGGCAGGCGGCCATGGCTAGGCCCTCGATCCGGCTTCAGCGTCGTCTCGGGGCCGCCCTCGCCGCCGCGCTGCTCTCGGCGATCGCCTTCCTGTGGGCGAGCCCGTTCCTGTGGACCCTGGTCGCCTCGTTCCGGCCCGAGAGCGCGGGCAGCGCCGACATGGCGTCGCTGCTGCCCGACCGGCATCCGACCCTGGAGAATTTCCGCAACGCGCTCGAGAGCGGCACCTTCGGGCTCTACTACGCCAACACCCTCATCGTCGTGGCGGGCGTGCTCGCCGTGCAATGCGTCACCGTCAGCCTTGCCGGCTACGCCTTCGCCCGCCTGCGCTTCCCCGGCCGCGATGTGCTGTTCTACGCCTTTCTGCTGCAGCTCATGCTGGTGCCGCCGGCATTGATCGTGCCCAACCTGCGCACGGTGGTCGATCTCGGCCTCTACGACACCCTGCCCGGCGTGATGGCGCCGTACTTCGCCTCGGCCTTCGGCACCTTCCTGATGCGCCAGACCTTCCTCGCCCTGCCGCGCGATTTCGAGGAGGCCGCCGCCATCGATGGTGCGCCGTGGTGGGCGATCATCTGGTACGTGCTGCTGCCGATGGCCAGGCCCGGCCTGATCGCCTTCGCCATCGTCTCGGTCACCACGCACTGGAACGAGTTCCTGTGGCCGCTGATGGTGATCAGCGATCCCGACAAGCAGACGCTCACGATCGGGCTCGCCGCCTTCGCGCTCGGCGCCGAGGGCGGCAAGGAATGGGGCGTGCTGGCGGCCGGCACGCTCCTCGTCATGGCGCCGCTGGCGGTGGTGTTCGTCGCCTTCCAGCGCCGCTTCGTCGACAGCTTCGTGTTCAGTGGAGTGAAAGGCTAGGAGGCTCAACCATGTCCAGGATCGTACGAATCGGGATCGGCGCGCTCGTGCTGTCGATCGCCGCCGCGCTGCCGGCGGCGGCGCAGACCAAGATCGAGTTCTTCTTCCCCGTCCCGGTGGAAGGCAAGCTGGCGCGCGAGATGACGCGGCTGGTCAAGACCTACAACGAAGGCCAGAAGGAGGTCGAGGTCACGGCCGTCTATACCGGCGGCTACGACGATACCAAGCTCAAGGCGCAGGCTGCGGCCAAGGCCGGCAAGCCGCCGTCGGTGGTGCTGATGAGCGCCAACTTCAACGTCGATCTGAAGCTGTCCGGCGACATCATTTCGCTCGAGCCGATGCTCAAGGCCGACGAGACGACGCGCGAGGACTTCCTCAAGGATTTCTGGCCGGCGCTGCATGCCAACGCCACGGTCGACGGCGAGCTCTACGGCGTGCCGTTCCAGAACTCCACGCCGCTGCTCTACTACAATGTCGAGCATTTCAAGGAGGCGGGCCTCGATCCGGCCAAGCCGCCGCGCACCTGGGCCGAGTTCGTCGACGCCGCGAAGAAGCTGACCAAGGGCGACCGTTACGGCTTCCTGATGCCGGGCGGCTACGACTATCTCGGCTGGCTGATGGAAGCCTTCACGATGTCCAACGGGGGACGCTACTTCAACGAGGATTACGGCGGCGAGGTCTACTATGACCAGCCGTCGATGCTGGGCGCCGCCCACTTCGTCGAAGACCTGATCTTCAAGCACAAGGTCATGCCGCAGGGCATCACCGAGGCCGGCGGCGTGTCGACCTCCTTCTTCGCCGGCAAGGCCTCGATGGTGATGCTGTCGACCGGTGCGCTGTCCTTCATCCGCGAGAACATGAAGCAGCCTTACGACGTGGCCTTCGTGCCGAAGAACGTGCGCAACGCGGTGCCGATCGGCGGCGCCTCGCTGGTCATGTTCGCGGGCCAGAGCGAGGAGAGCAGGAAGGCCGGCTGGAAATTCATCAAGTGGCTGACCACGCCCGAGACCCTGGGCGGCTGGAGCCGCTTCACCGGCTACTTCGCGCCGCGCAAGTCGGCCTATGACAGGCCCGAGATGAAGGCGTTCATCGCCAAGAACCCCGATGCCAAGGTCGCGCTCGATCAGCTACCCTACGCCAAGCCGTGGTTCTCGACCTACCAGACCGTCGCGGTGCGCAAGGCGCTGGAGGACGAGATCCAGGCCATGATGAACGGCAAGAAGAAGGCCGATCAGGCCGTCAAGGATGCCCAGAAGAAGGCCGACGAGCTGATGCGGCCTTACGTCGAGCAGACGTCGCTTAAGTTGCCCTAGCCGCATCCGTCATCCCGACCGGAGCCGGCGAAGCGGCGGAGTGGAGGGATCTTTTTTCCTCTGAGGAGGTCCCTCCACTTCGCCTCGCTACGCTCGGCTACGGTCGGGATGACGATTTTTTCAAGAAGGAATTGCCCATGATGATCGCCCAGATCACCGACATGCACATCCGGCCGCGCGGCAAGATCGCCTACGGCCGGGTCGACACCAACGCCATGCTCGAGGCTGCCGTCGCGACCATCGAGGCATTGCCGCGCAAGCCCGACCTGGTGATCGCCACGGGCGACCTCACCGACTGCGGGCTGGCCGAGGAATACGCGGTGCTGCGCGGCATCCTCGAGCCCTTGTCCATGCCGGTCTACCTCGTGCCCGGCAACCACGACCGGCGCGCCGAGCTCTTCGCCGAGTTCGGCTCGGATGGCTACATGAAAAACGACGACGGCTTCCTGCACTACACGATCGAAGGCCACGAGGTGCGCCTGGTCGGTCTCGACACCGTGGTGCCGGGCCATGGCCATGGCGAGATGTGCGCGGCACGGCTCGGCTGGCTCGAAGGCCGGCTGGCCGAGCGGCTTGATCAGCCGACGCTCATCTTCATGCACCATCCGCCCTTCAGCACCGGGCTCGCCGACATGGACCGCATCAACTGCCGCAACGGCCCTGCGATGGCGGGCGTGGTGCGTCGCGTCGACAATATCGAGCGCGTGGTGTGCGGCCACCACCACCGGCCCATCACCGTGCGCTGGGGCGGTACCATCGGCTCGGTGGCGCCCAGCACGGCGCATCAGGTCACGCTCGACCTCGTCCCGGACAACAGCGCGACGACCTTCGTGATGGAACCGCCCGGCTTTCACCTGCATCTGTGGTCGAAGGAAGCGGGGCTGGTGACGCACACGGTGCCGATCGGCAGGTTCGAGGGGCCGTTTCCGGCCGTGCTCGACGCGGATTATCCGGGGCAGAAGTCGACGGCGGAGGCGGCCTAGATATCCGTGCAGGCGATCAGCTGATCGGCTTGCCGCAGCGGCGCCAGGTCTGTTCCTCGCCCGACGGCGGCTTCAGGTGCATCAGGATCTCGCTCAGCAGGACCATCGTGACGGTCGCCCCGGCGCCCGGTTCGGGGGACGGCACGACGTAGGAGAAATGGTGCCGGTCGTAGTCCCCCGTCAGGCGGGCGCCGCCGGGCGTGACGATGTCGGGGCCGTTGATCGACAGCCGTCTTCCGTCGCCGTGGCACCAGTCGCCGTCGATCGCATCGGCCCGCGCCGCCCCGCTGAACACCGCCAGGAGGGGCAACGCCGACAGGACACCGGCCACCGGCATGCGCCATCGTCCGAATCCAGGCAGGGACATCGCACTCTCCTCTCGGCGCCGGTAATATCCGCCGCGCCGCCTCGGGTCCGTGGCCAGCTTCGGACCGGGCCGGCCGCGGCGCAAGCCCTGCCGCCGGCGCCAACGGCCCGACTTTTGCCTCGCAGGCGGCGCCACCCTGTCGCGGAACGGAATTGAGAGACCATGAGCCCGCCGCTGTTCTTCATGATCCCGGGCGCACCGACGCCGGTCGCGCCGTTCAGCCACGCCGTCGAGGTCGACGGCTGGTGCTTCGTCACCGGCCAGATGCCGACCCATCCCGACGACGACGCCCGGCCGCTGCCGGCCGACATCGAGGGCCAGACCGTTCGGGTGATGGAGAACCTCAAGATCGTGCTGGCCGGACTCAAGCTCGGGCTCGACCATGTGATCTGCGCGCGCATCTACATCACCGACTTCGAGACCAACTATCCGCGCATGAACGCCGTCTATGCCGGCTACTTCCCGCCCGACCGCCGTCCGGCGCGGACCTGCATCGGCGTCACCGGCCTGGCGCGCGGCGCCATGGTCGAGATCGACCTTTTGGCCAAGCGCTGACCCCGAGGAGAATGCCATGTGCAAGGGCGACGATCCGACCTGCAGCGAATTCGAGCTTCACCATCGGCAGTTCCAGGAAGACATGGCGCGCGAACGCAAGGCCTTCCTCGCCAGCAAGTTCGCCGCCAAGGGCGGCATGGCGACACTGACCGCCGGCGGACTGGCGGTGCCGAAGAGCGTCTCGTCGGCGACGCGGCATCACTACCTGCCGGCCAATGCCGACACGGTCCATTGGGGCTACTTCAGCCGGAACCTCAAGCCGCAGCTCGAGGTCGGATCCGGCGACGTCGTCACCATCGAGACCCTGACCCATCAGGCGAGCGACGACCATGAGCGCATGATCGAAGGCGATCCCGGCGCCGAGAGCGTCTATCTCTGGACCAAGGACAGGAAGGGCGTGATGCGCCGCGGCGCCGGCGAGGGCGACGGCAAGGGGCTGGGCGTCCATATCTGCACCGGTCCGGTCGTGGTGCGCGGCGCCGAGCCCGGCGATGTCCTCGAGGTGCGCATCCTCGACGTGACGCTGCGGCCCAGTGCCAATCCGAAGTTCCGCGGCCTCGCCTTCGGCAGCAATGCCGCCGCCAACTGGGGCTTCCACTACAAGGACTTCCTGACCGGCGAGACGCGCGAGGTCGTGACGATCTACGAGCTCGACGCCACGGGAGCGCGCAACTGGGCCCGCGCCGTCTACAATTTCCGCTGGCCCGAAATCGTCGATCCGTTCGGCGTCAGGCATGCGACGATCGACTATCCCGGCCTGCCGGTCGACCATGCGCTGACGACGCGCAACTGGGATGTGCTGAAGGGCGTGCGCATCCCGGTGCGGCCGCATTTCGGCGTGATGGGTCTGGCGCCCGGCGAGGCCGACGACGTCAACTCGGTGCCGCCAAGCTACACCGGCGGCAACATCGACAACTGGCGCATCGGCAAGGGCGCGTCGATGTTCTATCCGGTGGCGGTGCCGGGGGCGCTGCTGTCGGTCGGCGATCCGCATGCCTCGCAGGGCGATTCCGAACTCTGCGGCACGGCGATCGAATGCTCGCTGACCGGCACCTTCCAGCTCGTCCTGCACAAGGCGGCCGACCTTGCCGGCACGCCGCTCGAATCGGTGGATTTCCCGATGATCGAGACCCGGGACGAATGGGTGCTGCAAGGCTTCAGCTATCCCAACTACCTGGCCGATCTCGGCCCCGACGCGCAAAGCGACATCTTCCAGAAATCGTCGGTCGACCTCGCCATGCGCGACGCCTTCCGCAAGATGCGGCGCTTCCTGATGACCGCCAAGAACCTCACCGAGGACGAGGCGATCAGCCTGATGTCGGTCGCGGTCGATTTCGGCGTCACCCAGGTCGTCGATGGCAACTGGGGCGTGCACGCCATCGTCCGCAAGGACATCTTTCCCTACTGACGCCGGACGCGGCCGACGACGGCCTTACTCGGCGGCGGCCTGGGTCGCGCCGGCCTGCGGATAATTGCGGCGCCTGGCCTCGGCCCGGTAGCGCACCGCGAGCCAGCGGTTGAACTGGCTTAGCGTCTCCTCGAGATGGACTGAAGCGGCCGCGCGGCGCGAAGCGGGAATACTTCGTGCGCTGCATGGCGAGGTTCACGGCGGTATCCTGCTCGCCCAGTTGCCGCGATCCCTCCATCATGCGCGCCGCCCGCGCCTGGAAGTCGGGCAGGGCGACGGTGCTCCTGGGCATGCACCAGCCGCCTGAAGTGAACAGCCCGCCGCCCACCTTCAGGCTGGTCGGGCCCTGCGGGAAGACCAGCCCGTAGCACAGCATGTCGGGCATGAAGATGATGTTCATGTTGGGCGGCACCATGCCGAAGCCGACCCGGTTCCGCTGCTTCTCGCTGAGCTGCTCGATGATGGGGAACAGCGCGGGCGCGGCCCAGCCTTTCTCGGTCAGGCTGCCGTCGCGTTCGAGGAACGGCACGTAGCGCACGATCACATTGTCGTCCGGGCCGCGCCACGGATCGAACTCGACGCCGGTGCTGGGCGCGAAATCGTGGATGACCGGATGGACGAACTGGGTGTGGTAGGGCTCGATGTAGTTCTCGAGCAGCATCTTCCAGTTCCACGGCACGGGCTCGGCCGTCACCTCGGGCGCGATCGTGGCCATGCTGTCGAGGTCGTAGCCCGCCATGTAGGGCTCGAGCTTGGTCATGGTCGGCGCCAGCGGCTGCGCCGCCGGGTCGAAATTGACGAAGATGAAGCCGTACCACAGCTCGACCTTGAGCTGCGGCAGGGCCGCTTCGCGCCGCAGCTCGGCGAGGCTCGCCGTGCTTCCCATGTGCGGCGCGCCGATGAACTCGCCGGCCAGGCCGTAGGTCCAGCGGTGATAGGGGCAGGTGAAGGCCCGCGTCGTGCCGGCGCAGTCCTCCTTCAGCACGTGGCCGCGATGGCGGCACACCGCCGTCATGGCGCGCACCGCGCCGTCTTCGCCGCGCACGACCAGGATGGGCTCGTCGGCCAGGGTGAGCGCCAGGTAGTCGCCGGCGTTGGCGTATCTGCTGGACACGGCCGACGCAGAGCCACGAGCGCATGTAGACCGCCGCCATCTCGAATTCATGGAAGGCGGCCGACATGTAGGCCTCGGGCGGCAGCACGCGCGCACTCTCGACCGGCCGGTCGGAGGCATCGAGGCCGTCGAGGACGGCGGCAATGTCGGGATGGGGAAGGTTCGTCATGACGCACCGGTTGGGCAGACCGCTGGCGCCATCGATGCATCATTTATGCCATTTCAGGGTCGTTCAGTCGCGGCGCCACACCGGCGGCCGCTTGGCGAGGAACGCGTCGACGCCTTCGGCGAAGTCGGGCGTGCCGGCGAGCTCGACGACGGCATCGAACTCGAAGGCCAGGCCCTCCTCGAACGTCATGCCGCCGCCCAGGGTCACGGTGCGCCGGATGGCCGCCAGGGCGGCGGGCGACTTGGCCGCAAGCTCTTCGGCATAGGCCTGGACGTGCGCCCGCAGGCCGCCGGCTCGACGAGCTCGTCGACCAGGCCCCAGTCCAGCGCTTCGGCGGCGGGGACCAGGCCGCCGTCATAGAGATAGCGGATGGCGCGCGGCCGGCCGATCAGGCGGGCCAGCGCCTGCGTCGTGCCAATCGGCGGGATGAAGCCGATGCGGATCTCCGGCTGGCCGAACCGGGCATCGCTCGCGGCAAAGCGCAGGTCGCAGTGCAGCGTCATCTCGAGGCCGCCGCCGACGGCGGTACCGTGGAGGGCGGCGAGCAGCGGCTTGGACGAAGCGCGCAGCAGGTGGACGATCTCGTGGCAGCGCGTCGCCCACGACCGCATGCCCTGCGGAGGTCAGGCCCTTGAAGCCGTTGAGGTCGGCGCCGGCGCTGAAATAGCCGTCGATGGCGCTTGCCAGCACGAGCACCCGGACCGCCGGATCGGCCAGCGCCGCCGCGATGCAGTCATGCGTCTCGTCGACCATCTGGCGGGTGAAGGCGTTGACGGGCGGACGGTTGAATTCGAGCCAGCCGACATGGTTGACCGTCGAAAAGCGGATCAACGAATAGCTCTCAGTCATCGTGCGAATCCCCTTGCGGCGCCGGTGTTTGCGTTCTCTCCTCTGCCAGAAAAGCGGGGGCGGCGCGCGGGGAACTGAAAAGGGGTGGGGCGCTGCCGCTCAGCGGCGCATGCCGGTGAAGAAGTGGACCATCGCCTCGTTGAACTCGTCGGCCGAACCTGGCTGGTAGAGGGCCGCATTCCGCGGGAAGCGGGCGCAACGCTGGCGGCCGACCGCGGTCAGTCGAAGGTCGTCGTGGACTTCCTCGATCAGATGCAGGGTCTTCAACCGCCGGATGTCGCGCGTCGGCAGCAGCGCCGGCATCGACAGGCCGGTGGCGATGCGGCGCAACGTGCCTTCCTCTTTGGGGCTGAGCGGAGCGAGCAGACCAGGTTCCATCGCGACCTCGGGCGAAGCCACCCGGCTGAAAAGCTAGGCCATAAATTGCCGGCGGTATGGCTTTGTCCTTTTTCGGACCAAGACGGGCGCGGCAACGTCGCGCGAATCTCGGCTTGTCCGGTCATGAGCGAATTTCCTGTCGTTGCCATCGGCGCATCCGATGGCGGGCTGGATCCGGTCCGCCAGATAACGGAAGCGCTGCCCCGCCACTGCGGCGCCGCCGTGATGCTGGTCATGCATGTCGGCCCCTATCCGAGCCACCTGCCCGAGATCCTGAACTGGCATGGCAAGCTGCCGGCGATGTTCGCCGAGGACGGGGCTGCCCTCGAGCCGGGCTGCCTCCTCGTGGCGCCGCCGGACCAGCATATGCTGCTTCGGCCACCGGGCGTCATCCGCCTGGATCACGGCTCGAAGGTTCACCACACCCGCCCGGCGGTCGACCCGCTGTTCGAGTCCGCCGCCGCGATCTATGGCCCGCGGGTCGTGGGCGTGGTCCTGAGCGGTCGCGGCGAAGACGGCGCCATGGGTCTGCAGGCCATCAAGCATCATGGCGGGCTCGCGCTCGTCCAGGACCCGGTCGAGGCTGTCGCGCCGGAGATGCCGCTCGCGGCCTTCGCCGCGGATGCGCCCGAGGTGCTGCGCCATCGAGCAGCTCGCCAGCCGCATCGCCCACTTCTGCTCCGGCAGGATCGCGCCCGCCTGACGCGGCCGACCTGATCGAATTGCTTCGAGCGTCAGCGCACCGCGCGGCTCATGCGCGCCAGCAGGACCATGGCGGTCGAGCGAGACCAGGGCAGCGGCGAGGGTGAGCCAGAGCGCGCCCGGGGTGCCGAAGCGGGCCAGGATGGCGGCCATGATCGGCGGGGCCGAGGCGGCGACGATGCCCTGCGGCAGGGCGAGCCGGCCCATGTAGGCGCCGAACTGGCCGCGCCCGAACAGGGCGAGCGGCAGCGTGGCGCGCTGCACGGCCTTCAGCCCGTTGGCGATGCCGTAGGCCGCCACGAAGATCAGCGCCACGGCGAAGTTGCCGCCGGCCAGCAGGGCGAGCGCCAGCCCGAACGGCAGCATGGCCGAGCCCAGCACGGCCGAGTTCATGATCGAGTAACGGTGGCCGAACAGCAGCTCGAACAGCCGGATGGCGATCTGCGTCGGCCCGATCATCGAGGCCAGGAACACCGCCGAGGCGGGAACGTGGCCCAGTCCGCGCAGGATCTCGATCATGTGGACCATGACGCCGGTGAACACGAAGGCGCCGCTGGCGAGCGTGAGCGAGAGCAGCAGATAGACGCGCGACAGGGCCTCCGGCGCCACACCGCTCGGCGCCGGCGTGTTGGACACGGCGAGGTGATGGGTCGGCGGCTGGCTCGGCAGCACCAGCAGGTGGATGGGCGTGCAGGCCAGCAGATGGATGGCGGCATAGACCAGCAGGGTGCCGCGCCAGCCCACCGCGACGTCGAGCGCGCCGGCCAGCGGCCAGAAGATCGTCGAGGCGAAGCCGCCGATGATGGCCAGCATGCCGATCGCCCGCCGCGCGCCGGGCCCGGCGACCTGGGCCAGCGCAATGCTGGACGGCGTGCTGAGCGCCAGGGTCGAGGCGACGCCCAGGCCCGCCCAGCACAGCAGATAGGTCACGAGTCCCTGCGAGAAGGCCAGCGCCGCGAGCGAGATGGCATAGACCACCGAGCCCGCCGCCATGATGGAGCGCGCGCCGGTGCGGTCGATCACGCGGCCGATGCGGGGCGCGAAGACGGCGCCCACGGCGAACATCACGGTGATGCCGCCGAACACGATCTCGCTCGGGATGCCGAGCGCATCCTCCATGGGACGGCCCAGAACGGCGGGCATCAGGAAGGTGGTGCCCCAGCCCACGATCTGCGTGAAGCCGAGGCCCGCTGTCGCCAGACTGGCAGATTTGGTCGCAGGCGAAAGCGTCACGCCGCCTTCGATCGTTCGGGATAGAGCGAGAGGAGACCCGCTTCGCTGGCCGCGCAGACGCCGCGTTCGGTGATCAGCGCCGTCACCAGCCGCGCCGGCGTGACGTCGAAGGCGGGGTTGGCGACCGGGCTGCCCTCGGGCAGCAGGTCGACGGTGACGACCTCGCCGCTTTCGGTCCGGCCCGACAGGCGCGAGACCTCGCCGGCGTGGCGTTCCTCGATCGGGATGTCGCCGCCGTCCTCGATCGTCCAGTCGATGGTGGGATAGGGCAGGCCGACATAGAACGGCACGCCGTTGTCGTGCGCCGCCAGCGCCTTCAGGTAGGTGCCGATCTTGTTGCAGACATCGCCGCGCCTGGTCGTGCGGTCGGTGCCGACGATGCAGAAATCGACCTGGCCGCGCTGCATCAGGTGGCCGCCGGCATTGTCGGCGATCACGGTGTGCGGCACGCCGTGCTTGGCGAGTTCCCACGCCGTCAGGCTGGCGCCCTGGTTGCGCGGCCGGGTCTCGTCGACCCAGACATGGATCGGCAGGCCCGAATCGTGCGCCTGGTAGATCGGCGCCAGCGCCGTGCCCCAGTCGACGGTGGCGAGCCAGCCCGCGTTGCAGTGGGTCAGCGCGTTGAGGCGATCGCCGCGCGGCTTCAGGCGGCGGATCTCGCCCAGGCCGTGCGCGCCGATGCGCCGGCAGATCTCGGCATCCTCGTCGCAGATCTCCGCCGCCCGGCGATACGCCGCGTCGCGCCGCCCGGCGGGCGGCAGCGGGCCGAGCAGGGCGCGCAGGTCGTCGAGCGCCCAGCGCAGGTTGACCGCGGTGGGCCGCGCGGCGAGCAGGACCTGGTAGGCGCGCGCCAGCATTGAATCGGACGGATCGGCCGCCATGGCCAGCGCCACGCCGTAGGCGGCGGCCGCGCCGATCAGCGGCGCGCCGCGCACGATCATGGTGCGGATGGCGCGCTCGGCGTCCTCCAGCGTCGCGAGATCGCGCACGACGAAGGCGTGCGGCAGCAGGGTCTGGTCGATCGCCTGGACGGTCTTGCCGTCGGCGCCGAGCCAGATGGTGCGGTAGGGTTTGCCGTCGACTTTCACGTCACCGTCTCACTTCATTGTCTCGCGCTGCAAGGCGCGTGCCGCGTCGCTCACCGACCGGATGTCGGCGAAACCCTGCCCTTCTACCATGAGGGTGCGGGCAAGCCTGAGCGCCCGCTTCTCGCACTCGGCGCGCAGGTCGGGATTGGCGATGCTCTCCAGGTCCTCGACATGGGCCAGCCCCAGGATGCGCCGCGTCATCTTGCAGCCGGCGAAGCCCAGGGAGTCGCCGAACAGGCGGCGCATATAGGCGTCCTGCGCCTCCTTCAGCGCCGCCGGTCCGGCGCCCTCCGCGAACAGGGCGGGTGCGAAGGTCTCGCCGGCATGCCTGCTGTTCCACAGCGCGCGGAAGCGCCGGTCGAACAGCGTCCAGACCTGCTCGGCTGTGGCCAGGATCCAGTCGCGGTAGTCGTCGCGCGCATGGGCCTTGGCCTCATGGCCGCTCTGGGCGAAGAAGGCGAGGTAGAGATTGCCCAGCAGGGCGCCCACGTCGAAGCCCATCGGGCCGTAGAAGGCGAACTCCGGATCGATGGCATAGGTCTCGGCCTCGGTCACCATGATCGAGCCGGAATGCAGGTCGCCATGGATCAGCGCCTGCGCCTCGCTGAGGAATTTCAGCTTGTACTCCTGCGCCGCCCGCTTCCACGGCCCGTCGGCGCGCACGGCGGCGGCGGTGAAGTCGAGCTGCGGGCTGGTCCAGCGGTTGGCCTCGGCGACGCGCCACGGATCGGTGAAGACCAGGTCCTCGGTGATCCGGCACAGCTCGATATTGCCGCAGAACAGCGCCATGTGCTGTTTCTTGGTCGCGGCCGGCTGGCCGAGATCGGAGGTCGCAAACAGCGTCTCGGCCATGAAGGTCGCCATGTGGTCGGCGAGCCTGGGGTAGACCGTGCCGCGGATCAGCCCCTTGCGCAGGATGATGTGTGGGCTGAGGTAGGCCATCACGGTAAGCGCCAGCGTTTCGTCGAAATGAAAGGCCTTGGGCACGTGCGCCGGCGCCACCTTGCTCTGCGCACTGAGCGCCTGATGCTCGAAGAAGGCGCGGCGCACCGACAGCGGCCAGCTCTCGCCGACCAGCCGGACGTAGGGCAGGGCCTGCTTCAGCACCACGCCGCTTTTCGGTCCTTCGACGATGAACACAAGATTGAGATTGCCGTCGCCCACTTCGCGGACCGTCCAGTCCGCCGGCTTGCCGCCAAGGCCGGCCGCAACGGCGGGCACGCCCGCCAGATAGGCGACAACGTCGGCTTCCTTGAGCGCCCGGTAGCCGGGCGGAACGTCGAGGGCCATGAGCCGGAAAGTCGAGCCTCAGGCGGGGTAGGTCAAGGGATCAGGCGACTGACGCTTCGAACTCCCTCTCCGCCGCGTCAGGCGCATTCACATGCGCCTGAGGGGGAGAGGGAGGGGCCCATTGCGAAGCAATGGGAGGGTGAGGTGGTGTCGATTGCGAAGGTGCCGTGTGAATTTCGAAATGAAGACCCACCTCACCTCCCCCGCGCCGGCGCGCGGGGCCCCTTCCTCTCCCCCCGCTTCGCGGGCGGAGAGGACGCTTGAGGTGGCGTTGAAGTCTAGGAAATCGCCCGCGCCACCGCATCCACGATCGCCGCCGCGTCGAGCCTGTAGGTGCGATAGAGGTCGGGGATGTCGCCTGACTGGCCGAAGCTCTCGACGCCGAGCGGCACGACCCGCTGGCCGCGCACCGAGCCCAGCCAGGAAAGCGCCAGCGGATGGCCGTCGAGCACGGTGACCAGCCGCGCCTCGCGCGACAAGGGCGCCAGCAGCCGCTCGACCGGGCTCGGCGCCGTGTCGACGCGGCCCACGGTGCGGCCACGACTGCGCTGGGCGGCGAGCCAGTCGGCATGCAGGCGATCGGGCGAGGTCAGCACCAGCAGCCCCGCGCCGGCGAAATCGCGCGCCACGCTTTCGTGCGCGGCGATGGCCTCCGGCGTGACCGCGCCCATGGCGACGATGGCGATGTCGGCGCCGGAGTCGGGAGCGGCGTACCAGTAGCCGCCCGCGACGATGTCGGCCTCCTGTTCGGGCGAGAGCGTGCGTTGCGGCTGCGGCAGGCTGCGCGTCGAGAGCCGGAGATAGACCGAGCCGCCTTTCGGCTGCTGCATGTAGTCGAGCCCGTGCCGCATCAGCACCGCGAGCTCGTCGACATGGGCCGGCTCGTAGCTCAGCAGGCCGGCCTGGCCGATGCCGATCAGCGGCGTGTGGATGCTCTGGTGCGCGCCGCCTTCGGGCGCCAGGGTCACGCCCGACGGCGTGGCCACGATCATGAAGCGCGCATCCTGGTAGCAGGCGTAGTTCAGCGCATCGAGGCCGCGGGCGATGAAGGGATCGTAGAGCGTGCCGATCGGCAGCAGCCGCGCGCCGAACAGCTCGTGGCTGAGGCCCATGGCGGCGAGCTGGATGAACAGGTTGTTCTCGGCGATGCCCAGCTCGAGATGCTGGCCGCGCGGCGTCTTGCGCCACAGCTGGGCCGACACGACCTTGAGCTCGCGGAACACGTCCTCGGCCTCGGTGTGCGCCCACAGGCCGCGGCGATTGACCCACGGGCCGAGATTGGTCGAGACCGTGACGTCGGGCGAGGTGGTGACGATGCGCCGCGACAGCTCGCTGTCCTCGGCGGCGATGGCGTTCAGGATCTTGCCGAAGCCTTCCTGCGTGCTCGACTTTTTGTCGTTGGGCCGCGTCAGCGCGGCCGGGATCGCCACGACAGGCGCATCGGTGCGCCGCCCGTCGACATTGAACGGGGCGGCATCGATGAAGGCCTGCAGTTCGGGGGCCGGCGCGGAAAGCCCGGCGAACTTGTCCCACTCGTGGCCCTCGTCGATGGCCATGCTCTTCTTGAAGCCCGCCATCTGGTCGAGCGTCATCAGGCCGGAATGGTTGTCCTTGTGGCCGGCGAAGGGCAGGCCCTGGCCCTTGATGGTGTAGGCGATGAAGCAGGTCGGCTGGTCGTCCAGCACGCCTTCGAAGGCATCGAGCACAGCCTGCATGTCGTTGCCGGCGAGGTTGGTCATCAGCCGGTGCAGGGCGGCATCGTCGTGCTGCTCCAGGATGCGGCGCACGCCGGGATACTGGTTGAGGTCGCGCGTCAGCGCCTCGCGCCAGCCCGCGCCGCCCATATAGACCAGCGCCGAGTAGAGCGAGTTGGGGCAGTCGTCGATCCACTGCCGCAACTGCTCGCCGTCGGGCTGGGCGAAGGCGGTCTCGAGCAGCTTGCCGTATTTCAGCGTGACCACGCGCCAGCCGACCAGCTCGAACATCTCGCCGATGCGGCCGAACAGCCGGTCGTTGACCACGCCGTCGAGGCTCTGGCGGTTGTAGTCGATCACCCACCACAGGTTCCGCACGTCGTGCTTCCAGCCCTCGAGCAGCGCCTCGAAGATGTTGCCCTCGTCGAGCTCGGCGTCGCCGACCAGCGCCACCATGCGGCCTGTCGGCCGTTTTTCGTCGCCCAGCTTCTTCAGCCGCACATAGTCCTGCACCAGCGAGGCGAACAGCGTCATGGCGACGCCCAGCCCGACCGAGCCGGTCGAGAAATCGACGTCGTCGATGTCCTTGGTGCGCGACGGATAGGACTGCGCACCGCCCAGCGCGCGGAAGCGCTCGAGCTTGTCGCGGGTCTGGCGGCCGAACAGGTACTGGATGGCGTGGAACACCGGCGAGGCGTGCGGCTTCACCGCCACGCGATCCTCGGGCCGCAGCACCGAGAAATAGAGCGCCGTCATCACCGTGGCGAGCGAGGCGCACGAGGCCTGGTGGCCGCCGACCTTGAGCCCGTCGCGGTTGGGCCGCAGATGATTGGCATGGTGGACGGTCCAGGCACTGAGCCACAGCACCTTGCGCTCGAGCTCGCGCAGCAGCCGCAGGCGGTGCCCTTTCAGCTCCTGGACGGGGGCGATCGTGGTCATGGCCATGGATACGCCGGCGGGGTTGGAAGGTCCTTGCGTTTGGGCCTGTGAATCGGCTGTATAGGGTAGAGTCTTCCTCCATTAGCCGGATTTGCGCAATGATCTCCCTGGATGCCATCGATCGGCGCATTCTCGAGCGGCTGCAGCGCGACGGCCGCCTGAGCAATGCGGACCTCGCCGAGCAGGTCGGGCTTGTCCTCCTCGCCGTGCTGGCGGCGGGTCAAGGCGCTTGGAGGAAGCCGGCGTGATCAAGGGCTATGCCGCCCAGCTCGACGCCAGGTCGGTCGGCCTGTCGGTCAACGTCTTCATGAGCGTGTCGCTCACCACCCAGGTCGAGAAGGCGCTGCAGGCCTTCGAGGCCGCCGCCGCCGAGCGCCCCGAGGTGATGGAGTGCTACCTGATGACGGGCGACAGCGACTACCTGCTGCGCGTCGTGGTGCCCGACCTCGAAGCCTACGAGCGCTTCGTCATGGACTTCACCAAGATCGCCGGCATCGCCCAGATCAGGAGCTCGTTCGCGCTCCGGGCCGTCAAGCAGGGCGCGGCGTTGCCGCTGGCCGGGTCGCGGCCGGTAAACTCTTCTCCTCCCCACGCTCTTGCGGGGGCGAGGTGTCCGCGTGAGCGCCTTCACAGGCGCGTTAGCGGACGGAGAGGGTCATAGGATCTGCTGACGGCGCGTCATGACCCCTCCGTCGCGGTATGAGCGCCGACACCTCGCCCACTTCGTGGGGAGGAAAATAGGTCGTGCGAATGGAGACCCAAGCCATGCCGACACCGATCGCCTTCGATCCCGCCTCGGCCACCAGTTCATCAAATATGCCCGCCTGGTCGCCGGCCGCGGCTACGTCCACAACACGCTGGGCAACATGGTGATGCGCGCGCCCATCCCGACTTCCCGCACGGGCTCGCCTACACCAAGCATGCCGAGATCTCGCTCGAGGAGATGGAGCTCGAGAACATCGTCATCACCGACGTGCCGACGAGCAGGATCCTGTGGGGCGAGCGCATGACCAGCGTCGGGCACAATCTCAGCCGCGAGATCCTGCGCCTGCGGCCCGACATCAACGCCACCATCCACGTGCACGACGACGCGGTCATCGCGCTGCTGGGCGGCCTTGGCGACTCCGCCGCGCCGCCCGAGTTCAAGGTGCTGTCGCTCGATCCGCCCTTCGTGCTGGGCAAGCCGGTGCATTTCGTGCCGGCCCATGTCGACGTCGAGGCCGACGTGAGCGCGGTGGCGGGCTTCATCCAGGACACCAATTCGATCGTGCTGGTGGGCCACGGCATCACCACGATGGGCCGCACCATTTCCGAGGCCTATCACCGTCTGAACACCCTCACCGCCGAGGTGCGCCGCTGCATCGTGGCCGAGCAGATTGCCGCCGTGAAGGGAACCAGGCCCGCCTACCGCTCGCGCGCGGAGATCGAGGAGATGTACCGCTTCGCCGAGCGCATCATCTATCCGACCCGCGCCGACAATGTCATGCGCGAGGAAGCGGCGGAGTAAGACTCTCATGTTCCTCTCCCCTTGGGGGAGAGGTTAGGTGAGGGGGTCAACTCGAAGACTGTCTCCTGCATCATCAAAGGGCAGGGCTATCGCATATGGCAAAGATTTCCGTCATCCCGACTCGCGCAGATCAGATCCGCGCGAGATCGGGATGACGGAATGAAATAATCATATGCGATAGCCCCGCCTTAGCGGGCGACAGGAGCATGAGACTAAGACAAGTCGATCGTGCCCGTCATCATCGGCACGCAGCGTCCGCCGATATAGGTCGCGATCACCTTGCCGGCCTTCTTCTCGGCCGACGCCTCGAGGATGCTGGGCCGTCCCATGTCGAAGCCCTGGCCGATCGTCCTGGCCAGCACGAGATCGGCCTCGGGCCGGTGATGGGCCAGAAGGCCGATCAGGGCCACGTTGGCGCCGCCGGTCGCGGGATCTTCGGGCACGCCGAACAGCGGCGCGAACATGCGCGACTGGATCTCCACGCCGTGTTCCTTCGCCGCGACGTAGAGATGGATGCCGACCGCACGCTCCATCGGAAGGTGCCGCGGCCAGCACGTCGGTCCTGACGGCTGCCCGGGCGAGCGCCGCGCGCGATTTCAGCTCGGCGAAGACGCAGCGGGATGCCGCAGGAGGCGATGCAGGGCGGATGGACCTCGACCTTGATGTCGTCGGCCGCGAGCGAGCAGGCTCGGCCACGATCCCGGCTGGGATCGCCTCGCCGATGCTGAGCGGCACCGGCGCCGCCAGGCGCGTGGCGACGACGGTTCCGCTCTCGCGCGTCAGGTCCATGCGGACCAGGCCCGCTTTCTCCTCGAACACCAGCCGGTCGCCCGTCGACCGGCCGGCCGTAGCTCTGCCCGGCGCGCGCCAGCACGAAGGCCGTGCCGACATTGGGATGGCCGGCGAACGGCATCTCGGCCTTGGGCGTGAAGATGCGGACCTCGGCGGTGTGCGCGGGGTCCCGGGCGGCAGCACGAAGGTCGTCTCGGCCAGGTTGAACTCGGCGGCGATGGCCTGCATCTGCTCGGTCGACAGGCCCTGGGCGTCGGTGACGACGGCCAGCGGATTGCCGCCGAAGCGGCGGTCGGTGAAGACGTCGACGGTGGTGAAGGCGCGTTTCATGAGGCGGACCCTACCGGCTTGGCGGGCTGAGCCTCGCGCGAGATTAATTGAGGGGCGGCGGGCCTCCCGCTAATGTCTCGCCCATGACCCAGATTTCCACCCGAGATCTCCTACGACCACGGCGTTTCCGACAAGAAGCTGATCGGCGAGACCATCGGCAATTTCTTCGACCGCGCGGTCGAGACCTGGCGCGACCGCGAGGCGCTGGTGGTGCGCCAGCAGAACGTGCGCTGGAGCTGGGGCGAGCTCGGCCGCCGCGTCGACGATCTCGCCGCCGGCCTGCTGTCGCTCGGGCTGGAGCGCGGCGACCGCGTCGGCATCTGGGCGCCCAACCGCTCGGAATGGACCCTGGCCCAGTTCGCCACCGCCAAGGCGGGGCTGGTGCTGGTCAACGTCAATCCGGCCTACCGCCGCTCCGAGCTCGAGTACGCGATGAACAAGGTCGAGTGCAAGGCGCTGATCCTGGCGCCGGCGCTCAAGACCTCGAACTACCTCGAGATCGTCGACGATCTGGTGAAGGCGAAGAAGCTGCCGCATCTCGCGCACATCGTGCGGCTGGGCACGCGAGAAGACGCCGGGCATGCTCAATTTCGACGACGTCGCCACCGCCGGCGGCAACGCCGAGAAGATGAAGCTCGCCGAGCTCGGCCCGAAGCTGCAGTTCGACGACGCCATCAACATCCAGTTCACCTCGGGCACGACCGGGCACCCGAAGGGCGCCACGCTCAGCCACCACAACATCCTGAACAACGGCTACTTCGTCGCCGAAGGGCTGAAGCTCACGCCCGACGATCGCCTGTGCATTCCCGTGCCGCTCTATCACTGCTTCGGCATGGTGATGGGCAATCTCGGCTGCCTGACGCACGGCGCGACCATGGTCTATCCCGCCGAGTCGTTCGATCCCCTGGCGACCCTGCAGGCCGTCGCCGAGGAGCGCTGCACGGCGCTCTACGGCGTGCCCACCATGTTCATCGCCCAGCTCGACCATCCCGAGTTCGCCAAGTTCGACCTCAAGAGCCTGCGCACCGGCATCATGGCGGGCTCGCCCTGCCCGATCGAGGTGATGAAGAAGGTGCAGAGCCAGATGAACATGGGCGAGGTCACCATCGCCTACGGCATGACCGAGACCTCGCCGGTCTCGACGCAGTGCGCCACCGACGATCCGGTCGAGCGGCGCGTCTCCACGGTGGGCCAGGTGCTGCCGCACATCGAGATCAAGATCGTCGATCCCGAGGGCAAGGCGGTGCCGCGCGGCGAGACCGGCGAGTTCTGCACCCGCGGCTATTCGGTGATGAAGGGCTACTGGAACGACGCGGACAAGACGGCCGAAGCCATCGACGAGGCGGGCTGGATGCGCACCGGCGACCTCGCGACCATGGACGCCGAGGGCTACGTCAACATCGTCGGCCGCCTCAAGGACATGGTGATCCGCGGCGGCGAGAACGTCTATCCGCGCGAGATCGAGGAGTTCCTCTACAGCCATCCCAAGATCCAGGACGTCCAGGTGATCGGCGTGCCCGATCCGCGCTACGGCGAGGAGATCTGCGCCTGGATCAAGCTGCACGGCGGCCAGAGCGCCACGGCCGAGGAGATCCGCGAGTTCTGCAAGGGCCAGATCGCCCACTACAAGATCCCGCGCTACATCGAGTTCGTGCCCGAGTTCCCGATGACCATCACCGGCAAGATCCAGAAGTTCGTGATGCGCGAGCAGACGATCGAGAAGCTCGGGCTGAAGGCGGAGAAGACGGCGTAGAACCGCGAGCCTCCAGGTCGCCCTGATACTCTCGTGCTCCTCTCCCCTTGGGGGCTTTGCACAGTAACCCATCTGAAACCCGGAGTATTTGTGCAGGTGAGGGGCTTTTTCTGCAGGAATCGGAATCGGCCGGAATCAGTGCAGCGCCGGTCATCAATATCGTTCTCGCCTATTTCTTTTCGTCATCCTTGGGATTGGAAAAGAAATCACCAAATGACGAAATCGGACTGGTCCCGGCCTGCGGCTGGCTTGTTCGAGCTATTGCGAGTGCGTTCCGAGGCGCTCCTGTTGCTAGCCCCGAACCTCCCCATTTATCAACGATAGCGTTGGCTAGAGCATTACTTTCGATAACGGAAGTCGCACTGGATGAGGCGACAACGCGGTTTAACTCCCGAAGTCTGCCGATCCTGCTGTTCCACTCGTCTATCTAGCTTCACCACGAACCCCGTCAAGGTATCGAGCAATTGAGCCTTGTCGTCGCCCTCCGCCACGGCTTTCGCCAACCCCAGCGCCGTCGTCACCGGATTGGTCACGGGTTCTTTCAACGTTGCTTCCACTGCGAGCGCCAACGCTTGACGTGCAGCGTTTCTGGCCGCCACCGTCCTCAGCGAGTACCGGATTGTTCGTTCTGTATGGTTGTCGAACGGCGGTTGGTTCGGATCAACATCGTCGTTGATCATTGGCACGACATGCTTCTTGTACGAATGAGCGACGCCAAGTTTGTAGTAGACGTTCGCGTTCCGGCCAGTGAGATCGGCCACAATGAGGTCCGCCTTCTCAATTGCCTGAATCACCTAACTCGTGATGTTTCCGGCGTTCGGATAGTCGTCCGCGCGTCTGACCTCAAATCTGTCGCCCAACGTAATTCGGACAATGTCCTCACGAAAGAAATCCGCCGCTATTCGCGTATCGCTGTTATCGGCTCCAATCGGACTGATCACGAAACATTTTTCGGTTCTTGTTCGGTCATCGCTGTCCCCCGTTTCAGCCATCATACCGGCTCGGGAACGTACTCGATCAATATTTTTTCTGAACCGGATGGATTACACCGTCTTTGGTGCGATACGGCACATCCCACCAATGATGCGGCGGCGACAAGATGCCGAGCTTTATCAGTAGGCATCCTGTTGCCGAGGTACCTTCCGTACTAAAGGCACCAGAGTTCCTGCACTCATCATCAAGTTTGTACTTTTAGCTCATGTACGTCAGCCAATGTAGCTCTACGAAGCTGAGCAAACTTCTTAGCTCGCGGACTGACACATTGGGGCGCAAAATATGTTTTAGTGCCGTCATCAACAAGAACAGCGGCGTAAGGCGGCACCGACTCGCTCATTCCAATACCAAATCCTACTAACAAAAGAATAATAGCTCCGATCAGTATCGTCTGAGCAAATTTTACGAGTTTGACGTGATATCCGGTTGGCAATTGCTCCCCCATTTAGCGGGGATGGGCCAAATAATTTTGACCATGGCTGCCCCGGTTCGCACTGCATACAACCGAGTGCTGGTTTCCGCGATGGACTCCACAACCGTACATGATTTTTCTTCTCGGACAGATTCTTACTTTCCATTGATCCTAAATCAATGAACGGGTGCCCAACGGGACGTTTCGGGAACCAACGGGTGCGATCCGGGATCGATCCTGTTGACGCAGGATACGCAGGAATTACAGCAATTGCAGGATCGAGATAATCCGGCTCATGCGGGCTCTTGCGCAATTCCAGTTGCGCTGCAATCTCCGCGTACCCTTCTAACGGAGTCCCAATGATCTTCTCGCCCACCATTGTCATCAGCACCGAATTGATTGTTCTGATCCTGATCTTGCTTCGGGCCTTTCATGTGATCTGATCCCGCAGAATGGCCCATTCACTAGCAGCCGCGAGTACCGTCGTTGATGAATTTGAAACGATTATCAACTCACTCTTACCCATGCTCCGACAGGTTGTATGGTGCTCGGCGTCGAAGCCGACCCGGCGCGGCTGCGCGATCACCGCCTGGGCGACGTCGAGGTCGTGCACACAGCGCAGGACGGCACGATCATCGGCGGGTTCTCGCTCAGGCCCACGACTGGCTGAAGCAACGCGAGATTCATGCTCGGGCGTGATAGCGCGATGGCTGGCGGCGATGATAGCGTTCCGCCATGTGCGGCAAATTCACGGCCCTGGCATCCTGGAGCGAAGTCGTCGCGTTTTCGCAGCCGCTCACGGAGAGCGGCGGAGGCGAAGGACAAGCAGACGGCGACGGCGAGGGCAGCAACGACGAAATCGTCACCTATCGCGTCGGCGGCTTGTTGCCGGTCATCGTTTGGGATGCTGAAACGCGCGCGCGACGCATGGTCAGGATGCGCTGGGGGTTCCCGGACCCGAGGGACTGGCGGCGGCCACGGCCGATCCACGCGCGATCGGAAACCATCGACGCGAAGGAGCCGTTCCGCACGCCCTTCCATGCCGGTCAGCGCGGCATCGTCGTCTTCCGCACCTTCAACGAAGGCGAAGAGGTCATCAAGCCGTCCGGCCGGACGGAAACCCGGCAATGGACGATCGACCCGAAGGACGGCCAGCCGCGCGGCTTCGCCTTCGTGTGGCGGCGGTTCGAGATTTCCGATCTGCCCGTCTCCCTGCTGGCCTGCGTCATGGCGACGGTGCCGGCCAGCGAGCTCATCCGCCGCACGGTCAAGTCCCGGGAGGACGATCCCCGCATGCCGGCGATCCTGGACGACGACGCGTGGTCGACGTGGCTGGGCGAAGACGACGCGACACCCGCGGCGGCCAAGGCCGTGCTGAGGACCATGGAAGGCGTGAACTGGCACGCCGCGCCGGAACCGAAGGAGCCGAGATCCCGCAAGCCCTGATGAAGCGGCTCTCTGCATTGCGTCTTGCAGCGGCGTCCAGCATTGGATCTCACACATGCGAAAAATATTTGTTTTTCCCCCGCCCATGCGGTGCGAAAAAACTCAGCGCCCGCTTGACAACCGCGCGCAATGTTGTGGCCTATGCCTGCCGACACTCACCGACAGAGGATCGGCATCTTGACGAACCACACACGTTTCGTTGGCGGCTCCGCACCGGCGACCAACGTTTCGGCCACCAACGTTTTCGCGACGGCCACCGGAGCCCACTCTCTGATTGGCGGTGCGCTTGCGGAAACTGCGAAAACGGTGCGAACCCCCGAAATTGAACTCGCACATCCGGCGGGGGCCCCCGGCGCGTCGTCGTCCCGGTACCCCGGAGTGCTGGCAATGGCAGCAACCCGACACTGTCGAGAGGCAAGAACGACTGCCGCACTGCCGGAAATACCGGAAATTGCTCGGCAAGAGTTTCTGCGCCCTATGGCGCGCAAAAACTCGAGGAAAGGAAACCTGCGGAGAAAATCATGGGCGATCGCTGCGCCCCATTGCGCCTGATTGGCATATCGCTTGCGGAAATTGCGGAAAGTGTCACCTGACCTTCACATCCGGCGCCCGCTACTCTCGCGCCGTGCCCACCAACCGTCGCACCACGTCGAGCTGGATGTGCGCCGCCTCGACCATCTGGGCGATCGGCACCGATTCGTTGGCGGCATGGCCCTGCGCGCCCGGAGCCGGGGCCGAAATTGATGATCTCGATGCCGTCGTCGGCGTAGTAGCGGCCGTCGCTGACGCCGGTGGCGTTGAGGAACTTCACCTTGCGTCCGGTCCCGGCCTTCACGGCCTGCTCGAAGGCGGCGACGGCCGCGCCGTTCTCCGGTGCGAAAAAACCGTTGGTGCCGGTCAGGAACTCGACCGCGTACAGGGCCTTCGGCTCGCCCGCGCCATCGACCACGCGCTTCAGCTCCTTGAAGGCGTCCTTCACCGTCTCGCCGGGCAGCAGGCGGCGGTCGATCTCGACCGTGCAGGCCGAGGGCACGACGTTGGTGTTGTGGCCGCCATGGAACATGCCGATGTTCACCGTCGACTTCATGGCGCCCTTGGCGCGCTTGGCCAGCGCCTTGTCGTAATGCGCCTGCAGCGCGCCCGCCAGGCGCATCATGCGCAGGATGGCATTGTCGCCGGCCGACGGGTTGCCGGCATGCGCGGCGCGGCCCTTGGTCGTGATCCGCGCCCACATCACGCCGCGCTCGGCCACGATCAGGTTGTTCTCGGTCTGCGCCCCCAGGATCAGCGCGTCGGGCCGCACCCGGCCGCTCTTGCGCAGGAACTCCATGCCGTCGGGCCCGAGATTCTCCTCGTCGGCCACGAAGGTGAAGATGAGCTCGCCCTTCTGCGGCCCGCCGCGGCGCGCGATCTCCTCGGCCAGCCAGATCTGCACCGCCATGCTGCCCTTGCAGTTGCCGGCGCCCAGGCCATGGACGAGGCCGCCTTTCACCAGCGCCTTGAAGGGATCGCTCTTCCAGTTGGCGCGCTCGCCCACGCCCACCGTGTCGACATGGGCGTTGAAGGCGACGACCGGGCCGCGGCCCTTGCCCTTCATTTTCGCCACGACGTTGTCGACGCCCTTGGTCCTGGTCGCGATCTCGACCTTGTAGCCCGCCTTCTTCAGGCGCTTCGCCGCATAGGCGCAGATCTCGACCGACGTGCCGGGCGGGTAGGGGCTGGGCAGCGCGATCAGGTCGGACAGGATGGCGACGAGGTCGGAGTCGAGTTTCTTGGGCATGACGTTCCTCAGGTGGTCGTCACCCTGAGCGAAGCGCCGCAGGCGCGTAGCCGAAGGGTCTTGCCGGTTCCAGGCAAGGTCCCTCGACTTCGCTTCGCTCCGCTCGGGACGACGGGATATTCATCAACGATTGGCCAACTCTTCCAGCACCTCGACCAGCACGCGGGCGCCGGCGGCGAGGTCGGCGGGCGTGGCGTTCTCGATCTCGTTGTGGCTGATGCCGCGCTCGCAGGGCACGAAGATCATGCCGGCGGGGCAGAGCGTGGCGATGTGCATGGCGTCGTGGCCCGCGCCCGACGGCATGTCCATGTTGGCGAGCTCCAGCGCCGTGGCCTTGGCGCGAACCAGATCGATCACCGCGGGATCGAAATCGGTCGGCGCCACCGCCGTCACGCGCTCGAGGCGGGCCGGGCAGGGGGCCGCCTTGCTCGCCACGATGGCGCGCAGCGTCTTCTCGTGCGCCTCGAGAACGGCGTCCTGCGGATGGCGCATGTCGATGGTGAAGCTCGCCTTGCCCGGCACCGTGTTGGGCGAGCCCGGCGAGACCTCGACCCGGCCGATGGTGAAGCGCAGCGTGTCCTCGGCATCGGCCGTCGCCTCGTACATGGCGGCGGCGATGCGCGTCGCGGCGGCGAAGGCATCCTTGCGCGCGGCGCGCGGCGTGGTGCCGGCATGCGCCTCCTCGCCGTCGATCTCGACGCTGTAGCGGCGACTGCCCTGGATGGCGGTGACCACGCCGATGGTCTTGCGCTCGTTCTCCAGCCGCGGGCCCTGCTCGATATGCGCCTCGACATAGAAGTCGAGCGCGAAGCCCGGCTTGCCGCCCTGCATCGGCGCCGGCGCGGCCGCGAGCGTCTCGGCCAGGGCGTCCTTCAGCATGACGCCCTTCCAGTCCTTCACCTGCCAGCATGTCCTCGAGCCTGTTGCGGCCGGCGAACACCGCCGAGCCCATGGCGCCGGGCTGGAAGCGCGAGCCTTCCTCGTTGGTCCAGGCCACGGCCACGACCGGCCGCCGGGTCGTGACGCCGGCATCCTCCAGCGCCTCGAGCGATTCGAAGGCCGCCAGCACGCCGTACATGCCGTCGAAGCGGCCGCCGGTCGGCTGGCTGTCCATGTGTGAGCCGCTCATCACCGGCAGGGCCCTTGGGTCGCTGCCTTCGCGGCGCACGAAGAGATTGCCGATGGCGTCGGTGGAGATCGCAAAGCCGCGCGCCTTTGCCCACGAAGCGAGCAGGTTCCGGGCCGCGGCATCCTCGGCCGACAGCGCCTGGCGGTTGACGCCGCCCTTTTGCGTGCCGCCCAGCTTCGCCATCTCGGCGTGGCGCTGCCACAGACGATCCTCGCGAACGGCCTTGGCACCGCTCATGCATTCCCTCCGGACTTGTTGGCCGAGCTATAGCGGCCCCATAGTCGCGCTTCAATCGGGAGGTCCCCATGCACAATCATCTCGACCGCAACCTCGTGGGCTACGGCCCGGACACGCCCGACCCGCAATGGCCGGGCGAGGCCCGCATCGCCGTCAGCTTCGTGCTGAACTACGAGGAGGGCGGCGAGAACAACATCCTGAACGGCGATCCGGCGTCCGAGGTCTTCCTGTGCGAAACGCCCGGCGGCACGCCGATCCAGGGCGGCCGCGACCTCTCGATCGAATCGCAGTTCGAGTACGGCAGCCGGGCCGGCTTCTGGCGCATCATGCGGATCTTCGCCGAGCGCGACATGCGCTTCACCTCATGGGCGGTCGGCCGCGCGCTGGAACTGAACCCCGCCGCCGGCAAGGCGATGGCCGAGGCCGGCCACGAGGTCGCGAGCCACGGCTGGCGCTGGATCAACTACAAGGATTTCACGCTCGAGCAGGAGCTCGACCACATCAGGAAGACGGTGGCCATCATCAAGCAGACCGCGGGCAAGCCGCCGGTCGGCTGGTACACCGGCCGCTTCGGCATGCACACCCTGTCGGCCGTCCTCAAGCATGGCGGCTTCCTCTATTCGAGCGATTCCTACAACGACGACCTGCCCTACTGGGTGCGGGTCGACGGCACGCCGCACCTGATCATCCCCTACACCCTGGAAGTGAACGACATGAAGTTCGGCGTGGCGCCGGGCTACACCGCGGGCGACGGCTGGCTGCAGGCGATGAAGGACAGTTTCGACGTGCTCTATGCCGAGGGCGCGCGCGCGCCCAAGATGATGTCGATCGGCCTGCACTGCCGCCTGGTCGGCCGGCCGAGCCGGGCCGCCACCCTGGCGCGCTTCCTCGACTACGTCGCCTCCAAGCCCAAGGTCTGGGTGGCCACCCGCGAGGAGATCGCGCGGCACTGGATGAAGGTCCACCCGGCGCCGTAGAGCCTCATCTCGACTCAAGCGCCCTCTCCGCCCGCTTTAGCGGGGGGAGAGGGAGGGGCCCGCGCGAAGCGCGGGTCGGGCGGAGTAAACTCCGCCCTGTGGTGAGGTGGGCCGCGGTGCTCGCCCCGGAAACATCCCGTGCTTATCAGCCACCACCTCACCTACCCATTGCTTTGCAATGGGTCCCTTCCTCTCCCCCTCAGGCGCATGTGAATGCGCCGACGCGGCGGAGAGGACCATGAGCAAAGATTCTCGAATGAGTTTACCGCAGCGCCTGCTGCACCCAGCTTTCGATGCCGGCCGCGTTCATCGCGCCGGACTGGCGGGCGATTTCCTTGCCGTGCTTGAACAGGATCATCGTCGGAATGCCGCGGATGCTGAAGCGGCCGGCCAGTTCCTGCTCGGCGTCGGTGTTGACCTTGGCCAGGCGGACCGTTGGCTCGAGGTGGCCGGCCGCCTGCTCGAACTGCGGCGCCATGGCCTTGCACGGCCCGCACCACGGCGCCCAGAAGTCGACGACCAGCGGAATGTCGCTCTTGGTGGCATGCGCTTCGAAGCTCGCGGCATCGAGCGCCACGGGATGTCCGGCGAACAACGGCTGGCCGCAGTGGCCGCATTTGCCGCCCGGCCCCGCCGCCAGCTTCTCGCGCGGGACGCGGTTCAGGGTATTGCAGGCCGGGCAGGTGACGATCAGGGAGTCGGTCATGGTGAACCTCCATATACTTGGACAGAATGATGTGAGCGCGTTGAGGTTGCCTTTGCTCAGCCCGTGCCCATCGGCTTGCCGTCGTCGCGCAGCCAGACATAGATCGCCGGGATCACCAGCACCGTGAGCGCGGTGGAAGAGGCCAGCCCGAAGACCAGGGAGATGGCGAGGCCCTGGAAGATCGGGTCGGTTATGATGAAGGCCGCGCCGATCATGGCCGCGGCGGCGGTGAGGAAGATCGGCTTGAAGCGGACGGCGCCCGCTTCGAGCAGCGCGTCGCGCAGGCCCGGCGCCCTCGCGGCGGCGGCGCTGGATGAAGTCGACGAGCAGGATCGAGTTGCGCACGATGATGCCGGCAAGCGCGATGAAGCCGATCATCGACGTCGCGGTGAACGGCGCGCCGAGCAGCCAGTGACCGAGCACGATGCCGATCAGGGTGAGCGGGACCGGAGTCAGGATCACCAGCGGCAGGCGGTAGGAGCCGAACTGCGCGACCACGAGCAGGTAGATGCCGAGGATCGCCACGGCGAAGGCGGCGCCCATGTCGCGGAAGGTGACGTAGGTCACTTCCCACTCGCCGTCCCACAGCAGCGAGGGCTTGGACTCGTCGGCAGGCTGGCCGTGATAGTGGATCGAAGGCGGCCCGGCCTTGCCCCAGTCGAGCTTGGCGATTTCGTTCTCGACGGCGAACATGCCGTAGATCGGCGCCTCGAAGCGGCCGGCGACCTCGGCCTGGACCATCTCGGCGAAGCGGCCGTCGCGCCGGAACAGCGAGTAGGAGGCGGGTTCGCGCTTGATCGTGACCACGTCGCCCAGCTCGACGTTCGTGCCTTGCCGTCGCGTTCCGCCGGCGGGCAGGGGCGTCGAGAGGATGCGCTCGCCCAGCCACTCGGCGCTGCGCGGCAGATTGACGACGATCTCGATCGGCTTGGCGCTGTGGCCGCGCTGCGAGAAGCCGACCTTCACGCCGCCGATGATGGCGGCGATCGTGTCGTACACGGCCTGCTCGTCGACCCCGTAGAATTCAAGGTTCTCCTGGTTGATCGAAAAGCGCAGCCGTTCGCCCGGCTGATGGAAGGTGTCGTCGATATCGACCACGAACGGAACCTTCTGGAAGGCCTCCCGCACCTTCGTCGCCGCTTGGCGGCGCGACGGCTCGTCGGGGCCATAGACCTCGGCGAGCAGCGTCGCCAGCACGGGCGGACCGGGCGGCACCTCGACCACCCTGACGGCGGTTCCCGGCGGCTTGGTCAGGCCGTCCAGCCGCTTGCGGACGTCGAGGGCGATGGCGTGGCTGGCGCGCTTGCGCTCGCCCTTGGGCAGAAGGTTGATCTGCAGATCGCCCTGCTCGGGACTGCTCCGCAGATAGTAGTGGCGGACCAGCCCGTTGAAGTTGAACGGCGCGGCCGTGCCGGCATAGATCTGGATCGATGTCAGCTCCGGCAGGTCCTTCAGCCGCTCTGCGGCGGCCATCAGGAAGCGCTCGGTGTCCTCGAGCGTGCTCGACTGCGGCAGGTCGACGACCACCTGCAGCTCGGACTTGTTGTCGAAGGGCAGCAGCTTCACCGTGACGTCGCGCGTGGCGAACAACACGCAGACGGCGGCGGTCGCCGCGCCGACGATGACGAGGAAGACCTTGGCGCGCCGGCGGCCGGTGAGCAGCGGGCGCGCGACGCGAAGATAAAACCGGCCGAACCTGCCGGCTTCGTCGTGCCCGCCCGCCGCCGCTGCGTCGGCGCTCGCCCGGGCGAAATGCCGGCCGGCGAGGCGATAGAGCAGCCAGGGCGTGATCGTGACGGCCACGAAGAAGGAGAACACCATCGCCATCGAGGCGTTGGCGGGGATCGGGCTCATGTAGGGGCCCATCAGGCCGCCGACGAACATCATGGGCAGCAGCGCCACGATGATGGTCAGCGTCGCCACGATGGTCGGATTGCCGACCTCGTCCACGGCTTCGATCGCGCCCGTCCGAAGATCGGTTCCGCGGCGCGCCTGCCAGTGGCGAACGATGTTCTCGACCACCACGATGGCGTCGTCGACCAGGATGCCGATCGAGAAAATGAGTGCGAACAGGCTGACGCGGTTGATCGTGTAGCCCATCAGCCACGAAGCGAACAGCGTGAGCAGGATGGTGGTCGGGATGACCACCAGCACGACGACGCCCTCGCGCCAGCCGATGGCGAGCGTGATGAGCAGCACGATCGACACCGTGGCCAGCGCGAGATGGAACAGGAGCTCGTCCGCCTTCTCGGTGGCCGTTCCGCCGTAGTTGCGGCTCACCGTGACCGTGATGTCGTCGGGCACCAGCCGTCCCTGCACCGTCTTCAGGCGGGCGAGGAGCTCGTCGGCCACGACCACCGCATTGGCGCCGCGGCGCTTGGCGAAGGCCACCGTGACCATCGGGCGACGCTCCAGCTCGCCCGACGCGGTGCGGGTCAAGGTCCAGGTGTGATGGCCGTCCTCGGCTGCGCCGACGACCACCGTGGCCACGTCCTTGACATAGACCGGCCGCCCGTCGCGCGACGTGAGCAGCAGGAGTCCGATGTCGGGGACGCCCTGCAGGGTCTGGCCGACCACCACCGGCAGGTTCTTGTCGAGCTGGCGGAAGGCGCCGACCAGGAACGAGCGGTTGGCGTTTGCCAGCTTGTCGACCAGTTGGTTGAGGGTGATGCCGTAGAGCGCAAGACGCTCCGGGTCGGGCTCCACCCGGATCTGGTTGGGACTGCCGCCGACGATGTAGCTCAGGCCGACATTGTCGACCTTGACCAGCTCGTGCCTGAGCTCGTCGGCGATCTGGAACAGCCCGTTGTCCGTCCAGCGCGCGGCCGCCGCCGGCTTGGGTTCCAGCGTCAAGGTCACGATCGCCACGTCGTTGATGCCGCGGCCGATGATCAGCGGTTCGGGAATGCCCTTGGGCAGGTCGGCGATGTTGGCGCGGATCTTTTCATGGATGCGCAGCAGGGCGGTGTCTTCGTCGGTGCCGACGAAGAACCGCGCCGTCACCAGCACCGAATCGTCCTGGGTCGACGAATAGACATGCTCGACGCCGTTGATGCCCTTGACGATGTCCTCGAGCGGCTTGGTGATGAGCTCGACGGCGTCGCCCGCCTTGTAGCCGTTGGCGGTGATCAGGATGTCGACCATCGGCACGCTGATCTGCGGCTCCTCCTCGCGCGGCAGCGCCAGCAGCGCGAGCGCGCCCACGATCAGGGCGGCGACCAGGAGGAGCGGCGTCAGCGGCGAGGCGATCGACGCCCGCGTCAGTATGCCGGAAATGCCGAGCTTCATGGCCGGACCACCACGTCGCCTTCCTTGACGCCGGCCAGGATTTCGATGCCGCTGTCGACCGGGAGGCCGACCTGGACGACCACTTCGGTGCCGTCTTGAAGCTTGACGTAGCTCACGCCGAACCGGCGATAGACATAGTCCGCCGGAACGACCAGTGCGTCGCGCGTTCCGGTGGCGACGTAGACGCGCGTGCGCTCGCCGACGAAATAGTCGCCCAGCCCCTCGACGACGGCGTCGGCGACCACGCGGCCCTGGTCGATCTGGGGATAGACCAGCGTCACGCGGCCGCGGCGCAGCGTCTCCGGCCCGTCCTGCTGCCGCAGGCCGCGCGCGCCGACCAGGATGGTGTCGCCCGCCTTCATGAAGCGCGCATGGCGTTCGGGAAGCTGGAGCCGCAGGATGTAGTTGTCGGCGGCAAAGGTGGCGATCGTCTCGCCCGGCAGGATGACGCTTCCGAGCGAGACCGGCACCGTGAGCACGCGGCCCGCGCCGGGCGCCAGCACGGCGCCTTCCGTCGCTTGCTGTTCGACGACTTCGCGGTCGGAATGCAATGCCTGGAGGGTTCGATCCGCGAAGTCGAGGCGCGTCCGCGTCTGGTCGAGCTGCGCCTGGGAAACCGTGCCCGACGGCCGAAGCTGCTGCATGCGGTCGAAGTCGATCTGCGCCTGCTCGCGCGAGGCGGCCTGGGCACGGATGCGCAAATCGAGAGCCTGGATCTGCAGCGCCAGCTTGGGGTCGACGACGAGGGCGATCTGGTCGCCCGCGGCGACGCTGTCGCCTTCGCGGACCGTGAGTTTGCTGATCGTGCCGCCGATGCGGGCGCGGGCCTTGAGCTCGCGCACCGATTCGACCGTGGCGATCACGGCCTTGCGATCGTCGACCTGCTGCCGGACGACCGTCTGCTGGGCCATCGCCGGCGGGCAGATGCCGGCGAGCAGAACCAGGGCGGCGGTGAAGTTGCGAACCATTCCTGCGCTTCCTTTGCGGCTGGGCTTGACAGATATATGAGTAATAACTAATTTAGCAAGTATGAATGTTGAAGACGTCAAGTCGAAAGCCGGCGAGGCCGCGGACTTCCTCAAGTCGATGGCCAACGAGTGCCGGCTGATCGTTCTCTGCGAACTGGTCAAGGGCGAGCGTACGGTGGGCGAGCTCGAGGCCGTCGTCGGCCTCAGCCAGTCGGCGTTGTCGCAGCACCTCGCGAAGCTGCGCGAGGCGAGGCTCGTCAAGACCCGGCGGCAGTCGCAGACCATCCACTATTCGCTCGCCGACACCGGCGTGAAACGACTGATCGGCGTTCTCTACGATCTCTACTGCCGGCCGGCCCGTCGCGGCCGGCGAACCTGAAAGGAGCCTCTCATGTCCATCGATCGCGCCGTCATGGCCTTCGCGGGCCTCATGATCCTGCTGAGCCTGGTGCTCAGCCAGCTGCACAGCCCCTACTGGCTGCTGTTCACGGCCTTCGTCGGCCTCAACCTGCTGCAGGCCTCCTTCACCGGCTTCTGTCCCGCGGCGATGATCTTCAAGCGCCTGGGCCTGAAGGCGGGCAACGCCTTTTCCTGACGCCTGCAGGGGCGCCGCGGCGACCACGCCGCGGCTGTCCGACGAAAATACCATGGCTGCACGATGCCGCAGGTGCGGCGCCGAGCCTTGATGCACGTCAAGGCGTGCCCCTTGCAGCCTGTCATTTTGCGGCAATCCAGAGCACCAGAGCAGGAGGGCTCCATGCCTAAGATCGTCGTCCTCGGCGCCGGCATCGGCGGTCTATCGATGGCGTATGAACTGCGGGCGAAGCTTGGCCGTCGGGCGGAGATCGTCGTCGTCTCCGACTCCGAATGGTTCCACTTCGTGCCGTCGAACCCGTGGGTGGCGCTGCGCTGGCGCAAGCCGGAGGAGATCAAGGTTCACCTGCCCGGCGTCTTCGCGAAGTTCGGCATAGGCTTCGACGCCGCGGGCGCCCGGCGCGTGCTTGCCGCGGAGAACGCCCTCGAGCTGAACGACGGTCGCCGCCTGTCCTACGACTACCTGGTGATCGCGACCGGCCCTGCGCTGGCGTTCGACGAGGTGCCGGGGCTTGGTCCCGACGCCAACAGCCTCTCGATCTGCCACGTCGACCATGCGGCCAGCGCGGCGGAGCGGTGGGAACGCTTCTGTGAGGATCCCGGCCCCATCGTGATCGGCGCCGTGCAGGGCGCATCCTGCTTCGGTCCGGCCTACGAGTTCGCGCTGATGGCGAGCACCGACCTCCGTCGCCGCAAGATCCGCGATCGCGTGCCGATGACCTTCGTCACGTCCGAGCCGTATATCGGCCATCTCGGGCTGGGCGGCGTCGGTGACACCAAGGGCCTGCTCGAATCGGTGATGCGCGACCGCGACATCAAGTGGGTAACCAACGCGCGCATCGACCGCATCGGGCCGGACGCGGTGGAATGCACCGAGATCGTGGCGGATGGAAAACCGGGGCCGCAGCATAAGCTGCCGGCCAGGCTCGCCATGTTCATTCCGGCCTTTCGCGGCGTTTCCTGCCTGATGGGCGATGACGGCAAGGGCCTGCCGGGTCTCGCCAACCCGCGCGGCTTCGTGCTGGTCGACAAGCACCAGCGCAACCCGACCTACAGCAACATCTTCGCCGTCGGCGTGTGCATCGCCATACCTCCCTACGAGCAAACTCCGGTGCCGGTCGGCGTGCCCAAGACGGGCTACATGATCGAATCGATGGTGACGGCGGTGGCCGGCAACATCGCTGCCCTGATCGCCGGCAAGGAGCCGTCGGATGAGCCGACCTGGAATGCCGTCTGCCTGGCCGATTTCGGCAATGACGGCGTGGCCTTCGTGGCGCTGCCGCAGATCCCGCCGCGCAACGTCAACTGGTCGGGTCAGGGCTACTGGGTGCACGCGGCCAAGGTCGGCTTCGAGAAGTACTTCCTGCACAAGGTTCGCAGCGGGACCAGCGAACCGGGCTACGAGCAGCTGATCATGAAGATGCTGGGCATCACCAAGCTGCGATCCCACCAGGTCCAGCCGCCGCGGAATGCTGCCTGAAAGAGGAGACAGCGATGACCTACTACTTCAGCAAGACGCTCAAGCCGGGTTTCGACGACGCTGTGCGCCGGACCGTGGACGCGCTCAAGGAGGAGGGCTTCGGCGTCCTCACCGACATCGACATCAAGCAGACCCTGAAGAGCAAGATCGGGGCCGAGTTCCGCAAGTACCGCATCCTGGGCGCCTGCAATCCCACGCTTGCCCACGAGGCGCTCAAGATCGAGGACAAGGTCGGCATCATGCTGCCGTGCAACGTCGTCGTGCAGGAAACGTCCGACGGCAAGGTCGAGGTGGCGGCGATCGATCCCGTCGCGTCGATGATGTCGATCGACAACCCGCGTCTTGGAGTGACCGCCCAGCTGGTCCGCGAGAAGCTGCAGCGCGTCGTCGCCCGGCTATAGTCCCCATGCTAATGGGAAGCATGGATGAGCTGATCACCCAGGCCCCCACCGGCACGCCATGGTCCTGCGCGCCCTGGCGCGCTTTCCCGAACGCATGGCCTTCGCCTGGGACGGCGGCAGCCTCACCTATCGCGGGACCCTCGACCTGATCGGCCGCCTCCAGGCGGCGATGGCGGCGGCGGGGCTTGCCAAGGGCCAGACGGTCGCGTTCCTCAGCGCCAACAGCGCCGAGACCTGGTGCGCCGGCGTGGCCGCGGCGGGCCTGGGCCTGGTGACGACCTGGCTGCATCCGGTGGGCGCTCTGGACGATCATCTCGACGTCATCGAGGACGCCGGGGCGACGGCGCTGATCGTCGATCCCAAGACCCATGCCGAGCGCGGCGGCGAGCTTGCCGCCCGGGCCGCCGATCGGCTCGCGGTCGTGCTCACCATGGGCCGGGCGGACTATCGGTCGCGACCTGATGATGGCGGCCGACAGGATCGGGTCCGCCACGCCGGTCGACCTCTCCGATCCCGACGACTATGCCGTCATCAACTACACCGGCGGAACGACGGGCAAGTCCAAGGGCGCGATCCGCCGCCACCGCTCGACCGCCGCCATGACCGTGGCGGTCGCCGCCGACTTCGAATTCCCCGCGGTGCCGCGCTACCTGGCGGCGGCGCCGATCACCCACGTCGCCGGCACCAAGGTCGTGCCCGCGCTGCTCAAGGGCGGCACGGTGCATCTCCTGAAGGGATTCGAACCCGAGAAATTCCTGGCGACCATCGAGCGCGAGAAGATCAACTTCACGCTGATCGTGCCGACCATGATCTACGTGCTGTTGGATCATCCCCGGCTCGACAAGACCGATCTCTCCTCGCTCGAGCTGATCCTCTACGGCGCCTCGCCGATGTCGCCGACGCGGCTGGTCGAGGGGCTGGAGCGGATCGGGCCGATCTTCAGCCAGCTCTACGGCCAGACCGAGTGCTATCCGGTGAGCGTGCTGCGCAAGGCCGACCACGACGCGAACGCCCCGAGCTGTTCGCCTCCTGCGGCTTTCCCATCGCCTCGTGCAGCGTGAGCCTGCGCGACGAGGACAACGAGGAGGTGAAGCCGGGCGAGGCAGGCGAGATTTGCGTGCGCGCGCCGCACGCCATGGAGCAGTACTGGAAGCGTCCGGAGCAGACCGCCGAGACCTTCAAGGGCGGCTGGCTGCATACCGGCGACATCGCGCGCGCCGACGAGCGCGGCTATCTCTACATCGTCGATCGCAAGAAGGACATGATCGTGTCCGGCGGCTTCAACATTTTTCCGCGCGAGGTGGAGGATGTCCTGTCGTCACACCCCGACGTCGCCATGGCCGCCGTGATCGGCGTGCCGCACGAGAAATGGGGCGAGGCGGTGACTGCCCTGATCGTGGTCAAGGCCGGCACGACGCCGTCGCGCCGAAGCGCTGATGCAGCTCGTCAAGGACCGCAAGGGCGGGCCGCACGCGCCCAAGCAGGTCGAGTTCGTCGACAGCCTGCCGCTCACCGCCGTCGGCAAGGTCGACAAGAAGGTGCTGCGGGCGAAGTACTGGGCGGGCCAGGCACGGCAGGTGGGGTAGTTGTCGGTCCGACGCCGCAATCATGTGGCGACCATGATTGCCCAGCGAAGGATCTCATGAGATCCTGTGATTGCTTCCATGGGATCCTTCGCTGCGCTCAGGATGACAGAGAAAAGCTCCTTATTTCTTCCGCCACCGACGGATAGCTCTTCGCCAGCGTCTCGACATCGCCCAGCTCGACATCGGCCGGGATCACGCCCGGCCATTCCGTGCTGCCACCAAGGAACCACCGTCGCCCGCCGATCACGCGCGCGGTGTGGAACGTGCCGCCGGGAATGAAGAACTGCACGTGCTGGCCCGCCGACAATGTCGGGCCCGACGATCACTTTCTCTGTCGAGCCGTCCAGCTTCAGCAGCAGAAGCTCCAGCGGATCGCCGCGATAGTAGTGATAGAGCTGATCGTTGCGGATCCGATGAAGCCGCACCGGCGCTTCCGGCGTCACCATGAAGTACAGCGCCGAACCGACCGGCCGCTCGGCTGAAAGTTTCTGCGCACTCACGTAAGTGACGCGCACGAAGCCGCAGGTCTGGTTGGCATCGAGTTGCAGAAGTTCACGCACACGGTCGGCAGAGAGAGGGTCGCTTTCCGGAAGTTCACGACGCGTTCCCGCTTCGGTCACGATGCGCCTCCTGCAATCCACACTTGCAGGGTTTACCTCATCCCGCGAATCGTGGAAACACTATGGCATGAGCACCGTGCGCTACGCGATCAGCCCCGCCCTCATGGCCGCCGCGTTCCTCGTCAGCGGCTGCCAGATCGGCGGGCATCCGCCGACAACCTCTGGCTTCGCACCCAAGGTGGATCCGCAGCAACAGCAGCAGAGCATCATCGAAGACCGCAAGGACGAAGTGATCCGCCAGCTCGCGCATTGCGAGAGCGGCGGCTCGGGCCCGTCGGATCGGCCGATCTACGGCGGTCGTGGCGCCTACCTCGGCCGGCTGCAGTTCTCGTTGCAGACCGTGATCAGCTATCAGCGCATGCGCGATGGCACGCAGCTCTCGCGCCAGGAGGCGGCCGATCTGGCGCACGACTACGACCGCGCCTCTTCTCTGGCCAAGTACATGGTCTTCGAACTCGAGGAGCCGTGGCACTGGCCGCTGTGCTCGCGCAAGATCGCGTTGCGCAACGAGATGGTCGTCATCAAGGAAATGACGAGTCAGGCCGCCCTCACCCGCTGATCGTCAGCGGAGTTCGGCGCAGAACTCCTGGATGAGACGGCAGCCGTCGCGCAGGCTCGCCATGTCGGTGGCGTAGGAAATGCGGAAGTAGGGGCTCATGCCGTAGGCGGCACCCTGCACGGTGGCGACGTGCTTTTCCTCCAGGAGCGCCGTCACGAAATCGGTGTCGGTGCCGATCTTGCGGCCGGCCTTGGTCGTCTTGCCGATGCAGCCCGCGATGTTGGGGAACACATAGAAGGCGCCTTCGGGCTTGTGGCAGGTGACGCCCTTTGCCTCGCGCAGCATCCCCACCACCTCGTCGCGCCGCTTCTGGTAGTCGGCGGCGCGGTCCTTGAGCAGGTCCTGCGGCCCGTTCAGCGCGGCGGTGGCGGCGGCCTGGCTGATGGTCGAGATGCCCGAGCCGATCTGGCCCTGCATGTTGGTCATGGCGGCGATCATCGGCCGCGGTCCGCCGGCGAAGCCGACGCGCCAGCCGGTCATGGCATAGGCCTTGGACGCGCCGTTCACGGTGAGCGTGCGATCCTTCAGCCCGGGCTCGACCTCGGCCACGGTGCAGAAGCCGAAGCCGTCGTAGGTCAGGTGCTCGTAGACGTCGTCGGCCATCACCATTACCTGCGGGTGATTCATCAGCACGTCGGCGATCTCGCGCATCTCGGCGCGCGAGCAGACCGCGCCGGTCGGATTGTTGGGGAAGTTCAGCACCACCCACTTGGTCTTGGCCGTGATGGCCGCCTCGAGGTCGGCGGCGCGCAGCTTGAAGTGGTTGTTCTCCGGGCACGACACCGGCACCGGCCTGGCGCCGGCGATGGTCGCCTGGTCGGCGTAGGAGATCCAGCCCGGCGCGGGGATGATCACCTCGTCGCCCGGGTTCACGCTCGCCATCAGCGCGTCGTACATGATCTGCTTGCTGCCGTTTGAGACCATGATCTCCTCGAGCGCGTAGTCGAGGTTGTTGTCGCGCTTGAACTTGCGCTGGATCGCCTCCTTGAGCGGCTTCACGCCGTCCATCGGCGGATACTTGGTGTCGCCGGCAAGGGCTGCCTTGTTTGCCGCCTCGATGGCATTGAGCGGAGTTGGGAAGTCGGGCTCGCCCGACGAGAGCCCCACGATCTTCACGCCCTGGGCGCGCAGCTCGCGCACCTTGCGGGTCATGGCGGCGGAGGCCGACACCTTGACGTTCCTGAGACGGTCGGCAACTTCGAACATGATCTCCCCTTAGTCCTTCTTGTGTATCGTGAGCGCGATGCCGCCCAGGATCGCGACCGACGACAGCAGCAGCCGCGCCGTGATCGGCTCTGCGAGTAGCACCGCTCCGCCGATGGCCGCAATGGCCGGGACGCTGAGCTGGATGGTGGCGGCCGACGTGGCTCGCAGAGCGGGCAGGGCGGCGTACCACAAGACGTAGCCCAGGCCCGAGGTCACGGCGCCTGACAGCACGGCATAGAGCGCGCCCATGGGATCGACCGATCCGCCGCTGCCCAAGGCCGGGGAGGCCAGGATCAGCAGCGCGGCAAAGGGAACGGTGCGCATGAAATTGCCGCCGGTCGCCGCCGTCGGATCGCCGGCGCCGCGGCCGAGCAGGGAATAGACGCCCCAGGCGGCGCCCGCGCCCAGCATCAGCACGGCGCCCTGGAGCGGCGGTGCGGCCAGTCCCGGCAGCAGCAGGCCGACCAGGCCGGCCAGCGCCACCGCGAGGCCCGCCAGCTTCCGGCCGCCGATGCGTTCGCCGGCCCACAGCCCGTAGCCCATCATGGTGAGTTGGACTGCGCCAAACAGCAGGAGCGCCCCGGTCGCGGCGGTGAGATCGCGGTAGGCGAAGGAGAAGCAGGCGGCATAGGCCGCCAGCATTGCCGCCATCGGCCAGCTTCCCCCCGTGGTCGGGCGTTTGCCGCGCGCCGCGAGGATCGCGGCCAGGATCAACGCGCCCGACGCGAGCCGGATCGCGGTAAAGCTCGCGGCGTCGATCGCCGTGTCCTTCAGCGCCACGCGGCAGAGCAGCGAATTGCTGGCAAAGGCCAGCATCGCAAAAACAGTGAGGAGGGCGGTACGCAGGTTTGTACTCAGGACGGGCATTCTGCCTAGACTCAGGCCGGACCGCGGGCCTCCAGGCCCGCTTCATGAGTTCATGAGCGGTCCCGCGGCCCCGCCAAGTCAGTTGCCCAGCCGGTAAAGCTTCATCGCATTGTCGCGCGTAACCTTGCGGCGCACCTCGGGGGTGACACCGCTCAACTCGCGGTCGAGGAACTCCTGCGAATCGGGCCAGATGCCGTCGGGGTGCGGATAGTCCGAGCCCCACATCACATTGTCCTCGCCCAGCACGTCGAGCAGGCGGATGCCGACCGGGTCGGTCTGGTAGGTGGCGTAGCACTGGCGGTACCAGTACTCGCTGGGCTTCATCTTGAGGTCGAGGTCCTTGAACTGGTCCTCCCACTCGAGGTCCATGTGCTGCAGCACATACGGGATCCAGCCCAGCCCCGCCTCGCCGATCACGATCTTGAGGTTGGGGTAGCGCTCGGGCGCGCCGCTGAACATCAGCGACATCAGCATGTAGCCCATGTGCATCTGGAAGCTGGTGATGTGCGTGGCGGCGGCGCGGCGCTGCACGAACGGCGGCATCTTGGAGGTGTCGGGCGAGCGTCCGCCGATCGTATGGAAATGCACGGGGATGCCGGTCTCGTGCGCGCACTGCCACAGCGGCTCCCAGAACGGGTCCCACAACGGCGTCATGTCCGGCCGGTTAGCGACATCGAAGCCGCGCACGCCGCGCTTGGCGTTGCGCATCATCTCGGCGACCGACTCTTCGGCGTCGTAGTTGGGAATGTTGGCCAGCCCGATCAGCCGATCGGGCGCGCCGCGACAGAAGTCATGAAGCCAGTCGTTGTAGATGCGCAGCATGACGATCGCGGCCTCCGGATCGGCCAGCCGGCCGCTCGAGCCCAGCACGCCGTACAGCACCTCGGCCTGCACGCCGTCACGGTCCTGGTCCTTGAGGCGCATCGGCACCTCGGTCAGCCGGCGAATGCCCTTCTTTCCGTCGTCGTAGAGACCGGTCGAAGCCATGCGGTCGGAGCGGTGGATGACGCCCGGCACGTATTCGCGGCCGGCCGAGCCCATGCCGTTCATCAGCCCGAACTTGGCGCCCTTGGCGCTCACCCATTCCGGCCCCTTCGGTCCCTCGACCACGTGGGGCATGCGCTCCTTCAGGGCGGCGGGCGCATTGGCGGTGAACAGGTCGGGCGGCAGCCAGATCAGGTCGACATGACCGTCGGCGGAGATGACGTCGTATTTCATAGTCGCTGTCCTCCGGAGACGATCATCCCTCCGAAGGCCGGTCTTCGCCACCCCCTCCTTGCGCTTAGCGATACATCCCGGCCCAGCTCCGCGACGGCGTGGCCAGCAGGACGGCGATGGCTGCGACCGACAGGATCAGCCCGGTGGGCGCGTGATGGCGTCTACGGCCGGCGAGTTGGCGGATGTCGAAATCGAGGAGAGGCAGTGCAAAAGCCAAGCCGGGCCACATGCGACAGTCGGTCTGGCTGGGTCTAGAGTGCCCGCGGCAGAACCATCGCAATGGATGGACAGGGAGCGAGGGAGACGGATGGTTCTCCCTGCGTATGATGGGAAAGGGGAGCCGCCACCACATGATCGCCGCCACCGTCCGCATCGCCTTGGCCCTGACCGTGCTGCTCGCGGCGGGCTGCTCGTTCTATCTGGGCGAGCCCCGGGTGGCGAAGACCGACTTCCGGGCCACGCTCAACGGCTCGAACGAGGTGCCGCCGACGCAAAGCCGTGGCAGCGGATATCTGGAGGCCATCTACCGGCCCTCGACCAAGGTGCTGGAATATCGCCTGAACCTGGTGGGACTGAGCGGCCCGATCGCGATGGGCTACATGCACGGCCCGGCCGGGTCCGGCGAAAACGCCGAGAAGATCGCCCCCGTCAACATCCCGATCTACGGCAACACGATCTGGGATGGCGTCACGCTCACCGAGGAGCAGGCCGCCGACGTCCTGGCCGGCCGCTGGTACGTCAACGTCATGACGACGCAATATCCCGACGGCGAGATTCGTGGCCAGATCCTGCCGGTGAAATAGCTCCCCGCGAAGACTCAATCGAACTTGTAGTTCCAGCCGATCCAGTCGCACAGCCCGCGGCCCATCACCTGCTCGAGGTCGCGGCCCTTCAGCCACGGCAGCTCCTCGGTGAAGAAAGTGACACACTGCCGGTAGCTACAGGGCATGCGGGTGATGTCGGTGCCCCAGAAGAAGCGCTTGGGCCCGTAGGCGTCGAAGATGCGCTGCAGCCCGTCATGCAGGTTCCTGAACGGATAGGGGTGCGTGGAATAGCCCGGCGCGCCGGTCGCCTTGACGGCGACGTTGGGAAGCTTCGCCAGCGCGCAGAGCTCGTCGAGATTGCCGAATGCCTTGTCGTCCTTTTCCAGGCGCAGCAGGCCGCAATGGTCGATGATCAGCTTCAGTCCGGGATGCGCCTCGGCGATCTTCCGGAAGGTCGGCAGGAACAGGCCGGCCATGGTCGCGACCGGGATGCCTTCCTTCTCGGCGGCAGGCCACACCCAGTCGAGCTTGCCCTCGTGCAGCGCCTTCTGCTGGTCGGGATAAAGCAGCGCCCAGCGCAGGCCCATCATGCCGGGCTGCTTGCGCCAGCCGATGATACGCTTGCGGCTTTCCGGGTCGTCGAGCTCGAACTGGCCCATCACCGCGAAGCGCTCGGGATATTTCTGCGCCGCCGCGAGCGCGAGCTGGTTGGAGGTCGGGTCCCAGCTATAGGGCGGATGGATCAGTGCGCCATCGACGCCGGCCTCGTCCATTTCCTTCAGCGCCTCCTCGGCGGTGAATTTCTCGACCTTGCGGTGCAGGCCGCTGGGTGGCGTTACGGTCTGTGACCAGATATGGATCTGCGCGTCGATGATTTTCATGGCGTTCCTCCTGGCCTGATACTATCAGGCGCGCCGTTGATGGAGCAGCCGATGGTAGCGACCGACAAGCTCTTCGCCGGATCGATTCCCGAAATCTACGATCGCTTCCTGGTTCCGCTCATCTTCGAGCCCTATGCCGCCGATCTTGCCAGCCGCGCAGCGATTGCCGGTCCGCGCGACGTTCTGGAGACGGCCGCGGGGACCGGCGTTCTGACGCGAGCCCTCGCATCGCGGCTGGCGCCGTCCACCCGCCTCGTGGCGACCGATCTCAATCAACCGATGCTCGATCACGCGACCCGGCGGCAGGCCGGCGGGGCCATCGAGTGGCAGCAGGCCGACGCGCTGGCTTTGCCGTTCGACGATCGGAGCTTCGATGTCGTGGCCTGCCAGTTCGGCGCGATGTTCTTTCCCGACAAGGTCCAGGGCTACAGGGAGGCGCGCCGGGTGCTGAGGCCGGGCGGCCGTTTCCTTTTCAGCGTGTGGGACCGCATCGAGGAGAACGAGTTCGCCGACGTGGTGACCGAGGCGCTGGCGCGCGTCTTTCCCGCCGATCCGCCGCGCTTCATGGCGCGCACGCCGCATGGTCACCATGACGTCGACCGGATCCGGGAGGAGGTGAAGGCCGCTGGCTTCGCCGAGATTTCCGTCGATGCCGTCGATGCCACGAGCAAGGCCCCGACGCCGCGCCACGCGGCGGTTGCCTATTGCCAGGGAACGCCGCTGCGCAACGAGATCGAAGTGCGCGATGCCTCACGCCTGGAAGAGGCCACCAACCAGGCGACCGACGCCTTGGCGCACCGCTTCGGCAAGGACGCCATCGAAGGCCGCATCCGGGCCTTCGTGGTCACCGCTTTGCGCTGATGGATTAGTTCGGCGTCGGCGCGTTGGGATCGAGCAGCTTCTCGCGCTTGAGTTCGCTCCACAGCTCGGTGGGAATCTTCGCCGACATGCGCTGAACGTTCTGTTTCACTTCCGCGATGCTGAGCGCGCCCGGGATCACCGCGCAGACCGCGGGATGGAACAACGGAAACTGCATCGCCGCGGCGCCGAGCTCGATGCCATGGCGTCGGCACACGGCTTCGATCTTCTGCGCCTTGTCGACCAGCGGCTGCGGTGCCGCGACGTAGTCGTGCGTGGCGCCTGGCTTCACGCCGCCGGTCAGGATGCCCGAGTTGTACGGTCCGCCCAGGATGACCGAGACATTGCGCTTGAGGCACTCGGGCAGGAACGCCTCGAGCCCGCCCTGCTCGAGAAGCGTATAGCGGCCGGCCAGCAGCATGCAGTCGAAGTCGCCGGCCTTGATGAAGCGCAGGCTGGTGTCGGATTCGTTGATGCCGACGCCGATGGCGCCGATCACGCCGGCCTTGCGCAACTCGTCGAGTGCCTTGAAGCCGCCGTCCATCGCCGTCTTGAAGCGTTCTTCCAGGACGCCGCGGTCCTTTGTGGTCCAGAAATCCACGTCGTGGATCAGGGCGATATCGATGCGCGAGATGCCCAGCCTGAAATGCGAGTGTTCCAGCGAGCGCATCACGCCGTCGTAGCTGTAGTCGAACACCGGTGCGAAGCCCGGCAGGCCGTTCTCGCGGAAATCCGCCGGCGGCTTCTCGCCGGGCTTCATGGCATGCAGGATGCGGCCGATCTTGGTCGACAGCACGTAGCTGTCGCGCGGCTTCTCGCGCAACGCGGCACCCATGCGCAGCTCGCTGCGGCCGTAGCCGTAGAAGGGCGAGGTGTCGAAGTAGCGGACGCCCGCGTCGTAGCCGGCGTCGGTGAGCGCGACGGCCTCGGCGTCGGAGATGGCGGCGCGAAAGCCGCCCATCGGCGCGCCGCCGAGGCCCAGGGTCGTGACTTCGAGCTTGGTCTTGCCGACGCGGCGCTTGGGCAGGGGAGGCATGGCGTTTTCCTCGCGGGCGATTGATCGAGTTTCCTGTACGCAAGTCTAGCGCCCGGCTCGCGGTTGAGGCTATCGACATCGGCCGTGTTGTTCGTCATCGTTTTCGCCATGAGGTCTCGGCACGTCGTTTGGGCGACGGTTCTGGGCGTCGGGCTGCTCGCGGCGTCCCATGAACCTGATGCCGCGGATTGTCTGGTCGTAACCAGTGATTGGGACAGGCGGGGACGCGAGGTCGTTTCCGTGTCTCCGACCGGCGATGCTGACGCCAGGGCGACCTGCGGTCGACTCGTTGCCCGGGTTCGCGCGCGGGCCGATCCGAGAACCAACGTCAATGTCTCCGCGACCTATCTGGAGTTCGACGATCCCGATGACGCAGCCGAGAAGCGTTACAATGAGTGGATCAGAGATGTGGTTGCGACCATGGACTTCGAGCGCCCCATTACCCTGTTCGAGAACGAGAAGGTCGAGGATGTGCTGATCCTCGCGTCGCTGTACCGGTCCAAGCGACTGATCTCCGCCGCATATGATCGATGGCTCTGCTGTGGCGCTCATGGAATGTCTGTCGGCGGATCGATCAACATCGACACTGCGAGCGGGATGCGCGTGTTGCCGCAGGACCTGTTCGGCCTGCCCGCCGTCGCAAACCAATGCTGGCGGCAATTCGCGACGCTGTCGGACCCCATCAAGGGCCAGGGCGATCTGTTCAAGCAAGACTATCCGATGGATCGGCCGTTTTCGGACAGCGACTTCGAAGGCGATCCAAGCAGTCCATCGGTCCGCGGGCTGCTCAACCCATCCGTCGAGAAGACGGTTCGCCTGTTCCATTCCACCCTGAGGCGCTCGTCGAATTGGACATTCACCGATCGCGGCGCAACCGTTGGGTTCGGAGCGCTTCTTCGCTATGTGGGCGCGGACTTCTACTGCTTTCTCGACAATGCCACCTTGATGGCGATGGCGCGGCCGGGCGTTGGAGTCCCGCCTTGAGCAGGCTCAGGCTGCCGCCTGTTCGGACGTCTGCCCGTCGCCGCGTACCGTCGTGCGGCGCATGTCGCGCACGGTGTTGAGATCGTCAAAGCGGCGCACGCGGTGCATGGTGGCGCGGTTGTCCCAGATCACGAGGTCGTGCTGCGTCCAGCGATGTGCGTAGACGAACTGCGGGCTGGGTGGCGTGCTCCATCAGGTCGCCGATGAAGGCCATCGCCTCGGGCTGCGGCCAGCCCAGAATGGTGCCGATATGCGCCGCCAGGAAAAGCGACTTGCGCCCGGAGCCGGGATGCGTGCGCACCAGGCGATGGCGCACGGGCTTCATCGCCACGCGCTCATCGGGCAGGAACTCGGTGAAGCCGAGCTGTCCGCGCGAATAGATCAGCGAATGCTCGCAGACGAGATCCTCGATCTCGGCCTTGGTCGCGCCATCGAGCGCATCGTAGGCCGCGCGCATGTCGGCGAACTCGGTATTGCCGCCGTCGGTCGTCACGATGCGTCCGCTCAGGATCGAATACTTGGCCGGCACGGCGCGGAACGAGGCGTCGGAATGCCACAGCCGGTTGCCCAGCGCCGCCATGCGCCGCTTGTTGTCGCGCGCGAGCTTCCGGCCTTCCTTGTCGAGGTTGGAGACGTCGGCGAAGGCCGGGTCGAGACGCAGCTCGGAATTGCGCACCGCCGAGTTGGCGCCTTCCTCGAGCGGCCCGAAATTGCGCGTGAAGGCGAGCTGCTGCTCGTCGTTGATGTCCTGGCCGGGCAGGACGAGCACGGCATGCTGGTTCATGCCGGCGTCGATTGCCTCGACTTCGGCCGGCGTGAGCGGCTTGCGCGCGTCGATGCCGGTCAGGCGCGCGCCGATCGTCGGGTGAAGCGGATGGACCTCGATCGCCATGCCGAGCCTCCCTAGCGCAGCGCCGCCGCGATGTTGCCGCCGTCGACCGTGATCACCGCGCCCGTCGTCTTGGACGCCTTGGCCAACGACACGAAGGCCTGGGCCACGTCGTCGGCGGTGACTTCGAGGCCCAGAAGGTTGCCGCCCATGTAGTCGGCTTCGCTGAGGCCGCGCGCCTTGGAGCGCGTGGCGATCATCTCGTCGGTCAAAAGGCCGGAGCGGATGCGGTCGGCGTTGACGGCGTTGGCGCGGATGCCGTCGGCGCCATGATCGAGCGTGTACTGGCGCATCAGGAACAGGGTCGCGGCCTTGGGCAGCCCATAGGGGCCGAAATCGGGCCCGGGATTGACCGCCTGCTTCGACGTGTTGAACAGCAGGCAGCCGCCCAGCCCCTGCGCCCGCATCACGCGCACGGCGTTCTGCGCCACGCTCTGGTGCGCCCAGAAGTTGAGTTCGAAGCTCTTGCGCAGGGTGGCCTCGTCGACATCGCCGATCTTTCCCTGCCAGGCGGCGCCCGCATTGGAGACCACGATATCGACGCCGCCATAGGTCGCGGCGATCCTGTCGAACGCCGCGCGGACCTGCTTGGGATCGGTGACGTCGCAGGCGATCGCGAAGCCTTTGATCTTGGCGACATCGCGATCGAGGACGACGACTTCGGCGCCTTCGCGCATAAAAGCCTGTGCGGTGGCGGCGCCGATGCCCGAGCCGCCGCCGGTGACGACGACGATGCGGCGGGCCAGCGGCTTCTCGGCCGCGGCGCCCAGCTTGGCCTGTTCGAGCGACCAGTATTCGATATCGAAGATGTCGGGCTCGGGAATGCACGCGTAGGTGCCGAGCCGCTCGGCATCGGCCACGACCGCGACCGTGGTCTCGGCGAGGTCGGCGGCGATCCTGGCGTCCTTGGAGGTGTTGCCGATGCCGAACAGCCCAAGCCCCGGCACCAGCACGACCCGCGGCATCGGATCGAGTTCGGTCTTGGAGGGCATCTGGCGCACGTTGTGGCGCGCGAAATAGGCGTGATAGTCGACGACATAGTCATCGAGCGCCTTCTTCGCGTCGGCCTTGAAGAAATCGAGCTTGCCGGCCTCGGGCGCGGGCAGGACGAGCGGCGCAGGCTTGGTGCGGATGGCGTGGTCGGGCGTCACCGGTCCCTGCTGGCTGTAGCGGGCGATCTCCCTGCCGGCGACATAGGCCAGGATCTCCGGCCCGGTGCGGAACTCGAAGACGAAACGCTGCGCGGCTTCACGGCCGCCTGACCTGGCAGGCAGCGCGATCAGTCCGCGCAGGATCGGCGCCACCTCGGCCGCGGTCGCGATCTTCGTGGGCAAGGTGGCTCCGGGGAAGATCTTGCGCGTGGCCTTGGCGAGGCGGTTCTCGGCGAGCGTCACCAGGTCGATCATGCGGACATAAGCCTCTTCCGCCGTGCCGCCCATCGAGAAGATGCCGTGCTTCAGCAGGATCAATCCCTCGACGTCGGGATGGGCGCGCGAGACCTCGCTCGCCTTCTTGGCGAGCGCGAAGCCCGGCATGATGTAGGGCACGAGTGCCGCACGCTTGCCGAACACGTCGCGTGCCAGTTCCTCGCCGTCGGGCTGGTCGGTCAGCGCCAGCACGGCGTTGGAATGGGTGTGGTCGATGAACTTGTGCGGCAGGAAGGCGTGCAGCAGCGTCTCGACCGACGGGTTGGGCGCCTTGCTGTCCAGAAGGTTGCAGCGCTGGACGTTGACCATGTCCTCGTCGCGACAGCGCCTGCAGGCCGACCAGTTCCTTGAGCGGCGCGAGCCGCACCGCCGGCAGGCCGGGCGCCTCGATGGTGCCCATATCCCAGCCGCTGCCCTTGACGCACAGCACTTCGACCGGCGCGCCCGTGATGTCGGGCACCGTGGTCTTCACCGAGGTGTTGCCGCCGCCATGCAGCACCAGCTTGGGTTCGCCGCCCAGCAGGCGCGTCGTGTAGACGCGCAGCGCCAGGTCCTCGCCGATACCCTTGGCGGCATGCTGGGCGATCGCTGACTTGGCGTCGGCGTCGGACCACAGGTTCTGCATCGAGACTCCTTACAGTATCGACCTCACCCTGAGGAGGGCGCGACGCGCCCGTCTCGAAGGGTGGGCCTCAAGCGTGATGCGCGTTGCCACCCTTCGAGACGCGGCCTGCGGCCGCTCCTCAGGGTGAGGTCGTCGCGTGGCCCTAGCCATGAGAGATGACGATCTTACCGAAATGCTGCTGACTCTTCAGGTGGCGATAGGCCTCCTTCGCCTGGGCGAAAGGAAACACCTTGTCTATGACAGGTTTGAGGCCGCCCGCTTCGATGGCGCGGTTCATGGCCTCGAACATATGCTTGTTGCCGACATAGAGTCCCTGGACGCGGAGGTTTCGCCGCAGGATCGGCATCGGGTCGACCTGGGCTCCCGCGCCCGTCAGCAGGCCGATGACGGCGATGCGGCCGCCGAGGCGCGTCGCCAGGAAGGAGCGCGGCAGGGTGCCGGCGCCGCCCACCTCGACCGTGATGTCCACGCCCCGGCCGCCGGTCAGCCGGAGCGCTTCCTTGTCCCAGTCGGGCGTGGCGCGATAGTCGATCACCGCCTCGGCCCCCATTTTCTTCAGCCGCTCTGCCTTGGCCGCCGAGCTCGAGGTTGCGATCACGCGCGCGCCGAACATCCGGGCGAACTGCAGCGCGAAGATGGACACACCGCCCGAGCCCTGAACCAGCACGACGTCGCCCGCCCTGATGGCGCCGATCTCGACCAGCGCGTGCCAGGCGGTGACACCGGCGCAGGGCAAGGTGGCGCCTTCCTCGAAGCTGAGATGGTGAGGCAGCTTCACCACGCCGTCCTCTTCCAGCACGGCAAGCTCGGTCAGCATGCCGTCGAGGGCACCGCCCAGGGCCGAGGCCTGCGCCGCCTCGTCGATGGCGCCGCCGACCCATTTCTGCATGAAGCAGCCGGCGACCCGGTCGCCCGCCTTGACGCGGCTGACGCCGGGGCCGACCGCGACGATCTCGCCGGCGCCGTCCGACAGCGGGATCAGGTCGGGCTTGGGCGCGGCGCGGGCGGACTGCGCCTCGACGGTGAGCAGGTCGCGGTAGTTGAGCGAGGTGGCGCGCACCCGCACCAGCACCTGGCGCGGCCCCGGCATCGGGTCGGGCCGCTCGACCAGCGAGAGCGAGCCGATGCCCTTGGGTGCGGGGATGACGTAGCACTTCATTTCGCGCTGCCCTTCATTTCGATGATCGTCTTGGCCATGACTGCCTCCTGGTCCCACGGGAACAGGATCCAGGTGTCCTGGCTCACCTCGGTGATGTAGCTGTCGATCGTCGGCCGGCCGGCGGGCTTGGCGTAGACGGTGGCGAAATGCGCCTCGGGCAGCATGGCGCGCACGGCGCGTGCAGTGACGCCGGTGTCGACCAGGTCGTCGACGATCAGCCAGCCCTTGCCCCGGTCCTGCTCGGCGGCGGTGCCCTTCAGGACCTCGACCTTGGCGCCGCGTTCCATGCGGTCGTAGGTCGAGCAGCATACGGTGTCGATCAGGCGCAGGTTGAGTTCGCGGGCGACAATGGCGGCAGGCACCAGCCCGCCGCGCGTGATGGCCACCAGTCCCTTGAAGGGCCCGAGGTCGGCCAGCCGCCACGCCAGCGCCCGCGCGTCACGATGCAGTTCCGTCCACGAGACGGGAAACATCTTGTTGTAGCCGGCGCTGCTCGCCATGCGATTCGTCTCCCTGCCGCGAGCGGGTTAGCGCTTGCAGCACCCTTCGGTAAAGCGCTGCAGGGTTAACAGCTTCGGCCGGGCGCAATGAAGATTGCCAGCGCCGGAGCAGCGGGCCAGGCCAACGGGAGGATGTGAGGTCTGCGGGAACATGGGAATCAGTCATCGCCCGCCTTCTGGGCGGCCTCTCCAGATCATCATGGTCAACATCATCCTCTCGGGCGACAACGCCTGGTCATCGCGCATGGCCTGCCGCAACCTTCGAGAAAGCACCAGAAGCCCCGCGATCTTCTTCGGCAGCGCCGGCGCCATCGTGCTGCGGATCGTCTTCGTGCTGATCGTTGATCGGCTGCTGCACGATCGTGCCCTACCTCAAGCTGGTGGGCGGCCGCTGCTGCTGTGGATCGGCGTCAAGCTGGTCAGGGCGAGGACGAGGGAGGCGACGGCATCAAGGCGGCACGGCAAGCTGTGGGCCGCCATCCGCACCATCATCATCGCCGACGCCGTGATGAGCCTCGACAATGCCATCGCCATCGCCGCCGCGGCCAAGGGCGACTTCAGCCTGATCGTGATCGGCCTGGTGATCAGCATTCCCGATGATCATCTTCGGCGCCACGCTGATCTGCATGCTGCTCAACCGCTTCCCCGATCATCGTCATCGTCGGCGGCGCGCCTGATCGGCTGGATCGCGGGCGAGGTGCTGGCGACCGATCCGGCCTATGCCGACAGGCTGGCGGCGATGATCCCCAACTCCCAGATGGTGTTCGAGGTCGGCGCCGCGGTCATCACGGTCGTGATCGGCTATTTCCTCCAGTATCGCGCCAGGCGGCGCGAGCGTGCAGAGCCGGTCGATCTCGCGGCCGACAGGCCTCCGATCGGGGCAAGGAGTAGCGACATGGCCGAGTTGAAGGCGATCCTGGTGGCGGTCGACGGTTCCAGGAACTCCGACCGGGCGGTGCAGTCATGCCCTCAACATGCTGGCGACAGGGCTTGCCGCCGAGCTGCATTTTCTCAACGTTCAGCCCAATCTCGGCGGTGCGATCTCCTCCTTCGTGCGCAAGGAGCAGATTCGAGGCTTATCACCGCGAGGAAGGCGACAAGTGCCTCGCCTCGGCCGTCGAACTCGCCAAGAAGGCATCGATACCGGCCAAGGTGCATATCGGCGTCGGCCGTCACGGCGCGGTGGTCAGCGACTACGTGAAGAGGCTCGGCGCCGGCGCTCGTTATGGGCACGCGCGGCCACACCGGCCTGCCGGCGTCCTGCTGGGTTCGGTCGCCCAGGACGTCATCGCCCACGTCGACGTGCCCGTCACCCTCGTCAAGTAGGCACGCTCGTCACATGCGCCGGAAGGCGTAAAACCGCGCCGCATCCTGGAGGAGGTTCGCGGATCGTGGCGGAGCAGTTGTGGCGACGCGAGGCGCTGGCGCCCTATGCCACCTTGCCGTGGCAGAGCCGCGGGCGCCTGCATCGCCGAGCCGGAGGCGCCGAGCCGCAGCCCGTTCCAGCGCGACCGCGACCGCATCATCCATTCGACGGCGTTCCGCCGGCTGAAGCACAAGACGCAGGTCTTCGTCTATCACGAGGGCGATCATTACCGGACGCGCCTCACGCACTCGCTGGAAGTGGCGCAGATCGCGCGCGGCATCTGCCGTACCCTGCGGCTCGACGAGGATCTCGCCGAGGCTGTGGCGCTGGCCCACGATCTCGGCCACACGCCGTTCGGCCATGCCGGCGAGGAGGCATTGCACGCGGCGATGAAGCCCCATGGCGGCTTCGATCACAACGCCCAGACGCTCCGAATCCTCACCAAGCTCGAGGAGCGCTATGCCGAGTTCAACGGGCTCAACCTCACCTGGGAGACGCTCGAAGGCGCGGTCAAGCATAACGGGCCGCTCCTGAAGGGCGGCCGCACGCTCACGGAGCTGCCGGCCGCCATCGTCGAATACTGCAAGGACCATGACCTTGAGCTGGGCGGCCACGCCGGGCCGGAGGCGCAGGTCGCGGCCTTGAGCGACGACATCGCCTACAACAACCACGACATCGACGATGGCCTGCGCGCCGGCCTGTTCGAGATCGCCGACCTCAAGGACCTGCCGCTGGTCGGCGAGATGTTCGCGGTGGTGACGCAGAAGTATCCCGGCATCGACTCCTCGCGGCTGATTCACGAGGCGGTGCGCCGCGTGATCAACGCCATGGTCGAGGACGTGCTGGCCGAGACCGGGCGGCGGCTCGCGGCGGCGGCGCCGAAATCGGTGACCGACATCCGCGCGCTGGGCCGGCCGGTGGCGGCATTCTCCGAACGCATGGCGGCGACCGACCGCACGGTGAAGGCCTTCCTCTACAAGCGCATGTACGAGCACTGGCGGCTCAACCGCTCGCACTCCAAGGCCCGGCGCGTGGTGGCCGACCTGTTCGGGCTGCTGTTCGCCGAGCCCAACTGCCTGCCCTCGCCGTGGCGCGAGCGGGCCGAGCAGGCCGAACCGCAGGCCCGCGCCCGCCTGGTCGCCGACTACATCGCCGGCATGACCGACCGCTTCGCCCTCGACGAGCACCGGCGGCTGTTCGATCTGTATGAGTGAGATTCATATGTCCTCTCCCCCGCTTCGCGGGCGGAGACGGCCTTGAAGGTCGGGACGAAAATCACCGTCCGGGTGACAAAATTGCCTGAATACGCAATACCCCGCGCATGAATCCCTACCGCCATTTCATCGGCGAGATCGTCGGCGCGCTGAAATCCATGCAGGTGACCGGCGAATTGCCGGAAAAGCTCGACTTTTCGGCCATCACCGCCGAGCCGCCGCGCGACGCCGCGCACGGCGACATCGCGACCAACGCCGCCATGGTGCTGGCCAAGCCGGCGGGCAGGAAGCCGCGCGACATCGCCGAGCCGCTCCTGGCGCGCCTCAAGGCCAATCCCGACGTGGTCGACGGCGCGGTCGCCGGGCCGGGCTTCCTCAATCTCAAGCTTGCCGATTCCTTCTGGCGGGCGCGGCTGCGCGACTGCCTGGAGGCGGGCATCGCCTATGGCGATTCCGAGGTCGGCAACGGCGAGAAGGTCAACGTCGAATACGTCTCGGCCAATCCGACCGGCCCGCTGCATGTCGCTCACGCGCGCGGCGCCGTCGTGGGCGATGCCCTCGCCAACCTGCTTGGCCAAAGCCGGCTACGCCGTCACCAAGGAATACTACATCAACGACGCCGGCGCGCAGGTCGACAAGCTCGGCCAGTCGACCTACCTGCGCTACAAGGAAGCCCTGGGCCAGACGATCGGCGCGATCCCCGAAGGCCTCTATCCCGGCGAATATCTCAAGGACGTCGGCGCCGCCATCGCCAGGCGCGACGGCGCGCGCTGGATCGACAAGCCCGAGGCCGACTGGCTGCCCGAGATGCGCGCTTTTGCGATCTCGACCCTGATGGCCGGGATCCGCGCCGATCTGCAAACCCTGGGCGTGCATATCGACGTCTTCTCGTCGGAGCGGGCGCTGCTCGACTCGGGCGCGGTCGATCGTGCCTTCGAGGAGCTGAGCCGACAGGGCCTGATCTATCAGGGCCGGCTCGACCCGCCCAAGGGCCATGTTCCCGACGACTGGGAGGATCGCGAGCAGACCCTGTTCCGCTCGACCCGGTTCGGCGACGATGTCGACCGGCCGCTCCGGAAATCCGACGGCAGCTGGACCTATTTCGCCAACGACATCGCCTACCACCACGACAAGTTCGTGCGCGGCTTCATCGACATGATCGACGTCTGGGGCGCCGACCATGGCGGCCATGTGAAGCGCATGAAGGCGGCGGTCAGCGCCATCACCGGCGGCAAGGCCGTGCTCGACGTCAAGCTCTGCCAGCTCGTGCGCGTGCTCAAGAACGGCGAGCTGGTCCGCATGTCCAAGCGGGCCGGCACCTTCGAGACCTTGAGCGACCTCCTGGACGAGGTCGGCCCGGACGTCGTGCGCTTCACCATGCTGACGCGCAAGAACGACGCGTCGTTCGACTTCGACCTGGTGAAGGCCACCGAACAGTCACGCGACAATCCGGTCTGGTATGTCCAATACGCCCACGCCCGCACGCGCTCGGTGATGCGCCAGGCGTCGGCCGCCGGCGTTGCCACCGACGGGCTGGCCACCGCGCCGCTCGATCGCCTGGCCGACGTGGGCGAACTGGCGCTGGTGCGGCTGATCGCGCAGTGGCCGCGCCAGGTCGAGGCGGCGGCGGCGACGCACGAACCGCATCGCATCGCCTTCTATCTCTACGACCTTGCCGCCGCCTTCCATGCCCACTGGAATCGCGGCCGCGAGGAGCCCGGGCTGCGCTTCATCGTCGAGGGCGATGCCGATGTGACGCGGGCGCGTCTCGCGTTGGTACAGGCGGTCGGTTTTGTGATAGGATCAGGTCTAAAGGTCTTCGGCGTAACACCCGTCGAGGAAATGAGATAAGAAATGCACATCCGCCGGTCCCCCTCCGGCGACGGTCCAAAGATCTACCGACCCACCGAGTTCGGTTGCCATGCGGCTCGATCCGCCGCCTCGGCCCGTCGCACACGAACCCGATTCGATTCCCCCGCCGCCCCGGGATTCGCTGCTCATGCGCGTCAACCGGCGGCGTGGCCAGATCCTGACCGTCATGGTCTCGGTCGCCGCCATCGCGAGCTTCGGCTCGGTCGTGTGGTGGGCGCACAACCAGGACGTCAAGGCGGGGGGCAGGGGCCTCGAGCCGCTGGTCGTGCAGGCGCCGACCACGCCGTCGCGGGTCAAGCCCGAGAATGCCGGCGGCCTGGTGCCGCCCAACCAGGACAAGGAAGTCTTCAACCGCATCTCGCCGGGGACCGTGCCGATCCAGCCCGAGAAGCTGTTGCCGGCAGCGACCACTCCCAGGCTGCCGGCCAACGGGCTGCCGGCGCCGGCCGCGCCCAAGCCGAGCGAGGCCGAGGCGTCCAGGACGCCGACGCCGCTTCAATCTGCTGCGCCCACGACGGGCGGCCCGACGCCGCCCCCCGTCGCTGCCGACGCGACAACGCCAGCGGCGACCGTGCAACCCGTCGACGTCAAGCCGGCGACGACGGAAGCCGGGCCGACCATCGCCAGCCTGATCGACAACATGTCCGGCCCGACCGGCGGCTGGCGGGTGCAGGTCGCCTCGGTGAAGAACGAGGATGTGGCCAAATCGACCTGGGCACGCCTGCAAAGCGCGCACGGCGACGTCATGGCCAATCTCCGCATGCAGGCCGTGCGGGTCGATCTCGGCGACAAGGGTGTGTGGTATCGCGTCCAGGCGGGTCCGCTCGACGAGAAGCAGGCGCAGGGCGTTTGCAGCGCGCTGAAGAGCCGCAAGGCCGACTGCGTGCTGGTGCCGCCAGCGCGGTGAGACGGTGCCGCTTTGCCTCCCCCGTCATGCTCGGAGGTGCCCCCGATAGGGGGCGGAGGGGGAAAGCCTCGACGAGATTCTGCACCACCATGATCATGATCTGAAATCTCAGATGCCTCGACTGTGGCCTTCCCCCTCCGGCGCTTCGGGCCAGCTCCCCCGTAAGACGGGTGAAGGAATGAGTCGTGCACATGAGCTCACCCAGAGCCGCGATCTTCGGCTGCGCGGGGCCCGATCTCACGGCCGACGAGCGCGCCTTCTTCCGCGACGCCGATCCGCTGGGCTTCATCCTGTTTGCCCGCAACGTCGACACGCCCGAGCGCACGCGCCGGCTGGTCGACGATCTGCGCTCTTCCGTTGCGCGCGCCGAGGCGCCGGTGCTGATCGACCAGGAAGGCGGCCGGGTTGCGCGCCTGCGGCCGCCCCATTGGCGCAAGGCGCCGCCGGCCCGCCTGCTGGGCGAGCTCTACGCCCGCGACCCCGAGGGAGGCCTCGAGGCTGCGCGGCTCAATTCGCGATTGCTGGCGGCCGATGTGGCCTCGGTCGGCGGCGACGTCGATTGCCTGCCCGTCCTCGACATCGCCTTTCCCGAGACCCATGCCGTGATCGGCGATCGTGCCTATGCCGACCGCCCCGAGCCCGTGGCGGCGCTGGGCCGGGCGGCCGCCGAAGGCCTGCTGGCCGAAGGCGTCATGCCGGTGATCAAGCACATCCCCGGCCATGGTCGCGCCACCGTCGACAGCCACCAGTCACTGCCGCGGGTCAGCGCCCCGCGCGACGTGCTGGAACGCACCGATTTCCTGCCCTTCAAGCTCCTCTCGGACATGCCGTGGGCGATGACCGGGCACCTGCTGTTCGACGCCATCGACCCCAAGGCCGCCATCACGGTATCGGCACAGGGCGTGAAGGAGGTCATCCGCGGCCATATCGGCTTCGATGGCCTGCTGCTGTCCGACGATCTTTCCATGCAGGCCCTGGGCGGCTCGCTCGGCGACAGGGCCCGGCGCGCGCTGGCGGCGGGCTGCGACGTGGCCCTCCATTGCAACGGGCGGATGGACGAGATGACGGAAATCGCCGCTCGCACCGGCCCGATGAGCGAGGCGGCGGGGCAGCGGTTCGATACGGGCCGCGGCTTTCTCGCCCGCCATCGGGCGCCGGCCGGCAAGGCCGGCCTGGCCGATGCAGCCAGGCGGCTGGCGGAGTTGCTGCCCGAATGGGGATAAGGCGGGGTCAAATCATGTGGCGGTATGCGCCATCGCTGGACTACACCGGGATTGCATGAACGAGCCTTCCAGCCCGCCCCCTTCAGACCGAACTCGGCGCCGACAGCTTCGTCGCCGGCGGCCCCGACGTCATCGCGCCGGGCGAGGGCGAGTTGATCGTCAATCTCGAAGGCTTCGAGGGCCCGCTCGATCTGCTGCTCACCTTGGCGCGCGACCAGAAGGTCGACCTCCGCCGCATTTCGATGGTGGCTCTGGTCGACCAGTATCTGGCGCATGTGGCGCAGGCCCGCCGGTTGCGCCTCGAGCTTGCCGCCGACTATCTCGTGATGGCGGCGTGGCTCGCCTACCTCAAGTCGCGCCTGCTGCTGCCCGAACCGCCGGCCGGCGAGGAGCCGTCCGGCCAGGAGATGGCCGATGCGCTGCAGTGGCAGTTGCGCCGCCTCGAAGCGATGCAGGAAGCAGGCGTGCGCCTGATGGCGCGTCCGCAGCTCGGCAAGGACATCTTTGTGCGCGGCCAGCCCGAAGGCGTCGTCGTCGTGCGCCGCGCCGTGTGGGACGTGAAGCTCTACGACCTGCTTGCGGCCTATGGCCATCAGGTGCGGCCCAAGGATGCCGACACCTATCAGATCGAGCCCATGCAGTTCTTCTCGGTCGAGGAAGCCGCCGAGCGTCTGGGCCGCATGTTGGGCATCGCCATCGACTGGCAGTCGCTCGAGGCGTTCCTGCCGGCCGGCCTCACCGATCCGACGCGCCGCCGTTCGGCGCTCGCCGCGACCTTCGTGGCCGGCCTGCAGCTCGCCAAGGACGGGTCGCTCGAACTGCGTCAGGCCGAGCGTTTCGGCCCGATCTACTTGCGTAAACGTACCGAGCAACGATGACGGCCTATTCTGAGCGAAGCGCTTGCCCTGAGCGACGCCGAAGGGAAGGATCTCATCACGATTGCAAGGCGCACATTAGGTAGTGAAATGTCTGAAGCCGATTCAGAAAACGTGACCGACGTCGTTTCCCCCGACCATGCGCAGCACCTCAGGCTGCTGGAGGCGCTGGTCTTCGCCGGCACCCAGTCGCTCGACGAGAAGGAGCTCGCCGACCGTCTGCCCAACGATGCCGACGTGAAGCGTCTGCTCGCCGATCTCGCCGAGATGTATGCCGGCCGCGGCGTCAATCTCGTGCAGGTCGCGGGCGGCTACGCCTTCCGCACCGCGCCCGACCTCTCCGAGAAGCTCAGGATCGAGCGGCCGGTGACGCGCAAACTGTCGCGGGCGGCGATCGAGACCCTGGCCATCATCGCCTATCACCAGCCGGTGACGCGCGCCGAGATCGAGCAGGTGCGCGGCGTCGGTCTCAGCAAGGGCACGCTCGACCTCTTGTTCGAGCAGAACTGGATCAAGCCGGTCGGCCGCCGCCGCGCGCCGGGCCGGCCCGTGACCTGGGGCACGACCGAATTCTTCCTCGAGCATTTCGGCCTGCCGAGCCTCGACGACCTGCCGGGCCAGGAGGAATTGAAGGCGGCGGGCCTCTTGGACGCGCGTTCGCAGCCCCCCATATTCCGTCCGGAAGAGCCCGACCTGCCGCTTGAGCCGGGCGAAGACGAGGCCGACGAACCGCTTGCCGCCGACGAAACCGGGCGCTGAGCCCAAATACGGCCTTATTCGATTGGTTGCCGGGCCTTCGGGCGGAGTGCCATAATCACTCGACGCCGATCGCAAACGTTTTTTTTGGGAGCATTTTCACATGGGTAGCTTCAGCGTATGGCACTGGCTCATCGTGCTGGCCGTCGTGCTGCTGCTGTTCGGCGGTCGCGGCAAGATCTCCTCGCTCATGGGCGACTTCGGCAAGGGCCTGTCGGCCTTCAAGAAGGGCGTGGGCACGCCGGAGGAGCCGCCGCCGGCGCAGGCCGGTCAGCCGGGCGACACCGCCAAGCCGATCTCGGCCCAGGCCACGACCACGCCGCCCGGCGACCAGGTCCGCCAGGACAGCGCCGCGAAGGTATGACGAGGCCCACGGCCGTGTTCGCAGGCGGCCTGGTCTGAGCGCCGATGTTCGGTATCGACAGCCCTGAGCTTCTGGTCATCGCCGTCGTGGCGCTGGTCGTCATCGGCCCCAAGGAGCTGCCCGGCATGCTGCGCAGCTGGGGCAAGTGGATGGCCAAGGCGCGCGGCATGGCGGCGGAGTTCCGAGGCCATGTCGACGAGATGGTCCGCCAGTCCGAGCTCGACGAGGTGAAGAAGCAGCTCGTGGCGGCGTCAAGCGGCCTCGACCTGCAGTCGCTCGATCCCACCAAGGAGATCAAGAGCATCGTCCAGGAGGGCGTGGCCGAGGGCGAGAAAGCCATGGCCGATGCCAAGAGCGTGTTCGACAATCCGCTCGCCGAGCCGGAATCGGCCCCGCAGACGGGCGTCGAGGCGCCACAGACGGGCGCGGAGCCGCCGCAAATCGCCGCCGCAGCGGCCCCCGAGACGCTCCCGGCGGCGCCCTCCGACGCGGCACCGACCGAGATCATGCCCGAGCCCGTATCGACGCCGGTCGTGGCCGAGACAGTGCCTGAAGCCGCTGCCGCGACGCCGCCCGCCGCACCGCCGCCCGCCGCCGAGGACAAGCCGGCCAAAGTGGCCGCCGGTTGAGCGCCAATTAGCGCTTTGAATTGAGGACCAAAGGACGGCATAACGCGCCACGCATGCCGCGATCCACCTTCCCTTGACCCAAACGCACGACGGACCCGAAGACGACAAGCCGATGCCGCTGCTCGATCACCTGATCGAGCTGCGCAAACGCCTGATCTACGCCCTGCTGGGCTTCTTTATCGTCTTCTTCGTCACTTTCTATTTTGCCAAGCCGATCTTCTCGTTCCTGATCCAGCCGGCGATGCAGGATGGCTACAAGGTCGTCGTCCTCGACATCTTCGAGTTCTTCTTCGTCACGGTGAAGCTGTCGGCCTTCGTCTCGCTGATCGTCGGCTTCCCGTTGATCGCGGTGCAGATCTGGCTGTTCGTGGCGCCCGGCCTCTATCGCAAGGAGAAGCGCGCGTTCCTGCCCTTCCTGGTGGCGACGCCGTTCATGTTCTACGCCGGCTGCGTGGTCATGTACTACGTCGTGATGCCGTACGTGATCAACTTCATGCTCACGCAGTACGTGCCGCCCGACATCGAGAAGACACTGCGCTCGTCGGATTATCTCGAGCGCGTGCTGCAGCTCGTCTTCGCCTTCGGCTTCGCCTTCGAAATGCCGGTCCTGCTGACGCTGCTGGTGCGGGTCGGCATCGTCAGCACCGAAGGCCTGCGCTCCAAGCGGCGCTACGCCATCGTGGTCTGCTTCATCATCGCCGCCGTCCTGGCGCCGCCCGACGTGGTGAGCCAGATCGCTCTCGCCGTGCCCCTGCTCGCCTTCTACGAGATCAGCATCATGATTGGCCGCTGGATCGAGAAGAAGCGCGCGGAAGAGGACAAGAAGGCCGAGGAGGAAGCGGCCAAGGCCGACGAGACGTCCGGCAGCTGACCATGCACGACATACGATTTATCCGGGACAATCCCGCATTCGTTCGACGCCGGCCTGAAGAAGCGCAACCTGGCGCCGCTCGCCGCCGAGCTGCTGGAGATCGACAAGCGCCGCCGCGCCGCCATCTCCGAGAGCGAGGCGGCCCAGGCCAGGCGCAAGGCGCTCAGCCGCCAGATCGGCACCGCCAGGGCCAAGGGCGAGCCGACCGAGGCGCTGATGGCGGAGGTCGCCGCCCTCGAGGAGAGCCTGAAGAAGGGCGAGGCCGAGGCCCGTCGGCTCGACGAGGAGCTGACGCATCGCCTGGAAGTGCTGCCCAACCTGCCGTTCGACGACGTGCCCGACGGCACCGACGAGACCGGCAACGTCGAGATCCGCCGGGTGGGCAGTCAGCGCAACTTCGCCTTCCCGCCCAAGGACCATGTCGATCTCGGCGAAGCGACGGGCGAGATGGACTTTGCCGCCGCGGCCAAGATCTCCGGTGCCCGCTTCGTGTTCCTCAAGGGCCGGCTGGCGCGGCTCGAGCGGGCGATCGCGCAGTTCATGCTCGACCTGCACACCAGCGAGGAGGGCGGCTACACCGAGGTCAATCCGCCCTTGCTGGTGCGCGACAATGCCGCCTACGGCGTCGGCCAGCTGCCGAAATTCGCCGAGGACATGTTCCATACCGACAACGGCTTCTGGCTGATTCCGACCGCCGAGGTGCCGCTCACCAACCTGGTGAACGACACGGTCGCTCGACGAGAAGCAGCTGCCGCTGCGCTTCACCGCCTGGACGCCGTGCTTCCGCTCCGAGGCGGGCGCGGCCGGCAAGGACACGCGCGGCATGATCCGCCAGCACCAGTTCCCCAAGGTCGAGCTGGTCAGCATCGCCACGCCCGAGCAGTCCGACGCCGAGCACCAGCGCATGACCGGCCGCGCCGAGGAGGTGCTGAAGCGCCTCGGCCTGCCGTTCCGCACCATCGTGCTGTGCGGCGGCGACATGGGACCGGCCTCGCGCAAGACCTTCGACATCGAGGTCTGGCTGCCCGGCCAGAACGCCTATCGCGAGATTTCGAGCTGCTCGAACTGCGGCGAATACCAGGCCCGCCGCATGGGCGCGCGCTACCGGCCGAAGGAGGGCAAGGGAACGCGCTTCGTGCATACGCTGAACGGCTCGGGCCTAGCCGTCGGCCGCACCCTGGTCGCGGTGCTGGAGAACTACCAGAACGAGGACGGCTCGGTGACCATCCCCGAGGCGCTGCGGCCCTACATGGGCGGGCTGGCGGCGCTGCCGGCCCCGCGCCCGGCGGCAGCGCGCAAGTGAAGCCCGCCGAGCTCGCGCGCAAGCGCATCCTCGTCACCAACGACGACGGCATCAATGCGCCCGGGCTGGAGGCGATGATCGACATCGCCACCCAGCTCTCGAGCGACGTCTGGGTGGTGGCGCCCGAGTTCAACCAGAGCGGCGCCGGCCATTCGCTGTCGCTCTCCCATCCGGTGCGCGCCCGCCAGGTCAGCGAGACCAAGTTCGCGCTCGAGGGCACGCCGACCGACTGCGTGCTGTTCGCCGTCAAGCACCTGCTCAAGGACCGCAAGCCCGACATCGTGCTGTCGGGCGTCAACCGCGGCGGCAACATGTCCGACGACGTGACCTATTCGGGCACCATCGCCGGCGCCATGGAAGGCTGCCTGCTCGGCATCCCCTCGATCGCCTTCAGCCAGCCCTACACCCAGCCGCATCCGCCCAAGTGGGGGACCGCCGACCCAGTTCGGCGCCGACGTGGCGCGGCGCGCGCTGGCCATGGGCATCCCGCGCAACGTGCTGATCAACGTCAACTTCCCCGACGTGGCGCCGACGGCCGGTCAAGGGCGTGCGCGTCACGCGCCAGGGCGTGCGCGGCTTCGGCGGCCACATCGTCGAGCGCACCGACCCGCGCGGCGGCACCTACTACTGGATCGCCTACGCGCCCGGGCGAGCACGAGCACGACGAGGAGAGCGACCTCACCGCGGTGCGCTCCGGCTACGTCTCGGTGACGCCGCTGCATCTCGACCTCACGCACGAGGCGACGCGCCGCAAGCTTGCCGCGCAGTTCGACGCCGACTCCGAGGCGGACTAGGCGGGCGGGCGCGTGAACGTCCCGGCCATGCAACGCCTGATCGCCGAGCTGCGCAATTCGGGCATCTCGGACGAGACCGTGCTGGGCGCCATCGCCGCGGTCGACCGCGAGCGCTTCGTGTCGCCGACTTTCGCCGAGCGCGCCTGGGAGAACACCGCGCTGCCCATCTCGTTCGGCCAGACCATCAGCCAGCCGCTGGTCGTGGCCGCCATGACCGAGGCGCTGCGCGTCGGCCCGCGCATGAAGGTGCTCGAGATCGGCACCGGCTCGGGCTACCAGGCCGCGGTGCTCGCCAAGCTGGCGCGCCGCGTCTATTCGATCGAGCGCTACAAGCCGCTGTCCAAGGAGGCCGAGCGCCTGCTGATCGAACTCGGCATCTACAACGTCGTGTTCGACGTCGGCGACGGCAGCAAGGGCTGGCCGGGCCAGGCGCCGTTCGACCGCATCATCGTCACCGCCGCCGCCGAGGAGCGCCCGCAGGCGCTGATCGACCAGCTTGCCGTGGGCGGCATCCTGATCGTGCCGGTCGGACGCGATCCGACCGCGCAGGTCGTCGAGCGCATCGTCAAGAGCGAGAACGGCCTGCAGCGCGACACGCTGATGCCGGTGCGCTTCGTGCCGCTGGTGACGGGCGCCCTGCCGGTGCTGGGCCAGGGCTAATAATCGTCATTGGCCCGATTCCCGCCGGAATCCTGATGCAGTAGAATAGGCTCATGAAAAGAGCCCTTCGCTACCCCTCGCGATGGGCGGGCTGCTGGCGCACGCTGGGTATGACAGTGGCGTTGTCGGTCGCGCTCGGCGCCTGTTCCACCTTCATGGGCGCCCGCGAGGGCACCATCGAATATCCCGGCTCCGGTGCCGGACCCAATGCCGTTCCCATCTATGTCGTGAAGGACAAGGACACGGTCGAGACCGTGTCGCAGCGCTACGGCGTGCCGGTCCAGACCATCATCGACCGCAACAGGCTGCAGCAGCCCTATACGCTGCGTCCCGGCCAATCGATCGAATTGCCCGGCGCCCGCTTCGTTCCCGACTCGACCGGCGGTTCCACCCCCGCCACCGCGACCGCCCCCGGGCCGGTGAAGCGCGAAAGCCTGGCGCCGCCGGGGTCTCAGGGCGAGCCGCCGCGTTCGGCCGCCCCTGCGTCCGGCCAGCCGACGCCGCTCAGCCCGGCGGCGGCGGAGACCAGCGTCACCGTTCCGGCCACGCCGCCACCGCCCCGTTTTGTCTGGCCGCTCAAGGGCAAGATCCTGGTTCCCTACGGCACCGCCGCGGGCGGCCAGAAGAACGATGGCATCGACATCCAGGCCGAACCCGGCGCGCCGGTGAAGGCGGCCGACAGCGGCACCGTGATCTATGCCGGCAGCGACGTGGCCCATCTCGGCAACCTGCTCCTGATCCAGCATGCCGGCGGCTACATCACCGCCTACGGCAACAACGAGGTGCTGCTGGTGAAGAAGGGCGACGAGGTGAAGAAGGGCCAGGTCATCGCCAAGGCCGGCAGCTCCGGCGGTGCGTCGAGCCCGCGCCTGCACTTCGAGGTGAGACGCGGCGGCAACCGGACGGTCGATCCGACGACCGTGCTGGCGGCGCAATAGTCATCGCTGGGGGCGCGCCACTCCAGTGGCGCGTCTTGCTTGAGTTATGATCGCGCCACTGGAGTGGCGCGCCCCCAGCTAAACGACCTTCCCATCCAGCTTGTACGCCCCCCTGCGGTCCTCGATCTCGAGCACCCACAGGTCGGGATCGCGCGCCACCTGGCGGGCAATGTAGGCGTCGGCGTCGGCTTCGGCCACCGGCGTGGGGCCCGTGCCGCGACTCCAGGCCGGCTTGTCGTCGAGCGTGCTCGCCTGGGTGTAGACCGTGACGCCGTCCTCGAAGCGGTTGACCTTCACCAGCACCGTGCCGGCATCGGGATCGCCGCGCCGCACCACGGTGGCCGGAATGAAGGCGATATCGCAGAGCCGCACCTGCGCGCTCACCCACAGCCCGGTCGTGAGGCCCATCACCATGGCGGGACTCTCATGCCAATGCGTCGTCGAGGCCGTCGAACACCGCCCGCGCGCCGCGCCAGCGGAAGCGCACGCAGGCGAAGGGCAACGCCTGCAGCGCCGCATCGTCGCGATCGCCGAGGCCCGCCGGTGCGATCAGGATCGGCCGCACGTCCGGCCCGCCGCGCGCCGAGGCGAGCGACAGCGAACCCACGGCCATCGCCAGCTCCTCCGGCCGGCCGTCGGCCACCAGCGCGAACAACGGCTGCGGGCGCTCGCCGCGCAGCGAGAAGAGATCGTCGGCGCCGCCGAACAGGCCGCGCTTGGCAAGTTCCTCGTGCAGCGCCACGTCGACCAGCCGCCGGTCGCACGCCGCCGTCGCCGAATCGACCAGCGCCGCCTCGACGCAGAGGCCGGTGCGCGCGACAGGCGTTTCACCCGCCTTGAAGCGGCGCACCGCGTCGACGAATTGTCCCAACAGCCGGGTGAGGCGCGGATTGTCGAGCGGCGCCACGACCAGCGCTTCGGTTTCCTCGCCGTCGGGCCAGGTCAGCCGCCGCCACACGCCGTCGGACAGGAATTCGCGGAAGCCCGCCTTGCGCTGGCCGAGCCGGGTGCCGCCCATGCGGCCGGAGTGCGCCAGGTAGAGGGCGCCTGAATCGTCGACCGCGATGATGCCCGCCACCTTCCGGTCGGCGCCGGCGCGCGGCAGGTTGATCTCGCAGGTGATGCTCTCGCGCTTGGTCGGCGCGTCGGGCGCATGGCCCAGCAGCAGGGCGTGTCGTGACATGGTTCCGTCGGCGCGGGCGCTGCGCGGCTCGAAGGCCCACCAGAACGAATCGTCGCGCGCCCAGTAGATGGTGGTGCGCAACTCGCCACCGCGCCAAGTCAGCCGCACGCTGCGCGCGGGAACGCCCTTCAGCGCGCCCTGCAGGCGCCTGATGGCGCGATCGATCCGTCTCGGTTCGCCCACGACCCGCAGCATGTGCGATCCTACCGCCCCCGGTTGCACTTGCCCATCGGGACAGGTTCGGCCATGAACCGCCCTCCCATGGCTGAACCACCTCTTCTTGCGCTCGCCGGCATCCGCTATCACCTGGGCGATCAGACGATCCTCGACGGCGTCGAGCTCGGCATCGCGCCGGGCGAGCGGCTCAGCCTGGTCGGCCGCAACGGCGCCGGCAAATCGACCCTGCTGCGCATCCTGGCCGGCGAGCCGATCGCCGACGCCGGCACGCGCTTCGCCCAGCCCGGCGCCACCATCGCCAGCCTGCCGCAGGAGCCGGATTTCGCCGCTCACGCCAGCGTCGCCGGCTACGTCGCATCCGGTCTGCGCGACGCTTTGGGCCCGGCCGACTACCGCGTCACCGCGATTCTCGACGAGATGAGGCTCGACGGCGCGCGCGAGCCCTCGCAGCTCTCGGGCGGCGAGGCCCGGCGGGCGGCGCTGGCCCGGGTCCTGGTGGCCGAGCCCGACGTGCTGCTGCTCGACGAGCCCACCAACCATCTCGACCTGCCGACCATCGAATGGCTCGAGGCGAAGCTCATGGCCTGGAAGGGCGCCTATGTGCTGGTGAGCCACGACCGGCGCTTCCTCGCCAACCTGTCGCGCGCCGTGCTGTGGCTCGACCGCGGCATCGTGCGCCGGCTCGACCGCGGCTATGCCGCGTTCGAGGACTGGTCGAACGACATCCTGGAACGCGAGGCGACGGAGCGGCACAAGCTCGACCGCCAGATCGAGCGCGAGACCGAATGGGCCGGCAAGAGCATCCGCGCGCGGCGCACGCGCAACGAGGGGCGCCTGCGCGCCCTGGGCGAGCTGCGCAAACAGCGCCGCCAGCAGATCGGCCCGGTCGGCCGCGCCACCCTCTCGACCGGCGCCGCCGAATCCTCGGGCACGCTCGCCATCACCGCCCGCAACATCTCCAAGCGCTGGGGCGAGAGGACGATCGTCGAGGATTTCTCGACGCGCATCTTTCGCAAGGACCGCATCGGCCTGATCGGGCCCAACGGCGCGGGCAAGACCACGTTGCTGCGGATGCTGATCGGCGAGCTCGAGCCCGACACCGGCTCGGTGAAGCTCGGCGCCAACCTGGTGCCGGTCGTGATCGACCAGCGCCGCACCGCGCTCGATCCCGACAAGACGCCGTGGGAGATCCTGGCCGACCGCAACGACCACCTGCTGGTGCGCGGCCGGCAGATGCACGTCATGAGCTACCTGCGCGAGTACCTGTTCCGCGACGAGCAGGGCCGCCAGCCGGTGCGCACGCTGTCGGGCGGCGAGCGCAACCGCCTGCTGCTGGCCAAGGCGCTGGCCGCGCCCTCCAACCTTCTGGTGCTCGACGAGCCGACCAACGATCTCGACGCCGACACGCTCGACCTCCTGCAGGAGGCGCTCGCCGACTACGACGGCACCGTCCTGCTGGTGAGCCACGACCGCGACTTCCTCGACCGCCTGGTGACCTCGACCATCGCCCTGGAAGGCGACGGCACGGCCATCGAATATGCCGGCGGCTACAGCGACTACGTGGCCCAGCGCGGCCCGCGAGAGGCGGTCGCGCCGGCGCCGGCGACGCGCAAGGACAAGGGGGCGCCGGTGCGCGACAGCGCACCGAAGCCGAGGCTGGGCTACAAGCGCGAGCGCGCCCTGGCCGAGTTGCCGAAGAAGATCGAGGGCCTGCGGGCCGAGATGGCGGCGCTCAACGGCGACCTGGCCGATCCCGGCCTCTACGGTCGCGACGCCAAGGTCTTTGCCGTCAAGACGGCGCGGCTGGCGGCAGCGCAGGCCGAGCTCGAGGCGGCGGAGACGGAGTGGCTGGAGTTGGAGATGCTGAAGGAGGAGCTCGAGCGCAGCGGCATCTAGCGCCACGTCTTCCCTTCCCCCGTTGCCGGGTCATAACATGCAGGCGGCGCGGCAGCAGGCGAGGAAGCGGATGACGGACAGGAAGGACGGGCCCCGACGCCGCTTCGGCGATCTTGCGGATGATATCGCGGCCCGCCTGCCGGACCGCGAGGGCCTCGTGTTCGGCGCCTCGCGCTATACCTTTCGCGAGGTCGCGGCGCGCATCGACGAGGCGGCACGCCGCCTGATCGCGGTGGGGGTCGGGCAGGGCGAGCATGTCGCCCTGTGGCTCAACAACTGCGACGACTGGATCTTCATCGCCTTCGCCGTCCAGAAGATCGGCGCGGTGCTGGTGCCGATCAATACCCGGTTCCGCTCGCGCGATCTCGCCTACGTACTGGCGCAATCCGACAGCAGCTTGCTGATCACGCACGACCGCTCCGGCCCCGTCGACTATGCCGCCCTGGTGCGCGAGGCCGTGGACTTGCCTGAGGCCGGTGAGGACGTGGACGACGCGCGCTTCCCGCGGCTGCGGCGCGTGATCCTGGTCGGCTAGCTCGCCGCAAGCCGGAACCGTCGACTGGGCCGCGCTCGCCGGGCCGGCGGCCAGGGTTTCCGCCGATGACCTGGCCGCGCGCGCCCGCGCCGTCGATCCTGCCGCCACGGCCTTCATCATGTACACTTCGGGCACGACCGGCTTTCCCAAGGGCGTGGTGCGCACCCACGACCTGATCGGCAATGTCGAGGAACGCGCCGGCCTGATGGCGATCACGGCCGACGACACGATCCTGAACTACCTGCCGCTGTTCCACGCCTTCGGACTGTCGGAAGGGGCGTGGATGTCGCTGGTCACCGGCGCCCGGCAGATCCTCACGCGCGGCTTCGATCCCGACGAGAGCCTCGACCTGATCGAGCAGCGAGCGCGTCAGCGTCATCCACGGCTTCGAGGCGCACATGAAGGGCCTTGCCGAGGCCCAGGAGGCGCGGCCGCGCGATCTTGTCGAGCCTGCGCACGGGGATCTTCGCCGCCGGCATGCTGAGCGCCACGCCCGTCGTGCGCCGCGGCATGCGGGCGTTGGCGCCGCTCACGAACCTCTCGGGCTTCGGCATGACCGAGACCTGGCTGGGCGTGTCGCTCAGCTCGCTCGACGACGACGAGGCGCATCGCAGCGAGGCGTCGGGCTGGCCGGGACCGGGCTACGAGCTGCGCATCGTCGATGACGGCAGCGGCGACGATGCTGGGGCCGGGTGTCGCCGGCGAGCTGCAGGTGCGCGGCGGGGCGGTGATGAAGGCGTATTACCGCAAGCCCGCCGAGACGGCGGCGGCCTTCACCCCTGACGGCTGGTTCCGAACCGGCGACGCGGCGATGTGGCTGGCGAACGGCTGCCTGCGCTTCCTCGGCCGCTACAAGGACATGCTGAAGGTCGGCGGCGAGAACGTCGATCCGATGGAGACCGAGGGTCTGCTGCTGGAGCATCCCGCCGTCCAGCAGGTCGCCGTCGTCGGCCTGCCTGACGAGCGCCTGGGCGAGGTCGCGGTGGCGTATGTCCAATGCCGGGCGGACGCTGCGATCGGCGCCGAGGACGTGCTCGACCACTGTCGTGGCAAGGTCGCGAGTTTCAAGCTGCCGCGCCACGTGGTGTTCATCGAGGCCTTCCCGATGACCGAGTTGGGCAAGATCCGCAAGGCCGAGCTGCGCGAGGACGCGAAGGAGAGGTTTGGCCGCTGAGCGTCGTGCCCAGCTATGAACGAACGCGCTAAGCTGCCAGGCGATGCCGAAGTCGGCGTCGACGAAAGTGTCGTGCTCGTCGATCGACGGATCGGCGGCCGTGGCCGTCGTGAAGTTCGCCGTCCTGAGAGCGTTGGACAGACAATCGCGGTGAAGACCGCCATCGCCTGTCGACTCCTCGTAGGTGTGCAGCAGCGCGCGCGCCAGCGACGCATCGAGGCCGTATCGCTCGAGTTCGCAGACTTGGGCGCGCTGGCTCAGCAGGTCCTGCTGGCAGGCCAAGATGCGCGCATAAGCGTTGCGAAGATTGTGCTCCAGGGTAAAGCGATCCATGACACGCTCCAATTGGTTCAGTGTTTCTCAACACCTTCTGCACCTTCGACGTCAACGCACCTTCTGGATGAGCGTTGCACGGTAAGGCATTGTGAAGATTGGTTGGGCGGTTGGGGCTTTTTGCGACGGCTTTCGGGCAATTGAGGCCCTGACCCGGGATTGGGCGGCGTTCGAAACGAAATGGGCAACGGCGCCGCGGCCGGAAATCGGCCCGGCGGACTATGCCTTGTGTGACCCCGCCGCCGCCTCCCCAAGGTTGAGCGTGGAGGGGGCTCCACGCTCACTGGCGAGCTACGCTCTTAGGGTACGCAATATGCCGGCGCGTACCCTGACCCTCTATATCGACTACAAGAGCCCCTACGCCTATCTGGCCAAGGAACCAGCCTATCGGCTGGAACGGGAGACCGGGGTGGCGATCGACTGGCTGCCCTACACCCTCGACATTCCCGCCTATCTGGGCAGCGCCAAGGTCGACGCCGAGGGCCGCGTCCTGGAGCAGGACCGCAACCCCCATCAGTGGCGCCGGGTGAAATACAGCTATATGGACGTGCGGCGCGAGGCCAACCGGGTCGGCCTCACCATCCGCGGCACGCGCAAGATCTGGAACTCCTCGCTGGCCGGCATCGGGCTCCTGTATGCCAAGCGGCAGGGCGCCTTCCGCGCCTACAACGACGAGGTCTTCGAGCGGTTCTGGAAGCACGACCTCGACATCGAGGACCCTGCCGCCCTCGCCGATGTGCTGAAGCGCGCCGGCGCCGACGTGAGCCGGGTTCGCGGCCTTCGTGGAAGGCGAGGGCCCGCAAGAACTGAAGGCGGTGCAGGATGCAGCCGAGTCCAAGGGCGTGTTCGGCGTACCGAGCTTCCTCCTTCCCGACGGTGACCTGTACTGGGGACGCGAGCATCTGCCGCATATCCGCGAGATCCTGGCGGCGCGGTAGGCGAGGTTGACGCGGCGGTAAGCCTCCGCTACCCCCTCGCACCCCTGTGGAACCCTCCAAGTGCCCGATTCAGTCCTCTTGCCCGCATCAGACGCCCGCCTGGCCGGCCATCCTGCCGGCCTGCGGCGGACGTTTGCGATCATCTCGCATCCCGATGCCGGCAAGACGACGCTGACCGAGAAGCTGCTGCTGTTCGGCGGCGCCATCCATGTCGCCGGCGCGGTCAAGGCGCGCGGCGAGGCCCGGCGCGCGCGCTCGGACTGGATGAAGATCGAGCAGCAGCGCGGCATCTCGGTCACCACCTCGGTGATGCATTTCGAGTATGGCGGCGCGGTGTTCAACCTGCTCGACACGCCGGGCCACGAGGATTTCAGCGAGGACACCTACCGCACCCTGACGGCGGTCGATTCGGCGGTCATGGTGATCGACGCCGCCAAGGGCATCGAGGCGCGGACCCGCAAGCTGTTCGAGATCTGCCGCCTGCGCGACGTGCCGATCATCACCTTCATCAACAAGATGGACCGCGAGAGCCGCGACCCGATCGAGCTTCTGGACGAGATCGCCTCGACCCTGGCGCTCGACGTCACGCCCATGAGCTGGCCGGCCGGCTCCGGCCAGAGCTTCAAGGGCACCTACGATCTCGCCCACAATCGCATGCTGCTGTTCGACGTCGTCGACGCGAACGCATGCGCGCATCGGCGAGGGCATCGTCGAGCCCAAGCTTACAGCATCGCTGCCCCGGAGCAGTACGCCAAGCTCGCCGAGGACGTCGAGCTGGTGCGCGCCGCCTATCCCGCCTTCGACATGGAGTCCTATCGCGCCGGCCACCTGACGCCGGTGTTCTTCGGCAGCGCCTACAACAATTTCGGCGTGCGCGAGCTTCTCGACGCGCTGGCCGCCTGGGCGCCGCCGCCGCGGCCGCAGCCGGCCGAGCCGCGGCCGATCGAGCCGACCGAGCCCAAGGTCACGGGCTTCGTGTTCAAGGTCCAGGCCAACATGGACCCCAACCACCGCGACCGCATCGCCTTCCTGCGGCTGTGCAGCGGCCAGTTCCGCCGCGGCATGAAGCTGACGCAGATGGGCACCGGCAAGGTGCTGTCGGTCAATTCGCCGATCCTGTTCTTCGCCCGCGAGCGCGAGATCGTCGACGAGGCGTGGCCCGGCGACATCATCGGCATTCCCAACCACGGCGTGCTGCGCGTCGGCGACACGCTGACCGAGGGCGAGACGGTCAAGATCGTCGGCATCCCCAACTTCGCGCCGGAAATCCTGCGCCGCGTGCGGCTCGAGGACCCGATGAAGTCCAAGCAGCTCAAGGCGCGCGCTCGAGGATCTGGCCGAAGAGGGCGTCACCCAGGTGTTCCGCCGCGTGATCGGCGGCGACCATATCGTGGGCGTGGTGGGCGAGCTGCAGCTCGACGTGCTCAAGACCCGGGTCGAGGCCGAATACCAGGTCAAGATCGACCTCGAGCCGGCGCCGTTCGAGACGGCGCGCTGGATCTCGGCCGCCACCAAGGCCGACCTCGAGGAGTTCATGTCGGCCAACCGCGGCGGCATGTCGGAGGACCGCGACGGCTCGCCGGTGTTTTTGGCGCGCAACGCCTGGGAGCTGGGCTACGTCGCCGAACGCTCGCCCAAGATAAAGTTCGCCGATATCCGCGAGCGCTCATAGCTGGGAGCGCGCCACTTCTGTAACGGGCCTTGAGAAGTCAATCCCTGTTGAGGTCTGGTGCCGCCGCCGGGTACTTGCTTCTGTCCGTGGTCGGCGCGGTGGCCGCCCCATGATGAGATTCGTAAGAACCAGGTCGGTCCATCTCCGTGGCGCAGTCACCCTTTGGAGAATGCTGCTGCGCGCTCCTCGGCCTGACCTGATCGCCGTCCCGGCGACGGCACCTTGCCTCGAGCGGTTGATGGCAGGCCCGCTCGACCTGTCGGTTGCCTCCTTGGTGTCAGGCTGCGGCGCCGCCGCCAGCCTTGGTTGGATCGAAAGGTGTCCAGTCCATCCACATGCGGTGCAGGATGACGGCGAGCTTGCGCGCCAGAGCGACCTTGGCCTTTTTCTTGCCGGCCCGCTTGGCGATAGCGAGGGCCCAGCGCTTGAGAGCGCCGGCATCCTTGACCGGCTTGGTCAGGATGATGTGCGCCGCCTCGTACAGGGCGCTGCGCACCGTGCCGTCGCCGATCTTGGAGATGCGGCCAGTGATGTCGATCTGCCCCGACTGGTATCGCTTGGGCGTCATTCCGAAGTGCGGCCCCAGGCTGCTCGACGATCGGAACCGTTCGGGCACATCGATCGCCGCCACGTAGATCAGGCCGACGATGCTGCCCACGCCGGGGGCCGTCATCATGAGCTTGACCCGATCGTCATGGCGTGCGGTCGACCGCACGCGCTTCTCCAGCGTCGCCAGTTCGCGGGCCAACGTGGTACGCGCCGCCAGCAAGGCATCGGCCACTGCTTGAAGCGTCGGCTGGCCGTCGACCAATGTGCGCACGCGGCCCTCGAAGCCGCGGGCCGTCGTCTGACCCACCTTAGCCCCGAAGTTCCTCAGGATCCCCCGCAGGCTCATCTCGATGGCATGCAGCTTCTCCTGCAGCAACTTGCGCGCCACCAGCAGCGCCCGCATCTCCTGCGCCGGCAACGACTTGCAATGCACCGGCCGATACCAGCCCAGACGCATCAGCTGCGCGATCCCGCGCGCATCCTTGCGGTCGGTCTTGACCGACATAACCTTGAACGCTGCTCGTACGTGCCGGGTCTCCAGGAGCTCCACCTTCAGGCCGGCCTGGCTCAGCCCGGCGTGGAGCCATTGCGACAAGGGACCAGCCTCCAGGCCTATCAGCACCACCTTGGGCCCCGGATTGACCAGCCACCCAATCAACGCCTCGGGCTCACTGGCAACCTTGCCCTCGCGCACGATCAGCCCACGCTCATCAACCACGCAGACGCTGGCGCTTTCCAAAGACACGTCGATTCCGGCATAGTAATTCATGGTCGTCCTTCCTTGATGCTTTGGAGCAGGCGAAAGCCCGACTCCGTTCACACCATCACTGTGAGGGACGACCACCTACTACGCCAACCGCGCTCGCCCGTTACCCCATCTCCGTGGCGCTCATGAGCTATGTGATCGATAAAGACGCGCCACAGAGTGGCGCGCTCCCGGCAATGAGTCCTCTTAGGACTTCCGTTCCGTCACCGGCTCGGTGACGCGCTCGGCGCGCAGCGTCGCCAGCTCTTCCGCCTTCAGCCCGAGCAGCTCGGCGAGCACCGCCTCGGTGTGCTGGCCGAGCGTAGGCGCGGGAGTGCGAATTTCCGACTTGCCGCCGGTATGCAGCCGAATGGGCGAGATCGGCACGCGCGTGCGTCCGCGGCGCGGATGGTCGATGTCGACCCAGAAGCCGCGCGCCTCGAGATGGGGATCGTGCGCCACCTCGCGCGCCGTCTTGACCGGCGCGCAGGGCACATGCGCCTCGTTCAGGAGCTTGAGCACCTCGTCCTTCGAGCGCGTGATCGTCCAGGCCCCGACGGTGTCGTCGATCTCCGCCATGTTCCGGGCTCGCGCGATCGTGCTCGCGTATTCCGGGTTCTTGGCGAGGTCGGGGCGGCCCAGCAGGCCGCACATCGACTGCCAGTGCCGTTCGGCCGAGGTGAAGATCGCCACATGGCCGTCGGTGCACGGGTAGGTGTTGTACGGCGCCATGGCGAGCGCGGGATGGCGGTTGCCGGTGCGCTCGGGCACGCTGGTGTCGCCATCCATCACCGCCCCCATGGCGGAGGCGAGCGCGATCACGGCTGCCTCATGCATGGCGACCTCGACGCGCTGGCCTTGGCCGGTGCGCTCGCGCTGGACCAGCGCCCCCAGGATGCCGGCGCAGAGATGGATGCCGGCGAGGAAGTCGCATACGGCGGCCCCTGCCTTGGTCGGCGGCCCGTCGGGCTGGCCGGTCGAGTTCATGATGCCGCTCATCGCCTGGACGGTGACGTCCATGGCGGCGAGATCGCGATAGGGCCCGTCGAGTCCGAAGCCCGAGCTGCCGCCATAGACCAGGCGGGGATTGAGCTTGTGCAGCACGTCCCAGCCCAGCCCCAGCCGGTCCATGACGCCGACGGCGAAGTTCTCGATCACGACATCGGCCTGGGCGACCAGGTCGAGGAAGATCTGCTTGCCGCGGGGCTGCTTGAGATCGAGCACCACGGACTCCTTGTTGGAGTTCAGCATGACCAGCGGCCAGGGCTCGACCTCGCGCTTGCGGCGGCGCACGACGTCGCCCTCCGGCGGCTCGATCTTGAGCACGCGGGCGCCCATGAAGCCCAGGTTCAGCCCGCAATAGGGACCGTTGTAGATCTGCCCGAGATCGAGGACGAGCATGCCCTCGAGCGGACGGCGGATGGCCATGACTGTTTCCTCTGTATTGCTGTCGTCTTATGCTCAGGATGACAGAAGGCGCTGTGTCGCGCATTTGCGACGTCGCCGGCCTCTTCATCCGGCCGGCGACTTTATCGCGAAGAGGCCGCTCGCGGGCGCATGAAGTTCTTGCCAGAGCCGTCCTGCGAAGCGAGGTTCATCCCAAAGGATCGAAACGGGAGTGAAAACATGGGCGTCAGCCGCATCGATCCGGGCCCGCGGCTGAGCGAGGCGAGCGTCTGGGGCGACCGGATGTATCTTTCGGGCATGATTCCCGAGGATACCTCGCTCGACATCGCCGGCCAGGTGAAGCAGGCGCTGGCCGAGATCGACGCGCTGCTGGCAAAGGGCGGCAGCGACAAGACGAAGATCCTGTCCGCCGTCATCTGGCTGCGCGACATCGGCGACTTCGCCGCCATGAACGCGGTGTGGGACGCCTGGGTCGTTCCCGGCCAGGCGCCGGCCCGCGCCACCGTGCAGGCGAGGCTCAACGATCCGGCCATGAAGGTCGAAATCATGGTCGTCGCCGCGCTCTAGCCTCTGCTAAGGTCGGCGCCGTTTTCACGGAGGAGAGACAACATGAGCGTCAAGCGCATCAACGCCGGTCCCCGCATGAGCAGCGCCGTCGTGCACGGCGACACGGTCTATCTCGCCGGCCTCACCGCCGACGACGCCAAGGCCGACGTCAAGGGCCAGACCAAGCAGATCCTCGACAAGGTCGACAAGTTCCTCAAGGAAGCCGGCACCGACAAGTCGAAGATCCTGTCGGCCAACATCTGGCTGACCGATATCGGCACCTGGAGCCAGATGAACGAAGTGTGGGACGCCTGGGTCGCCCCGGGCAACACGCCGGCGCGCGCCACCGTCGAGGCCAAGCTCGCCAATCCGGCGCTCAAGGTCGAGATCATGATCCAGGCGGCCAAGTAGCGCCCGTTCGTACGACGAAGAAGGGCCGGCGATCGCCGGCCCTTTTTCTTTGCCGATCCGAGCGGCTTGACGGTCTGGCGCTCGACCGGGGTTGCGCGATGGGGTGGGCTATCCCACTTGATCCTTGGACCAGCAGAGGAGTGTGCGATGACAGAATCCCGCAGGCCACGCGTGGTGGGTTTCAACCATGTTGCGCTGGAGGTGGGCGACATCGAAGAGGCCCTGGCATTCTACGGCCGGCTCTTCGAGTTCGAGCTGCGCGGCAAGAGCGACAGCATGGCCTTCATCGATCTGGGCGACCAGTTCATCGCCCTTCAGAAGGGCCGCAAGCAGCCTCCCGACGACGGCCGTCATTTCGGCCTGGTGGTCGACGACAAGGAGGCGGCGCGTCGGGCTCTCGACGCTGCCGGCGTCGCCACGCTCGACGGCCCCTTCCTCGATTTCCTGGATCCCTGGGGTAACCGCATCGAGATCGTCGGCTACGACAATATTCAGTTCACCAAGGCCCCCAACGTGCTGCGCGGCATGGGCCTTGCCCATCTGGCCAAGAACGAGAACGCGCAGAAAGAATTGGCCAAGAAGGGCATGGCGATCAGCTAGGAATGCCTGCAGTGCAGTCGCCGCGGACCGGTGTCTGCGCGCCCCTCTGCGGTGCGAAAAAACCCCCGGATAGTGCCTGCTTATTCAAGGGTTTTCATAAGTAACAATATATGATATTGACTGTTACTTAATTTCTGTTACCCTGCGATCGTCGGTCCCGGTAGCGTCGTGCTGCGACGGGGGGCCAAAGAGGTCGAAAACGGGTAGCGGAAGTTGCGGGAATTGCGGAAATCCCGACAGGCGGTCACGAGCCGGTCAGTTGATCGGCCCCATGATCTTGCCCGGGTTCATGATGTTGTCCGGGTCGAGCGCCTTCTTGATCGCGCGCATCAGCGACATCGCCTCGCCGTGCTCCTCGTAGAGGAACTTGATCTTGCCGAGGCCAACGCCGTGCTCGCCGGTGCAGGTGCCGCCGAGGCTGAGCGCGCGCGCCACCATGCGGTCGTTCAGCCCCTCGGCGCGTGCCAGGTAGGTCGGATCGTCGGGATCGACCATCATGGTGAGGTGGAAGTTGCCGTCGCCGACGTGGCCGACGATCGGCGCATAGAGGCCGCTCGCGACGATGTCCTTCTGCGTCTCCAGGATGCACTCGGCCAGCCGCGAGATCGGCACGCAGACGTCGGTCGCCCACATGCCCCAGCCGGGCCGGGCGGCCTTGGCCGCCCAGGCCGCGTCGTGGCGCGCCTGCCACATCTTGCTGCGCTCCTCGGCCTGGCTGGTCCAGGCGAAGTCGCCGCCGCCATGGTCGGCGGCGATCGCCTGCACCATCTCGGCCTGCTCCCTGGTGCCGGCCTCGGTGCCATGGAACTCCAGCAGCAGGATGCTCTTCAGCGGCAGGCTGAGCTTGGAGTACTTGTTCACGGTGTCGACCGTTTCGGTGTCCATCAGCTCGATGCGCGCCACCGGAATGCCCGACTGGATGGTCTGGATCACGGTGTTGACGGCGCCCTCGAGCGAATCGAAGGCGCAGGTCGCCGACACCATCGATTCGGGGATGCCGTAGAGCCTGAGCGTGATCTCGGTGATGATGCCCAGCGTGCCCTCGGAGCCGACGAACAGCTTCACGAGGTCGTAGCCCGCCGAGGACTTGCGCGCGCGTCGGCCGAGACGCATCAGGCGGCCGTCGGCCGTGACGACCTGCAAGGACAGCACGTTCTCGCGCATGGTGCCGTAGCGCACCGCATTGGTGCCCGAGGCGCGCGTGCTGGTCATGCCGCCGATCGAGGCATCGGCGCCGGGGTCGATCGGGAAGAACAGCCCGGTTGCGCGGATATATTCGTTGAGCTGCTTGCGGGTGACCCCGGGCTGGACCACCACGTCGAGGTCGGCCTCATTGACCTGCAGCACCTTGTTCAGGCGGCTGACGTCGAGCGAGATGCCGCCGTTGGGCGCGCTGATATGGCCCTCCAGCGAGGTGCCGGTGCCGAAGGCGATGATCGGCGTCTTGTGGCGGGCGCAGAGCTGGACGATCTGCTGCACCTCCTCGGCCGTTTCGGCAAACACCACGGCGTCGGGCAGGTGCGCCTCATGGAAGGAGATGTCCTTGCCGTGCTGCTCGCGCACGGCGTGCGCGGTGCTGACACGCTCGCCGTAGAGCTTCCGGAGCTCGGCGATGGTGGAGTCGACGTTGAGGGGGCGTGCCTGGGCCGTTGCGGCCATGTCGGGTTCTCCTAGCGCGGGCCATTTGGATACGCTCAAATGCCGTCAAAGCCAACCGCTCGCCACGAACCATTTAGATCGGGCCAGCGTCGGCGCTGCCTGCAGGGTTGAAACAAGCAGGCCGCGAACAAACATACGTATCGGCGTCGAATGCGGCCGCTGCAGGCGAGATCGAAAAAAGACCTCAGGGGAGATCAGGGGAATGACCATCCGCTTCAACAATCGCGTCGCCATCGTCACCGGCGCGGGCAACGGGCTTGGCCGCGCGCATGCGATGCTGCTGGCCAGCCGCGGCGCCAGGGTGGTGGTGAACGATCCGGGCGGCGCGGTCGACGGCCGGCCTCTGAGCAGTGGGGGCGGCGATCACGCCGCGGCCGACAAGGTGGTGGCCGAGATCAAGGCGGCCGGCGGCGAGGCCGTGCCGAACTACGATTCGGTGGCCGACGCCCGGACCGCCGCCAACATCGTCAAGACGGCGGTCGATTCGTTCGGCACGGTCGACATCGTGGTCAACAACGCCGGCGTGCTGCGCGACAAGACCTTCCACAACATGTCGGTCGAGGATTTCGACTTCGTCGTGAAGGTGCACTTCCTCGGCACCGCCTATGTCACCCACGCCGCCTGGCCGATCATGCGCGCCAAGGCCTATGGCCGGGTCGTGGTCACGTCGTCGAACTCGGGCATCTACGGCAATTTCGGCCAGGCGAACTATGGCGGCGCCAAGCTCGCCGTCGTGGGCTTCATGAATGCGCTCCGGCTCGAGGGCCAGAAGTACAACATCTTCGTCAACGCCCTGGCGCCCGTCGCCGGCACGCGCATGACCGAGAGCCTGATGACGCCGGAGATCCTGGCCAAGCTCAGGCCCGAGTTCGTCTCGCCCATGGTCGCCTATCTCTGCAGCGAGCAGTGCCAGCGCACCGGCGAGATCTGGAGCGCGGGCGCCGGCACATTCGCGCGCATCGAGTATCGCGAGGCGCCCGGTCTGCGCATCGAGGGCCGCGCGCCCACCATCGAGGACGTGGAAAGCAACATCGACAAGATCGCCGACCTCTCGACCAACAGGGTCTTCCGGACCTCGACGGAGGAGGTGGCGGCGGTGGTCGGCTCCTGAACGCGGGCCTCTCCGCGGGCGACCGCCTGGCGCCGGTCGCCGAATGGCTGGTGCACGAGGGTCGCCTCGTGGCCAATCCGTCGGTTTTCGTCGAAAGCCTGATGGATCGGGTGGTGCAGACCGGCATTCCGCTGTGGCGGGTCTATATCGGCCTGCAGCTCATCCATCCGCAGCTCCAGGCGATGGGCTACATGTGGCGACGCGGCGAGAAGGTCCAGGCGATCGCCCGCGCCTACGGCATCCAGTTCACCCCGTCCTATATCGGCAGCCCGATGCAGGAGGCGCGCGAGCAGGGCCGCGCGGTGCGCTACCGCATGAAGGATGTCGGCGAGGGCCATCACGTGACGTTGCGCGAGATAAAAGCCGACGGCGGCACCGACTACTTTGCCACGCCGATGCGCATTCGCCGCGACGGGCCGCTGCCCGTCGTCACCTTCGCCACCGACAGCCGCGCGGGCTTCTCCGACGACGACATCGCCGACCTCACGCGTCTCGTCGACATGATGGGGGCGGTGGTCGAGATGCATATCGAGCGCAGCGTCGCCGAGACGGTGGCCAACACCTATCTCGGCCCCCAGATCGGCCAGCGCGTGCTGAACGGCGCCATCCGCCGCGGCGAGGGCGAGGAGATCCGCGCCGTGCTGTGGTTCTCCGACCTGCGCGACTTCACCGGCATGAACGAGCGCCTGCAGCCCGCCGAGGTGCTCGAACTCCTGAACAACTACCTGCAACTCGTCGGCGACGCGCTCGCCGCCCATGGCGGGGAGATCCTGAAATTCATCGGCGACGGCGTGATGGGCTATTTCCCGGCCGAGGACGCGCTCTTCCTGCCCATGGTCACCGGTGCGGCGCTGAATGCCGCGCGCCGCCTGATGGGCGACATCGAGGCGGCCAACGAGGCGCGCGCCGCCGGCGGCAGGGAACCGGTGCGCTTCGGCGTCGGCCTCCACGTCGGTCCGGTGACGTTCGGCAATGTCGGCACCGAGGACCGCCTCGACTTCACGGTCATCGGCGCCGCCGTCAACCGCGCGGCGCGGCTCGAGAGCCTGACCAAGGAACTGGGCGTGCCGGTCTGCGCCTCGGCCGAGTTCAACGAAGTGTGCATGGTGCCGATGCGCTCGCTCGGCAAACACCTTCTGCGCGGCATCCCCGGCGCGGTCGAGATCTTCACCCTGCCGGAGTGACCGCGATCAGACGAGGCTCTTCCAGCCTTCGATCCAGCCCAATGCCTCTTCGTCGGGCAAGGGCTGCAGGGAAGCGTCGACCTCCAGCCGGTCACCGACCTTCCTGGCACCGCACAGCTCGAGCACCTGGTCGACCTTCTTGCCGCCGCCGCAGAACGTGTCCTGATAGGTCATGTCGCCCAGCGCGATGACTCCGTAGCGATGGCCCGACAGGTCGGGCCGGTCGCGCTCCAGCGTCTCGGCAAGCGGCAGGATGTTGGTCGGGATGTCGCCCGAGCCGTGGGTGGCGCACACGACCAGCAGCACGTCGTGCGCCTTGAGGTCGGCGGTGCTCGCCGCCTTGTCGCTGACATCGACGGCGTGGCCCGAGTCCTCGAGCACCGGCTTCAGCGCGTCGGCCACCATCTGGGCGTTGCCCGATTCGGTGCCGACCAGGATCAGGATGCTTGCCATTTCGGAACCGACATACGGGGCGGGGAGCCGCGATGCGACGCGACCGGATGGCGCGGCCCCGGGCTGCGTGCCAGTCTCCGGCCTCATGGAAAGAACGCCCGTCATCGCCGTCTTGGAAGGCGGCGTCCTCACCCTCGTGCTCAACCGCCCGCAACGGCTGAACGCCATGAGCCCCGGCCTGATCGAGGCCATGAACCACGAGCTGGCCCGCGCCCGCGACGACGACGACATCCGCGCCGTGCTGCTGACCGGCACCGGCCGCGGCTTCTGCGCCGGCGCCGATCTGGCGGGCTCCGGTCCCGGCGATCCCGATGCCGGCGGACAGCCCGATCTCGGCGCCGCCATGGACCGCCTCTTCAACCCCATGATCCGCGCCATGCGCGCGCTGCCCAAGCCGATCGTGGCGGCGGTGAACGGCGTGGCGGCGGGCGGCGGCGCCAACCTGGCGCTCGCCTGCGACATCGTGCTGGCCGCCCGCTCGGCCCGCTTCGACCAGGCCTTCGTGCGCATCTCGCTGATCCCCGACCTCGGCGGCACCTGGTTCCTGCCGCACACCGTGGGCGATGCCCGCGCCCGCGCGCTCGCCATGCTGGGCAGCGCCGTGCCGGCCGAGGAGGCCCAGCGCATGGGCATGGTCTGGCAGGTGCTCGACGATGCCGCGCTGATGGGGGAGGCGACCAGGCTCGCCCGCCGGCTGGCGGCCGGTCCGACCCTTTCCTATGCCGCGATCAAGACGGCGATCAGTTCGGCCGCCACCAACACCCTCGACCAGCAGCTCGACCTCGAGCGCGACAGCCAGCGCGCGCTGGGCCGCAGCGCCGATTTCAAGGAAGGCGTCGCGGCGTTCCTCGCCAAGCGGCCCGCCAACTTCACGGGACGCTGAGACCATGGCTTACGAGAAGATCCTGCTCGCCAAGGACCACGGGCTCGCCACGCTCACCTTCAACGCGCCGGACCGGCTGAATGCCGTGTCGCGCAAGATGATCGCCGAGATCAAGTCGTGCTGGGAGGATCTCGCGGCCGACTCCGCGGTGCGCGCCGTGCTGCTGACCGGGTCGGGCCGCGGCTTCTGCGCCGGCGCCGATCTCGCCGATCCCGACCGCGAGGCGAGCGCTACCGCCGATTCGGGCGCCGCGCTGGAGAAGTATTTCAATCCCGTGATCCGCCTCATGCGCGCCATCCCCAAGCCGATCGTGTCGGCGGTGAACGGCGTGGCGGCGGGCGTCGGCATGAGCTTCGTGCTCGCCTCCGACATCGCCATCGCCGGCAAGTCCGCGTCCTTCCTGCAGGCCTTCGCCCGCATCGGCCTGCTGCCCGACGGCGGCAGCACCTGGTTCCTGCCGCGCCTGGTGGGCGAGCAGCGGGCGCGCGCCCTTGCCATGCTGGCGCCGCAGATTCCGGCCGAGCAGGCCAAGGAATGGGGCCTGATCTGGGACGTCGTCGAGGATGGCGACGCTGATGAAGACCGCGACCGAGCTGGCGCGCCGGCTAGCCGATGGACCCACGCTGTCGCTCGCGCGCATCAAGGAGGCGATGAACTGCGCCAGCCGGAACGACCTCGGCCAGCAGCTCGACATCGAGCGCGACTTCCAGCGCGAGCTGGGCCGCAGCGAGGATTTCAAGGAGGGCGTCGCTGCCTTCCTCGCCAAGCGCAAGCCCGCCTTCAAGGGAAAATAGGGAGAGACGACATGACGACGCCGCACAAGGAGATCACCTCGGGCCTGAAGTTTCCGGAAGGGCCCGTCGCCATGCCCGACGGCTCGGTGATCCTGGTCGAGATCGCCCGCCAGACGCTGACCCGCGTCATGCCCGACGGCAAGCAGCACGTCATCGCCAAGCTGGGCGGCGGCCCGAACGGCGCGGCGATGGGTCCCAAGGGCAAGATCTACGTGACCAACAACGGCGGCTTCAACTGGATCGAGCGGCCCGACGGACGCCTGTTCCCCGGCACGCAGCCGGCCGACTACAAGAGCGGCTCGATCCAGGTGGTCGATCCCGAGACCGGCAAGTTCGAGACGCTCTACGACTCGTGCGACGGCCGCAAGCTGAACGGCCCCAACGACCTGGTGTTCGACAATGCCGGCGGCTTCTGGTTCACCGATCTCGGCAAGACGCGCGAGCGCGACAACGACCGCGGCGCCGTCTACTACGCCAAGGCCGACGGCTCGAAGATCGAGGAGAAGGTCTTTCCGCTGGAGCGGCCCAACGGCTGCGGCCTCTCGCCCGATGGCAAGACGCTCTACGTCGTGGAGACGCCCACCGCGCGCTGCTGGGCGTTCGAGCTCTCCGCGCCCGGCGTCATCAAGGACGCCAACGGTCCCTATCGCGGCGAGAAGGGCCGCGTGATCGCGGGCCTCGGCGGCTACCAGATGTTCGATTCGCTGGCCGTCGATTCGGCCGGCCATATCTGCGTCGCTACCCTGATCACCGGCGCCGTCTCCGACATCTCGCCCGACGGCAAGTCGGTCGTGCAGTACAAGCTGCCCGACCCGATGGTCACCAACGTCTGCTTCGGCGGCAAGGAGCTGCGCACCGCCTTCGCCACGCTGTCCATGACCGGCAAGCTGGTGAGCTTCGAATGGCCGCGGCCCGGACTGAAGCTCGAGTATTTGAACAAGTAGGTGGATGCGCGCCTGGCGGCTAGAGCGTTTTCCGTTCTGAAGGATTCGGGAGGGGATTCCGTTTGAGCTTGAGATGTGATTCAAGCTTAGGGCTGGACGGAGGAGGCCAGCCTGGATGGCACGACCACTTTCCCTGGATTTACGAGAACGGATAGTCGCGGCAGTTGAAGGCGGCCTATCCCGGCGAGCGGCCGCCAGCCGGTTCGCGGTGAGCGAGAGCTGTGCGATCAAGCTGGTAAGGCGTTGGAAGCACAGTGGCAGCGTTGAGCCCGGGGCGATGGGCGGCCACAAGCCGTTTGCGCTGGCCCGACATGAGAAGCTGGTGCGCGATCTGGTGGCGGCCCAGTCCGACCTGACGCTCGAAGAACTGCGCGATCGGTTGGCGGCCGCTGGTGTGGTGGTGGGCCGGACCTCGATCCATCGCTATCTGGAGGCGTTGGGACTGACGCTCAAAAAAAGACACTCCATGCCGCCGAGCAGGATCGCCCGGATGTCGCCGCTGCGCGCACGGCGTGGCGCGAGGACAGCCGCGACTGAACCCTCATCGCCTGGTCTTCATCGACGAGACCTGGATCAAGACCAACATGGCACGGACCTATGGTCGTGCGCCGCTCGGCCAGCGAGCGATCGGCGCCGTGCCGCACGGCCATTGGCAAACCAGCACCTTCCTGGCCGCCCTGCGCTGCGACGCCGTCACTGCTCCCTGCGTGATCGACGGCCCGATCAACGGGCTGACGTTCCAGGCCTACGTCGAGCAGTTCCTTGTCCCGACCTTGGTGGCCGGCGACGTCGTCATCATGGACAATCTCGGCTCCCACAAGGGTGGCCCGGTGCGCGCCGCCATCGAACGGGCCGGCGCAACACTCCTCTACCTGCCGCCCTACAGTCCCGATCTCAATCCAATCGAGCAGCTCTTCGCCAAGCTCAAGGCCTTGCTCCGCAAAGCCGCTGCCCGATCTCTCGACGCCTTGTGGCACGCCCTCGGCGAGCTCCTAACTCGATTCAAACCAAGCGAATGCGCAAACTACTTCTGTAACTCAGGTTATAGTCAACCTAATCGGAATCTGCTCTAGCCCTTCGCCAGCGCCCGCACCTCGCGGCTGGCGACCACCTTGCCCGATGCATAGGCCTCGTGGTTGGCGTCGACGTCGCCCAGCCTGTAGCGGTAGTTCACCATCATGGCGTAGGACTGCCTGAAGCCGTTGGCGCTGGTGTCGCCCAGCCAGTTGAGCCGCTCGACCACCGCGCCGTTGCCCAGGTGGAAATGCGCCACGCGATCGAGCGCCCGGCCCTTCTCGTCGGTCGCCGTGAGGTAGCGCGCCGCCAGCCGCGACAGGATGGGCCGCAGCGCCTTGTCGATCGCCGGCACCTCCCACCAGCTCGGCCGGTCGAGAAGCTTGCGCACCGCGGCGGCGCCCGAGGCCTCGTTGGTCACCGGCACCAGGGAGGCGATCTCGCCCGCCGTCAGCGCGCCGTCGCCCTCGTTCTTCAGCCGGCCGTCGATATGGTGGCGCAGGCCGGGAATCGGCGAGAGCGTGGCGAAATCCCTGATGTTGGGCAGGTCGCGGGCGAGCTGCTCGGCCACCCGCTTGATCAGGAAGTTGCCGAAGCTGATGCCGGCCAAGCCCTGCTGGCAGTTGTTGATCGAGTAGAAGATCGCCGTGTTGGCCCGCTCGGCGTCGTGCGTCTCGGCCCGCGCGTCGAGCAGGCGCTGCACGTTGCCCGCCATGCCGTTCACCAGCGCCACCTCGACGAAGATCAGCGGCTCGTCCGGCATGCGCGGATGGAAGAAGGCAAAGCAGCGGCGATCCGAATCGAGCCGGTTCTTGAGGTCGCGCCAGGAGCGGATGGCGTGCACCGCCTCGTAGGCCACCAGCTTCTCGAGCAATGCCGCCGAGGCGCTCCAGTCGATGCGCACCAGGTCGAGGAAGCCGATGTCGAACCAGTCACCGAGCAGTGGTCGGAGATCCTCGCTGAGCGTGCGCGCCGCGGCATCGGTCTTGCCCAGGGCCAGCAGCTCGGCCCGGAGGTCGACCACGAATTTCACGCCCTGCGGCAGGCCCACGAACTCGCGCAGCAGGCGCACCGCCGGCGGCTCCAGCGCGCGCCGCAGGGCGCGCGGCGGCTCCTTGGCGGCGCGCCAGCGCTCCACGGTCGCCATCGCCGCCTCGCGCGTCAGGCCGTACTCGTGGGCTAGGGTCAGCAGGAACTTCCTGCGGCCGGCCGCCGACAGCGAGAGGTAGGTCTGTCCCAGCTCCGCGGCGCGCGCGCGCCGCGCGGTCTCGCCGCCCTTGCCCTCCAGGCAGCCCTCGATCCGGCTCCTGAGGCGTCGGATGTCGTCGTCGGGCAGGTCGGGCCGCAGCGGCGCGCCCACGACCTCGCGCGCACCGCGGGCGGTTTCGACGAAGGCGGTGCGCAGGCGTTCGAGCGTGCGGTCGACGGTGTTGGAGAAAGGAAGAGCCATGCGCCGATTATGTCATGGCCGGTGTGTCACTCCAGTGGCGCAGATGAACGCGGCTTCACCGGCGGCGTCACGGCTTGTTCAGCGTCTGCCACAGATACCAGCTCGCCACCGTGCGGTAGGGCCGCCACTTCTCGCCGTGCCTTCTCCAGCGCCTGGGGCGAAGGCAAGGCGCGCCTGCGGAAGGCTTTCGCATAGGCCTTGCGCAAACTGTAGTCGTCGAGCGGCAGCACGTCGGGCCGGCCGAGCCGGAACATCAGGAACATCTCGGCGCTCCAGCGGCCGATGCCGCGCACCTCGATGAGCCGCGCGATCAGCGCGTCGTCGTCGAGGTCCTGCGCTTCCTCGAGCGTCGGCAGCGCGCCGCCGGCGACCCGTTGGGCGAGGTCGCGCAGGGCCAGCACCTTGGCGCGCGACAGGCCGACACCCCGCAGCCGATCGTCCGGCGTGCGCAATATGTGCGCCGGCGTGAAGCCCTGCCGGGCGCGCGGGTAGAGCGCCTCGATGCGGCCGTAGATCGTCGCCGCGGCCTTGTTGGAAAGCTGCTGGTAGACGATCGCCTCGGCCAGCGCGCCGAACAGGCTGCGCGAGCTCTTGAGCTGCATGTCGAACGGCCCGACGGCGGCGATGATCCTGGCCAGCGCCGGATCGGCCTGGCGCAGGTGCGCGACAGCCTTGGCGGGCTCGAAGCCGAAGCCCGACATGGCTACTTCAGCCGGTCGAACAATGGCCCGGCGCCGACCGCCGACGCGCCCTCGATCTCCAGGATGCGCCGCTTGGTGGCGACGCCGCCATTGGCCGAGAAGCCGCCCATCTTGCCGTCGGCGCCCAGCACGCGATGGCAGGGCACGATGATGGCGATGGGATTGCGGCCGAGCGCCTGGCCGACCTCGCGCGATTCGTGCGGCACGCCCAGTTTCCGGGCGATCTCGCCGTAGGTCATGGTCTGGCCGGGCGGGATGGTGCGCGCCACCTCGTAGACCTTGCGATGGAAGTCGGGCGCCGCCGCGAGGTCGAGCGGGATGTCGCCGAGATCGACCGCCTCGCCCTGCAGCAGAGCCAGCACGCGGTCGATGGCACGCTGCACGCCGGGCGGCGGCGCGCTCTCCGCGGCGCCGGTCCAGCGGCGTCGCAGGCGTGCCCGCGTTCCCTCGGCGGTCGCCTCGGGCAATTGCAGGCCGGCAATGCCCCGCGCACTCCAGGCGATGCCGCACGGGCCGATCGGCGTTTCGAAGACAGCGAAGCCTTGATTGGTCATGAGGACGATACGGTCGGCCTAACCGGTAATCCCGTCAAGTGTATGGATGCCCTGTCATCAAACTGGCACTCATCGCGCGTAGGGTGGGCGAGTCGAGTCGATCCGGAGTCTTTGGATTGGTCTATCCGCGGGCCGAGAGCCATTTCCGCCTGAAACAGGCGGTACGCCGTCATCGCGCGCTGTCCCGCGAGGGGCTCCTGGAGCGGCTGTTCGAGAGGCTGTTCCGCGGCCTCGTCTACACCCAGATCTGGGAAGACCCCGAGATCGACCTCGAGGCGCTGGCGCTCGGGCCGGACTGCCACGTCGTCGCCATCGCCTCGGGCGGCTGCAACGTGCTGTCCTATCTGACGGGCGATCCGGCGCGCATCACCGCCCTCGATCTCAGCCTGGCGCATGTGGCGCTCAATCGCCTGAAGCTGGTGGCCGCCGGTCGGCTGCCGTCGTGGGAGGCGTTCTATCGCTTCTTCGGCGCCGCCGACGATCCGGCCAATGTCGACGCCTATCACCGGCTGATCGCGCCGCACCTCGATCCGCAGAGCCGCGCCTATTGGCGAGGCCGCAGCCTGCAGCAGCTCGGCCGTCGGCGCATCTCGATCTTCGCCCGCAACTTCTACCGCCACGGCTTGCTCGGCCGCTTCATCGGCGTGGCGCACGCAGCCGCGCGCGCCTACGGCGTCGATCTGCGCCAGCTTCTGAGCGCCCGTTCGCTCGCCGAGCAGCGGCACTTCTTCGAAACGGTGCTGGCGCCGCTGTTCGACAAGCCTGCGGTGCGCTGGGCGACCGCCAACCGGCTCTCGCTCTACGGGCTCGGCATCCCGCCGGCGCAGTACGAGGCGCTGGCCGGCGGCGGCGACATGCGCACCGTGCTGCGCGCGCGGGTCGAGCGGCTGACCTGCGGCTTCAGCCTCGACGACAACTACTTCACCTGGCAGGCCTTCGGCCGCGCCTACGCCGCCGATGCGATGGGGCCCCTGCCGCCCTACCTGCGCCGCGAACATTTCGACACGGTGCGCAGCCGCGCCCACCGGGTCGAGGTGATGAACCGCTCGATCACCGAATATCTGGCGGGCTGCCCCGCGGCCTCGTGCGACCGCTACGTGCTGCTCGATGCCCAGGACTGGATGACCGACCAGCAGCTCGATGCGTTGTGGGGCGAGATCACGCGCACCGCGCGGCCCGGCGCCCGGGTGATCTTCCGCACGGCGGCCGAGCCGTCGCTGCTGACGGGCCGGCTCGATCCTGCCCTGTTGCGGCGCTGGCGCTACCAGGCGGCGCAGTCGGCCGACCTCACCGCGCGCGACCGCTCGGCGATCTATGGCGGCTTCCATCTCTACCTCCTCGAGGGTTGAGGTGGCCGAGGTCGCCGCCGCGGCCCTGATGGACCGCCTCTATCGCCGGCAGCGCCATTTCTACGACGTCACGCGCAAGTATTACCTGCTGGGCCGCGACCGCCTGATCGAGGGCCTTGCGCCGCCGCCGGGCGGCCGGGTGCTCGAGATCGGCTGCGGCACCGCGCGCAACCTGGTGGCCGCGGCGCGCGCCTGGCCGAGACGCGCAATTCTTCGGCATCGACATCTCGGCCGAGATGCTGGCCACGGCGCGCCAGGTCGTCGAACGGGCAGGGCTCGCGCGGCGCATCGCGCTGGCGCGCGCCGACGCCACCGCGTTCGATCCCGCCTGGCTGTTCGGCGTGCCGGGCTTCTCGCGCATCGTCTTCTCCTACAGCCTGTCGATGATCCCGGACTGGCGGACGGCGCTCGACCAGGCGCTGGGCTGCCTGCCGCCGGGCGGCGAGCTGCACATCGTCGATTTCGGCGGCCAGCAGGGGCTGCCACGCTGGTTCCGCGCCGGCCTGCGGCTGTGGCTGGCCCAGTTCCATGTCAGCCCGCGCGACGGGCTCGAGGCCGAGCTGCGCGGCGCGCCGGCTGCGGGTGGCCGTCGAGCGGCCCTACGGCGACTACACCCAGTACGCGATCTGCCGCCGCCTTGCGGAATAGTGCTCGGCCGATAGGAAAATCCGGCGTCCCGACCATCACGATTCCGCGTGCCGCATGGCCCCTCTGCCTGTAGGGCATTGGCAAGCCCGTCAGCCCAATGCTAACCGGGCAGACGCAAAGTGCCGGGAGTACCCAAGATGACCGAAGCCTTCATCTGCGACGCCATCCGCACCCCGGTCGGCCGCTACAACGGCGGCCTCGCGCCCATGCGGGTCGACGATCTCGCCGCCCATCCGATCAAGGCGCTGATGCAGCGCAATGCCAACGTCGACTGGGGCGCGGTCGACGATGTGATCTACGGCTGCGTCAACCAGGCGGGCGAGGACAACCGCAACGTGGCGCGCATGGCCGGGCTTCTGGCCGGCCTGCCGGTCGAGGTGGCCGGCGCCACGGTCAACCGCCTGTGCGGCTCGGGCCTCGAGGCCGCCGGCCATGCGGCGCGCGCGGTGAAGCTCGGCGAGGCCGACATGATGATCGCCGGCGGCGTCGAGGGCATGACCCGCTCGCCCTACGTCATGGGCAAGGCCGAGGGCCCGTTCGACCGCTCGATGAAGCTCGAGGACACCGTGCTGGGCTGGCGCTTCATCAATCCGCGCATGAAGGCCGCCTACGGCGTCGACGCCGATGGGCCAGACGGCGGAGAACGTGGCCGGCGAGCACCAGATCAGCCGCACCGACCAGGACGCCTTCGCCTATCGCAGCCAGCGCCGCTGCAAGGCGGCCCAGGAGCGCGGCTTCTTCGACAAGGAGATCGTCAAGGTCTGCGTCAAGAAGGGCAAGACCGAGACCATCGTCGAGCGGGACGAGCATCCGCGCGGCGACACCACGATGGAAATCCTCGCCAAGCTGCCGGCGGCGTTCCGCGACGGCGGCTCGGTGACGGCGGGCAACTCGTCGGGCATCAACGACGCCGCCTGCGCCATGATCATCGCCTCGGAAGCGGCGGCCAAGGCCAACGGCCTCACGCCGCGCGCGCGCATCCTGGGCACCGTCTCGGCCGGCGTGCCGCCCCGTGTCATGGGCATCGGTCCGGTGCCGGCGAGCCAGAAGCTTCTGGCCAAGCTCGGCATGACCATCCGCGACTTCGACGTGATCGAGCTCAACGAGGCGTTTGCCGCACAAGCGCTGGCCGTGCTGCGCCAGCTCGGCCTTTCCGACGACGCCGAGAACGTCAACCCCAACGGCGGCGCCATCGCGCTCGGCCATCCGCTGGGCGCCTCGGGCGGCCGGCTGATGATCACGGCGCTCAACCAGCTCGAGGCCACCGGCGGCAAGCGCGCCCTTTGCACGATGTGCATCGGCGTCGGCCAGGGCATCGCGCTGGCGATCGAGCGTGTTTGAGGCTCGCCCGTCTGAAGGCTGAAGAGTAAGCGCTACGCCGTCGCGTGGAGGTTGATGCCGGCCTGGCGCATCTCGGTCAGCATGCGCTTCTTGCTGCCCTCGAGGTCGATGGCGGCGGTCGCCTCCTGCACCACGGCGACGCCGAAGCCCGCCTGCCGCGCATCGATCGCCGACCAGGCGACGCAATAGTCGAGCGCCAAGCCGCAGAACACCAGCCGGGTGAAGCCGCGCGCCTTCAGGTAGCCGTCGAGCCCGGTGCGGGTCATGCGGTCGTTCTCGCGGAACGCCGAGTAGGAATCGATGCCGCTATGGAAGCCCTTGCGCACGATCATCTGCGCCTTGTCGGTGCGGAGATCGGCATGGAAGGCCGCTCCCGCCGTGCCCTGCACGCAATGGTCCGGCCACAGGGTCTGCGGCCCATAGGCAAACTGCACGGTGCTGAAAGGCACGCCTCCCGACCAGGAGCTGGCGAACGAGGCGTGGCCCGGCGGATGCCAGTCCTGCGTCAGAATCACATGGTCGTGCTGGTCGATCAGGCGATTGACCAGAGGAACGACCGCAGTGGCCCCCGGGACGGCCAGTGCGCCGCCTTCGCAGAAGTCGTTTTGCATGTCGACCACGATCAACGCCTCGTTCGGCATGTCGCTACGCTCCGTCACAGAGGCGCGATGTCTCCGCGCCTTTGCTCGTCTTCGAATGCGGTGGTCCAGCGGCCGAGCGAGCCGGTCTCGATGGCGCCCCGCAGGCCGCGCATGATGTCCTGGTAATAGTGCAGATTGTGCCACGTCAGCAGCATGGCCGCGAGAATCTCCTCGGCGCGGATGAGGTGATGCAGGTAGGCGCGGCTGTGATGCCGGCAGGCCGGGCAGGCGCACTGCTCGTCGATCGGCCGCGGATCGTCGCGATGGCGCGCGTTGCGCAGGTTGAGCTCGCCGCGCCGCGTGAAGGCCTGCGCCGTGCGGCCGCCGCGCGTCGGCAGCACGCAGTCGAACATGTCGATGCCGCGTCTGACGGCGCCCACGATGTCGGCCGGCCGGCCGACGCCCATCAGGTAGCGCGGCCGGTCGGCGGGCAGCATCGGCAGGGTGACGTCGAGCGTGCCGAACATGGCCTCCTGGCCCTCGCCGACCGCCAGCCCGCCCACGGCATAGCCGTCGAAGCCGATGTCGGTGAGCGCCGTCACGCTCTCCGCGCGCAGGTCGGGGAAGGTGCTGCCCTGCACGATGCCGAACAGGCCGTAGCCCGGCCGCTCGCGGAAGGCGCGCTTGCCGCGCTCGGCCCACTTCATCGACAGCCGCATGGACGCGGCCGCCGCTTCTTCCTCGACCGGCCAGGTCGTGCATTCGTCGAACGACATGGTGATGTCGGCGTCCAGCAATTCCTGGATCGCGATCGAACGCTCGGGCGTCAGGCGGTGCTCGGAGCCGTCGATCGGCGAGCGGAAGGTGACGCCGTCGGGATCGAGCTTGCGCAGCTCGCGGAGCGACATCACCTGGAAGCCGCCCGAATCGGTCAGGATCGGTCCCGGCCAGTTCATGAACCTGTGCAGGCCGCCCAGCGCCGCCACCCGCTCGGCGCCGGGCCGCAGCATCAGGTGGAAGGTGTTGCCCAGCACGATCTCCGCGCCGGTCTCCGCCACCGACTGCGGCAGCATCGCCTTCACCGTGCCGCCGGTGCCCAGCGGCATGAAGGCGGGCGTCTCGACGGTGCCGTGGGCGGTCGTGATGCGACCGCGCCGCGCCATGCCGTCGGTGCCAAGCAGTTCGAAAGAAAGACTCATCGCCGCAACAAACAACAATCGCCGTAGGAATAGAAGCGGTATCGCTCGCGCACGGCGTGCGCATAGGCCTGCTTCATGCGCTCCAGTCCGGCGAAGGCTGAGACCAGCATGAACAGCGTGGAGCGCGGCAGGTGGAAATTGGTGAGCAGCAGGTCGACGGCGCGGAAGCGGAAGCCGGGCACGATGAAAATGTCGGTCTCGCCGCTCCACGCCGTCATCGCGCCGTCATGATCGCGCGCCACCGCCTCCAGCAGGCGGAGCGCGGTCGTGCCGACCGATACGATCCGCCCGCCCGCCGCGCGCGTCGCCTCGACGGCGCTGGGCCGTTGCCGCCGGCACCTCGCCCCATTCGGCATGCATGGTGTGGTCGTCGGTGTCGTCCACCCGCACCGGCTGGAAGGTGCCGGCGCCGACATGCAGGGTGACTCCCGCGGTGGCGATGCCGGCGGCGGCAAGCGACGCCATCAAGGCCGGCGTGAAATGCAGGCCGGCGGTGGGCGCGGCCACCGAGCCGTCGTGGCGGGCGAACAAGGTCTGGTAGTCGGCGCGATCCTGCGCGTCGGCCACGCCGCTGCGGATGTAGGGCGGCAGGGGCACGGCGCCGCCCTGCTCGAGGGCGGCGAGGAAGGCGGCACCGGTCACATCGAAGGCCAGTATCACCGAGCCATCCTCGTTCTTGGCCGCCACGGTGGCGCCCAGGCCGCCCGGGAAGGCAAGGCCGTCACCGATCCGGAGTCGCTTGGTCGGTCGTGCAAAGGAAAGCCAGCGTCCCAAGCCTTGGTCCCGGATCAGCAGCGTTTCGACCGCAACGTCCTGCCGGCCGCCCACACCCTTTCTTACGCCCTTGAGGCGCGCCGGAATCACCTTGGTGTCGTTGAACACCAAGAGATCACCGCGCCGCAGAAGCTCGGGCAGGTCGCGGACCGAGCGGTCATGCAGGCCGTCTGGCGCCACGTCCAGCAGCCGCGCCGAATCGCGCGGGTGGACGGGGCGCTGGGCGATGAGCTCGCCGGGAAGATCGAAGTCGAAGAGGTCGACGCGCATCTGGGCCGCGTTCAATATGACGCGATGGCGAACTGCACAACCCGGTCGGCCGCGATGGACGACGCGCGCGCCATCGCCGAGGTGTTCTCAGCATCCATGCGGCTGCTTACCTTCCTGCCGATGCTCCACACCGTGGAGGAAGACCAACATTTCATCGCGAACGTCATCCTGAAAGAGTCCGTCGTCACGGTTGCTGAAAGCGAGGCCGGCATTGTCTCGTTTCTGGCACGCCAGGAGGAGGAAATTCGCCTGCTCTACACCCATCCCGATTTCATTGGTGCAGGAGCCGGGAGCCAGCTCCTCGAGGCCGCCAAGCGATCGGGCGTCGCCGCACTGGAACTCTGGTGTTTCCAGGCCAACCTTCGCGCGCGACGATTCTACGAGCGGAACGGCTTCCAGGCGGTACGCTTCACCGATGGGCGCGGCAACGAGGAGAAGGTGCCGGACGTTCGTTATCGCTGGGAGCGTGGCCCAGGCTAGGCGGTGCCGATATCCATGACGTCGGAGTCCGAAATCGTCGGCGGGCGGTCCGGCGTTGGCATCGATCAAGGCGACGAAGCTGTGCACGCCCTCGACGACAACCCGCTTCACGCGGGCGCGCGTCTCCAGGCAGTGGAGATGCGCCAGGGTCTCGCCGAAGGCGAAGACGATCTGGTTGTTGTCGAGATGGCGCGGGAACAGCACCGGCACCATGTCCCATCCCGTGGCGCCCTCGGCGCCGCGCTGGACGATGGCGGCGGTCATGTCGTTCAGCCGCGCGTCGTGATGGGCCACGAGCTGGTCGAGCCTTGTGTGCAGGCCGATGAAAGGGAAGCCGTGCGAAGGCAGCACCAGCGCGTCGGCCGGCAGGCGGCGGAAGCGCGAGAAGCCGTCGAGGAACCAGGTGAGCGCATCGGCCTGCGGCTCGTTGGGCCACACGCCGACATTGGTGCTGATCTTGGGCAGGACCTGGTCGCCGGCGATCAGGACGTTGAGCTCGGGACACCACAGCGAGGCGTGCTCGGGCGCGTGCCCGCGGCCGACGATGACGTCCCAGCGATGGCCGCCCAGGGTGATCGGATGCGCATGGATCATGCGCTGGAAGGCCGTCGGCAGCGGCACCACACCCTTGGCGTAGCCGCCCTTGTGGCGATGGAACAGCGCGATGCGGTCGGCCGGCACGCCGTTCCGGGCGAGATGGGCGCCGCGCACCTCCTCGTTCTCGATGAAATCGTTGCGCGCGGCGATGGCGCTCATGTACTCGCCCAGGGTCATGAACAGCGGGGCGTTCCACTTCTCGCACAGCCAGCCCGCCAGCCCGACATGGTCGGGATGAAGATGCGTGGCGATCACCCGCGTCACCGGCTTGCCCAGGAGCTTTTCGGCGAAGATCTTGTCCCACAATTCGCGCGTCTCCTGCGTGTTGATACCGCTGTCGACGATGGTCCAGCCGTCCTTCTCCTCGACCAGCCAAAGGTTGATGTGGTTGAGCTGGAAGGGCAGCGGCATGCGCAGCCAGTAGATGCCGGGCGCGACGTTCTTGATGTCGCCGGGCTCCGGCACGTCGCCGCAGGGAAAGCGCAGCTGCGCCAGGAGGCGCTGGGAGAGGTCGGCTGAATCGGGCATGGCCGAAACTAGCCTTGGCGGTGGCAGCGTGTCACGGCCGCCGGCCGACTGCCCGCCATGCGATATCACGCCGGCAAAAGCCTCCCGGCCAGTCGATCAGGTCGACGGCGCGGTAGGCCCGTGCGCGGGCTTCCTCGACGGTCGGCGCCATGGCGGTGACGTTCAGCACACGGCCGCCATTGGCCAGCACGCGCTTGCCGCGGGCCCACCTGCGCCGAATTTCGTGCCGGCATGGAAGATCTGCACGCCCTCGACCTTGCCGGCCGCCTCGAGCCCGCGGATCTCGCTGCCCTTTTCGTAGGCATCGGGATAGCCGTTCGCGGCCATCACCACGGTGAGCGCCGTGTCGTTCGACCAGCGCAGGTCGAAATGGCTGAGCCCGCCATCGGCGGTGGCGATCAGCGCCGGCACGATGTCGGATTTGAGCCGCATCATCAGCACCTGGGTTTCGGGATCGCCGAAGCGGCAGTTGTATTCGAAAATCTTGGGGCCGTGGTCGGTGATCATCAGGCCGGCATAGAGCACGCCCTTGAACGGCATGCCGGCCTCGGCCATGGCGCGCACGGTGGGCAGGATGATCTCGTCCATCGTGCGCTTCTGCATCGCGGCGTCGAACACCGGCGCCGGCGAGTAGGCGCCCATGCCGCCGGTGTTGGGTCCCTTGTCGCCGTCGAAGGCCCGCTTGTGGTCCTGTGCGCCGACCAGCGGCAACGCATGCTCGCCGTCGCACAGCGCGAAGAAGCTCGCCTCCTCGCCGACTAAAAATTCCTCGATCACCACCGAAGCCCCGGCCGCGCCGAAGCGATTGCCCGCCAGCATGTCGCGTGCGGCCTCGATGGCCTGCTCGACCGTCTCGGCCACCACGACGCCCTTGCCGGCGGCCAGCCCGTCGGCCTTGACCACGATCGGCGCTCCCTGCGCCTTGATGTAGGCCACGGCCTTGTCGAGGTCGGTGAAGCGTTCATAGGCGCCGGTCGGGATGTCGTGCCGGCGGCAGAGCTCCTTGGTGAAGCCCTTGGAGCCTTCGAGCTGGGCGGCCTTTGCCGAGGGGCCGAAGACCTTTATGCCGGCCTCGGCGAAGCGGTCGGCCATGCCCGCGACCAGCGGCCCCTCGGGCCCGACCACGACGAAGTCGATCTTCTCCCGCCGGGCGAGCGCCACCTGGCCCGCGATGTCCTCGGCCGCCACGTCGATGCATTCGGCCACCTGGGCGATGCCGGCATTGCCGGGCGCGCAGTAGAGCTTGGTGCAGAGCGGAGAGGCCGAAATCGCCCAGCAGAGCGCATGTTCGCGGCCACCGCCGCCCACGACCAGGATTCGCATGGCGAGGCTTTGACCACAGTTTGCGCCGTGGGCACAAGCGGCTAGGCTGCGCCGCCCATGGAAAACTTCGACGCCCCGGCAGCCCCCGCCAGCACCAGCAACCTTCCGGAATTCACCGTCTCGGAACTCTCCTTTGCGCTGAAGCGCGAGATCGAGACGGCGTTTCCGCGCGTGCGCGTGCGCGGCGAGATCAGCCAGCCCTCGTTCCCGCGTTCGGGCCACTGCTATTTCCGCCTGAAGGACGAGAATGCCGTCATCGACGGCGTCGCCTGGAAAGGCACGATTCCCCGCCTCGGTATCAAGATCGAGGAAGGCATGGAGGTCATCGCCACCGGCAAGCTCACCACCTATGCCGGCTCGTCGCGCTACCAGATCATCATCGACCGGCTGGAGCTTGCGGGCGAGGGCGCGCTGCTGAAGCTCCTGGAGGACCGACGCAAGAAGCTGCAGGCCGAAGGGCTGTTCGAAACAGATCGCAAGCGGCCGCTGCCCTTCCTGCCCGAGGTGGTGGGCGTGGTGACCTCGCCCAGCGGCGCGGTGATTCGCGACATCCTGCATCGCCTGTCCGACCGCTTCCCGTGCCATGTGCTGGTCTGGCCGGTGGCGGTGCAGGGCGAGAAGGCGGCGGGCGAGGTGGCCGCGGCGATTGCGGGCTTCAACAGGCTTGCCGTCGGCGGCGTGGTGCCCCGGCCCGACGTGCTGATCGTGGCGCGGGGCGGCGGCAGCCTGGAGGATCTGTGGGCCTTCAACGAGGAGGTCGTGGTGCGCGCCGCGGCGGCCTCGACCATCCCCTTGATCTCGGCGGTGGGCCACGAGACCGACACGACCCTGATCGACTTCGCCTCCGACCGCCGGGCGCCCACGCCCTCAGCCGCGGCTGAGATGGCGGTGCCGGTGCGCGCCGACCTGATGGCCCAGACGCTCGATTTCGGCAAGCGCACCATGGCCTGCATGAACCGCGTGCTGCGCGAGGCAAGCCTCGCCGTCACCGGCCTGGCGCGCGGCCTGGGCGATCCGCTCCGCCTGATCGAGGACCGCCAGCAGCGGCTGGATGTGAGCGGCGAGCGCCTGACGCTGGCAATGCGCCAGCTCGTCGAGCGCCGCGACCACCAATTGGCGGCGGCGCGGCTCGTGAGCCCGATCGCCGTGCTGCTCGCCAAGCAGCAGGCGCTCGTGGCCGAAACGCGCGTGCTCGAGGGGGCGATGCGCCGCTATGTCGGCGACACGCGCCAGAAGATCGATCGCACCGCCGACAGGGTCGGGCAGTACGGCGAGCGGCTGCAGCGCTGCGGCGGCGAGCTGCTGGAGCACGGCCGGCGCCAGGTCGAACAGCTCGGCAAGCTTCTGGAAAGCTACTCCTTCCATTCCGTGCTCAATCGCGGCTTTGCCCTGGTGCGCGACCAGGACGGCCATCCCGTGCTGGCCGCCGCGGAAACCCACGCCGGCGAGACGATCAGCGTCCAGTTCGCCGACGGCCGTATCGGCGCCAAGGTGACCGAGGCGGCCAGTGCCGCCCCGCGACCGGCGCCGGCGCCGCGCCGGCGCGACGGCGGCAGCGGCAATCAGGGATCGTTGTTGTAGGGGAAACGCAGATGACCAACGCGCCGCTGTCGGCCGAGACGATCAAGAATTTCATGTATGCGAGCACGGCCACCGTCTCGATGCAGATGCTGAAGCGCGGCTTTCGCAATTCCGCGGTGAACGGCGTGCGGCCGCTCAATCCCAAGGCGACGCGGCTGGTCGGGCCGGCTTACACGCTGCGCTACATTCCCGGCCGCGAGGATCTCGACAAGCCGCCGACGCCGAACGACCCGCCAAGCGCCCAGCGGGCGGCGATCGAGGAGACGCCCGCCGGCTGCGTGCTGGTGATCGCGACCGAGGGCAACACGCGGTCCGGCACGCTGGGCGACATCCTGGCGCTGCGTCTGAAGGTGCGCGGCGTCGCCGGAGTGCTCTCCGATGGCGCCATGCGCGACACGCCGGTCATCGGAAAATTCGACTTTCCAGTGTTCTGCTCGGCTGCCGCAGCACCGCCCAGCATGACCCACCTGCATCCGGTCGAGGTGCAGACGCCGGTCGGCATCTGCGGCGTGCCGGTCTATCCCGGCGACGTGATCGTGGCCGACGAGGACGGCGCCATCGTCGTGCCACGCGCACTCGCCGACGAGGTGGCGCGCGATTCCTTCGAGCAGGAGCGGCTGGAGAAGTTCGTCGCCATCAGGGTCGGCCAAGGCAAGCCGATCACCGGCACCTATCCACCCAACGACGAGACCAAGGCGCTCTATCAGGCCTGGATCAAGGCGGGCGAGCCGCCCAACGGCTGAGTCTCGAGAGAGCAGAGGTGAGCCGGCCTTGAGCGTCTGGATGGCAATGTTGCTGCGCACTTCTCGGACGATGGAAAAGTCGAGAAGCTTGTCGACCAGGAAACGCCGATGGTGATTGAGATAGGGAACAACGATTTCGAGGAATGTAGTCGGCCTTGCCTGACGCGAGATGACTAGCGACGACCTCGGGCAACGCGTACCCCTTCCGAGCGCCCGCTCGTTGGCGTGGCCGTCGATCTCGACGCCGACGAATACGGAAAAGACCAGGCCCACGCGGTCGCGCCTTAGGACGGCGCGGTAGGTATCGATGTATCTGCTCCGCTCCAATCGCTTCACGCAGCGCAGGCAGGGCAAGGGCGACAGGCCGACCTTGTCGGCGAGGTCGATATTGGCAAGCCTGTCGTAGGCCTGGGAGCGCCATTCTGTCGACGCGATTGCGTCTCCTGGCGGCGGACGTTCCTAGAGGCCAGGCCGGCGAACCGCCCAACGGCTGAACGATCTTTATCGGAGAGAACGCGCTGTGGCACACTTCGGCCGTCGCGCACGTATGCGACGAACGGAGGATCGATGCGCCAGGCGTTTGTCGGGGGAATGATGCTGATGCTGGCCGGGTGCGGCGCCGCCCCGGGGGCGATGGCGCCGTCGGGCCAGGATATCGCCGGCAAGCAGTTCAATCCGCCACCCTCCGGCATGGCCGCGGTCTATTTCTACAATCCCATCACCACCGGACCGGTCATCGATGTCGGGGCGGGTCCGATGATCGTCGGCCAGTTGGCGCCAACGACGTGGATGCGGGTCGAACTCAGCCCGGGCCGGCACGCGCTGCGCTGTGTGACGACGTATTCGTCCAATCCGTCGTCGATCACGCTCGCGCCCGGAGATATCCGCTTCGTCGATGTCGAGATGCCGCCCGGCGCGGCGGTTTGCACGATCCAGGAAGACTGGCCCGGATGCCGGCCGCGCCGGCGTGCTGGCGGGCAGCCGGGCGGTGCAGCCACAGTAGGTGTTACGCCGGCAACTCGCCGTAAGGCTTGGTGATCAATTCGAGCAGGTGGCCGTTGGGGTCCTCGAAATAGACGCCGCGGCCGCCCCAATGGCGGTTGATCTCGCCCGGCCCCTCTTTGTGAGGCCCGGCGAAGTAGGCGATGCCGGCGTCCCTCACGCGGGCGAACGCGGCATCGAATTCCTTGTCGTCGACCAGGAAGGCGTAGTGCGAGGTGCGCACGTCCTTTGAATCGACGAAGTCGAGCGTCACCCCGTTGCTGGTCTGGACGGGCCGGAAGGGTCCCCATTGCGGCCTGGCCGCGATGCCGAGGATGTCGGCCAGGAATTTTGCCGAGGCGTCCTTGTCCTTGGCCGGAACGATGATGTGGTTAAGGGCTGGCATGAGGCTCTCCTGCTGGCTGCCCTTGAAGATGGGCGCGCGGCGCGGGAGTTCAACCGGCTCAGGACGCTGCCGCGTCAGGCAGCACACGCCGCTTCAGAGGCTGCCAGACGCTGCGCGGGATGGGGCGCAGGGTGGCGAGGAACTGCTGGGCGCAGCTTGCCCAGGTAAAGGTCTCGGCGTGGCGCCGGCAGGCGGCGGGATCGCCCGTCACCGCGGCAAGGCAGGCCGTCCGCAGGTCTTCATCGATCGCGCCGACGTCCGGCACGGTCACGACATCGAGCGGGCCGGGCACCGGATAGCCCGCGACCGGCACGCCGGAGGCCAGCGCCTCGACCATCACCAGGCCGAACGTGTCGGTGCGGCTGGGGAAGACGAAGCAGTCGGCCTCGGCATAGCGCTGGCCCAGCTCCTCGGTATCGACCGAGCCGAAGAAGCGCACGTCCTTGTAGCGGCGCCTGAGCTCCTTGAGCTGCGGCCCGCCGCCCACCACCCATTTGCTGCCGGGCAGGTCGAGCTCGAGGAAGGCCTTGATGTTCTTCTCGATCGCCACGCGGCCGGCATAAAGCCAGATCGGCCGGGCGTCGCTCGAGTTCGGAGCGCGGGCGCGGGCGGAAGGCAGCGATATCGACGCCGCGCGACCACGGCACGAGGTTGCGAAAGCCGCGCGCGGCCAGCTCGTCGCGGATCGACTGCGCCACCACCAGCACCGCGGCCGACGGCGCATGGAAGCGGCGCACGAAGGCGTAGCTCCAGGACAGCGGCACGCGGATGCGGGCGCGGACATATTCGGGAAAGCGCGTGTGGTAGGCGGTGGTGAAGGGGATATTGCGGCGGAGGCAGAAGCGCGCGCGCCGCCCAGCCGAGCGGACCCTCGGTCGCGAGATGGATCGCATCGGGCGCGAACAGCTTCAGCATGTGGCTGAGCCGCGCCGCGGGGAACAGCGACAGGCGGATCTCGGGATAGGTCGGGCAGGGCAGGGTGCGGAAGCGGTCGGGACCGAACACTTCGACATCGTGGCCGTCGGCGCGCAGCAGCTGGGCGACGGTCTCGATGGTGCGCACCACGCCGTTGATCTGCGGCCGCCAGGCATCGGAGACGATGGCGATGCGCAATCCGTCTACTCCGCCGCCAGCCGCGCCGGCGCGAAGCCGGGCAGCAGCGCGCCGCGCCGCGCGCTTTCCTCGGCCCAGCGCACGATGCGCAGCCGGCCGTCGAAATCCTCGACCAGCGCCGTGCAGCTCTCCACCCAGTCGCCGTCGTTGCAGTAGAGGATGCCGTCGATGGTGCGGATCTCGGCATGGTGGATGTGGCCGCAGACCACGCCGTCGACGCCGCGGCGGCGCGCCTCGCCGGCCACGGCGTGCTCGTAGTTGTCGATGAACTGGACCGCGTTCTTGACCTTGTGCTTGAGATAGGCCGAGAGCGACCAGTAGGGCAGGCCGAGCTTGCGGCGGCCCCAGTTGAACGGTCGTGTTGATGCGCAGCGCCGTGGTGTAGGCCCAGTCGCCCAGGATGGCGAGCCAGCGGGCGTAGCGCACGATGCCGTCGAACTGGTCGCCGTGGATCACCAGGAGCTTGCGGCCGTCCGGCATCTCGTGGATCGCCTCCTCCTGGACGCGGACGTCGCCGAAGGTGAGCTGGCAGTACTGGCGCGCCGCCTCGTCGTGGTTGCCGGGGATGTAGACGACGTGGGTGCCCTTGCGCGCCTTGCGCAGGATCTTCTGCACCACGTCGTTGTGCGCCTGCGGCCAGTACCACCAGCGCTTCAGGCGCCAGCCGTCGACGATGTCGCCGACCAGGTAGAGAGTCTCGCTCTCGTTCTGCTTCAGGAAATCGAGCAGCAGCTCGGCCTGGCAGCCGCGCGTGCCCAGATGGATGTCGGAAAGGAAGATGGCGCGGTGGCGGGCAGGTTGGTGACGCTCGATCACGGTCATGTGGATAAGACTCGACCGACACTAAATCTGTCGTGCGCGATTGCACGAGACGCAGCGGATTGTGTATGGGAGCCATTGCGTCGCTGTGAATCGGTTGTGACAGTTCGATGACGTTCGCTGCACCCAGGGCCATGCTGCTGATCCTCAATCCGACGGCCGGCCGGCGCCGCCGCGGGCTGGTGGATGCGGTCGTGCGCCGCGTGCGCGCCGAGGGCTGGACGGTCGACATCGTCGAGACCGCGGCAGCAGGCGATGCGCGGCGGCTCGCCGAGACCTGCGATGCCGCGCGCTATGCCGTGATCGCGGTGGCGGGCGGCGACGGCACGATCAACGAGGTCGTGAACGGGCTGGCGCAGCGCGGCGGGCCCGCGCCCGCGATGGGCATCGTGCCGCTCGGCACCGCCAACGTGCTGGCGCACGAGCTCGGCCTCGACTTTTCCGCGGCGGCGATCGCCCAGACCCTGATGGCCGGCCGCGAGCTGCTGGTGCAGCCCGGCGAGGCCAATGGCGGCGGGCGCGCCGCGCTGCTTCTCGCTGATGGCGGGGGCGGGCTTCGACGCCAAGGTCGTGGCCGGCGTCAGCGCCGCCTTCAAGCGCCGCTGGGGGCGCGCCGCCTACGTCTGGCGCTCGCTGGTCGAGACGCGGCGCTACCGGCCCGTGCGCTACTGCGTCGAGATCGACGGCGCGCGGCACGAGGCGTCATCGGTGATCGTGACGCACAGCCGCCACTATGCCGGGCCGTACGTCGTGGCGCCCGATGCCGCGCTGGGCGAGCCGCTGCTGCATGTCTGCCTGTTCGAGCGCTGGGGGCGCTCGCACACGCTGCGCTTCGGGCTGGCCCTGCTGCATGGGCCGGCTGCCCCGCACCGGCGGCTATCGCGTGGTCGCCGGCCGCAAGGTGCGTATCTCCGTGCTGAGCGATGCCGGCGAGGACGGCCGCCAGCCGGTGCAGATCGACGGCGACGATGCGCTCACCTTGCCGGTGTCGATCGGGCTCGCGACCGGATCGGTGAGGCTGTTGCAGCCGGCTTGAGTCTTTCGGGACCGCGGGTCTCCAGGCCCGCATCATGATCTTTGCTGGGAGCGCCCACTCCAGTGGCGCTCATAATCATGGCGAAGTGCAAGACGCGCCACGGATGGCGCGCTCCCGGCCATGAGCGGGCCTGGAGGCCCGCGATCCGGCAAGACGCTACCGCGCCGCCGCCTGCAGGCGGCGCACGACGTCGGGCGTGGGATGGCCGTCGGCGGGCAACCCGATCTGCTTCTGGAACAGCCGCACTGCCGAGCGCGTCTTGGGACCGAGCAGGCCGTCGATTTCGTCGGTGTACAGGGTGAGCCGGGTCAGCCGGTTCTGCATGTCGATCACCGTATCGCGAGACAAGGGCGCGTCGTCGGCCGGCGGCGCCTGCATCACCGGCGGGCCGCCCGCGATCTGGCGCGCCAGGATGCCGATCGCCAGCGCATAGAGCGTCGAGCGGTTCCAGTTCATCACCGCCTTGAAGTTGGGATAGAGGATGAAGGCGGGGCCGCGAAAGCCCGCAGGCAGGATGATCGCCGCGGGATCGTCGACATTGGGCAGCGGCGCGCTGCCCGCCTTCTTCACGCCCATCGCCGCCCAGGCGCGCACCGGCTTTTCGATCGTCGTGTCGGCCTGGTCGAGCGGGAAGCCCGGCGGCAGGATCACCTCCTCGCTCGACGGCAGGCCAGGCTTGAAGCCGATGCCGCGCAGGAAGTTGGCCGCCGAGGCGAAGGAGTCGGGCAGGCTGTTCCACAGATCGATCTTGCCGTTGCCGTCGCGATCGACGCCCCATTTCATGAAGGTCGAGGGCATGAACTGCATGTTGCCCATGGCGCCGGCCCACGAGCCGCGCATCTGCTCGCGGGTCATGTGGTTCAGGGTCAGGATGCGCAGCGCCTGCACCGTCTCGTTGCTGAAGAAGACGGTGCGTTTGGTCATGCAGCCAAGCGTCGCCACCGAGCGCACGACCTGGAAGTCGCCCATGTAGGAGCCGTAGTTGGTCTCCATGCCCCAGAACGCCATGATGTATTGCGGCGGCACGCCGTACTCGGCCTGCAGCGCGTCGAGCAGCGGACGATTCTGCGCCATCTTCTGCTGGCCCTTGACGATGCGTTCGGGCGTCACCGACTCGCCGACATACCTGGCATAGGTCAGCGAGAATTCCGGCTGGCGTGAATCGAGATCGACCACCTTCTGGTCGGGTGTCAGGCCCTGGAAGGCGCGGTCGGCGAGGCCGGCCGACACGCCCTGGCGCATCGCCTCGGCCTTGATGGTCTCGAGGCACGCCTGGAAGTCGGCCCCCTGAGCGTATGAGGGCGCCAAGGCAGGCCCGGTGAAGAGCGCCGTCGTTGCGGCGAGGAGGGTGATTCTTGCGAGAGGGGTCATGCCGCCAAGTCTATCACGAGCCGGCGACGGTCAACCCCTCAATTCGCACCGTCGGCGCGTTGGTCGAGCCCTTGAACTCCAGGTCTTTGGCCGGAACCATGTTCAGGAACATGTCCTTGAGATTGCCCGCCACCGTGATGCCGCTCACCGGCCAGGCGAGCTTGCCGTTGTCGATCCAGAAGCCCGAGGCGCCGCGGCTGTAGTCACCGGTTACGCCGTTGACGCCGAAGCCGATCAGGTCGGTGATGAAGAGTCCGCTCTTGATGTCGCCGATCAGCTCGTCGACCGAGAGCTTGCCCCTCTCGAGGTAGAAGTTCGAGGTCGTGGGCGAGGGCGGTCCCGAGACGCCGCGCGCGGCGTGCCCGGTCGGCTTGAGCTTGAGCTGGCGCGCGGCGGCAAGATCGAGCAGCCAGGTGGTGAGGCGGCCGTCGTCGATTACGGCGTAGCGCTTGGTCGGCAGGCCCTCGGCGTCGAACGGCCTGCTGCCCAGGCCGCGCTTGCGCAATGGGTTGTCGAGGATGCGGATGCCCTGGGCGAAGATCCGTTCGCCCATCTTGTCCTTCAGGAACGAGGTGCCGCGGGCCACGGCGCGGCCGTTGATGGCGCTCGCCAGATGGCCGATCAGCCCGCCCGACACGCGCCGGTCATAGACGACCGGCACGCGCGCGCTCTGCGCCTTGCGCGGGTTGAGGCGGCGGACCACGAACTTGCCGGCGTTGCGCCCGACCCGGGCCGGCGCCATGAGGTCCTCGAAATGCACGGCGCTCGACCATTCGTAGTCGCGCTCCATGCCCGTGCCTTCGCCGCCCAGCACGGCGCACGACAGCGAATAGCCGCTGCGCCGGTAGCTGCCGGAAAAGCCGTTGCTGGCGGCCAGCACCACCGAGGAGCGGCCCCAGCTCGCCTCGGCGCCTTCGGAGTTGGTCACACCCTTTACCGCGCGGGCCGCGTCCTCGGCTTCCTCGGCCATCGCCAGCAGGGACCTCGCCGAGGGGCGCCGTTTGTCGCTGAGGTCGAGGTCGGGCCAGCGCCGCGCCAGCAGATCCTCCGGCGCGAGACCGCAAACAGGATCCTCGGGCACGGCGCGCGCCATGTCGACGGCACGTTCGGCCAGTATGCGCATCGCGGCGGGTGCGAAGTCCGTCGACGAGACGAAGGCCTGACGCTGGCCCACGAAGACGCGCAGCCCGAGGTCACGGCCTTCGCTGCTTTCGAGCTTCTCGCGCTTGCCCATGCGCTGGGCGACGGAGATCGACTCGCCGTTGACGTAGAGCGCGTCGGCCGCGTCGGCGCCGGCAGCTTTCGCCCATTTCATCAGGTCGGCAAGCAGGTTGGCGTCCGGCGCGCTCGCCGGACGCTGCCGCGGCGGGGACTTCCGCACGGGCTTCTTCGAGGGGGTCTTCTTTGCTTTGGCCATGACGCCGTTCTACGCGCTAACCGACCGTGCCGTCGAGAGCACGCCCTATCAGGAGCCGGCGCCTTGGCAAGGAAGCCGGAAATGGACTGATTCTTCAGAAGGTGAACAGGCGGCAATGCCCGCCCGTTCACGATGAGAGAGAACGCCACCCGGCGACGAAACCGCTATCTGGCGGCGACCGCGCGGTTGGCCGCCGATGTCACGGCCTTGAGCGAGGCCGTCACGATGTTGGAGTCCATGCCCACGCCCCACAGCACGCGCCCGTCGCTGGTTTCAGCTTCTATGAAGCTCACCGCCTGCGCGTCCGAGCCGGCGCCCGTGGCGTGCTGATGGTAGTCGCGCACCTTGATGCCGACGCCGCAGTTCTTGCCAAGCGCATCGACATAGCCCGCGATCGGTCCGTTGCCGCGGCCGCTGATCTTCTGCTCGCGGCCGTTGAACGTCACCTTGGCGTCGAGAAGACGCACGTCGGGATGGTCGGAGTCGGGCACCGTGGTGTGGCTGATGAAATCAACCGGCGTGACGTTTTCGAGATACTCCTTGCGGAAGGTGTCCCAGATCAGCGCCGGCATGATCTCCTTGCCGGTCTCGTCGGCAATCTGCTGGATCAGCTTGGAGAACTCGACCTGGAGGAGACGCGGCATGTCGATGCCGTAGTCGCTCTTCAGGATGTAGGCGATGCCGCCTTTGCCCGACTGGCTGTTGATCCGGATGATCGCCTCGTAGCTGCGGCCGAGATCGGCCGGGTCGATCGGCAGGTAGGGCACTTCCCAGACCTTGCTGTTCGACGACTGCAGCGCCTTGAAGCCCTTGTTGATGGCGTCCTGGTGCGAGCCCGAGAAGGCGGTGAACACCAGGTCGCCGCCGTAGGGATGGCGCGGATGGACCGGCAGCTGGTTGCAGTATTCGACGGTCTGACGGATCTCGTTGATGTTCGAGTAGTCGATCTCCGGGTCGACGCCCTGGGTGTACATGTTGAGGCCCAGGGTCACGAGGTCGACGTTGCCGGTGCGCTCGCCGTTGCCGAACAGGCAGCCCTCGATGCGGTCGGCACCGGCCATGTAGCCGAGCTCCGCCGCCGCCACGCCGGTGCCGCGGTCGTTGTGCGGGTGCAGACTCAGCACCATCGAATCGCGGTACTTGAAGTTGCGATGGCACCATTCGATCTGGTCGGCATAGATGTTGGCCGAGGCCATCTCGACGGTCGCCGGCAGGTTGATGATCATCTTGTTCTGCGGCGTCGGCTTGTAGACGTCGCCCACCGCCGCGCAGATGTCGCGCGCAAACTCGAGCTCGGTGCCGGTGAAGCTCTCCGGCGAATACTCGAAGACCCACTCGGTGTTCGGATCGGCGTCGGCCAGCTGCTTGACCAGCTTGGCGCCCGACACGGCGATGTCGATGATGCCGCTATAGTCCATGCCGAACACCACCCGGCGCTGCAGCGTCGAGGTCGAGTTGTAGAGATGGACGATGGCGCGCTTGGCGCCGCGGCAGGCTTCGAAAGTGCGCTCGATCAGCTCCGGGCGGCTCTGCGTCAGCACCTGGATGGTGACATCGTGCGGGATCATCTTCTTCTCGATCAGCTCGCGCACGAAGTCGAAGTCTGTCTCCGACGCGGCGGGGAAGCCGACCTCGATCTCCTTGAAGCCCATCTGGCAGAGCAGCTTGAACATCCGCGTCTTGCGGTCGGAATCCATCGGCTCGATCAGCGCCTGGTTGCCGTCGCGCAGGTCGACAGCGCACCAGATCGGCGGCTTGGTGATGACCTTGGACGGCCACTGTCGGTCGGGCAGGTCGGGACGGGCTTGAAGGGAACGTACTTCTCGCCCGCGGTCGGCATCATGGGTTTTTGGGGTGACATCGAAAGAACTCCTCGCGCCGCGCACAGCCAAAAGGCCTTTAGGCAAAAACTGCGATGGAAGTGGAAACGGTGGCGGCGACTGGTGATGGGATGAGACGAACGACGAGCGATCCGCAGGGGCTCCCGGGCGGGAGCGGCGGATCAGCCAATAAGTCGAAGCGTCGTCAGTCGCAGCATGGCGGCCAGAATAGGGCCATGCCCGCAGGAGTCAACCCGCCGGATGGAGAGGCCATCCGGCGGGTCCCGGCGAGGAATGTCAGCGCAGGGGGAAGCTGAAGTTGAAATTCAGGCTCGGATCGACCGGTTGGGAATAGGCCGGCTGGGAATAGGCCGGCGCCACCGGCGTGACAAAGACCGGGGCCGGGGCCACGACGACCGGTTGGCGCTCGTAGACGACGCGCCGTTCGGGTTCGTGGCGACCGTGGTCATGAACCTCCTGATGACGCCGGTGCTCCCAGCGCCACCGATCGTCGTGCCACCGGTCATCGTCGTGCGCCTGGGCACCGGCGGCGACGAACAAGCTGGAACCCGCGATCGCGGCGGCCAGGATTGTCTTCCACTTAAGTCCACGCATTGCAGCCTCCTGTGACAACCGGGATGACGATTGCTCGTCCTCCCTAACGCGAGGGATACGTGGCCAATTGTGACTGCATCGGGGAATCTCCAAGCCGCTTCTGAGGACATCGGCGATTCAGGCCGTCTGCCCTGTGACCAGCCGGTGATCGCGGCCTAACGCAGCGGCACGGTCAGTCCGAAGCTCAGGCTGCCGACTGGTGGTCCATAGGCCGGATAGGCCGGCGCATAGGGGAGCGGCACGTAGGCCACCGGCTGTGGATACACCACGATCGGCGCGGGCACGGCATAAACTACCGCCGGCGCGGCGTAGCGCACATGGCCCGGCGGCACGACGACGTAACCGATCGGTGCATCGTGGTGGCGGTGCCTCTTCCAATCGTGGGCCTCGGCCGCATTCACCGCGCCCAGCGCAGCCGTGCCGACGAGGGCGGCCGCGGCGCGCCGCCAGGTGCTCGCGGTCCGCGGCTTGTTCACGTCATCGGCCATCTCAGCCTCCTTGGGAAACGGCCGCCGCGATATTTTGAGCGTTGCGTTTGCTTTGGGGCGGCCATGAGCAAGCCTAACGCGTCACCTTTCCCGCACGCTCGTGATCAGTTTGTGGTAGTCCGGGACAAAGCACTGGGGAGGTACGTCGATGGCGGGTCCGTTGGACGGCGTCAGGATTCTCGACTGCACGACGGTCGTGCTCGGGCCATGGGCGGCCCAGCAGCTGGGCGATCTCGGCGCCGACGTGATCAAGATCGAGCCGCCGGAAGGCGATACCACGCGTCAGCTCGGCCCGGCGCGCAATCCGGGCATGGCCGCCTTCTATCTCGGCTGCAATCGCTCCAAGCGCTCGATCGTGCTCGACCTCAAGCAGGACTCCGGCCGCAAGGCGCTGTTCAAGCTGGCCGAAACGGCCGACGTGCTGATGCACAATTACCGCCCCGATCCCGCCAGGCGGCTGGGCGTGGAGTACGAGGCGTTCGAGAAGATCAACCCGCGGCTCGTCTATCTCGCGACCTACGGCTACCGCTCGGCCGGGCCAATGGGGCCGAAAGCCGCCTACGACGACATCATCCAGGCGGGTTCAGGCCTTGCCTCGTTGCAGAGCGTGGTGGCGGGCCAGCCGCGCTTCCTGCCGACCATCGTCGCCGACAAGACCAGTTCCAACGGCGTGGTCTCGGCGCTGCTCGCGGCTCTGTTCGCGCGCGAGCGCACCGGCAAGGGCCAGGCCGTCGAGGTGCCGATGTACGAGACGCTGGTCTCCTTCGTCATGGTCGAGCATCTCTATGGCGAGACCTTCCGGCCGGCGCTCGAGACGGCGGGCTACAAGCGCGTGCTCAACAAGGAGCGGCGGCCCTACCCCTCGAAGGACGGCTACTTCGCGCTGCTGCCCTACACCGACGGCCACTGGAAGGAGTTCTGCACTCTGATCGGCCGGCCCGAGCTGGCGAACGATCCGCGCTTCACCTCGCTTGCCAACCGACTGAAGAACGTCGAGCACTACTACGCGACCCTGGCCGAGATTTGCGCCACGCGGACCAACGCCGAATGGGTGGCGCTGCTCGGCAAGTCCAACGTCCCGCACGGGCCGGTCAACACGCTGGAGGATCTCTTCGTCGATCCGCAGCTGCAGGCCACCGGTTTCTGGAAGGAGGTCGAGCATCCGACCGAAGGCCGGTTGCGCATGCCCGACATCCCGCCGCGCTTCAGCAAGACCAAGCCCGAGGTCAGGCGCCTGCAGCCTAGGCTGGGCGAGCACAGCGTCGAGGTGCTGAAGGAGGCGGGGTTTACGGCCCCTGAAATCGACGCCATGCTGAAATCGGGCGCGACCAAGACAGTCTAGACCGCCAAAAGACTCGCGCCGCAGGGACGAAGAGATGATCCGCCCGACGCGGCGCGAAATGCTGCGCTATGGCCCCGTCACGGCGGCCGCGTTGCCCGCGCCCGACGAGGAGGGCCCGGTCTGGCTCGACGTGATCAAGAGCCTGAACATCGAACCGCAATAGCTCGGCGGCCAGCCGACAGCCGTCCGGAACTTTCTTTCGCCAGCCGGTCGGTTTGCACCGTCGCACGGGCGACAAACGACGCCCATCGGCGAGATCGCGCGTAGTCGCGAGAAAGTGCGACGCGGCGGCGTTGGCGTGTGGGCCTTGCGTGGTTACAACTATGGCGTCGGGACAACTTTATGGTGTATGCGTTCCGATCACTGAGATATTTGCATTCGATTCTTTTCGCGGGATTAAAATCACCCTAGAACAACTGCAAGTGGCAGAGGCGCGCAAGCGCCCGGGCGAAGGATAGGGAACCCCTCATTCATGGCTCTCGACGTCTATGTCGGGTCGCTCACGCGGTACTACACCGGCGAGTGGGAAAATAATGCCGAGAAGACGGCCCGGGAGCGTGGCACGCCCTACCAGATCGTGCGTTCCGGCGGCTCGGCCGATCATGCCAAGGATCCCGAACGGATTTTTCCGGCGATCCTGGCCTGGCGTTCGACCCTGAGCGAGTCGCTCGGCAGCAAGATCGCAGCGCCGCTCGACTGGGACGAGACGATGGCGGCGCCCTACTTCACCGGCCGGCCGGGCTGGGACGGCTTCGGTTCGCTGGTCCTGTGGGCGGCCTATGCCGAGCATCCCGCGCTGCGCCGGCCGGCCAGCCTACCTGAGGAATGGGACGACGACCCGGCCTTGGCGCGCAGCAATGCCGAGGGCTTCCGTTCGCGCTACTCCCATCTCGTGCGCAATGTCGAGCTGTGGCTGCCCAGTCCCTTCGAATTCACCTTCGAGGGCGAGGATGTCGATGGCAGGCGCGTGGTCGTGGGCTCGGCCGCGCCGCTCCGTCGGCAGCTCGATGATCTGAACGCGGCAACCTGGAAGGCGGCAGCCAATGTCGTTGCGGGATGGCGCCACGAGCCGGTGGCCGACGATGCGCCACTCGAACTCAATGCCCGCCACGCTTTCGCGGTGTTGCTCGACCTTGCCCAGCGGGCGGTCGACCACAAGTTGCCGATAAAACTCGACTACTGACATGCGAACCCCCTCCCGTCCGAGGACGAGAGGGGGCAGGGGCATACCGGCGTCAGGCTGCGGGGGAGGCAGCCGGCGGCGGCTCGGTCGGCGGGCGGTTGCGCCGCTCGTTCATGAACTCGTCGAACTCGGCGCGGTCCTTGGCGGCGCGCAGCCGATCGAGGAAGTCGCGGAACTCGCGCTGCTCCTCGTCGAGCTTGCGCAGTGTCTCTTCGCGATACTCGTCGAACGCCACGTTGCCGCTGCCGGCATTGCGGCCCCAGCCATGGCGGCGGCGCCAGGCACGGAACTCGTCGCGCGCTTCGCGGCCGTCGGGGCGCCCATCGGCGCCATGCCAATGGCCGTAACGGCCATGTCTCGAGCAAAACATGCGTCCACTCCATTTGAGGTAGATGAGAAGGGCAAGGCCGATCGGCCAGAACACGATGAAGCTCACGACCACCAGGGCGATCCAGGCGGGCCGGGGAATGTCGTCCAGTCTTTCCATCAGGCCCGTCATGGGGGGCTCCCTTGTCAGCGTTAACGATGTAAATGTTAACGACATTTACATTGGGCATTCGGGCCCGGGGAGTCAAGGGGGGCCCCGGGGGCTTTCAGGCCTTTTGGGGAAAACCCAGCCCTTGCAGGTAGATCAGCATGATCGATTTCGAGCAGTTCCTCGGCCGTCATGGGCAGCGTCCGGCGGCCGGCGTCGCCGCGGGCGAACAGCGAGGCGATGCCATGCGCCATCGACCAGACATGCAGGCTCATCATCAAGGCGGGCGGCCGCTTGGCGGCGGGCAGCAGGGCCACCAGCGCCTCGGCGGCGGTACGCAGCACGCCGAAGGCACGGTCGCCGGCGGCGCGCAGCTCGGCATTGAGGTCGGGCGGCAGGCCTGACTCGAACATGGCGGCGTAGTAGGCGGGCTCGGCGCGCGCGAAGGCGAGATAGGCCTTGCCGATATTGTTGAAGGCGCTGAGCGCATCGGGCTTGCCGCCGGCCCAGCCGGTCGAGAGCATCGCCTCGAAGCGCTGGAACCCCTCGCGCGCCACGTCGGCCAGCAGCGCCTCACGGTCGCGGAAGTGGCGATAGGGCGCTGCTGCGCTCACCCCGGCGGAACGCGCGGCATCGGCGAAGGTGAAGCCCGCCGGGCCCTTCTCCTTGATCAGTTCGCGCGCAGCCTGGATCAGCGCCTCGCGCAGATTGCCGTGATGGTAGGCACGCTCGGCCCGGCGTTTCCAGCTCATGTTAAGGGAGTTTACATTGAACGCGGCACCGGCGGAAACGGCTATGTTGAAACCGTACAGGGCGATTGGGGAGAGACATACCGTGCAATTGTGGACCACCGGCGTCGCTTCGGCGCGCAGCAGCGCGCGCACCGCGCAGGAGACCGAGGCGGCCGGTTGGGACGGCATGCTGGTGGTCGATTTGCAGAATCTCTCCGGCGATCCCTATGTCTCGCTGGCCCTGGCGGCGACCACCACGACGCGGATCGGCCTCGGCACCGGCGTAACCAATTCGGTCACCCGCCACGCGGCGGCCACCGCCACGGCGATCACCAGCGTCAACCGCATCTCGAACGGCCGCGCCGTGCTCGGCATCGGCCGGGGCGATTCCGCGCTTGCCCATCTCGGCCGGGCGCCGGCGCGGCTGGCCCAGTTCGAGCGCTACCTGCGGCAGTTGCAGACCTATCTGCGCGGCGAGGCGGTGAGCTTCGACGAGGTCGACATCCCCTACGACGTGGCGCCGCCGCTGTCGGGGTTGCACCGCACCGTAGCCATGCTTCCAAGCAATAGCCCGACAATAGACGCCAAAAGAACTGCCCCTTTGCCATTCTTACGTCTCGCCGCCGTTAACAGAACTGAGAAAAACCTATTCTGCGCGAAACGAACTCTGCGAGTTGGAGACATACTCGTTTTGAAGCTATGTTCGCGCCACGCAGGTGTTTCCCCGGTTGATTCCATGGTCCCTTTTTTTGGGGATCGGCCCATCCGTGGCACGCGAAGGTATTGACGGGCCGAGCGTGTTCTACGTTCGTCTGTCCAGAGAATGACGCCCGTCAATCTGAATGAATTTCTCATGCGGCATCCGGCGATGCTGCAGTTGCGCTTGCAGGTGGATGAAGCGGCGGTGGAAGTGAAACGCGCGCATGTCGAAAGCTTGCGCGCCTTAAGCGATAAGAATGCCCCGCTGATTTCGCGCTGGCACAAATACTTTTGCGAATGCGACCACGGCCATCAGATTTTCATTGGCGCGTTCTATCGCGCAATGGGCGCTGCGTTAAATCTGGGGCTCGGTTCGGCGCGGCAAATCGATAAACAAATGCTGCGACGCAAACTGGAATTGGATGAATGCATCAACGAAGTGGATAACGCGGCGGAGATTTGCGATCGCGCGTTTCACGAGAAAAATACGGGGCTGATGCTGCGATGGCGTGACTATTTTGAGGATTGCCGAACGCGTTACACGAATCTTCTCGCTGCATTTCGCCGCGACTTTCTTAGTCCGCTCTTCTGATGGAGGGGCCGCGCTGCCGGCGCCCATATTGGGGACACGACAGCGTGTCCCTCCAGGAAAAATTTGAATCCGAATCGCAGACCGGGTGCATCTCACTTCGGAGGTCGCGATCATGGAAACATTGCTGCAGGATATCCGCTTCGGTTTACGCCAGCTTCTCAAACGCCCGATCTTTACCGCGCTCGCCATCATCTCGATGGCGCTCGGGATTGGCGCGAACACTGCGATCTTTAGTCTGGTCGATACCGTTTTGCTGCGGCCATTGCCCGTGCGCGAACCATCAAGACTGATCGCGGTCGATGGCACACAGCCGAACGGCACCGATTTCACGCTGCAATCGTTTCTCAATTACAAAGATTATCGCGAGCGCAGCCGATCCTTCGAAGGCCTGCTTGCTTACCGATTTGTTGTTGCAAGCCTGAGTCATAACGGCGTGAACCAGCGTGCGTGGGGCTTCACGGTTTCGGGAAATTATTTCGACGTCCTCGGTGTGAAGCCGGTCCTCGGTCGCGCGTTTCTGCCGGAAGAAGATCAGACACCGGATTCACATCCCGTCATCGTCATTAGCAATGCGTGCTGGAAAAAACGATTCGGCGGTGATCCGTCGATCATCGGCCGCACCGTCCTGCTCAATAATCACACGTTTACTATCATTGGTGTCGCACCGGAAGGCTTTGTCGGGACGGAGATTGCTTACGCGCCGGAATTTTGGGCGCCGCTCATGATGGCGAAACAAATCGAGCCCGGGAGCACGTGGCTCGATGCGCGTGACAGCGACAATCTTTTTGTTGTCGGTCGCCTCAAACCGGGCGTGACCGTCGCGCAGGCGAGAGCCGAGCTCGAAGGTATCACGCTGCAAATGGCGAAAGAGCATCCGACGGAAAATGCGGGCCGCGGGGTGCTGCTCATGTCGCCCGGTTTGTTTATTCCCGACATTCGCAATTCCATTTTCGCTTTGTCCGGCGTGCTCGCGGTGGTTGGTGCGCTCGTCTTGCTGCTCGCGTGTGTGAATCTGGCTAATCTTCTGCTCGCGCGCGCGACCGAGCGGCGAAAGGAAATAGGCATACGTCTCGCCGTCGGTGCGAGCCGGTCGCGACTCGTTAGGCAACTACTCACCGAAAGTGTGATCCTGTCCGTCACGGGCGGCGCAGTCGGGTTGCTCCTCGCCGCGTCGATCAATCACGCCGTTGCCACGATCAAGCTGCCGACGGATATCGCGCTCCTGTTCGATCTGCGCATCGATTGGCGTGTGATGATTTTCGCGCTTGCGATTTCCCTCGCCACGGGAGTTTTGTTTAGTCTGCTGCCCGCGCTGCAATCTTCGAAGCCGGCACTGGTTCCGGCGTTGAAAGATGAGAGCTCGATGGCGGGATTCCGTCGCTCACCCTTGCGCAATTCGCTCGTCATCGCGCAAGTTGCTATTTCGCTGGTTCTGCTCGTCAGCGCAGGTCTGATCGTACGCAGTCTGCAGGCCGCACAACATATGCAGCCCGGTTTTAATCCGCAAAACGCCGTCGCTATTTCGTTCGATCTCGGTCTCCAGGGTTACGATGACGCCAAAGGGCGCGCCTTTCATGCCCGCGTGCTCGACCGCGTGCGGGCGATTCCCGGTGTGAGGTCCGCTGCCTTCATCGATGTGTTGCCGCTCAGTTTGGATTACAGTTCGACGAGCGTTTACGTCGAGGGCCAGCCGGTCACGGCGAGGAGCAAACTGCCCTCTGCTATTCCCTATTCTGTCAGCCCAAAATATTTCGAAACGATGGGAATCCCGCTGCGTGGACGCGATTTTCTCCCGACCGAAAACAAGAAGGATTCGCGCTTCGCCATTGTTAACGAAACTTTTGCGCGCCGGTTTTTTCCAGGAAAAGACGCGATTGGCAAACGCTACAATTCAACTGGACCTAAAGATCCATTTTGGCAAATCGTCGGCGTCGTCCCGGATGGAAAGTACAACACGTTAGGCGAAGAACCGAAGGCGGTGATGTTTCGGCCGCAACGTTATTTCGATTCCAATTCCACCCTGGTTGCGCGCACGGAGGGCGATCCGCACACTGTGCTTGCGGCCATTCGTCGCGAACTGCAACAGCTCGACCCGACTTTGCCACTCTACGATGCAAAAACTTTGACCGAGCACATGAACATCCCGCTCTTTCCGGCGAAGATCGCCGCGGGCGCGCTCGGAAGTTTCGGCGTGCTCGCACTGGTGCTCGCCGCCGTCGGAATTTACGGCGTGATGTCTTACGTGGTCGCCGGACGAACGCGTGAGATTGGTTTGCGCATGGCGCTTGGCGCGCAATCGCGCAGCGTCGGCTGGCTGATTCTGCGCCAGGGAATGAAGCTGGCGCTCATTGGTTCCGTCATCGGGCTTGCGCTTTCTTTTGGTGGAACGCGATTGCTGCAAAGCATTCTTTACGGAGTCAGCGCGGTCGATCCAATTACGTTTGCGACAGTTGCATTTCTGCTTGGTGCAGTTGCTCTGCTTGCGTGCTGGCTGCCGGCGTATCGCGCCGCGCGCGTCGACCCGATGATCGCGTTGCGCAGCGAATAGCGCCGTCGCGTTAGATCCAGGATTACTTGCGAGGTCCCTCGCTGCGCTCGGGATGACTTTGTTTAATTACCCGCAAGATCAAATTGCCTAACCAATACGGATTCGCGATACCTTCGCGGTCGCGATTTCTCCGCGCAACCCGTGTTTCTTTAAAGAATGGCGCGGCATATGCGCAAAAGTCCGGGTTGAGCTATCTAATGACGCCGGCGAACCGCCCACCCAGCAGGGCATTTCCTCTCTCAATTAAACTTGTCCTCTACTTTGGATTGCTCTGCGCAATTCTCATTGCGATCGGCAGCGTCTTCTTCTTCAACCTTCGTTCCATTGAAACCCTCAACGCTGCGGAGCGCTCTTCCTATGTGAGCGAAACCGCGGTTCTTCGCCGTGTCGCCAAGAATCTGGGTTTGCAGCAAGCCGAGGTTTTTCGGCAAGTGGTGGCGACGAATCCCGAAGAGATGGAGCGCCATGAACCCGCCATCGCCCGACTGGAGGAAACGAACGCGAGCGACCTAACGGAATACGGACGAAGAGTAGATGTGAAGGCAGAGGAGCGCCTTTACGCCCAAGTGCTTGAAGCGCAGAGAGCCTATTCCGAATGTACCGGGCAACTGCTCGCATTGAGTCATGGGCAACGGAACGCCGAAGCCACGGCTTTCGCCCTCACAACACAAGTCCCCGCTTACGATCGATATCAAACGGCGTTGGATGAGTTGGTCGGATTCGAGGACGCGGAAGGGCGCGGGATTGCTGCGACCACCACCGGTCGGATCCAACAGACCAGAGTTGCCGGCAACGTCCTCATCGGCCTCGCGATCGTCATCGCGCTCGGAACCGGCGCCGCGGTCTTGAGAATCGTGGGCACGCTCAGACAGGACAAGAAAAGTTTGCAGACTGAGGTGGATGAGCACGAGCGCGCGGAACAAGCCCTGCGGGAAGGCGAAGCGCGTTACCGGCTTCTGGTCGAACATTCTCCCGATTCAATCCTTGTCGTTTGTAATGAGAAGATCGTTTTCGTTAATCCGGCGACCGTGAAACTGTTGGGCGCCGATCGCTCCGGACAGCTCATCGGCCGAAGCGTATCCAAGATCTTGCATCCGGACGAACACGCCGAGGTCGCCCGCCGCTCAAGAGAGGTCGCCGCAGGAATGCAACCTCCGGCGGCAGAACGCCGGTTTCTGCGGCTCGATGGCTCAACCGTTGAGGTAGAATCGAGAGTAATCTCGTTCCTTTATGAAGGAAAACCAGCGGTCCAGGTGATCGTGCGGGACAACACCGAGCGCAAGACCGCGGAGAAGCAATTGCGCGAGGCGGAGGAAAAATACCGCTCCATTTTCGACAACGCCTTGGAAGGAATCTTCCAGAGCACGCCTGACGGAGTCTTCATTTCGGCCAATCCCGCGTTTGCGCGCATGCTGGGCTTCGCCAGCCCTGAAGAATTGATCCGCGAACGCAACGATATCAAGCAACAGAGTTACGCCGAGCCGGCGAAGCGGCAGGAGTTCAAGCGCCTGCTCGAGAAGAATGGCGCGGTCAACGACTTCGAATTCGAAGTGAAGCGCAAAGACGGGAGCACGATCTGGCTTTCCGAGAACGTCCGCCTCGTCCGCGACGACGCCGGCAATGCGCTCTACTACGAAGGGAGCGCACAGGACATTACTAAGCGCACGCGCGCCGAGCTGGTCCTACGCGAGAGCGAGGAATACCTCCGCCTCGTCATCGCCGCCTCCAACGACGGTATCTGGGAGTACGACTTCCTCGCCGATGCCCTGACTTGGTCGGATCGCGTGTACGAAATGTTCCTTCTCGATCGGCGTTCTTTTACCCCCACTCTCGACTCTTTCACGGCGCTGCTTCATCCGGACGATCGCGCGACCTTCCAAAAAACGGTCCGCGAGCAAATGACCAGCGGCGCCCGCTACGAAGCGCACATCCGCATTTTGCGTGGGGACGGCAGTTACGGGCACTTCCTCCGCCGCGGGCGCGCTGTCCTCGACGCCGCCGGCAAACCGACTCGAATGGTCGGCTCCTTCGCCGACCTGACCAGCCTCCTGCAGGCCGAGCAGAAACTACTGGAGCAGGCCGATCTTCTCAACCTTGCTCAAGACGCCATCATCGTGCGCGATATGAATGATCGCATCGAGTTTTGGAATCACGGAGCCGAGGTCCTCTATGGCTGGACCGCCGAAGAGGCGCGTGGGCGATTGAGCGGCGACTTCCTTTGTTATGACGAGCCGGTCAAGATGCTCGCGGAGCGTACCTTGCTCGAGACTGGCGCCTGGTCGGGTGAATGCCGTCACTTTACGAAACAAGGCGTGCTCGTTGTCGTCCGCAGCCGGTGGACCCTCGTCCGCGATGAGCATGGTAAACCAAAATCCAAGCTCATCATTGCCACCGACATGACCGAGCAGAAAAAGATCGAGGAACAATTCCTCCGCGCGCAACGGCTCGAGAGTATCGGCACTCTCGCCAGCGGCGTCGCCCACGATCTCAACAACATTCTGGTCCCAATCATGATGGCTGCTCCCGTTTTGCGCCGTAACATGGATTCCGCCGAGCGGGAAAGATTCCTCGACATCGTAGAATCGAGTGCTCATCGCGGCGCTGACATCATCAAGCAAGTGCTCACTTTTGCCCGGGGGGCGGATGGCGATCGCATTCTTCTGCAACCGATCTACCTCCTCGAAGAAGTATCAAAAATCGCGGGCCAGACCTTCCCGAAATCGATCGCCCTGCGCACCAGCTACGAAGAAAACATCCGTTCCCTCGAAGCCGATCCCACCCAGCTGCATCAAGTGCTTCTTAATCTCTGCATCAACGCGCGCGACGCCATGCCAAACGGCGGGGAGTTATGCCTTGGCGCCAAGAATTTCGACGTTGACGAACGCTACGCCAGCACGAACCCGGGCGCGACCGCGGGACCCCACGTCATGCTGCAAGTTACCGACACCGGCACAGGCATCCCAAAGGAGGTCATGGGCAAAATCTTCGACCCGTTTTTCACCACCAAAAGCCTCGGCCACGGTACCGGCCTCGGGCTTTCTACCGTAGCCGGCATCGTCAAGAGCTACGGCGGCTTTATTCGCGTTCACAGCGAGCCGGGTCGCACCAGTTTCAAAATCTTCCTGCCTGCCAAAGCTACCTTCGACAGCGCCGCCCTCCTCCAAGTGGACGCAACGGTTCCTCGGGGCAACGGACAGACGATTCTGCTCATCGACGACGAACCCAGCATCCGCGAGGTGGCCGAAGTTATCCTAACGAGTCACGGTTACAAAGTACTCCTCGCAGAGGACGGCCCTACTGCGCTCGCCATTTTTGCCCGCCAAATGGGCCACATCGCCGTCGTAGTAACCGATCTCGCCATGCCCGGGATGGATGGATTGATGCTGGTCGACACGCTGCGCCGGATTGAGCCGGGCCTCAAAGTTATCGTCTCCACCGGCCGTGCTGACGAATCCCACGCCGCCGAAATCACCGCGCTTGGTGTGGATGGCTGCCTGACCAAGCCCTACACGAGTCGCAACATGTTGCTCAAGTTGAGTCACGTTTTGTCGAGCGGCATGCACGCCGCCGCGTAACTAGAATCGAATCTGCTTCTCTTTTCCAGAGCCAGCGAATAGCGCCGTCGCATGAGATCCAGGGTTACTTGCGTGGTCCCTCGCTGCGCTCGGGATGACTTTGTTTAATTGCCCGCAAGATCAAATTGCCTAACCAATAAGGATTCGCGATGCCTTCGCGATAGGCGTTGAGCGAGTCGACCGAGGAGTTGATGTGCAGGTTACTGTAACTCTGGTCTTCGTTTTGCCAGCGCTCGTGCCAGTAAACCGCCGCTTTGATGCGCGGATAGCGCGTGCGGAAGTTGTCGAGACCGTCCTTGATCCATTCGCCTTTATTGCCGGCGTGCGGGAATTCACCCGTCGCCCATTCCGCGATCATGATCGGTTTGTTCGGATCAAGCTGCGACATTTCCTCGTAGGGCCAGTCGACGAGCGAACGAATATTGGCCCACGGTTCGTCCTTGAATTGCTGACCATAAACACTCAGGCCAAACCAATCGACATACTCCGGCCCGGGATAATAGGCGGCGACAAAGTTCCAGGTTTCCATCGGGTAGGAATAATTGTTGGTGTGCAGCATCCACTTGATATTTGAAGCGCCGCGCGCTCGCACGCGATCGACGACATGGCGATACGCTTTCTTGAAATTCTCCGGTCCTTCCCACTCGTTAGGCTTTCCTGGAATCGGTTTGCTCCCTCCGTAGTAGGTGCCGGACCAGGGAAACCAGTCGCCATTCATTTCCACGCCGAAAACGACGATCATCGGTTTTCCGAATTCGCGCGCCGCGTCGCCCCAACGGTCGATGTAATTGTCCCATTTGCCGGCAATGATCTGATTGAGGCCAAATCTGTCCGGCCCGCGATTTTGTTCGTACGGCTGATCCCATGGCGACCAGAAGAGGAGGGGAAGCGAACCGTGGCGCCAGATCACATTTAAGTTGGCGGTCGGAAAACTTTGTTCGCCCCAGTAACTCGACGACGCGATGATGGCCTGGTGCTTCCCCACCATCGTCTCGAATTCCTCGATGCCTTCGAGAGTGACGTCGTCTTCGGTATCGCCGAAATCCATAAACGCGCCGGTGTAAGCGCCATGTTCGGGAATAACGACCTCCACCGGGGCGTTCGGATCTGGCGCCGGCGGCGGAACGTTTCGTTTGCAGGAAACGCAACCCAGCGCGATGGCAATTAACAGGCCCGCGGTCTTGGAAATGCGCATGCGTGGTTGTTTCAGCAACTTAAGCCGAAAGCGAAATTTATGAATCCAATTGCCTTATCAGCTGCATCTCATCAACAAATGAATCCACGAACTCCACTATTCCCCAGGTTAGCCATTTCGGCGCTTATTGCTGCGCTGCTTTTGCCCGCGTGCGACTGGGTGGGCAAACATGGCAACGGTATCATTACGACGGAAAGCCGGCCTGCGACGGATTTTTCACTCGTCGACGCCAGTGGCGCTTATAAGATAGAATGGTCGCCCGGTGCGCCGGCGTTAAGCATTACGACAGATCGAAACCTGCTCGACCACATCACTGCGAAGGTGACCGACGGAAAGCTTAGCATCCGAACCAATGAGCGAATGCGCCCGACGCATGGGGTTAAGGTCATGATCTCAAGCCAGGCGCTGACCGGTGCACGCTTGCGTGGCGCGACAGATTTCAGAGCGAGCAAATTATCGCCTCCCAACTTTTTTATCGAATCGGATGGTGCGTCCGATGTGATTCTGGCTGGCACAACGGATAATCTGACCGCGCGAGTGCGCGGGGCGGGGGATCTGAACGCGGAGGCGTTGCAGGCGAAGGATGTTGAGATTTCGCTCATGGGCGCAGCGGATGCGAAAGTAACTGCGACGGAATCGTTGAGCGCGTCGATCAAAGGCGCGGGCGACATTCGTTACAGCGGAAATCCGAAAACCATCAAGAAAAGCGTAGCCGGCGCCGGCTCCATTCGCCCCAGGAAATAGTTTCTGCTGGCCTGCCGACTCGTTAGGCGCGAACGGGAACGCTCGCAGTGCGTTCGAGTTTTCCCCAACTGACCAGGACGCCTTTGAGCGCGCGGAAAATTGCTTTCCAAATCACGTAGCTCAACATCGGACGATAGATCAGTCGCATCGGTAAAATTCGCCAGGCGCGCCAGACGGATTCGCGTTCCAGAATGCACGCGAGCGTCGCGAGAATCACATCCATCGAGAGAAAGACGATAACGAAAGGCAATACCGCGCGCCATGCGCCGAAGGGAAGCGATGCCAGCAGGAACAAATCCACCATCGGCGTGATGGCGACGAGAACGATTTGGAAAAACCAAACGCTCGGCAAACTGAACCAACCCAGCGCGCGATACTTCCAGTTGAAAACCATGTCGCGATGTTTCCACAGACATTGCAGCGTGCCGTAGGCCCAGCGAAATCTCTGGCGCGCCAGAGTTCGCACTGTTTCCGGCGCTTCAGTCCACGCGATGGCACCGGGCACATAAACGATGCGCTGACCACGTTTGTGCAGCGCCAAAGTCAGGTCGGTATCTTCCGCGAGTGTGTCGAGGCTTAAACCGCCTGCCTCGTCGATCGCGGATTTGCGAATGGCGCTGATCGCTCCCGGCACGACGGTGATGCAATTCCACAATGTGTAAGCGCGCCGATCGAGATTGAAGCCCACCACGTATTCCAGCGCCTGACATTTTGCGATGAAGCTGCGCAGATTTCCGACTTTGGCGTGACCGGAAACCGCGCCGATTTTTTCGTCGGCGAATGGTTCGACTAGTTTGCGCAAAGTGTCGCGCTGGAAATGCGTATCGGCGTCGACAAAGACAACGATTCCGTTTTGGGCCGCCGCCAATGCGCGCCGCAACGCTTTCGCTTTGCCATGATTTTCCTGACGCAATAGATGAACGCGTTTGTCTTTCGCCGCGATGGATTGCACTTCGTTTGCAGTTCCATCCCGCGAACCATCATCGATGACAACAATTTCAAGATCGCCTTTGTAATCCGTGTCGAGCAGCGAACGCAACGTGCCGGCGATCACCTTTTCCTCGTTATAAGCGGCGATGACCACGCTCAGTGACTCGGAAAAATTTGCAGCGGGCGCGCGACGAAAACGCGATGCCAGCCAGATCACGGTGAGCGATCGAATCACCACGAGCGCGGTCGCGACAATCATGAACGCCCAAAGAAATTCTTCGACGCCATGATAAACGCGAAAACCGGTCGTGCTGACAATGCGCGTGAGCGAATGCTCGCCCGCCGCGGCGGGCGGCATCACCTTGTCGCGCGTCGTGCCCATGAGCGTGCTCAAGGAAACGACTGTATCGCCACGTGTGTGCAGGTAATCGAGAATGCGTGGGAGCGCGGCCACCGTTTGCGAGCGGTCGCCGCCGGCGTCGTGCAGCAGAATGATGCTGCCATCGCGCCGCTGCTGTTTTACGCGTTGCAAAATCAAATCGGCGCCCGGTTTCGCCCAGTCCTGCGGATCGATATTTTCCAGCACATTGAGGTAACCAAGGTCCTGCGCGATTTGCAGAGGCATCAATTCGCTAAGGCGCGTTGGGCTCGTATCCGCCGCGTACGGAGGACGGAAAAGCGTTGTCGTGCGGCCGGTAATCGTCTCGATGAGCAACTGCGTTGCGTTCAACTCCACGCGAATGTGTTCCGGCCAGCAAAGCGCGAGGTTGGGATGGTAATAGGTGTGATTGCCGATTTCATGGCCTTCGGCAACAATTCGCCTAACGAGTCCGGGATAGTGCTCCGCATTTACCCCAACGAGGAAGAACGCTGCTTTGACATTGTTCGCTTTTAGAATGTCGAGAATTTTCGGCGTCCACTCCGGATCCGGTCCGTCATCAAATGTGATTGCGACTTGGTGCGCGTTGCCGGCGCCCTGATGATAAAGCGTGGGGAATTCGGGAAATTTTTCGTAAGTCGCGGTCAAATAACCGTCTTCGTTGAGGGCTACGCGACGCAGACCGTCAGATCGGCTTTCATCGACCGAGACGATCTCGCCTTCGCCGACATCGGTGATGGTTTCCGTTCCCGTTAAAACTTCGAGCGGCCGTCGTGCTTTCGCGTTGGCGTAAAAATTTGCGGGAAGATTCAGCGTGTCCCAAAGCGCGGTGTCTTCCGTGCCTAACCGGTAAAGCGCAAAACCTCCGGCTTTCTTTTCGCGGACAGCGCGGAGTTGATTCAAAAAAGTTACAACGTCGAGGAACGAAACAGTGTGCGACTTGTCAGCGTCCTCATAATAGAAGAGCGGATTGTAATCCGGCTCGGTCTCGGCCACGGTCGTGATGTCCGCGTAACTCGCGCGACTCATCGCTTCGGGGAAACTGATCAATTCCGCTTTCGGCGTCCCTTCGGTCCAATCGTAACCGTAACTTCCGAGAGCGATGATCCATTGTTTTGGATCCGCGTCCTCCAGCAGGACGTTTAGCCAGCCTTCGAACCAGCGGCGCGAACCGAGCGGGCCGGGCGTGTCGACATCGGACGTTTCATCGAACAGCATCGCGACAAAGCGATCGATATTATCCGACAACTCATTGAAATCGATGTAGTCGAGTTCCTGTCCCGGCTGCACGCAAAGCCAGAGTTCCTTGTCGTCGTCGTGTAACGCATCGGCGAATTTGTCCAAAAGCGCCGTGATGTCTTTCCTATAGATCGGATCGACCTGTTCCCAGTCGACCACCACACCGGCCGCTTTCGCTTCGCGCAAAATACTCAGAACTCTTTGCACGAACCGGTCCTGTCGCGCGGCTGGACCGTGCGCGAGATTTTCCACCGCTTCGGGCTAGCCATTTATCGCCGACCAGATTCGTCAGCAGCGGCATGAGAGCGAGACTTTTGCTCGCCGCGAGTTTCGGCAGCCGATTATCCGCGTCGACTTGCACGTTGCCGAGGCCGTCGACGAGAGACATCCATTCCGGACAGACGTGCGTCAACTCTGCGGCGTGCTGCTCGAGCGACGCATAACTGTAAGCATCGCCATTCGTATAAAAGGCGAGGCGCACTTCGTTGTTTGCGAACTTCTTTCGCGGATGTGCCGGCGGCGGCAATGGCGTGGCGGGTTTCTTTATCGCATGGCGTGCCAGTCCAAATTTTTTCCAAAGCGGTTTGTCGACCGGAGTCGTTTGCCCCGCCGGATTTTTTTTCTGCAACGATTTCAACTGGCCTTTCAATTGCCGCAGTGAAAACGGCACCTGCAATTGCGGCGCGACAAAGAGCGTCTGCACGAACAGCACGGTCGCGATGAAAATGACGATCGCGCTGAGAAGCAACGTCAGACGCAGCCGGGGCCAGCGCTTGCCGCCCGGGTCAGAGAAAACGAATGGCGTGATTGTATCCCTCGGGCCTGGCTCCATGAAGAAGGTAATTTCGGTGAAAAGCCGAAATTTCAAAACGTCTGACCGCGAGCCGTGTTACGACGCAGTTGTTTTCCTTCTGCGCTACAACATAGCCGCCAGCTCACGCGCGCGCTGGCGCAGCAGCTCGGGCGCGCGTTTGATGCTTTCGTCTTCGGTCATCGAATCGCGCATCAGCGAAAAAGCTTCCTCGAACGAACCTTCAACCCGCGCGTCGCCACTCGACCATCCCGCAATCGCAAAGACACGCTTGCCGAGTTTGCACGCCATGCGCGCCACACCGGCGGGCGCTTTCCCTTCGAGCGTTTGAAAATCAAGGCTTCCTTCTCCCGTCACGACGACATCGACCTTTTGAATCATTTGCTCCAACTGAATTTTCTCGGCTACAACCTCGAAGCCCGATCGCATCGTTGCGCCGCAGAATGTCATGAGACCAAAGCCCAGTCCTCCGGCTGCCCCCGCACCCGGTTCGTCACGGAAATCGCACTTCAAATCCTCCTTCACGATGTCCGCCAGTTTCGCGAGCGCTTGTTCAAGTAACCGGGCTTGAGTTGGGCTGGCGCCTTTCTGCCGGCCAAACACGAGCGACGCTCCGTTTTCTCCCAGGAGAGGATTAGTCACATCGGCGGCGATTGTGATTGGCGCCAGCGTCACGCTCTTGGGCGCGACGATTCGTGCTAGCCGAATCAAATCTGGCACGTCGAGGCGCAGTTCGTTGTCGCGAGTGTCATAGAAGCGGTAATCGAGCGCCCGAGCGACGCCCAATCCTCCATCGTTCGTGGCACTGCCGCCGAGACCGATAATGATTTGTTTGGCGCCGTGCTTCGTCGCGTCCAATAACATTTCCCCCACGCCGAATGTCGATGCGCGGGCGGGATCGCGTTGCTCTTTCGTTAACAGGCGCAATCCGGCTGCTTCGCTCATTTCCATGATCGCAAGCTGCTCGGCATCGGACCACGCATAACGCGCTGTGATTTCTCTCCCTAACGAGTCATGTGCATTGCACTCTATCCAGTCGGCGTTTATTGCTTCCGCGATGACCCGGGCCGTGCCTTCGCCGCCATCCGCTACGGGCGCAATCCGGATTTGCGCATTTGGCAAAGCCTCGCGCAAGCCGATCTCGATATTCGCCGCGACCTCACGCGCCCCTAACGAGCCCTTGAATTTATCCGGAGCGATGAGGATTTTCATAAGAGTGGGGTAAGCGTCCAGCGTGTGAATGGTCAGACGCAAGCCGGAGGCCGGCGCTATTTTAGTTTCCGCTCGAGAATTTCTCCAGCCAAACCGGGATTCGCTTTTCCTTTGGACAACTTCATCACCTGTCCCTTCAGAAAATTGAGCGACGCGAGATTTCCTGTTTTGAAATCGGCCACCGGTTTCGGATTTGCGGCAATCACTTGATCGCACAACGCTTCGATCGCGCCCGTATCGCTCAGTTGCTCGATGCCTTTCTCTTGAACAATTGCGCTCGCTCCTTTCCCGCTGGCAAACATCTCGGCGAAAACTTCCTTTCCTTGTTTGCCGCTGATTTTTCCGCTGTCGATCAGGTTGACCAGCTCATCCAACGCCGCAGGTGGAATCGGACATTCGCTGATCGTTCGATCGCTCGCGCTTAATGCACTCTGCAAATCATTCAAAATCCAGTTCGCGATGCTCTTTGGTTTACGCGCGCCGCTGGCCGCGTTTTCGAAGTAATGGGCGAGTTCCAGATCGTTCGCCAAAACTCCGGCGTCGTACGGACTCACCGCATATTCTTCGACAAAACGCGCGCGTTTTGCTCTTGGCAGTTCCGGAACACGGCTGCGTACTTCTTCCAGAAGCGCTTCGCTTTTCACTGGTACTAAATCCGGATCGGGAAAATAGCGGTAATCATGCGCAGATTCTTTCGAGCGCATGAGAAACGTTTCACCACTCGCATCATCCCAACCGCGCGTTTCCTGTTCCAATTTTCCGCCGGCCTTCAGCGTTTCGATCTGTCGCGCAATCTCGTATGTCAGCGCGCGTCGCACACCGCTGATCGAGTTCATATTTTTGATCTCGATCTTCGCTCCGAATTCCTGTTGCGACTCTGGCCGCACGGAGACATT
>CAWJJJ010000021.1:0-197406 GCA_963843185.1 uncultured Alphaproteobacteria bacterium
GGCTTCGAGAAATCGTCCCGGTGAGCGCGAGCGCCGATCACGGCACCGGTGGCGATGGACAGGAGCTGCATGACGATCGCAGACCCAGTCGCGGCAGCACCTGACACGCCTTGCTTCTCTACATCATCGCCATGCCGGCGATCGCCCAGACCTTCCCGGGGACGTACTTGCCCAGCGATGAGATGCTCCAGATCCGTGCGGCATCGATGGCGCGGATCCACTGCCCCCATCCGTGGAGAATGAGCCGCCATCCCCAAGAGGACGACACATCCCCAGGTGATGGAGCGTGGCGATGACGTACTCCCAGCGGAAGTCCCAGACGATCGGCTGGGCCTTGACCTTGTCCCAGTTCTTCAGGAGTCGCGCACGATGAAGAAGAGGACCACTGCGCCGATCACGCGCTGCACCCAGCGCCACGGGGACTTACCCACGGAGTGCCTGCTGGTACCAACTGAGGCACCGTTCGGCGACGAAGTCCGGGAAAGGCGGCGGCGCCACGCTTCGCCCGTGGCCTTCGCTGCGGCCGGGGCTGCAGCATCCGCCCACTCGCGAACTCCTGCGCCGATGGCTACCGCCGTTGGAGCGACAACCCGGCCCGCCCCGGTCGCCGGCACCACGTCGAGGACCCCGCCGCCATCGTGGCACGCCACCACCGGTACACCCTGCATCAAGGCCTCCGCTGCCGTCAGTCCCAGTCCCTCCGCTTCCGCGGTCATCAGGCAGCAGTCCGCCCTGGCGAGGAAGTCTGGCACCCGTGATGGGGGAACTTCGCCGGCGAAGTGGACCAACTCCGTCAACCCCAAACCGCCGACCATGGTCCGCAGCGCTGCGCGCGCTGGCCCGTCCCCCACGATGGTGAACGGCATCGCGAGGCCGTGACTTCGTGCCTCGGCATAGCCACCGATCGCGAGATCGAGCGCTTCTGCAGGGGCGGAAGGCGCCCGATCACCACCACCCCGCCACCTCCGGTGCTCCAGGGTCGCTCGATGCAGGGCACCGGCATCGGCTGCACATGATCCGCCGACACGCTCACCCCGCCGAACCACTCGAGCAGTGCTGCCCAGGGCCGGGACACCGTGGTCACCACGTCGGCGCGATGCAACGTGCGGCGGCCCAGCCACCGGATCAAGCGGTTGCGCTGGAGCAGGCGTACGTCCCGTCCCGTAACAGGTGATCACGAGAGGCACCGACCCGGCGCCGCGACTCCAGCCGGAAACCACCAGTGCGCATGCGCCACCCTCTGCTCCGGCAAGCCTCCGAGAGCACACCGCTCCGAAAGGCGCGATGAACCGGGCCAGCGAGCGGATCCCTGCGGCGTCCCGATCGCCGAGGCGAACGTCCCGCGATAGGCCAGCGTTTCCGAAGCCACCTCGCCATACCGCACGCCGAACCGGATGCCGTCGAGCTCGTCCACGGCCGCCCTGCCCTCCATCGCTGGGCGCCACCACCCTGACGTCCACTCCACGGGTCTGGAGCGCCACGGCCAGCTTGCAGGAAGCTCCCGGCCACATCGCCGGCATACCGCGGGTAGTTGTGGGTCAGGAAGACCGCGCGCATTCGATCAGTCGGGGGAATCGGATCGAGCCGGCGCGCCAGGCTCGCGTGCTTCGCGCAGGCCCGCAAGCAGTTCACCGACGAACCCGAACCCGAACAGGACAACACCCATCAGCAACAGCGTCTGAACCAGCGAGACGAGCAAGGCCACGTCCGCGTGGATCGTGAAGCGGAGGATCACGGCAATGGTGCCCGCCACGAATCCAAGCAGGAAGAGAACGTCTCCGCGAGTCCAAAGAAGAGCATCGGCTTTCGCCCGAAGCGGAGTTGGAACCAGACCGAGAGCAGATCCAGCACGCCGACCGGAATGCGGGTCCAGGCGAATTTCGAGGTCCCTGCTGCCCGGGGATAGAGGGGAATCGGCGTCGAGGTCAACCGAAAGCCCTCAGTCGGCGATCTCCACCATGAAGCGATGCCAGTCCGGTCGCATCGGCACATTGGCCATGACCTCGCGACGCCAGGCCTTCACCGAATTCAGGTGGTCACCCGCACACCAAAAGCCAGCCGCACAGGCCATTGTACACGGAGGAGACGAAGGCCCTCTCATACCTGCCCTGCTTCGTCCCCGTGACGATGTCCGCTTCCCCGGCGAGGATCGGTTGCACCAGAGCCGGGATGTCCTCAGGGCGATACTGCAGGTCGGCAGGGTAGAACACCGAGATGTCTCCGCTCGCCGCGTCACTGGCACTGCGAAGCGCGTCGGCAATGCCCCGCTGCCGCCGGTGCGTGACCACCCGGAGAAACGGGTATTGCTGGCGCAACTCAGTGAGCACGCTGGCCGAGCGGTCCGTCGAGCCATCGTCGACGACCAGGACCTCGAATCCAACACCCAGCCGCGGCAGGGCCTCGTGACAGAGCCGCAAGAACTCCGGCAGGTTGTCGGCCTCGTCCTTCGCCGGCACCAGGACCGAGACACGAACGGGTGAGGTCATACGCGCTCCCGCATGCGGGCCGGGAGGATGCCGAGTTGGTCGCGGTACTTGGCGACCGTGCGACGGGCAATCTGGATGCCCTGTTCCTCGAAAAGGTGCACAATCTGCTGGTCGGTGAGCGGCTTGGCCGGGCTCTCCTCGACAACCATCTTCTCGACTTCGCCGGATCGATCTGGCCGATGCGTCTTCGCCCGACGCGGTCGACAGGGCGCTGGAGAAGAAGAACTTGAGCGGGAGGACGCCACGCGGCGTCTGGACGAACTTCTCGTTGGGTGCGGCAGCACGATCGCCGGCTGGCGCGGCGCGCGGCCGGTCGTGGACTTGTAGGCCGGGGAAAGATTGGGCGGATGCTGGCCGGCGCCAGGCCGGCGGTAGGTTTCCTCTTTCATGGCGGCAGTGTAGCCAACAAGGCGTGCTGAGCGTGGCGTAGCCTCATTGCTGCTGCCGGGCCTGATCCTCCCCCGTCATGCGGGGGAGGATTTAAGGTGGTCTCAGTTGCTGTTCTCGATGTGGGTGACGGTGTAGGTGCGGCCGTTGCGGCCGATCGCGAAGCGCACCTTGTCGCCCGGCGCCACGCCGTTGAGCGATGCCGGATCGTCGACGTGGAAAACGCGCGTGCCGCCTTCCAGCAGGAGTTGCGGGACCGGCCGGAACTCCAGGATGATCCTGCCGGCCGCGCCATCGACGGCCACGACGCGGCCCATCGCGAGCGGCGCGTCGGCGGGCACCGCCTGCTCGCGGGTCGCCTCCATGCCGTCGACCTCCGGTTCGCCGGGGATGATCTCGAGCGCCAGCGCCTGGCCGACGGCGAGCATGATTGCAGCCCCGGTGAGCCATCCGAAAATGTACCTACGTGTCATCCACCTACACCCACTCTCCCGCGACCCATTTGGTGACGGTGCGCCCGATTTCCAGAGGCGCGCCGGTGACCAAGGATGGAGATGGCGGGAAATGGATAAGAGTTACGCCGCGCGCACCTCCAGGCCCTTGGGCGTGGCGCGATAGCCGGTCAGCGTGCGGTCGGCGAAGCCCAGCCGCCAGTTCAGCATCCTGGCGGCATATTCGCCCATGCGCGCGGCATAGGCGGGGTCGCCGGCGCGATTCACGAACTGGCCGGGATCGTTCCTGAGATCGAAGAACAGCGGCGGCAGGGCGGCGAAGTGGACGTACTTGTAGTCTTCGTCCTGCACGACCGCCAGCGCGCACTTGTCCATCGGCCACGCCCAGCGAGGATTCGGGCTGGCTGTAATGGAGGTCGCGGAAATCGAACTCGTAGTGCACCTCGGTGCGCCAGTCGGCCGGCGGACTCGCCTTCGCAGAACGGCAGCAGCGAGCGGCCGTCGCACTGGCGCGGGATCGGCAGGCCGAGCCAGTCGAGGATGGTCGGCATGGTGTCGATCGTCTCGGTGAAGCGCTCGACGATCGTGCCGCGCGTGCCGTTCGCCTCCGCGCCGGGGATCGCGGACGATCATCGGGATGCGATAGGACTCGTCGAAGTAGCCGATCTTGCCCAGCAGGTGATGGTCGCCGGCCTGCTCGCCGTGGTCGCAGGTGAAGACGATCAGCGTGTCGTCCCACTGGCCGGTCTGCTTCAGATAGTCGAAGACGCGGCCGAGCTGGTCGTCGATCTCGCTCATCAGGCCGCAATAGGTCGCACGCATCTGGGCCACCTCCCCCTCGCTCATCGCCGAGGCGAGGCCCTTTCCGTCCTGGAAGAAGCTCGACTGCTTGATGTTGTTCACATAGTAGGCGAGCAGCGCGTTCTGCCGCGCCTCCTCCGCCGGCGAGGCCGCGCGCACCGGCCTGGGCATGTCCTCCGGCCGGTACATCGCGTTGTACGGCGCCGGGGCGATGAAGGGCGGGTGCGGGCGATAGTAGCCGAGATGCAGGAACCACGGCTTGCCGGCGCGGCCGCGCAGGTAGGCGAGGCCGCGTTCGGTGAACCAGGCGGTGTCCGACAGCTCCTTGGGAATCGCGCGCCGGCCGCGCCGTGGCGCCCGATCCGGCGTCGCCTTCCGGCAGCCAGATGTCCTCGCGGATCTCGGGCAGCTTGAAGCCCTGGCTCGCCACCCAGCCGAAATAGGCGTCGCGATTCTCGAACGCGCCGACGGAGTGGAAGCCGTCCATGATGTCGCCCAGCACGAAGAAGCGCGGATCGTTGGGCGCGGTGGTGCGCGGATCGGGCGTGGTCGTGGTGTAGCCGACCAGGGCCGGATCGTAGCCGGCGCGGCGCAGCTCATGGGCCAGGTTGGTGAAGCGGCTGTCGAGCGGAATGGTGTTCTGCACCGCGCGATGGTTCATCAGGTACTGGCTGGTCAGCAGGCTGGCCCGCGCCGGCCCGCAGGGCACGCACTGGGTGAAGTGGTTGCGGAAGGTGACGCCCTCGGCGCACAGCCGGTCGAGGTTGGGGAGCTTGAGGTAGTCCGCGCCGAGCTTGGGCAGCATCAGCCCGCGCCATTGGTCGACGACGATCAGAAGGACGTTCTTGGCTGCGGGCATGCCGATTTCCCCGTGATTGGACGGGCGCGGGATTGCGCCAGGAGCGCGGGTTTGCGCTAGAGTGCCGTCAAATTGACGGAGGAGACAACACGTGGCGAGATTCAAGATCGTGACGACCGGCCCGGGCGGCAGCGACCATTCCCTCGAAATGGAGGCGTTGGCCGCCATCGGCGCGGAGATCGTCGAGGTGGAGGGCGGCGACGACGAACTGGCCAAGGCGGCGGTCGATGCCGATGCGATCTACGGCAAGGGCCGGCCGCGCATCACCGCCAAGGTGATCGAGGCGGGCAAGAAGCTGAAGGTCGTGTCGCTGGCCAGCGTCGGCGTCGATTCGGTCGATGTCGAGGTGGCTACCACGCTCGGCATCCCGGTGACCAACTGCCCCGACACCTTCATCGAGGAAGTGGCCGACCATGCCATGACCCTGATCCTGGCGAGCTGGCGGCGGCTGGTGGTGCAGGACCAGATGGTGCGCAAGGGCGAATGGGCCAAGGCGCGGCCGATGCTCTACCAGTTCCCGCGCCTGATGGGCATGACGCTGGGCTTCGTCTCCTTCGGCCATGTCGCGCGCGCGGTGGCCAAGCGCGCCGCGCCGTTCGGCTTCCAGATGCTGGCCTACGATCCCTACATCGAGGAGCTGGTGATGTCCGACTACGGCGTGCAGCCGGTCGGCTCGACGAGCTCTTGCAGCGCTCCGACATCATCTCGATGCATGCGCCCGGCACCAAGGACGCCCATCACCTCATGAAGGAGCCGCACTTCCGCAAGATGAAGAAGACCGCGCTGTTCGTGAACACCGGCCGCGGCTCGACGGTCGACGAGTCGGCGATGATCAAGGCGCTGCAGGAAGGCTGGATCGCCGGCGCCGGGCTCGACGTGGTCGAGATCGAGCCGGTCGGCCACAACAATCCGCTGCTCGGCATGGACAATGTCATCCTGACCGCCACGTCGCCTCGGCCTCCGACCGCTTCGACATGGCGCGCAAGCGCCGCGTCGGCGCCGAGATGGCGCTGGTGCTGTGGGGCAAGTGGCCGCGCGCCTGCGTCAATCCCACGGTGCTGGAGAAGTCCAAGCTGCAGCGCTGGCAGCCCTTCTCGATGGAACGCGGGCCGGGGAACTAGAGAGTGAACAAGGACAACCGCCCCCATCACGGCGGGCCGGGCAAGCCTGCCGCCCGCCGCCGCCCCATCCATCATTCGCCGATGTTCTGGATCGCCGTCGTGCTGTTCCTGGCAGCGATCGCGATCTACGTGCTGTCGGACGACCTGTCGTTGCGGCCGCGACTGCGTTGACCGGCGCGCCCTAGGTCGGAATTTCGGGCTCTTCGGGCTCCGCGGTGCGCTGCAGGTGATCGCGGATCGCCCGGTCGCATCGGCGAGGCTGTCGAACGGGCCGAGCACGACCTTCTCCCCGTCGTCGGTGGCGTACCAGCCGGGCTCGTGTGACGTTGTAATCGCCGAGGTCCTCGGCGGGGACATGAGCGGCGATCAGGTCTTTGGCCATCTGCGCGCCTTTCGATTGCTCTTGCCGAGGTAAGCCTCCGGCGAACCATTATCAAGGCTGGCTCACGCCGCGTCCAGCTTGCGACATTGACCGCCCGGGCGGGACCTCGCCCTGCACCAGCGCCTCGACCTGGCGGACCGTGTCGAAAGCCTGGCTCTCGCTGGCGGGCGGCGTCAGGCCGCCGACATGCGGCGTGGCGATAACGTTCGCCAGCCGCGCCAGGTCCGGCGACGGCATCTGGTCGGGCGCGCGGCCGACATCCAGGGCGGCGCCGGCGATGCGGCCTTCGGTCAGTGCCCTGGCGAGCGCCGCCTCGTCGACGAGGTTGCCGCGCGACATGTTGATGAAAAAGGCATCGGGCTGCATGCGGGCGAAGGCGGCCGCGTCCATCAGGTTCTCGGTCTCCTCGTTGGCGATGGCGAGGCAAACCACGTAGTCGGCGCGCGCCAGCAGCTCGTTGAGCGGCAGCTTGAGGAAGCGCGGGTCGTCGAGCTGGGCGTAGGGATCGGACACCAGCGACCGTCATGCCCAGCGCCGCCAGCAGCGGCGCGAGATCGCGCGCGATGCGGCCATAGCCGATGATGCCCACCGTGCTGCCGCTCAACTGGCGGCCGGTCCTGATCTCGGGCAGGCGGCCCGCCTGGTAGTCGGCCGTGGCGCGCGAGATGCCGCGCGAAAGATCGACGAGGAAGCCGAAAGTCAGCTCGACCACGGATTTCACGAAGCCCGCCTCGGCATGGGTCACCAGCACGCCGGCTTGCGACGCGGCTGCGACGTCGATGTTGCGGATATCGATGGCGCTTCGCATCACGGCCCTGAGCCCGGGCAGGCCGGCGAAGACCTCGCCCGGCACCGGCGTGGCGCGGTCGGCGATGATGAGATCGGCGTCGCGGGCCGCGGCGATGACGCCTGGCGAATCGAGCGGTGCGTCGCCTTCGTGCAGAACGACTTCGACCAGCTCCTGCAAACGCGCCAGGGCGCGTGCACCGTAGTATTGCCGGCGCGCCCGCGGCACGTGGGTGAGCAGCAGCCGCACGGCGCTCTCCTACTTCTGGGCCGTTGCCCGGTCCTTCAGTCCGCGCAAGGCGAGCGCGTAGCCCGCGACGCCGAAGCCGGTCACGGTGCCGAGACAGCTCGTCGCCACCTCGGAAACCGCGCCGCGCCGCGCCGGGTTGGAGATATGGACCTCGATCGTCGGGAAGCCGACCTTGCCGATGGCGGCGACCAGCGCCGGATAGCCGCGCGTGTAGCCGTCGGGATTGATGATGGCGTCGGCGATGCCTTCGTCGTGCGCCGCGAACAGGCGGTTGATGACCTCGCCTTCGATGTTGGAATGGAAGATCTCGACCTCGACGCCCAGCTCCTGGGCGTAGGTGCGAATCCGCGCGTCGTATTCCGGCAGGGTCATCGGACCGAAGATCTCGACCTGTGCCTTGCCGCGCATGCTCATGCCGGCGCCGTGGATCACCAGGATCTTCATGGCGTCGGCGTCTCCTGATAGAGCACGCTCCACCATTTTCCGTTGCGCCGCACGTAAGTGCTGGCCGAGGTCACCTTGAGCGTGACAGCCTTGGCGTCCTTCATGGCGCTGGCGTAGGTGATGCCATAGAGCAAGGTAGCGACATCCGGGCCCCAGACCTTGACCTGGGCATTCGGCGCGATGGTGAAGCTGTCGAGCCTGAAATCGGCAAGGGCCTTCAGGAATTCCGCCTTGGTGTAGCGCGACCCGTCACCGAAGATGAGCACGGCCTCGTCGGCGAGATAGGCCTGCATGCCGGCCAGGTTCCTTGTCTTGACGTACTGCCAGCTGCCCTTCTCGAGCTCCATCAAGGTGGCCAGCAGAGCCGCCGGATCGGCCGGCTGGGCGGCGGACATCGAAGACCATGCCGTAACGCCGAGCGTCGCCCCGATCATCAGGCTTCGCCTTGCAATCATTGTTCATTTCCTCGCTTCCAAGCCGCAACGAAACACCCCTACCATAGCAAGATCGAGGCGTGCGATAGGCGCGAATGGAGGAAAGTAATGACCCGGCCCGCAAGAAGACTCCCGCCGAGCTGCGCAGCGCCCGCTGGTTCGCGCCCGACGACCTGCGCGCCTTCGGCCATCGCTCGCGCGCCATGCAGATGGGCTACGCGCCGGAGGACTGGGTCGGCAAGCCGGTCATCGCCATCCTCAACACCTGGTCGGACGCCCAGCCCTGCCACATGCACTTCAAGAGCCGCGTCGACGACGTCAAGCGCGGCATCCTGCAGGCCGGCGGCTTCCCGATGGAGCTGCCGGCGCTGTCGCTGTCGGAGAGCTTCCTCAAGCCGACCACGATGCTCTACCGCAACCTGCTGGCGATGGACGCCGAGGAGCTGCTGCGCGGCCATCCGGTCGACGGCGTCGTGCTGATGGGCGGCTGCGACAAGACCACGCCCGCCCTGCTGCTGGGCGCCACCAGCATGGGCATGCCGGCGATCTACCTGCCGGCCGGGCCGATGCTGCGCGGCAACTGGAAGGGCAAGGTGCTGGGCTCGGGCTCCGACGCCTGGAAATACTGGGACGAGCGCCGCGCCGGCAAGATCTCCGACGACGACTGGGTCGATGTCGAGGCCGGCATCGCGCGCAGCTACGGCACCTGCATGACCATGGGCACGGCCGCCACCATGATGGCGATGGCCGAGACGCTCGGCATGACGCTGCCCGGCGCCTCGTCGATCCCGGCGGCCGACGCCAACCACATCCGCATGGCCGCCGAGACCGGCCGGCGCATCGTCGACATGGTGTGGGAAGACCTGACGCCGGACGAAGATCCTGACGCGCGAGGCGTTCCTCAACGCCATCACCGTGGCGATGGCGGTCGGCTGCTCGACCAACGCCATCATCCACCTGATCGCGCTGGCGCGCCGCGCCGGCCAGGATATCGGCCTCGACGATTTCGAGCGCGCCAGCCGCACGGTGCCGGTGATCGCCAACATCCGCCCGAGCGGCGACAAGTACCTGATGGAGGATTTCTTCTATGCCGGCGGCCTGCCCGGCCTGATGAACGAGATCCGCGACCAGCTGCATCTCGGCGCGATGACCGTGACCGGCAAGACCCTGGGCGAGAACATCGCAGGGCGCCGAGATCTACAACGACGACGTCATCCGCCCGGTCGCCAACCCGATCTACAACGAGGGCGCGCTCGCGGTGCTGAAGGGCAACCTCGCGCCCGACGGCTGCGTGATCAAGCCGTCGGCCTGCGCGCCCAAGTTCCTGAAGCATACCGGCCCGGCGCTGGTGTTCGACGACTATCCGTCGATGAAGGCGGCGATCGACCGCGACGATCTCGACGTCACCGAGGACACGGTGCTGATCCTGCGCAATGCCGGGCCGCAGGGCGGCCCGGGCATGCCGGAATGGGGCATGCTGCCGATCCCGAAGAAGCTGGTGCAAGCAGGGCGTGCGCGACATGGTGCGGCTGTCGGACAGCCGCATGAGCGGCACCAGCTACGGCGCCTGCATCCTGCATGTCTCGCCGGAATCCTACATCGGCGGCCCGCTGGCCCTGGTGCAGCACCGGCGACATGATCTCGCTCGACGTCGACAAGCGCACCATCGACATGAACGTCTCGGACGAGGAGCTGGCCCGGCGCCGCGCGGCCTGGAAGAAGCCCGAGCCGCGCTACGAGCGCGGCTATGGCTGGATGTTCACCCGGCACATCAAGCAGGCCAACGAAGGCTGCGACTTCGACTTCCTCGAGACCGCCTTCGGCGCGCCTGTCGCCGAACCTTCGATCTATTGACGACTGATAAAGGGTCGAGAGCAACGAGCGCGCGAAACGCGCCGGGCCCCTCCGCTATCTCCCGGAATGAGAGGGCTAGTCGGCGGCCTTGAGGTTCACGGCGGCGGAACGGCCGCGCTCGCTGGCGATCTCGTAGCTGATCTTCTGGCCCTCGTTGAGACCGTTCATGCCGGACCGCTCGACCGCACTGATATGCACGAACACGTCCTTGCCGCCGTCGTTCGGCTGAATGAACCCGAAGCCCTTCGTGGCGTTGAACCACTTGACCGTACCAGTAGCCATCTCTCTCTCCTTGGCAGTATGACGAGCCTGAACCAATGCGCAAACCGGTGCGCTCGTTGCAACGGACCGCGACAACTCGAGGAATTTGGAGGTCAGCTCGTTGGGGTAGTCCGTCGCCGCTAGGGGCAGGGCCGCCAAGGCAAGGCCAAGTTCGTAAGTCATAGCAAGTTCGTAGGTGCAAGTTCGTACGTCGTAGGGCGCATATGGCCAACCAACGTTTCCGAGTCAAGATGGTTGCCCCGGGTGCGGTCACATGGTCGCGCCGATCTTCCATGGCTCGAATTCGTCGTCGCCGATTCCCAAAAGCTCGGACTTGGTCTTGTGGCCGGATGCCGTGCGCAGGATGAGCTCGAAAATGCGCCGGCCGTTATCCTGAATCGTCTCTTCGCCGTCGACGACGGTTCCGCAATTGATATCCATGTCGTCAGTCATGCGTCGATAGAGGGAGCTATTCGTCGCAAGCTTGAGCGACGGCGTCGGCTTGCAGCCGAAGACGCTGCCGCGCCCCGTCGTGAAGCACAAAACATTGGCACCACCCGCCACTTGCCCTGTGGCGGACACCGGGTCGTAACCGGGCGAGTCCATGTAGACGAACCCTTTTGCGGTAATGGGCTCTGCATATTTGTATACGTCGACCAGGTTGGTGGTGCCGCCTTTGGCGACCGCCCCCAGGGATTTTTCCAGGATGGTCGTAAGGCCCCCTGCCTTGTTGCCGGGCGACGGGTTGTTGTTCATCTCGCCTCCGGTGCGGGCGCAATGGTCCTCCCACCAGCGGATGCGCTCGACGATCTTCTCGCCGACTTCGCGGGAGACCGCGCGGCGCGTGAGCAGGTGCTCGGCGCCGTAGATCTCCGGCGTCTCCGACAGCACCGCCGTGCCGCCGTTGCGCACCAGCAGATCGACCGCGGCGCCCAGCGCCGGATTGGCCGAGATGCCGGAGTAGCCGTCCGAGCCGCCGCACTGCAGCGCCAGGATCAGCTCGCTGGCCGGGATCGACTCGCGCGTGACGTCGTTTGCTTCAGGCAAGAGCTCGTTCAGGAAACCGACGGCACGCATGACCGTCCTGGAAACGCCGCCCTCGTCCTGGATCGCCATGGGAATGAGCTTGGGCCCTTCCTTGAGGCCCTCGGCATTCATCAGGCCCGAGATCTGGTTGGTCTCGCAGCCCAGGCCCAGGACCACGACCGCCGCCATGTTGGGGTGCCTGGTGTAGCCCGCGAGCGTGCGGCGCAGCACGTCCATCTCGAGGCCCGACGAGGCCATGCCGCAACCGCCGCCATGGGTGAGCGGCACCACGCCGTCGATGTTGGGAAACTGCGCCAGCAGCGGCTCGATGCGCTTGGCGATCATGCGGCTGGTCGCGGCCGAGCAGTTCACCGTCGTCACGATGCCGATGTAGTTGCGCGTGGCGGCGCGGCCGTCGGCGCGGCGATAGCCCATGAAGGTCGCGGGCGGCGTGAGGTACTCGGTCGGCCGGGCGTCGGCACAGAAGGCGTAGTCGCGCTCGAAGTCGCCCATGACGCAGTTGTGCGTGTGGATGTGCGCGCCGGGCGCAAGATCCTCGGTGGCAAAGCCGATGATCTGGTTGTACTTGCGCAGTGGCTCGCCCTTGTTCACCGCCCGGGTCAGGATCTTGTGGCCGGGCGGCACGCGCGTCGCCGCGGCGACCTCGCCCTCGACCCTGGTGCCGGGCAGGATGTCCATGCGGGCCACGACGACGTTGTCGCCGGGATGCAGGCGGATGGTGAGCGGTGCGGTCATTGTTGTTCCTCCCGACAGGGGCGAGGCTACTCGCTGGGGGCGCGCGACTCCAGTCGCGCGTCTTCGTCAATACTACGACAAGATCGCGCCACTGGAGTGCGCGCCCCCAGCGCTAGGCGGCGCGCTTCGAGCGGATGGCGTCGATTGCGGCAAAAAGCTTGATGCAGTCGGACTCGGAGAGCGAGGCAAGCGGCGCGCGCATGCGGCTCCAGGCGGCGGCATCGTTGCGGCGCCAGCCGACCAGTGCCTTCACCGCGGCCGTCACGGCATAAGGCAGCACCTCTTCGACCATGGCGTTGATGCGCGGCTCCTCGACGCCGTCGATCAGCCGCAGCATCAGGTCGGGCGCGACATTGGCCATGCCGGTGATGGCGCCCGAGGCACCGAGATTCATCGCCCGGGCGAGCAGGCGCTCGTCGCCGATCAGGACATGCAGCTCGCCATGCTGCTTCAGGAGGGCCTGCGCATTATCCCAATCGCCCGACGAATCCTTGACGCCGGTCACCTGCGCCGGGAACGCCTTCTTGAGACGATCGACGAGCGCCATCGACAGCCCGACCGCCGTCACTTGCGGGATGTGGTAGAGGATGACGTTGCTCGCCCGCGGACCGAGCCCGGCGAGCACCGCGGCGAACCAGTCGAACAGCCCTTCGTCATGGGCGCCCTTGAAATAGAAGGGCGGCGCCAGCAGGAAGCTGGGGCAGCCTACCATCAGGCCGGCGCGGCCCTGGGCGATCGCATCCTCGACCGAGGACGCCGCGATCCCGACCACGAGCTGCGTGCGCGGATCGACACCGGCGCCGATCAGGGCGCCCAGCGCACGCTGGCGCTCATTGAGACCGAGCGAGGCGCCCTCGCCCGTCGTGCCGAACACGGTGAGGCTGTTGCAGCCGTCGGCGAGCGACTGCAGGCCGTGCGCCACCAGGCGCGGCAGGTCGATATGGGATCGGTCCTCGGCGAAGGGCGTGGCGAGGGCGACGGAGAGGCCGAAACGGTTCTTGCGCATGGCCCCATGATAGGCCGGTGCCCCCGAAAGAAAAGCGGCCCGAAAGAAAGCGGGCCCGCTTTCGCGAGCCCGCTTCCCGTTGGTTCAGGTCTGCCTAACGACGGTTGTCGTGCGTATCGAACACGTTGGGGATGCCGTCGTGGTCCTTGTCGCCGAACGGGCCACGATTGCTGCTGTGGCGCTCGTAGCGGTCGGGCACGCCATCGCCGTCGCGATCCCAGCGGCTGGGATGGTAGCGCCACTGTTCATGACCGCTGAGGTACACGCGTTCCCAGCTGTCCGGCACGAAGCGGTAGCCCGCGCGTGCCGCTTCCCAGTGGCCCGGGGCCCAGACGTACCGGTCGTTGATCAGACGGTAATGGCCGGGAGCCCAGACGTAGCCGGCGCGCGGCGCCGGCACGGCCTCGTAGACCGGCGCCGGCGGCGGCGAGCCGAAGGTGATGCTCACCTGCGCGGCCGCCGGCGTGAGCGGCGCCATGGCCACCGTCGCCGTGGAAAAGAGTGCGGCGGCGGCAAGGGACGTGATCGCTATACGCTTCAACATGACTTGCCTCCATTCTTGCGCGGCCAGGAATGGCCCGCGCCTGGAGGGTATTACGCACGGCATGTCCTCCCCGTTTCCCGTCGATCGGGGAATTCACGCTCGCTTTTCGCCGCTTTTCCGCCACGCTCAGGTTCCGCCAATCAGCAAGACAATCACGCCACCCACACTCGTCAGGATGCCGAGCAGACCCACGACGTGCAGCCGCTCCTCGCGCAGGAAAAAGTAACTCAACAGCACGGCGATCAGCGGGAACATCGCGACCAGCGGCGCCACCAGCGCGATCGAGCCCAGCCCCAGCGCGGCATAGAGAAGGAAGGTCGCCAGGCCGTTGAACATGCCGACCGAGAGGAACCACAGGAGCCCGGTGCGGTCGACGGGACCGGCGGCGAGCGCGCGGCGGCCGACCAGGGCACAGATCACAAGCGTCGAGAGCGTGTAGCCGATCGCCGCGGCGGCCAGCGGCTCGTGCCACAGCGCGAGGCCCGCCTTGATGGCGGGCTGCACTCCGCCGCGCACCACGGCGGCGGCGAGCGGCAGGCCAAGCACCCAGAGCGGCCAGTGCCGCCCGCCGGCGCCGCGGCGCAACGCCATCAGCGCCACGCCAACCACCACCAACGCCAGGCCGGCGACCTGAACCGGCGCCAGCCGCTCGCCCAGGAACAGCACCGCGCCCAGCACGGCGAACAGCGGCGTCACGTTGCCGACCGCGCCGGAAACGGCCGGGCCAAGTTTCTCGTTGGCGCGCACGGCCAGGATCGAGACCACAACCGGAAAGATGCAGCCCACGGCGGCGAAGATCGCCGCCGCCCGACCGTCGAAGCCTCGCCAATCGACGAAAACCAGCGCCGCCAGCCACGCTGCGACCATGGAGCCGCCGATCGTGTAGAGCGGCGAGCGCCAGGACGGCACGGTGCGCAGGCCGTATTGGGTCAGGATCAGCGCCACGGCGAAACACAATGCCGCACCCAACGCGAGGATGGCCGCGCCGCTCATGGTCTGCTATGTCCGCCCGCTTCCGACGCGGAGACAGATGAAATGGACACGCTCACCTACTGGAACGGCACGTGGCACGAGGGCAACCCGGCGATCCTGGGCCCGCGCGATCACGCCTTCTGGCTGGGCTCGATCGTATTCGACGGCGGCCGCGCCTTCGAGGGCTGCGGGCCCGACCTCGACCTCCATGCGGAACGCGTCGTGCGCTCGGCCCGCTCGCTGGGCCTCAACCCGACCAAGACGGCCAAGGAGATCCTCGACCTGATGCACGAGGCCGTCCGCCGCTTCGGGCCCAAGGCCGAGCTCTACGTGCGGCCGATGTTCTGGGCGATGAAGGGCGGCCCCGGCCCGATCTCGATCGATCCCGACTCCTGCCAGTTCCTGCTCTGCGTCTATCATTCGCCGATGCGCGCCGGCACGCCGCTGACGCTCGGTCTCTGCCGCACCATCCGCCGGCCGACGCCCGAGAGCGCGCCGACCGACGCCAAGGCAAGCTGCCTCTATCCCAACTCCTCGCGCGGCGCAGCCGAGATGCAGGCGCGCGGCTTCCAGAACGGCGTCGTGCTCGACGCGCTGGGCAACGTGGCGGAAACCTGCAGCTCCAACCTGTTCCTGGCCAAGAACGGCACGGTGGCGACGCCGGTGCCCAACGGCAGCTTCCTGGCCGGCATCACGCGCAACCGCACCGTCAAGCTGCTGCGCAGCGCCGGCGTCACGGTCGAGGAGCGCACGGTGACGCTGGCCGATCTCGACGACGCCGACGAGCTCTTCACCACCGGCAATGCCGGCAAGGTCCAGCCGGTCAGCCGCTACGAAAGCCGAAACCTGCAGCCCGGCCCGATCGCGGCCCGCGCGCACGAGCTCTACATGGCGTACTCGCGGACGCAGCGGGTCATTTAGGCTGTCGTCCGATCGGTTATTCCGGCAGTCCCGCCTTGCGCAGGCCCTCGAGCAGGCGCTCGCGATCTTGCGGCCGTCGCAGGAGCAGGCGTTCATTGACCGTTGAAATCGTCGCGCCGGGCTCGATCTGGCGCAGGAGAGCGAGGTATTTCGCCGCGTCCTCGGACCGGCCGAGGTTGGCGGCACTCGCCGCGGCCGTCCATATCGCCGGAGGGAAAAACGGGTTCCGCTGGGTCGACTTTTCCGCCCAGGCGAAAGCCTCGTCGTCCCGGCCGGCAATGAAATGCGCCGTCGCCGACGCGGTCTGCATCACGAAGGTGAGCGGGTCGACCGGGCTCAGGCGCATGGCGCGCTGAAGATAATCGATCGCCGCCTCGGGTTCGCCCAGCCAAACCCTCACATAGCCGCTGTGGCCCAATACCATGCCGAAGTTCGGCGTGAGCGCCAGCGCCCGATCGATCAGGGCGGTGCCGGCATCGAGATCGCCCAGAACGGAGGCGATCGCAAAGCCGGTCAAGCTCAAGGTAACGGCATCGTCGCGGCCAACTTCCACCGCCCGCGCCGCCAAACGCGCGGTCTCGGCCCTGTCCTGCGCGGGGTCGGTCACCCAGCGATTCGCCCTGCGTATCATGTAGCAGCTCACGGCCAGGCCGTAGGGAGCGCTGTAGCCGGGATCCATCTCGATCGCCTGATAGGCCAGACGGAGCGCCTCCTCGGTGCCGGCCTTGCTCCAATTGTTGAGGCTCGCCAACCCGCGCATGAGGCACAGGTGGGCGTCGGGGTTGTCGGTCGGCCGGCGTCGCGCTCGCTCAGCCTCGGCCCGCCTCACCTCGGGCTCGATCGCGCCCACGACCTTGGCCGTCACCTGGTCCTGCAAATCGAACATGTCCTCGATCCCGCCTTCGAAGCGATCGGCCCAGATATGCGCCGCCGTCGCGGTATCGATGAGCTGAGCGGTGATGCGGATGCGCGATCCGGCCTTGCGCACGCTTCCTTCCAGCAGGTAGCGCACGCCAAGCTCGCGGCCGACCTGCTTCATGTCGACGGCGCGGCCCTTGTAGGTGAAGGACGAATTGCGGGCGATGACGAAGAGATGCCGGTAGCGGGACAATCCCGTGATGATGTCCTCGACCATCCCGTCGGCAAAGAATTCCTGCTCGGGGTCGGCGCTCATGTTCTGGAACGGCAGGACGGCGATCGACGGCATGTCGGGAACGGCCAGAGCCGCCGGCGTCGCCGGCTTCACGTCGGGCGGCGGCGTCGCGTCGGCTTCCGCGCCGCCCACCCGGGCTCGATAGACCCGCACCGGCCGGGCGATATTCTTGAGCTGCTGTTCGCCCTCATCCATGAAGCTGATATCGAGCCGGCCTTCGACGTCCTCCTGCACGCGCGCCGACACGCAGATGCCGCCGGGAGCCGCCAGGCCCTCGAGCCGGGCGGCCACGTTCACGCCTTCGCCGAAGATATCGTCGTCCTCGACGATGATGTCGCCGACATGGACGCCGATGCGGAATTCGATGCGCCGGTCCGGAGCGACGTCAGCATTGCGCGCCGCCATCCCGCGCTGGACGTCGACGGCGCAGCGCACGGCATCGACGACGCTGGCGAACTCGGCCAGCAGCCCGTCGCCCGTCGTCTTCACCAGTCGGCCGCGATGCTCGGCAAGCTTGGGATCGAACAAGGCACTCCGATGGGCCTTCAACTGCTCGATCGTGCCTTCCTCGTCGGCGCCAACCAGCCGGCTGTACCCGGCAACATCGGCCGCCAGAATGGCCGAGAGCCTCCTGTCCAAACGCTTGCTTGCCAAGACTGTCCCCGCGGTTGGGCGGCCGAGCCTCCTACATGTACCCCGGATTTGTCCTGCCGGTCACTCCGGCAGTCCCGCCTTGCGCAGGCCCCCGAGCAGGCGCTCGCGATCTTGCGGCCGTCGCAGGAGAAGGCGTTCATTGACCGATGAAATCGTCGCGCTGGGCTCGATCTGGTGCAGACGAGCGACGTATTTCGCCGCGTCCTCGGACCGGCCGAGGATGGCGGCACTCGCCGCGGCCGTCCATATCGCCGGAGGGAAAAACGGGTTCCGCTGGGTCGACTTTTCCGCCCAGGCGAAGGCCTCGTCGTCGCGGCCGGCGATGAAGTGCGCCATCGCCTTCGCGGCCTGCATCACGAAGGTGAACGCATCGACGGGGCTGAGGCGCATGGCCCGCTGAAGATGATCGATCGCCGCCTCGGATTCGCCGAGCCAGACCTTCACGTAGCCGCTGTGGGTCAACACCAGCGCAAAGTTCGGCGTCAGCGCCAGGGCCCGGTCGATCAGGACGGCTCCGGCATCGAGGTCGCCGAGAACGCCGGCGATCGCAAAGCCGCTCAAGCTCAAGGTAACGGAATCGTCGCCGCCAACCTCCCGCGCCCGCGCCGCCAGCCGCGCCGTTTCCGCCCTGTCCTGCGCAGGGTCGGTCATCCAGCGATTCGCCATGCGCTGGACGTAGCAGCTCAGCGCCAGGCCGTACGGCGCGCTGTATCCGGGATCGAGATCGATGGCCTGATACGCCAAGCGCAGCGCCTCGTCGGCGCCGGCCTGGTTCCACTTCTGAAGGCTCGCCAGGCCGCGCATGAGGCACATCTGGGCATCGATACTCTCGGTCGGCCGGCGCCTCGCCCGCTCGGTTTCGGCGCGGCGCATCTCCGGCTCGATCGCACCCAGCACGCTCGCCGTCACGCGATCCTGCAACGCGAATATCTCCTCGATCCCGCCCTCGAAGCGATCGGCCCAGATATGCGCCGCGGTGGCGCTGTCGAGGAGGTGCGCGGTGATGCGGATGCGCGGCCCCGCCGTGCGCACGCCGCCCCTGAGGACGTAGCGCACGCCGAGCTCGCGGCCGACCTGCTTCACGTCGACCGCGCGGCCCTTGTAGGTGAAGGTCGAGTTGCGGGCGATGACGAAGAGGTGCCCGTAACTGGACAACCCGGTGATGATGTCCTCGGCCATCCCGTCGGCAAGGAATTCCTGCTCGGGGTCGGCGCTCATGTTCTGGAACGGCAGCACCGCGATCGAGGCCATGTCGGGCAAGGCAAGGTCGCCCGGCAGTCCGGCGGCCGCGTCAGGTACTGCTCCAGCTTGCCCCTCCCGCTGAACGCTGTAGGCACGGACCGGTCGGGCGATGTTCTTGAGTTGCTGCTCGCCCTGATCGACGAAGTCGACATCCACCCGGCCTTCGACATCCTCCTCGACGCGCGCCGACACCCAGATGCCGCCGGGCTCCGCCAGGCTCTCGAGCCGGGCCGCCACGTTCACGCCTTCACCGAAGATATCGCCAGCCTCGATGATGATGTCGCCGACATGGATGCCGATGCGGAATTCGATGCGCCGCTCCGGCATGAGCTCGGCATTGCGCGCGACCATGCCGCGCTGCACGTCGACGGCACAGCGAACCGCATCGACGACGCTGGCGAACTCCGCCAGGAGGCCATCGCCTGTCGTCTTCACCAGCCGGCCATGATGTTCGGCGAGCTTGGGATCGAACAGCTGGGCACGAAGCGCCTTCAGGCGCCCGACCGTGCCTTCCTCGTCGGCGTCCACCAGTCGGCCATAGCCCGCAACGTCGGCCGCAAGGACGGCCGACAGCCTCCTGTCCAGACGCTTGCTTTTCAAAGATGCCTCCGCGTGGTGGCGGCCGAGCCGCCTACATGTACTGAGATTCAGCCGGCCCGTCGCCTGTGGAACTAGGGTCGCGGCGCCTGCCACCAGCGCCGTCCTGGTGCCGTCACGACGAAGGGCAGCGCCAACAGCGCCAGCGCGGTAATTGCCGCCAGCATCGCCCAGGCCTCGTTGATGGCACTCACCAAGCCGGCCCGTTCGACCAGCGGGCGCACCGTCTCGATGACGGTGGCGTCAATTACGCGCGTGGCAGCGCTCGCCACCGTCTCGGCCGGGATGCCCACCAGCGGCGCCACCGAGACGTCGCCCTGCTTCAAGCGTTGGCCGATCTGCTCGGCCAGGATCGGTGCGCGGCCGAACAGAACGGTGTCGATCAGCGCCAGGCCGATGGCGCCGCCAAGATTGCGCATCAGGTTGAACAGGCCGCTGGCATCGGCGACGCGGTCGGGCGCGAAGCGGCCGAGCGCGAGGCGCGTGGGCGGCAGCAGGCAGAACATGATGGCCGAGCCGCGCAGGATCTGCGGCACCAGCATCTCGTCGAAATCGGTCTCCCAGGTCTGGAAGGCGCTCCAGCCCAGTCCGGCGGCAAACAGGGCGAAGCCGCCGGCCATCAGGATGCGCCCGTCGACGCGACGCTCGAGCTCGACGGCGATCGGCGCAGTGACGAGTTGGGCGAGGCCGGTGACCAGCATGATCTGGCCGATCTCGAGCGGACCGTGCTCGCGCGCGAAGCCCAGGAACACCGGCATCAGGTAGACCGAGCCGTAGAGGCCGATGCCCAGCGTGAAGGAGAGCCAGCAGCCGATCGCGAAGTTGCGGTCGAGCAGTGCCGAGAGATCGACGACCGGCTGGCTTCCTCGCAAGCTCCGGTGCACGAAGGCAATGCCCGTGAGCACGGACAGCACGAACAGGCCGAGCACATGGACCGAGGCCCAGCCATGCTTGGGCGCGTCCTTGAGCCCGATCTCCAGGGCGGCCAGCGCGATCGCCATCAGCAGCAGGCCGGCGAAGTCGATGGTGCGGGCGTGGCTGTATTCGCCGGCCTCGCGCGGCAGGAAGCGGCGGGCGACGAGGGCGGCAGCGATGCCCGGCAGCACGTTGACCAGGAACAGCCAGTGCCAGGAGTAGGTCTGGGTGATCCAGCCGCCGACCAGCGGACCGACGGTCGGTGCCAGCACCGCCATCACGCCGGCGAGGGTCGTGGCGATACCCTGCTGGCGGACGGGAAAGAGCAGGAAGACGGCGGAGAACACCGAAGGGATCAGCACGCCCCCGGCGAAGCCCTGCACCACCCGGGCCACGATCAGGCTCTCGAAGCCGCCGCTCGCCGCGCAGGCGGCCGAGGCCAGGGTAAAGAGCGCGAGGGCGACGACGAACAGCCGGCGCAGGCTCAACACGCGCGTGAGCAGGCCGGTGAGCGGAATGGCGATCACTTCGGCGATGAGATAGGCGGTCTGGATCCAGCTCATCCTGTCGGGCGCGATGGCCAGCGCCTCGCGGATCTCGGGCAGCGAGGTGACCACGATCTGGATGTCGAGCACGGCCATGAACATGCCGAGCGTCATGGCCGAGAAGCCGACCCAGACGGCGGGACCGGCGGAGCGGCTGTGGTCGGGCGCCGTGGTCATCTGTTGAGCGCCGCCTCTTCCGCCCGGATGCGGATCCACAGCACCGCTGCGTTCAGCACCGAGAAGGCGATGCCGTACCAGACCAGCCCGAAGACAAGGGGCAGCACCAGGATCTCGGCGGCGACGACCCAGTAGTTGGGATGCGACACGAAGCGGTACGGCCCCCTGAGACCAGAGGCGCGCCCGGCAGCACGATGATGCGCGTCGTCCAGCGCGGCCCCAAGGTCGCGATCACCCAGACGCGCAGCGCCTGCAGGACCACGAACACGCCGAGCCAGGGCCAGCTCACCTCGGTGTCGGGCGCGCGCCAGGCGACGAGAAGCCAAAGTCCGGCCAGCCACGCGGCATGCAGCGCCACGATCAGCGGATAATGACCGGGCGCCACTTCGTGGGCGCCCCGGGCGCGCAGCCGGTCGGTATTGCGCTTGGACAGGACGAGTTCGCCGAGACGCTGCAGGGTCACCAGGCCGAGGATCACCTCCGCCAACGTCATCCGTCGAGCCTCATGCGGCTCTTGCCAGCGACAGGCAACTGCAGGTGAAGCCGGGGCCCAACGCGGTCATCACCGTGCGGCGCGGCAGGCCGGCCTTGACCAACCGCTCCAGCACGAACAGCACGGTGGGCGCCGACATGTTGCCGTACTCCTCGAGCACCGTGCGCTCGTGGTCGAGCGTGCCCTGGTCGAGACGAAGCGTGGTCTCGAGCGCGGTGATCACCTTGGCGCCGCCGGGATGGCAGGCGAAGCGATCGACGTCGCCGCGCGCCACGCCGATGCGCGCCAGGATGCCGTCGACGGCCGGGCCGACATGCTCTTCGGCGAAGGGGGGAATGGACCGGTCGAAGATGACGCCCAAGCCGGTGGGATCGACCTTCCAGCCCATGATGTCGAGACTGTCGGGCCAGAGATGCTCGCCCGCGCCCTCGATGCGCGCCAGACCGGCCTCGCCGGTACGCACGACGCAGGCCGCGGCGCCGTCGCCGAACAAGGCCGTCGCCACCATGTTGGCGGCGCTGAGCTGGTCCATGCGGAAGGCCGCGGTGCAGATCTCGATCGCGATCATCAGCACGGTCGAGCCCGGACGGGCGCGCGCCAGGCGATCGGCGATGGCGAGCCCGCTCACGCCACCGGCGCAGCCCAGTCCGAACACCGGCACGCGCTCGACATCGGCGCGGAAGCCCATGCGGCCGGCGACCCTGGCCTCGAGGCTGGGCGTGGCGATGCCGGTGGAGGATACGGTGACGATGGTGTCGACGTCGCGTGCCTGGCAGCCGGCACTGGCCAAGGCGCGGCTCGCCGCGTCGATGAAGAGGGCCTGGGCGCCCTCGAGATAGGCGGCGTTGCGCTCCGGCCAGCCGAGGTCCGACAGGTACCAATCGATGGGCTTCACCGTGTAGCGCGTGCGGATGCCGGCCGTCTCGAACACCGGCGCCATGCGTTCGAAGGCGGCGTAGCGATGGGAGAAGATCCGGCGCGCCGCCGCCGCGGCGTCGGCCTGCAGCATGCGGTGCGGCGGCACGGCATGGCCGATCGACAGCAACCCGGCGCGCTGGCTTGCTTGCGGGCCTGTCCAGGAATGCGCGTCGGTCGACGGCTGGGGAGCGGAGTCCGGCGACATCGGTTTTCCTTGTGGATGCGGGGGGTCGACATGGACGATTCCGGCAAGAATGCCATCGCCATCAGGGTCAACGCCGCAGGTTTCCAACTAGTTCCCTCATCACCGACCGCACCAGCCGCGGCAAGTCACAATTTGCGGCGGGTTTGTTCAATTCGGCACACAGGGCCACTGCACCGCTATTCACTGCGAAGCTTTCGTAGCCTTGGGTCATGATCTCTCGAATGTCTGACGATATTTTGCCGCACCGGCAGAATCGATAGCGATTAACATCGCCTGTCGGTCCGCCAGGGCGCGGAACAGGCGCGGCGGCGGCAGCGTTGTACCTCTTGTCATGCTGATCCAGGTCGTCCATTGCCATCCCCTGGCGGAGAGCTTCAACCACGCGCTGTTCCGCACCATCGTCGAGACGCTGAAGCAGAACGGCCACCGCGTGGTCGCGACCGATCTCTATCGCGAGGGGTTCCAGCCGGCGATGACCGAGCGGGAGCGGCGTACCTACATGGACATGTCGTACGACAAGAGCGGGGTCGCGGACTATGCCAAGACGCTGAAGGAGGTCGAGGGGATCATTCTCTGTTTTCCCCATTGGTGGTTCGCCATGCCGGCCATGCTCAAGGGCTGGGTCGATCGCGTCTGGGGCCCCGGCATCGCCTTCACCTACGACGCCAAGGACGATCACCTCGCGCCCGACCTCGGCAATGTCCGGCTGTTCGGCGTGGTCACGACCTACGGCTCGCCGTGGTGGATCGTGCGCCTGTTCGCCGGCGACGCCGGCCGCAAGGTGCTGATGCGCGGCATGAAGCCGATGTGCGCCCGCGGCGCGCGATCGTTCTATCTCGCCCATTACGACATGGACCATTCGACCGCGCGCTCCCGGCAGGCCTTCCTGGAAAAGGTCCGCCGCACCGTCGCGAGGCTCAGGTAGCGGGCCGCCCTGGCGGTGGAAAAAAGTCGGCAAAGCCTCAGGTATCCTGCAACTCGATGGAGCGACCCGGCGTTGAACTGCCGAGGGAGCCTGTCATGTTTCGCATCATGTTGATGTCATTGGGAATTATGGTGATAGCGCTGAGCGCCTGCGACCAGCAGGTCCTGATCGCCAAACCGTCGGCCGGCGACTACGAGGTCGTGGCCCTAGTGGCCGATTAGCCCAACGGACCCGGTCGCCTGGCGACGCATAAGCAGCCCCGTTTCGTACAATCGCCGGCACGATCACCGGTTGGTCACCGCCTCGCTTCGCCGTGGTCTCGTATTGCTGGGAGAGAGTCGCGCTTCGTGGCTCGGACCGCAAACGGGGAAGCTTCGACCATGACCAAATATCTCGTGCTCGCCTCCATCCTGCTCGGTACCGCCGCCTGTGGCGATACCTGGGGCCAGCGCGCCGTCACCGGCGGCGGCATCGGCGCGGGCTCGGGCGCCCTGATCGGCGCCCTGACGCCGATCGGCCTCCTGCCCGGCGCGCTGGTAGGCGGCGCCGTCGGCGCGGGCGTAGGTGCTGCGACGACGCCCAAGCGCTGACGCGGCGACAGGCGCGCGCCCGGTCACCAGCTCTCCTTCCATGGCCTGAGATCCATCTCGAAGGTCCAGGCGCTGCGCTTCTGGCGGTGGAGCTGCCAGTAGGCCTCGGCGATGTCGTCGGGGCTCAGCACCGCGTCGGGGCCGGCATTGTAGCGCTCCGGGAAGTTGGTCTTGATCCACTCGGTGTCGATGGCGCCGTCGATCACGACATGGGCGACGTGGATGTTCTCGGGCCCGAGCTCGCGCGCCAGGGACTGCGCCAGAGCGCGCACGGCGTGCTTGCCGCCGGCGAAGGCGGAGAAGCCGCGGCCGCCGCGCAACGATGCCGTGGCGCCGGTGAACAGCATGGTGCCCCTGCCGCGCGGCACCATGGCCTTGGCCGCCTCGCGCGCGGTCAGGAAGCCGGCGAAGGCTGTCATCTCCCAGACCTTGCGGTAGACCCGCGAAGTGGTGTCGCGGATGTCGAACCGCACGTTGCCGCCGATATTGAAGACGAAGACCTCGATCTCGCCGATCTCGGTCTCGATCTCGCGGAACAGCTTCACCACCTGATCCTCGTCGCGCGCATCGGAGCCGAAGGGATGAACCTTGCCGCCCTCCTTGGTGATCTCGGCCACCAGATGCTTCAGCTTGTCGGCGGTGCGCCGCGTCACCACGGCGGTGTAGCCCTCGCGCGCGAAGCGGCGGGCGATCGCGCCCCCTGTCGCATCGCCGGCGCCGATCACGACGCAGACCTTGTCCTTGGCCATGGCTGTCCTCCTTCCCGCCCAATCTGTCGGCGGGAAGGAGGGCGCTCAAGGGAGATTAAGTCATGACCGCCTGAGCGGAGGCCGCCGGAACGAGGCCGGCACGCCGGCGGATGTCGGCGGTGGTCAGCCCCTCGCCATCGGGACGCCAGCCCGGCGGGGCGAACAGATACATCCAGACCTCGCGCGGCGAGCGCGCCGTCCGCAGATCCTTGAAGAGGCCGATCCAGGGCTCGAAGTTGACCACGAAGGGATTGCGCGACGAGGTGGGATGCGAGATCAGGCCGTAGTCGCAGGGCACGTCCTTGCGCTCGGCGATGTAGGTGCCGAACAGGCGGTCGAACAGGATCAGCACGCCGCCGTAATTGGCGTCGAGGTATTCGGGATTGCGCGCGTGATGGACCCTGTGGCTCGACGGCGTGTTGAAGACGTATTCGATCCAGCCGAGCCTGGGGATCCAGTCGGCGTGCAGCCAGAACTGGTAGAGCAGGTTCAGGAACAGTGCCGACAGCACGACCGTGGGCGTGAAGCCCAGCAGCACCAGCGGCGTGAAGAACAGGCTCGTGCCCGTGAACTTGCCGAACCAGCCCAGCCGATAGGCGGCGGCGAGGTTGAGCTGGTTGGGCGAATGGTGCACCGAGTGCGACGCCCAGAACCAGCGCGAGGTGTGGCCCGTGCGGTGGTACCAGTAGTAAAAGAATTCCAGGCCGACGAAGAGCAGCAGCACCGACCCGACATTGTCGAGCGACTGGGTGAACAGCCGGTGCTCCCATACCCAGCCCAGCCAGGGCGCGGCAAGGGTGTAGGGCAGAAGCGCCAGCAGCGCGGCGGCCGGCCAGGTCGGCCAGCGAGCAGCCCCAGGCCTTCCAGTCATATTTCTCGGCGCGCGTGCGCTGCAGCCACAGGCCTTCGATCACGCCGGCGGCCATCACCAGGGGCACCAATACGAGATAGAGGACGGACAATTCATCCATGGCACGCCTCCTCGCTTTGGGGCGATGTCAATTTATGAGTGATCCTCATGTTTTAGTACTCGCTTTGCCAAGGCGTCGCCTCGGTCGGCAAACCCTTGAAAAGAAGCGATAAATCCTGCGACGGCGGCCGCCGGTCGCGATCCTGGCGGCACCGGCTCAGATTCCATCCACGCCACCATCCGCGTCCATGGCCACCCGCGTCCATGGATCGTCAAGGGAACGCAACGGCGCGGTCATCGTGCGATCACGCCGTACCGCCATGTTGGCACCATGATGCTTCCCAGACGCCACGCGCTCGGCCTCGCCGGCGCCCTTGCTTTGCCCCGCTTCGCCATCGCCCAAGGCGACGCCCGGCCCTCGATCACGGTAGCGGTTCAGAAGGTCTCGACCTCCAACACGCTGGAGCCGATGCGCGAACAGTCGAATGTCGGCTAGCGCATCTTGCTACACCTTCGCCGAGACCCTGACCGACCATCGACTGGACCGGCGACCTGTCGCTGCAGGCCGGGCCTGGCCGAAAGCTGGCGCCGCATCGATGCCGCACGCTGGAGCTGACACTGCGCGAGGACGTCGCGCATGCACAACGGCGACACCATGACCGCCGAGGACGTCGCTTTCAGCTTCGGGCCGCGAGCGCATGTGGACCGGCAGCTTCCGTCGACACGCCGCGGCATGTGGGTCTCGACCACGCGCCGGCGCCAGGCCAGCAAGATGCCGCCGCCCGAGGCGCCGCAAGATCGCCATGGCGGCCTATCCCCGGCTTCGAGCGATGGAGATCGTCGACAAGCACACCGTGCGCTTCGTCAACAAGGTGCCGGACGTCACGCTGGAAGGCCGGCTGACGCGCAACTCCGGCGCCATCTTCTCGCAGCGCCGCCTTCGGCCGAGGCCAAGACCTGGCTCGACTGGGCGCGCCAGCCGGTCGGCACCGGGCCCTACCGCATCGTCTCGTACAAGCCCGAGGCCGAGACCTGCTGCTGGAAGCGTTCGACGAATACTGGGGCGGCCGGCCGCCGATGAAGGCGCATCCGCTTCGTCGAGGTGCCCGAGGTCGCCCGGCGGGTGAACGGCCTGCGCGCCGGCGACTTCGACTTCGCCTGCGACATGCCGCCCGACCAGATCGCCAGCATCGAGCCGGCCCGCGGCTGCACGTGGTCGGCGGGCCGATCATGAACATCCGCCTCACCATCTTGGACAAGCACCATCCGACGCTGGAGGACCCGCGCGTGCGCCGCGCGATGACCCACGCAGTCGACCGCCAGGCGATCGTCGACGCCTGTGGGGCGGCCGCACCGAGGTGCCGAAGGGCCTGCAATGGGATTTCTATCGGCCCGATGCTGCTCCCCGACTGGGAGGCGCCGGCTTACGACCCGGCCGAGGCGAAGCCGCCTCCTGAGGGAAGCGGGCTACGACGGCGCGCCGGTGCCCTACCAGATGCTGAACAACTACTACACCAACCAGGTCGCAGACCGCGCAGATCATGGTCGAGCAGTGGAAGGCGGTCGGCCTCAACGTCGCGATCGAGATGAAGGAGAACTGGGGCCAGATCCTCGGCAAGTTCCCCGGGCGCGGCATGTGCGAGAACTCCAACTCGTCGTGGTTCAACGATCCCGTGGCCTCGCTGGCGGCCTATGCGCCGGGCGGCCAGACCTGGGAGGCGGGCCAATGGGAGAACGAGGCGATCGTGCCGCTGATGGCCTCGCTGCAGGCCGGCACCGACCTCGAGCCGCGCCGCGCGCGACTTCCGCCGCATGCTGACGCTCATCGAGCGCGAGGACCCCGTCTATAACGTGGTCCACCAGAAAGCGAACTTCACCGCCAAGCGGCGCGACTACAAATGGCGGCCGGCGCAGTCCTTCGTCGTCGACTTCCGGGCGTCGAACTGGGGCTGAAGCAATTTGCGGTAATTCCGGTATTCCCGCCGGTCCCTTTGCCGGTCGCGCGGCGCGCCAGCACGACACGATATTGCGCGCAGAAACGCTGTCGCGACCGGGAGTTTTTTCGCACCGGTAAGAGGGTCGCGCGTGTCGAGGTGCGAAGGGGCGCATGGCGGGGTCCGACCGGTCTTCAGGGCGAGTCTCTCTACCACGAACTTAAGCAATAAGCAATATAATTAAGCACAACTAATTAGTCCGAGATCGGCTGGCGGCGCGGGCTCCAACTCTGCGCCTCTTGGATCGCCCGCCAAACCCGCTCCGGACTGGCCGGCATGTCGATGTGGGTGACGCCGAGATCGGCGAGGGCATCGACCACGGCATTGATGATCACGCCCAGCGCCGGCGTGATGCCGCCCTCGCCGCCGCCGCGGAACCCCAGCGGATGATTGGTCGACGGCACCTCGCTCAACGCCGTTGTGAACGAGGGAAAGTCGTCGGCGTGCGGCAGGGCGTAGTCCATGAACGAGCCCGACAGGAGCTGGCCATCGGGAGCATAGAAGCAGCGCTCCATCAGCGCCTGGCCGGCGCCCTGGGCGATGCCGCCATGGGTCTGGCCATGCAGGATCAGCGGGTTCACCGCGCGGCCGACGTCGTCGATCGTGGTGTAGCGCTCGATCCGCACGACGCCGGTCTCGCCATCGACCTCGACCTCGCAGACATGCCAGCCATAGGGATAGGAGCCGACCCGGCTGTCGACATCGGCCTGGTCGGCGATCGGCCCGACGCTCGGCCGCCAGTTCGAACAGGCCGATGCCGCGGTCGGTGCCGGCGATGCTGAAGCGGCCCTCGGCAAAGACGATGTCGGTCTCGGCGGCTTCGAGCTGTTGCGCGGCCAGCTTGCGGCCCTTGGCGATGATGCCGAGCGAGGCCTGACGGATCGTCGTCGCGGCATGCCGCAGCGAGCGGCCGGAATGCGAGCCGCCGCCCACCGCCACGCGGTCGCTGTCGTCGGTGACGATGCGCACCTTGCCGGCCGGCACGCCCAGCCATTCGCTCGGCGAGCTGGGCGAAGCTGGTGGCGTGGCCCTGCCCCGACGACAGCGTGCCGATCACGATTTCGAGGATGCCGTCGGGCAGCACCGTGACTTCGGCGCGCTCGATGGGCGCGCCGCTTTGCGCCTCGACGTAGCCGCCGAGACCGATGCCGCGCCGCAGCCCACGCGCCTCGCTGCGCGCCCGGCGCGCGGCAAAGCCATTCCAGTCCGCGAGCTTCAGCACATCCTCCAGCGCCGTCCGGTAGTCGCCGCTGTCGTAGGTGACGCCGAAGGCGTTGGTATGGGGCGTCGTCGCGATGAGGTTGCGCCGGCGCAGCTCGATGCGGTCGAAGCCGTGGGCGCGGGCGGCGAGATCGATCAGGCGCTCGATCACGAACATGGCCTCGGGCCGCCCGGCGCTGCGGTAGGGCGCGGTCGAAGGCGTGTTGCTGAGGATGCCGCGCGCCTGCGCCACCGCGGGCATGCGGTAGAGGCTGGTCATGAGCTGGGTGCCCTTGGTCAGCGGCACGAAGGAGGCGGTGTAGGCGCCGAGATTGCTGGTGCTGGTGGCGCGCAGGCCCAGGAAGTTGCCCGCGGCATCGAGCGCCAGCTCCGATTCGATCCTGAAGTCGCGGCCGGCATAGTCGCTCAAAAACGCCTCCTGCCGTTCGCAGGTCCATTTCACCGGCCGGCCGACCTTGCGCGAGCCCCAGCACACCAGGGCGAACTCGGGATAGAAGAAGTTGCGGGTGCCGAAATTGCCGCCGACCTCCTTGGCGATGACCCTCACCTTCTCGGGGTCGATGCCCAGGATGATCGCGACCTCTTTCTTGGGCCGCACGATGGCGCCGCCGCCGGCGTACAAGGTGTAGCGGCCCGATCCCGGCATCGAAGTGACCGAGCGCGGCGCGCGGCTCCATCGGCACGCCGGTGACGCGCTGGATGTCGGTCTCGAGGCGCACGGTATGCGCGGCCCGGGCGAAACCTTGCTCGGTGCCCGCCGGATCGCCCACCCGTGCATCCACGGCTACATCGGCGAGCGGCGGCAGCATCTCGTACTCGACCCGGACGGCCTCGGCGGCGTCCTTGGCGATCGCCAGAAGTCTCGGCGACCACGAAGGCCACCGCTTCGCCGACGAAGCGCGCCGTGTCGACCGCCAGCATCGCCGGCTGCACGACCTTGTGCGGCGAGCCGTCGATATTGGGCAGCCGGATGTCGGGCGGGCTCATGGCGGCCGGGATGTGCGGGATGGGTTTCAGACCGTCGGCCACCACGTCGGCGCCGGTCAGGACCGCCAGCACGCCGGACATGGCGCGCGCGTCCGCCGATGTCGATGGCTGCGATGCGGGCATGGGGGTGCGGCGAGCGCACGACCCAGGCGTAGGCCTGCCCGGGCAAGGTGAAGTCGTCGCTGTAGCAGCCGCCGCCGGTCAGCAGCCGGGCGTCCTCGAGGCGCGGCAGCGGGATTCCGATGCCGTCCTTCGCCATGCGCCTAGAGCGCGCCCGGCAGCGGCACGTTCAGCAGAACGCCGAGCTCGTTGGCAAGATCGCAGCTCACGCGCGCATGCACCTTGCCCTGCTTGTCGAAGAAGCGGCCGGTCGGCGTGACCGGGAAAACGCCCTCGTGCCAGATGCCGGGATGGATATAGATGCCGAAGCTGCCGTCGGACCACAGGGCGACGAAGTCCTCGGCTTTCGGGTCGTCGCCAGGCCGGGCGACGGGCACGACGAAAGGCTTGGCGTCGAGCGGCCAGAAGAGCTGGCCGCCATCCGGATGGTAGTTGCAATGCCAGAGCAGCACGCGGTCGCCGGCCAGCGCGACGCCGGCCGCCGCCTGCTCCGGCCGTTCGCGAAAGCCGATGACATAGTGGCCGCCGACGGCCTCGTTGCGCCCAAGCAACCGGTTGTCGCGCCATTCGCAGGCGAAGACGCCTTCGGTCGTGCCGCCCTCGATGCCGGTGCCGGCATCGAGCTTGCGAGGACCTTTGAGCGGCCAGGGCACGATCTCGATGCGATGGTCCCTGGTTCGCGCGATCTCGCCGTAGCCCTGGATCGAGTCTGTCGGTCGCGCGCACCAACGGCACGTCGACGATCCTCAGTCCCGCCGGGATCCTGGGATTGAGGTAGTCGAAGACGACGTGATCCATGTCACGCCGCCTGGCCGAGATCTTCGCCGGCCAGCGCGCGCTCGATCAGCCGTCACGACGTTGTCGCGGCCGTAGAGCTTGATGAAGGCGCCCATGCGCGGGCCCTGCTCGCTGCCCAGCAGCACCTCGTAGAGCGTCTTGAACCACTGGCGCAGCTCGGCCTGGGCGAAGTGGCGCTTGCCCGCCTCGTAGACCTCGTTCTGGATGAACTCGGCCGTCGCATCCTCGGGCAGCTTGCGCAAGGTGTCGGCGAGGTCCTGCAGCGCCGCGCGCTCCTTGGGCGTCGGCAGCCGGAACTTCTTCGACGCCTTCACGAAGTCCTGGTAGTAGGCCACCGCGCCCGACAGCAGCCGGTCGAGATAGGGCGCGCTCTCCGGCGTCGCGCCCGGCACGTAGCGGCGCAGGTACTGCCACAGCACGTCCTTGTTTTCGGTATGCGCCACGCTCGCGAGGTTGAGCAGCATGCCGAAGTTGACTCCCGCCGCCGAGTTGGCCGGCGTGCGCGCCGTCATGGATGTGCCAGGCCGCGATTCTCCAGCGCCTTGGCCGGCTCCTCGGCCGGCAGCTTCTCGACCGCCGCCAGATAGTCGTCGACGGCGCGCGGGATGACGTCGAAATAGAGCCGCTTGGCCCGCCGCGGCTGCTGCTGCATGTAGAGCGCCAGCGATTCGGGCGGGGCATAGCGCAGCCATTCCTCGACCGAGAGCCCGTTGCCCTTGGACTTGGAGATCTTGCGGCCCTCCTCGTCGAGGAAGAGCTCGTAGTTGAAGCCCTCGGGCGGCTTGCCGCCCAGGATCCGGACGATCTTTGCGCTCAGTTCGGCGGAGGGAATGAGATCCTTGCCGTACATCTCGTAGTCGACGTCGAGCGCGAACCAGCGGCCGGCCCAGTCGGCCTTCCATTGCAGCTTGACGTTGCCGCCGGTCACCGGCGTCTCGACCAGCGAGCCGTCCTCGTCGCGATAGACGATGGTGCCGGCCTCCGCGTCGGTCTTGACCACCGGCACCTGCAGCACGCGGCCGGTCCTGGGCGAGATCGGCAGGAAGACCGAGTAGGTCTGCTGGCGCTCCTCGCCCAGGGTCGGCAGCATCACGGCCTGCACCTCGTCGTAATGCTGCAGCATCGCCAGAAGCATCTTGTCGAAGCGGCCCGACTTGTACCAGTCGGTGGCCGACTGGAACTCGTACTCGAAGCCGAACGAATCGAGGAAGGCGCGCAGCCGCGCGTTGTTGGCCGCGCCGAAGCTCGGATACTCGTTGCTGAAGGGATCGGGCACGGAGGTCAGCGGCTTGCCGAGATGGGCGGCCAGCATCTCCTTGTTGGGCACGTTGTCGGGCACCTTGCGCAGCCCGTCCATGTCGTCGGAGAAGCAGAACAGCCGCGCCGGCACGTCGCTCAGGCGGCGGAACGCCTGGCGCACCATGGTGGTGCGCACGACCTCGCCGAAGGTGCCGATATGCGGCAGGCCCGACGGGCCGTAGCCGGTTTCGAGCAGCACGTAGCCCTTGGCCGGCGCCTTGCCGCCGGTGCGGGCGACGAGCTTGCGGGCTTCTTCAAACGGCCACGCGCGCGCGGCCTCGGCAAGGGAACGATCGATCTGGGACATGGATCGATCAAACTATGAGCCGCGGCCATTTGCGTCAATGCGACCGGAGGCCCAAAGTGCCGCGCGAACAATGAACCAAACGCCCCTCAGGCCGGAAACTGCGCCGGCCGTCCTCGCTCTGGGTGGTCTGTTGGCGATGGCGGCCGGCATCGGCATCGGCCGCTTCGTCTATACGCCCATCCTGCCGCCCATGGTCGAGGCGCTGTCGCTCACCAAGGCACAAGCCGGCCTGATCGCCTCGGCCAACTTCGTCGGCTATCTGATGGGCGCCCTGCTGGCGGCGGTCCGCCTGCCCGGATCGCGCCGCGCCTGGCTGCTGGGCGCGCTCGCGGTCAATGCGGTTTGCCTCGCGGCGATGGGCACGGCGACGACGGTGCCGCTCTTCCTTCTCCTGCGCCTGGTCGCGGGCATTGCCAGCGCCTTCGTGCTGATCTTCAGCTCGGCCCTCGTGCTCGACCGGCTGGCCAGCGCCGGCCGCAGCGGACTCTCGGCCGTGCATTTCGCCGGCGTCGGCATCGGCATCGCCGTCTCCGCCGCGCTGGTCGCAACGCTTGCCGACTGGCGCATCATGTGGCTGGCCAGTGCGGGCCTTGCTCTCGTCGCGGCTCTCGCGGTCGCGGTGACGGTGCCGTCCGACCATGCCGGTTCGCGGATCGCAGCCCGGCCGCCCCGCGCCACGTTGTCGGCCGCCTTCATGGCATTGGCCGCCGCCTACTTCCTGTTCGGCTTCGGCTACATCATCACCGCGACCTTCATCGTCGACATCGTGCGTGGCTCGCCGGCGATCCGCCCGCTCGAGCCCTATGTCTGGGTGCTGGTCGGGCTCGGCGCCGCGCCCTCGGTGGTGCTGTGGGGCGCCCTCGGCCGGCGCTTCGGCATCCTGCGGGCCTTCGCCATCGCGAGCCTCGTCGAGGCAGCCGGCGTCGCCGCCAGCGTGCTGTGGCTCCAGACCCTGGGCATCGTCGTCGCTGCCCTGTTCCTCGGCGGCACCTTCATGGGCCTGACTGCGCTCGGCCTGATGGGCGCGCGCGAGACGGGCGAAGGCGATCCGCGCGGCCGCATCGCGCTCATGACCGCCTCCTTCAGTGTCGGCCAGATCCTGGGCCCGACCTTCGCGGGTTTCGCCTACGATGCCACCGGCAGCCTGGCGATGCCGTCGCTGGTCGCCGTCGCGGCGCTGGTGCTGGCCGCCGGGCTGGCGGTCGTGGCAGACGTTCAGCGCCGCGGCGCCAACACCGCCAGCGCCTCGCGCGCGGCGCGCAGGCCCGAGGCGTAGGCACCGCCCACCCGCGTCGCCCACACCGGGTCGGTCGCCTCGCCGGCGAAGAACACGCGATCATGGTGCGGTTGCGCCAGCACCAGGCGCTTGTCGGCGTTGCCGGGCGTCGCCATCGACCACGAGCCGCGGGCATAGGGATCCTTGCCCCAGCGCGTGGCGAAGGAGCGGGCGAGCGCGCCGCGCAACGCGTCGCCGTAGATCTCGGCCATGGCCGACAGCGCAAAGGAGACGGCGGCGCCGCTGCCCTCCTCCTCGATCTGGCGGGCCTGCGCGCCGCCCATGAACACGATCGCGGCGTCGCGGTTGTAGGGCCGCACGATGGCGTCGAAGGCCTGATCCTTGCGCGTCAAGCCGCTGACGCTGCGGCCGGCCGGCGCGTCGATCACCTTGCGCGAGAAGGAGAGCGCCACCTTGTTGTAGAGCGCCATCGGCAGCTGGGCGATCGCCTCCTTCCTGGCGGCGCTGAGCTGCGGCGCGAAGCCGAACGGACCGACTGCCAGGACGCCGGTCGGCACGGTGACGATGACGGCCTTGGCGTTCAGTTCGCCGTTGGTGGTGACCACCATCACCTGGGTTCCCGTCGAATCGATGCGCAGGACGCGCGTGCCAAGCTTCACCGGCACCTTGGCGCCCCAGCGCGCGATGAGCGCGCCCAGCCCCTCGGCCACGGAATATTGCGGCTCGGTATCGGGCTGGCGGGTGAAGTCGCGCGCCGAGAGTTCGCCATTTTCAACACCGGCCTCGAGCGGCCCCATCATGGCGTAGGCCAGCCGCTCCAGCGGATCCTGCGGTTTCAGCAGGCGGCCGACGATCACGTCGGACGGCGCACCGGCTGGCACGGGGACCGCCACGGGAGGTATCGCCATGGGCGGCTTGATGAGCGCCGCGGCGATCTTGCGCGACGCATCGATGGCGATCTTCTCGAAGCGTGCGTATTCCTCGTTCGGCAGCTCCTTGCCGGAGATGTAGAGCGTCTGCTCCTGGCGGTCGGGGATGGGTTTGGCGTTGGTCTCGCGCAGGATCGCCATCGCCGGGTTGGTCTTGCCCGCCTCGATCCATTGCGCGCCGTGATCGAAAGGAAAGCCAAACGTGGTGCTGTCAGTGACAGCACGCCCGCCGATCCGCTCGCGGGCCTCGACCACCAGCACGGTCTTGTGCGCCGCGATCAGGGTGCGCGCCGCGGCGAGTCCGGCGACGCCCGCACCGACGATCACGACGTCGAGGTCGGCGGCGCGGACCGGCACCGCAAGGCCCGCCGCCAAGCTCGAGAAGAAGAGACGACGACCCAGCGTCATTTGGCCGGCATTGTATGCTATCGGACTCGAAATGGCGTCTTCCCTGAACAACTGGCCCGCCCTGATCGCGACCGCGCGCGGGGCGTTGTGGCGCGCGGGCGACGGCACCATCGAGCGGCTGTCGGCGGCGGAGACGGCGACACGCGCGGCCGGCGCCTTGCCGCTGGTCTGCCACGCCCCGGCGGTCGCGGCGCGGCTCGGGACTGGAAGACCTGCCGGCGCGCGACCTTTTGGAGCTTTTCGCCTTCGTCCGGCCGGCAAGATTCTGCCTGCCGACGCCGCGCGGTCTTTGCGAGGCGCTCGATCTCACAGTGCCGGCGACGCCGGAAGAAGAAGTGGCGTCCTTGCCCGCGGCGGCGCGCGCGCTGCTCGACGAGCTGGACGACATGGCCGCCCTCGCCTCGCCCGAGCTCAAGGACACCGCCGCCGCCATGGCGCGCGGCCAGTGGGCGTGGGGCGAGGCAGTGCTTGCGGCGCTCGGCATCGATCCGACGGCCAGGAAGCCCCGCCCCGGCGCCGGCCTCGACGTCTGGAAGAGCCTGCCGCAATGGGAGGAGCCGCCGCCCCCGCCGCCGCCCGGCAGCCAGCCGGTCGAACCGCGCGAGGCGCGCCTGCGGCTGGCGCAGATGATCGCGGCCGGCCCCAACATGGCCGAGGCGCGGCCGACCCAGAGCGACTATGCGTCCGCCGCCAGCCAGGCCTTCGCGCCGCGCGAGCAGGAGGACAAGCCCAACGTCGTGCTGGTCGAGGCCGGCACCGGCGTCGGCAAGACCCTGGGCTATGTCGCGCCCGGCCTCGCTGTGGGCGGAGAAGAACGGCGCGCCGGTGTGGATCGCCACCTACACCCGCAACCTGCAGCGCCAGATCGACAACGAGCTCGACCGCCTGCACCGCGATTCGGCCGAGAAGCGCCGCCGCGTGGTGATCCGCAAGGGCCGCGAGAACTATCTCTGCCTGCTGAACTTCCAGGAGGCCGTCATGCGCACCGGCCTGGTGCCCGAGAACGCCGTGGGCCTGGGCCTGCTGGCGCGCTGGGCGCTGGCCAGCCGCGACGGCGACATGATCGGCGGCGACCTGCCGGCCTGGCTGCTCGACCTGCTCGGCCGCAGCCGCATCACCCGCCTGGCCGACCGGCGCGGCGAGTGCATCTATTCGGCCTGCGAGCATTACCGAAAATGCTTCGTCGAGCGCACCATCCGCCGCGCCCGCCAGGCCGACATCGTGATCGCCAACCACGCGCTGGTGATGATCCAGGCGGCGATGGGCGGCCTCGACGACGCCACCCGCCCGCTGCGCTACGTGTTCGACGAGGGCCATCATCTGTTCGATGCCGCCGATGGCGCCTTCGGCGCTCATCTGAGCGGCGTCGAGGCCGCCGACTTGCGCCGCTGGCTGCTCGGCTCGGAGGGACGGCGCGGCAGCCGCGCCCGCGGCCTCGAGCGCCGCCTCAGCGACCTCTTGGGCGAGGACGTCGAAGCCCAGGCGGCGCTGCGCCGCCTGCTCGATCTGGCGCAGCAGCTGCCCTCGCCCAACTGGCAGACGCGGCTTGCCGACGGCACCGTGCTGGGTCCGGCCGAGGAGTTTCTGGCGCTGGTGCGCCAGCAGGTGCGCGCGCGCGCGGCCGGCGAAGACCAGGGCTTCGGCCAGGAATGCGACGTGCGCCCGCTCAATCCCGGCCTGATCGAGGCGGCCGACCGCCTGAGCGAGGCGCTCGACCGGATGCTCGCGCCGGTGCGCCGGCTGCGGCAGGCGCTGCGCGCCAAGCTGGAGGGCGAGGCCGACAAGCTCGATTCGGGCCAGCGCGCGCGCATCGAAGGCGTGGCGCGCTCGCTCGCCAACCGCTGCGAGGCGACGCTGGAGGCCTGGCGCGCCATGCTGCGCGGCCTGCACAACGAGCCCGACCCCGCCTTCGTCGACTGGTTCGCCGTCGAGCGCATCCAGGAGCGCGAGATCGATGTCGGCATGTACCGTCATTATCTCGACCCCACCGAGCCCTTCGTGAATTCGGTGATCCGCCCCTCGCACGGCGCGGTCATCACCTCGGCGACGCTGCGCGATTCGCTGGGCGTGCCGGCCGCCGCCAACGACGAGGACAGCGAGACGCTGGCCGACTCGCCCTCGGCTTCATGGATGGTGGCCGAGGCGCGCACCGGCACGCGCCATCTCAGCCTGCCGGCGATGCGCGCCGCCATGGCCTCGCCCTTCGACTATGCCGACGCCACGCGGGTGCTGATCGTGCGCGACGTGAAGCGCGACGACGCCGACCAGGTGGCGGCGGCCTATCGCGAGCTGTTCCTGGCCTCGGGCGGCGGCGCGCTCGGCCTGTTCACCGCCATCGGCCGGCTGCGCGCCGTGCACCAGCGCATCGCCCCGGCGCTCGAGGAGGCCGGCCTGCCGCTCTACGCCCAGCATGTCGGCGGCATGGATGCCGCCACCCTGGTCGATATCTTCCGCGCCGAGGAACATTCCTGCCTGCTCGGCACCGATGCGGTGCGCGACGGCGTCGACGTGCCCGGCCGCTCGCTGCGCCTGATCGTGTTCGACCGCGTGCCCTGGCCGCGCCCCGACATCCTCCACCGCGCGCGCAAGGCGGCGTGGAAGAAGGCCGGCGCCGGCGCCAATGCCTACGACGACATGCTGGCGCGGCTCCGGCTCAAGCAGGCCTATGGCCGGCTGATCCGCCGCGCCGACGATCGCGGCGTGTTCGTGATGCTGGATTCGCGCCTGCCGACGCGGCTGCTGGGGGCGTTTCCGTCAGGCGTCAGCATCGAGCGCGTCGGCCTGGCCGAGGCGGTGGAGAAGGTGCGCGGGTTTCTTGTTCCGAATTGAACACCGCGGCGCGGCCTCGGACACAAACAACTCATCTCCTGACTCAATGGAGCCTTAATCGGGGCGCAGCGTTACTTCTCCAGGAACACACGACCGATAGGCACAGATGATGCGCTTTGGGGGAAGCTTGTTGGCGGCGGCGACGGCCGCGCTGATGTCGTTGTTCCTTTGTTCCTCCAGCCAGGCAGCAGATCCACCGCCGCTCAGCGTTCCCATCCTGCTCTATCACCGTCTCGGGCCGGTGGCCGCAGACGCCATGACGGTGACGACGCCGGTCTTCGAGTCCCAGCTCAAGCTGATCCAGGAGCACGGCTGGCACGTCGTTCCCTTGCAGGCGCTGATGGCGGCGCTCGGCGAGTCGGCGCCCGCCAACGCCGAAACCCCGCTGCCCGCGCGCGCCGTGGTCATCACCGTCGATGACGGCCATCGCACGGTCTACACGGACATGTTTCCGCTGATCCAGCGCTACAAGATCCCCGTCACGCTCTTTATTTACCCCTCGGCGATCTCCAACGCCGACTATGCGCTCACCTGGGCGCAGCTGGCCGAGATGAAGGCCTCCGGCCTGGTCGAGATCCAGTCGCACACCTTCTGGCACCCCAACTTCAACGTCGAGAAGAAGCGCCTCGCGCCGCCGGCCTACGAGAAGTTCGTGAAGGACCAGTTCACCAAGCCCAAGGCCATCCTCGAGCAGCGCACGGGCGGCAAGGTCGATCTGCTGGCCTGGCCGTTCGGCATCCACGATGCCGAGTTGGAGAAATGGGCGCAGGAGGCGGGCTATGTCGCCGCCTTCACCATCGACCGCCGTCCCGTCACGCGGGCTGAAAAGGCGATGTCGCTGCCCCGCTCCATCGTCACCGACGCCGATCGCGGCGCCCGCTTCGAGGCGGTGCTGGCGACATCCAAATGAGGATCCTGATGCAATCATGTCTCGCCGCCGTTGCCGCCGCCGCTGCGTTGCTGTTCCTGGTGCCGGCAACCCAGGCTGAGCAACGCGAGGGCACCGTCATCGACGGCGCCACCAATGCGCCGCTGGCCGGCGCCATCGTCACGGCGGGCGATCAGACCGTGCGCACCGACGCCGAGGGCAAGTACAAGATCGACGATGGCGGCAAGCCACTGAAGGTCCGGCTGACCGGCTATGGCCGCGCCGACATCGTGGCGGCGGATGCGAGCCCCCAGCCGGTCAAGCTGACGCCGCTCATGCCCAAGGCGCTCTACCTCACGGTCTATGGCATCGGCGCGCCGTTCCTGCGCGATCCGGCGCTGGAGGTGATCCAGAAAAGCAAACTCAACGCCCTGGTCATCGACGTCAAGGGCGACCGCGGCCTCATTCCCTATCCCAGCGCCGTGCCGCTCGCCGCCAAGGCCGGCGCACTCAAGGTCCGCACCATTCCCGACCTGAAGGAACTCGTGACCTCGCTCAAGGCCAAGGGCCTCTACCTGATTGCGCGCATCGTGACCTTCAAGGACGACCTCGCGGTCGGCGTCCATCCCGAATGGGCCGTTCGTTCGGGCGGCGGCATCTGGAAGGATCGCGAGGGGCTGGCCTGGATCGATCCCTCGCGCAAGGAAGCCTGGGACTATCCGATAAGCATCGCCGAAGAGGCCGCCGCCGCCGGGTTCGACGAGATCCAGTTCGACTATGTGCGTTTCCCCGATACCGGAGGCCTCGCCTTCGCGCAGGCCTCCGACGAGAACTCGCGCGTGGCCGCGATCACCGGCTTCCTGCGCGAAGCGCGGCGGCGACTGGTGCCCTACAACGTGTTCCTGGCGATGGATTCCTTCGGCTATGTCTGCTGGAACCAGAACGATACCGGTATCGGACAGCGGGTCGAGGACCTGGCATCGGCGGTGGACGTCATCTCGCCCATGCTCTATCCGTCGGGCTTCCAGTTCGGGATCCCCGGCTACCGCAATCCCGTCCAGAATCCCTACGAGATCGTCAAGCTGTCGCTCGATGAGTGCAAGAAGAGGACAGCCAACACGGCGGTGAAATACAGGCCCTGGCTGCAGGCGTTTACCGACTATGCCTTTGGCGGACAGATCTTCGGCGCCGACCAGATCGGCAAGCAGACCAAGGCGTCGCGCGATGCGACCACCGACGGATGGATGCTGTGGAATCCGCGCAACGTCTACTCGACCAATGACATCAGGGCCGAGGCGCCCTAGCGGCTCGAGGGGTCGCGCAGCGGCCCTGCGTCTCTTCCTCGTCGGCCTGGCCTGCCAGGCCGTCGCGGCCTGTGCGGCGACGACCACGCCGGCCTCCGCCGCCCCGCCCGCCGCCAACGCGACCCAGACCGCGCAGGCCATCGGCGCCATCGTGAACGAGGAGATCGCCGCCGGTCATCTGCCCGGCGCGGTGGTCGTGCTGGGCATCGGCGACAGGATCGTGGTGCGCCAAGCCTACGGCAACCGCTGCCCTGATGCCCTCGGTCAAGCCGACCAGGATCGACACGATCTACGATGCCGCCTCCCTCACCAAGGTGATGGCGACTTCCATCGCCATCGAGCAGCTCGTCGAACGCGGCCAGATCGATCTCGACCGGCCGGCAGCGGCCTACTGGCCGGCCTTCGCCGCCAACGGCAAGGGCGACATCACCGTCCGCCAGCTCCTGACCCACTATGCCGCCCTGCCGGCCGGCATTCCGACGCGCGCGTGGACCGGCACCGAGGGCGCGCTCGACACTGTCGCCGCCGTGAAACCTCTGGCGCCCGCCGGCACGCGCTTCGTCTACAGCGACGTCGATTTCATCGTCCTGGGCGAGCTGGTGCGGCGCGTCTCGGGCGAGCCCCTGGAGACCTACGCCGCCAAGAACATCTTCCAGCCGCTCGGCATGCACGATACCGGCTTCCGCCCCTCGCCGGCGCTGCGCGACCGCATCGCGCCGGCCGACGTCGAAGGCGGCGAGCTGCGCTGGGGGGAGGTCCAGGATCCCATCGCCTATCGCATGGGCGGAGTCGCGGGCCAGGCCGGCGTCTTCACCACCGCCGACGACCTCACCAAGCTGGCGCAGATGATGCTGGCCGGCGGCGCCACGCCAGGCGGCCGCAGGATCCTGACGGCGGCATCCGTGGCGGCGATGACGCGGCCGCAGAGCCCGCCCGGCGGCTCGGCCCTGCGCGGCCTGGGCTGGGACATCGATTCGCCCTATGCCGTGTGGTTCGCGCCGTCCTTCTCGCCGCGTTCCTACGGCCACACCGGCTATACCGGCACGGCGATCTGGATCGACCCCGAGACCAGGACCTTCCTGATCATCCTCACCAACCGCCTGCATCCCGACGGCAAGGGCAACATCCTGCCGATGCTGCGGCGGATCGCCGAAGTCGCGGGAGCCGCGGCGCGCGGCGGCCAGCGCGCCCAGGTGCTGTCGGGCATCGATGTCCTCGAAGCCTACGAATTCCGCGAGCTGGCCGGGCGCCGGGTGGGCCTCATCACCAACAACTCGGCGCGCGACAAAGCGGGGCGACGCACCGTGGATGTGATGCACCAGGCGACGGGCCCCAGGCTGGTGGCGCTGTTCAGCCCCGAGCATGGGCTGGGCGCGTCGAGCGAGGGCCGCATCGCGTCGGGACGCGACCAGGCGACCGGCCTGCCCGTCTACAGCCTCTACGGCGAAACCCGGCGGCCGACCGCCGCCATGCTGGCCGGCCTCGATGCGCTGGTCTTCGACATGCAGGACGTGGGCACGCGCTACTACACCTATCCCACGACCATGGCCTATGCGATGGAGGCCGCGGCGCAACTGAAGCTCGACTTCTTCGTGCTCGACCGGCCCGACCCGATCACCGGAGATACCGTGCAGGGTGCGGTGCTCGATTCCGACCTCACCTCGTTCATCACCTACCTGCCGCTGCCGGTGCGCTATGGCATGACGATCGGCGAGCTGGCGCGGCTGTTCAACGCCGAGAAGAAGCTCGAGGCCAAGCTGCATGTCGTCGAGATGCGCCACTACACGCGCGCGATGTGGTTCGACCAGACCGGCTTCGCCTGGGTGCCGCCCTCGCCCAACCTGCGCAAGCTGGAACAGGCCGTGCTCTATCCCGGCGTGGCCATGATCGAAGGCGCCAATGTCAGCGTCGGCCGCGGCACCGACACGCCGTTCGAGCTGATGGGTGCGCCGTGGATCGACGGCGCGGCGCTGGCCGCGGCGCTCAATCGCGCGCGGACTGGCGGGCATCAGGTTCGAGGCCGTGACCTTCACGCCGCGCGAATGGGTCTATCCCGGCCAGCAGTGCCAGGGCGTGCGTTTCGTCGTCACCGATCGCAACCGGCTCGACACGCCGCTGCTGGGCGTCGAGCTGATGTCGGCGCTCTATCGCCTCTATGGCAGCAAGTTCCAGATCGACCGCACCTTGAGCATGATCGGCTCGCGGGGCTCGCTCGACGCGGTCAAGGCCGGCGGCGATCCGCGCGACATCGCCCGCTCCTGGGCGCCCGGGCCTGCGGATTTCCGCGCACGGCGGCAACCCCACCTGCTGTACTGATTCAAGTGGACCGCGGGCCTGCAGGCCCGCATCTGGAGGGCTGGAGGCCCACAGTCCGCTTGAGCTTTGACGGGAACGCGAAGTTGACGCGACAATGACCGGCAAAGTCGCAGGGGATGAAACGAATGCCTTACAAGATCATGATCATGGGTGCGTCCTACGGGTCGCTTCTCGCCTCCAAGATGCTGTTCGGCGGTCATTCGGTGCACCTGATCTGCCTGCCGGCCGAGGCCGACCTGATCAATGCCGAGGGCTTCCGCGTGCGCATGCCGATCCGCGGCCGCAAGGATCCGATCGAGATCGATTCGCGCAAGCTGGCGGGCAAGGTGACGGCGGGCGGCACCGCCGGCGTGAATCCGGGCGACTACGACCTGATCGGCCTTGCCATGCAGGAGCCGCAGTATCGTTCGCCCGGCGTGCGCGAGCTGCTCGACGCCGTCGCCAAGTCGCGCAAGCCCTGCATGTCGATCATGAACATGCCGCCGCTGCCCTATGTGCGGCGCATCCCCGGCCTCAATCACGACCTGCTGAAGCCCGCCTATACCGACCCCACCGTGTGGGACAGCTTCGATCCCGAGACGCTCACGCTGTGCAGCCCCGATCCGCAGGCGATCCGCCCGCCGGAAGAGAAGGTCAATGTGCTGCAGGTGACGCTGCCGACCAACTTCAAGGTCGCGCGCCTCAAGGACGAGAAGTCGACCGCCATCCTGCGCCAGCTCGAGAAGGACATCGAGGCGGTGCGCTTCGACACGCCCGACGGCAAGATCGAGCTGCCGGTCAAGCTCCGCGTCTACAACTCGATCTTCGTGCCGCTGGCCAAATGGGCGATGCTGCTCGCCGGCAACTATCGCTGCGTCACCAAGGACGGCATGCGGACCGCCCAGGAGGCGGTCCACAGCGACATCGAGACCTCGCGCTCGGTCTACGATTTCGTCATCGACCTCTGCATCAAGCTGGGCGCCAACCCCGCCGACCTCGTGCCGTTCGAGAAATATGCCGCCGCCGCCCAGAGCCTTACCCGGCCGGCCTCGGCCGCGCGCGCGCTCAACAACGGCGTGCCCAACATCGAGCGCGCCGACAAGCTGGTCCAGCTCATCGCGCGGCAGAAGGGCCTCAGCCATCCGGTCATCGACGCGGGCGTCGCCCTGGTCGACGCCAGGCTCGAAGCCAACCGCAAGAAGGCGGCGGCCTGAGCGAAGTGTCGTCCTGAGCGCAATGTCGTCCTGAGCGCAGCGAAGGACCTCATCGCCGCTTGCCAATGGCGTACGAGATCCTTCGCTACGCTCAGGATGACAGATGCGGATGAGGCATCACTCATGGCTAAAGGCAAACTAAACGTCGCCATCGTCGGCGCCGGCATGGGCGGGCTGGCGGCGGCAGCGGCGCTGCGCAAGCACGGACATCGACGTCACGGTCTACGAGCAGGCCCGCCAGTTCACGCGGCTGGGCGCAGGCATCCAGATCGGCTGCAACGCCATGCATGTGCTGCGCGGGCTTGGGCTGGAGGAGCGGCTGCGCGCCCAGACCTTCTACCCGCGCTCGTGGAACAACCGGGATTGGCGGACGGGCGAGATCCTGTTCGACATGATTTTCGGCCCCGCCGCCGAGGAGAAATACGGCGCACCCTATCTCCTGGCCCATCGCGGCGACTTGCACGAGGCGCTGGCCAGCGCCGTGCCGGCGGAATGCGTGCCGACTCGACCACAAGCTGGTCGGACTGGACCAGGTGGCGGACGGCGTGCGCCTCTCCTTCGCCAACGGACACACCGCCCGGGCCGACGCCGTGATCGGCGCCGACGGCGTGCATTCGATCGTGAGCGACATGCTGTTCGGCGAAGCCGAGCCGCATTTCACCGGACGCATCGCCTATCGCACGACTTTTCCGGCGGCGCTTCTCGAGGGTGACGGGATCTTCGAATGCGTGAAATGGTGGGGCGAGGACCGTCACATCGTCATGTATCCGGTGAAGCCGGATCGCAGCGAAGTCTATTTCGTCACCAGCCAGCCCGAGCCGGAGGGCGGCCTCGAATCCTGGTCGGCCGAGGGCGACGTGAAGGTGCTGCAGGCGGCGTTCGAAAGCTTTCATCCCTCGGTGCGACGCGTGCTGGCCGCCTGCCCGTCGGTGCACAAGCGGACGCTGGTCGATCGCGAACCGCTCGAGCGATGGGCCGACGGCAACGCCGTCCTGCTGGGCGACGCGGCACACCCCATGACGCCCTACATGGCGCAGGGTGCTGCGATGGCGATCGAGGATGCGGCGATCCTGTCGCGCTGCCTCGCCGGCGTCGCCCAACAAGGAGGGGGGCGGGACGGCGTCGCGGCGGCCTTCGGAAGATACGAAGCGACGCGGAAGGAACGGACCTCGCGCATCCAGCTCACCTCGCGCCAGAACACCTGGCTCCGGGGCGTGACGGATACCGACTGGGTCTACGGCTACAACGCCTGGACGGCGCCGTTGGCGGCCTGACGACGACGGAAAGCCTGTCAGTACCCCGCCGCGCGGTCGACGACTTCCTTCAGCGGGGCACCGTCGAGGAAGCGGCCGAGATTTTCCACGAACAGGCGGGCGACGAACTTGTCGCGCTGCGGGTGCGGCCCGCCGATATGGGGCAGCACGATGATGCCCTCGGCCTTCCAGAACGGATGGTCGGCCGGCAGCGGCTCCTGGCGGAAGACGTCGAGCACGGCGCCGGCGATCTTCTTGGCCTTGGCGGCGGCGATCAGGTCGTCGTCCTTGATGATGTGGCCGCGGCCGAAATTCAGCAGCCAGGCGGTCGGCTTCATCTTCGCCAGACGCCCGGCATCGATGAAATTGTCGGTGGCGGGCGTGGCCGGCAGCAGCAGCAGCACGTAGTCGGACTGCGCCAGCACCTCGTCGGTGCGCTCGGGCGGCAGGATCTCGGCCACGTTCGGCATCGGCACGGGCCGGCGGCGGGTGCCGATCACGCGCATGCCGAAGGCCGAAGCGAGGCGCGCCACCTCCTGGCCGATGGCGCCCAGGCCCAGGATGCCCAGCGTCTTGCCGGTCAGCGGCTGCGGCATGGTATGGACCCATTTGCCGCTCTTCTGGTTCTCGACTGCGATGCGCACGGGCTTGGCGACATAGAACAGCGCGCCCATGATGTTCTCGGGCATCGATTCGGTGTGCGTGCCGCGCGCGCAGGTGAGCGTGAGGTTGGGCGGCAGGTCGGGCAGGCCGAGCCAGCCCTCGACGCCCGCGCTCATCGCCTGGGCCCAGCGCAGCTTCGGCATGGAGGGCAAGAGGCCTGCCGGAACGCCGCCCGCCATCAGCGCCTCGGTGCGGGCGAGCTGGTCGGCCGACGGCCTGTCCTTGCGCGGCAGGGTATCGATCGCGACGCGGTCGGCGAGGCCGGCCGCCTGGATGGCGTCGAGATAGGCAGCGGTCTGGTCGGTCCAGAGAAGGATGTGGGCGCGGTTGGTCACGTTGAAGGCTCCTGCGACGGCGGCCAATGATGGGACGGCGCACCGTAGCGGATCGGCGGCGGTTGGGCCAATGGCACTGCTACCGTCTGGAGCGGAATCCGGTGGCATTGATTCGCACTCCTCCCCTTCGCGGAGTCCGCGAAGGGGAGGTGCCCGCGCAAGCGGCTGTGCAGGCGCTGAAGCGGGCGGAGGGGTCATGAGCGCTACCGATGAAGCTCATGACCCCTTCGTCGCTATATGACAGCGACACCTCCCCAGCGAAGCTGGGGAGGACGTGATTACGTCATATCGGAACTCGCATTACCGCGCGGATGGCGAGGCCCTTGGCGCACCTATCCAGGCGTCGAACGTCCCGGTTCGCCAGTCGACGTGCTTGCCGGCAGCGTCGAGGAACGCCGGCCATTCGCTTCGCGCGCGCTCGCCGGGCGACACGATCGTGACGGCGCGGCAGGCCGCGTTCTTTTGCAGCGCGGCTCCCAGCCTGCCGCGCGCCGCCTTGTCGCCTTTCGGCAGGCTGTAGCCGACGACGGAAATCTCCGTCGCCGTCGCCACGGCCGTCTCGATGCGATCCCAGATGAGGCTCAGGGTGGGATCGGCGGCGTAGTCCTTCATGTAGGTGGGGGCGAGCAGCGTGTCCTCGGTGTGCCGCGTTTCCCAGCCCTCTTCCGGGTCGAGGTCGGAAAGATAGGTGCTGAACGCCGGCAGGCCGAACAGCAGGCCGAGATAGTTGCTGCCGATCGCGCCATCGCGGTTGCTTCTCACCCAGTTGACCGAACCATGCGGCTTCAGGACCGTCACCGAAGACGGCCGGCGCAACCGCGCATAGCGCTTCAGGCGCGGCGCTTCGATTGCAACGGGAAATCCGTAGCCGTCGGCAAAATGCCAGAGCCCGCGTTCCCACAAGCTCGCTTCGACCGTCGCGTCGTAGTTGAACGTGACCACAGTATCGCCCGGCCGGAAATGCCGGCCGATCGCAGCGAAGACATCGTGCACCTGGCCGATCTTCAGGTACTTGGCGGCACGGGCAGCGATGCCGGAAGGATCGCTGGTTGTCCGCCGGCCACGGCTCGCCGGTGCCATGGAAATGGCGCCGACCGAACCAGATGCAGGCGTGATGGAGCAGGAAGGCGGCGACGAAATCGCCGATCAGGTCCTTCAACGAGTGCAATTGCACGCGGGTCCGCCAGGCCGTCACCGGCGAGGAGCGGCGAATCCGCTGGCTGTCCCAATAGTCGTTGTAGTTGAAGCGCGGCTCGTTCTGCAGGGTGTGGCGCAGCTTCGAGCGCAGGGCCTGCTTCTCGGCCAGATCCCATCGCTTGCCCTTCGACTGATAGAGGTCACCGGCCGGCATGGGCTTGATCGCGCCCGTCTCGAGGTTGGTCAGGGTGAGTTCGAGGTCGCGAGTCGCCTCCAATCGATGGTCCGCGTCCAGCGTGCTGAGGTGGGCCGACACGGTCTCCATGGCGCTGCCCAAGGGACCGCAATGGTCGATCAGGAAATCCCACAGATCCTTGCCCAGGGGAAACCCGGCATAGACGCTGCTGCCAGCGCCGAGAATGAACACACGGCCCATCGTGCAGATAAGCGCGATTTGGGGCGCGCGACGCTGTGGCAATTGCCACAGCCATCGTTCAATCGCCTAGACGAAGGTGTGGCGAACCCGGACCGAGCGCAGCGAATAGATGAACCACGCCGCGGCGAAGAGACCGGTCACACGAAGCGAAGCGCCGCGGCGATCCAGAGCTTGGGCTCGGTCACGTAGCTCCCCGTCTCAGGCGTCGCCCAGAAGAGCGTGGGCAGGACGACCAGCAGCACCAGCTCGATGCGCAGCAGCGCGGGAAAGAGACGGTGGCGGCGCATCATGGCGAGCGCGGTTGCCAGCACGAAGCCGAGCAGGGCGAGATGGCCGATCGCTTCGACGAGGGTCGCGCCGCCGCGCAAGAGGTCGCCGGCGAGGACCAGCACGGCGAGCCATTGAACGATGGCGAGGACCAGCAGCCAGCCGGCGAAGCCTTTCAGCGGCGCGCCCGCCGGCACAGCCGACCGACGCGCGGACCCCGTCGCCGCGAGGTACACCGCGACCCCGACGGCCACGGCCAGGAGCAATTCGACGAGCAGCCTGGTGATCACGCGCTCTTCCCTCTTGGGCAGATGCTAGAGCGCCGCCTGGCCGGCTGCCATCGGTAATCAGTCATCCTGAGTCGCGCGGATCAGATCCGCGCTGAAGCGAACGATCTCATGCCGATGGCAAGCGGCGATGAGATCCTTCGCTGCGCTCAGGATGACAAACCCTGCCGTCGCGGCTCGATTCGACAGATGCGCATCGACACCGAATGTATAAAATCCGCCCCAACAAAATACAGTGGAGGAATTTTTAGAATGACAAGACTGATCCTGCCGCGCCGTCGCGCGCTTGCACTCTCGGGCGGCGCGCTGGCGGCGCCGATGATCGCGTCCGGCGTCGCCCGGGCGGCCAACGACTGGCCGAACCGGCCGGTCAAGTACATCGTCGTGTTCCCTGCCGGCGGACCGACCGACACGCTGTCGCGCATCGTCTGCCACGAGCTCGAACAGATGACCGGCCAGCAATTCATCATCGACAACAGGGCCGGCTCGGGCGGCGTGCTCGGCGCCGATATCATCGCCAAGTCCGCCCCGGACGGGTACACGATCGGCCTCTACACTATCGCCGCGCACGCCATCGCGCCGACCCTCTATGCCAGGCTGCCGTTCGACGCCGGCAAGGATTTCACCGGCATCGCCATGCTGTGGTCGGTGCCCAACATGCTGATGACGCGGCTCGATTTCCCGGCCAACACGGTGCCCGAGCTGATCGCGGTCGCGAAGGCCAATCCCGGCAAGTACAGCTTCGCCTCGTCCGGCGCCGGCACCAGCCCGCAGATCACCGGTGAGCTCTTCAAGAGCATGGCCGGCGTGAACCTCCTGCACGTGCCCTACAGGGGCAGCGCGCCCGCCCACCAGGACATCCTGGCGGGCCAGGTCGACATGATGTTCGACAATATTCCCGGCCCGCTCGGCCTGATGCGCGGCGGCAAGGTGAAGGGCTTCGCGGTGACGTCGGCCAAGCGCCATCCCAACGTGCCCGATACCCCGGCGATGGCCGAGTTCCTGCCCGGCTTCGAGATCACCTCATGGGGCGGCATCTGCGGCCCGGCCGGCTTGCCGCCGGCCATGGTCGAGAAACTGTCGGCGCTCACCCAGAAGGCGCTGGAGAGCGAGGCGGTCAAGGTGGCCTTCGACAAGCAGGGCGCCACGCGCATCTGGATGAACCCCGCCGACACCGCCGCCTTCCGCGAGGCCGACGAGAAGAAGCTGGCGCCGGTCATCAAGGCCTCGGGTGCCAAGGTGGAGTGACCCGCGCGGGCCGTCAGGGGACAAAGCCGGCGGGCGTGCGCCGCGGATCGGTGGGTGCCTTGGTGCCGGCCGGCGTATAGCCCGGATGGTCCTTGAAGGAGAAGGGCGCATACTTGTCAGCGCATCCGCCGGCAAAGCCAGTGAAGGCGACAGCGATGGCAATCCAGACAAGCCGTCTCATGTCACGCCATCCGTCAGGGGCCGCAGCGGAAGCGCGTGTAGAAATTGACGTTATCGGCGAGGTTGTCCTCCAGCACCTTGTACGACGCCTCCTTGCAGGTCCGCTCCATGAACGGTTTCGCCACAGCCATGGCGCGGCTGCGTTCGAGCTCGGGATCGGGATTGACGACAAGGGTGGCGCGCACGATCAGCATCCGATACTCGCCCTCGACGGTCGTGGGCGCGATACGCACTTCGTAGCGCCGGCCCTCGACCTTCACATACTCCACCTGCGAGCGATCGAGCGAGCCCTTGTCGTTGCAGGCGGCGAGCATCAGTGCGGCGAACAGGGCCACCGAGACGGCTTTGAAGCGGACGTCGGCCACGCGCTTACTTGAACCGCGGCATGACCTCCTGGCAGAGCAGCCGCAGCGCCGTCATCACCCGCTCATGCGGGATCAGGCTGCCGGGATTGAGCTCCGCCAGGATGCCGTCGAGACCGAGCACTTCGCGCACCTCCTGCAGCCGGTCGACCACGCTGGCGGGCGTGCCGACGATCATCCGTTCGCGCAGCACCTCGTCGTAATCGATGGTCAGGTTCTTCAGTCCGCGCTCGGCCCGGTTCTCGATCTCCCTTGCACCCGATGCGCTCGCCGACGCGGCCAGGCGTTCGCCGATATAGCGCAGCAGATGCATGATGCTCTCGCGCGGCTCCTCGCGCGCGGCCTCCTCGGTCTCGGCGACATAGACCGGCACGCGGAGATAGACCTCGCCCTTGCCGGGATGGCCCGCTTCCTTCCAGGCGTCGCGGTAGGTCTTCACCAGGGGCGCCAGCTCGGAAAGATTGCCGGTGCGGGCGGCGACGAAGATCGGATGGCCCATCGCCGCGACCTCGAGGTAGGTGTCGGGGCTGGCGGCGGCGACGCGGATCTCGGGCCACGGCGTCTGCCATGGCTTGGGCGCCAGGCGGACGTTGTCGTAGGCGAAGTACTTGCCCTTGTGCGAGAAGCGCTCCTCGGTGAAGGCGCGCTTCACGATCTCCAGCGTCTCGGTGAAGCGCTCGCGGCTCTCGCCATAGTCCACGCCGTAGGTCTTGTAGGTATGGGCGAAGCCCGAGCGGCCGACGCCGAAGATCAGCCGGCCCTGGCTCAGCTGGTCGATGGTGGCGACCTCCTCGGCGAGCCGCAGCGGATGGCAGAGCGGCAGCACCTGGACGGCCGTGCCGATCTTCATGCGCTGGGTGCGCGCCGCGATCGCGGCGGCCAGGATCAGCGGCGAGGACAGCACCGAGCGCTCGGGCGCGAAGTGCAGCTCGGCCAGCCACATGGCGTCGAGCCCCCAGCGCTCCGCCGCGTCGACCTGCTCGAAGGAATGGGCGAAGGACTGCGCGGCGCTCTCGCCGGGCATCGCCTGAAATTCGTGGAACATGCCAAATTCCATCGGTCCTCCCCGGGGAATGGCAAAGCATAGACGGTTTTTGTTTGTGCGATAATGGGCACATGACAGCCAAGAAAGTCCTGGTCGCCGGCGCCACCGGCCTCGTCGGCCATGCTGCACTGAAGCATTTCGCCTCGCAGAGGGACTGCGACGTGATCGTCCTTTCGCGCCGGCGGCCCGACGAGACCCATGGCGCGCGCTTCCTGCCGCTCGATCTCACCGATGAAACCGCCTGTGCGGCGCTCGCGCCGGAGTTCGCGGGCGTAACCCACCTCGTCTATGCCGCGCTCTACGAGCGGCCGGGGCTGGTCGCCGGCTGGCAGGAGGAGGAGCAGATCCGCACCAACGAGGCGATGCTGCGCAATCTGTTTGGACCGCTCGAAAAGGCCTCGCCCGGCCTGCGCCATGTGGCGCTGCTGCAGGGCACCAAGGCCTATGGCGTGCATGTCCGGCCGCTCACCGTGCCGGCGCGCGAGAACCGCTCGGAGATGCACGAGCAGCCGAACTTCTACTGGAACCAGGAGCGCTATCTGCGCGAGGCGCAGCAGGGCAAGGACTGGGCCTGGTCGATCCTGCGGCCGGTGCTGATCGTGGGCGATTCAGTGGGCAGCGCCATGAACGTGATCCCGGCGCTGGGCGTCTATGCGGCGATGATGCGGCGGGCGGGCAAGACGGCGCTCGACTATCCCGGCGGTATCGGGCGGGTGGCGCAGGCGGTCGATGCCGATCTTCTGGCGCGCGCCATCGCCTGGTCGGGCGAAGCCGTCGCGGCGCGCAACGAGATCTTCAACGTCACCAACGGCGACGTGTTCGTGTGGCCCAACGTGTGGCCCGCCATCGCCGACGCACTGGGCTTCGAAGCGGGCCGTCACGTGCCGCTTCGGCTCGACAGCGAGATCCGGCCGCGCGAGGACGACTGGGCGGAGATCCGCAAGGCGCACGGCCTCACGTCGGGCACCCTCAGGGAGTTCGTCGGGCTGTCGTTCGAATATGCCGACTACACGATGGGCTACGGCCGCGACAGGCCGGGCCCGCCGGCACTGGTCTCGACCATCAAGCTGATGCAGGCCGGCTTCCACGAGGTGATGGATACCGAGGCGATGTTCCGCAAGTGCTTTGCCGAGATGCAGGCGAAGAGGCTGCTGCCGCCGCGGTAGGGAAAAGAATTCAGAGCAACCGAAGGTTTATCTCCTTCCCGAAACGATGGAGGGAGTCGGATTTCGAACGGTCGCGCGATATAGTCGATTGCGACCGGACAAGCTGAAGGCCTGCCGATGAAACTCAGGGTCGTCAATCACGTCACCGCGCCGCGGCTCGGCGTCTTCATGCAGGTCATCATGGCGTGCATCCTGGCCTTGACCGCCACCGTGGCCTGGTCGAACTGGAAGGCCGAGTCCAGCAAGCGGCAAACCGACGCCACCTTGCGCTACTTCGACCGGTTGATGGAGCGCGACTACATCCGCTATCTGTGGGAGATCGAGGAGTTCACGCTCCGCTTCGAGCGCGCCGCCAAGGGCCACCTCTCCTACGCCCGCTTCCGCGACGTCCGCAACAAGGACGAGGCCTTCAGGCTCGCCGCCGGCTGGTGGGACCTGGTCGAAAACGAAGACAAGGAGATGGAGGCCTGCGGCAGGCCGAACAACATCGAAGAAAAGCTGATGGTGGTCTACGGGCGCCTCGAGGCGCTGAGCTCTTGCGCCAAGCAGAAGCTTTGCAGCTTCACCCGGATCGTCGACATGATCGAGGCGTTCGACCACATGACCCTGCTGTCGGTCTCGAACTACCTGCTGCTGACGCGCGATCGCGACCGCAGGATCTCGCGCGAATGGACCATGTCCGGCGCCCTGGTCGACCTCGTCGAGCTGATCGAGAAATACGTGTTCGAAAGCCGCAGCAGCGCGGTGATCTATGCGGCGATGCTCGATGCCAAGGGGCCGGCAATCGAGAATGCGCCCACGATCCGGCCGGCGGAGATCGAGGCCATGCGCAACAAGTCGACGCCCTGCGACCGGCCGGAGGAGGCGAACGTCCGACGCCTGGCGGCGGTGCGCGCGGCCCGAGAAGTAGGTGCCGAGCAGGAAGAGAGTTCGTGAAAAAGACGGACCCGGCGCCGCCCGATCCGAAGATCGCGCAGCCCGGGCCCGCTCGACGCCCCCTCTAATTCCCTGAAACGATTTACTTCAAACTGCCGGCGATGTTGTTGAACCCGTTGGTCACGTCGTCCATCTGAGCGCCCTCGACCCACTCCTTGGCCTGCTTCGGCACCGCGTAGCCGAGCACCGTGTCGGGCAGCTTGATCTGCAGATCGCCCGTCAGGACGAGCCAGGCCACACCCCAAAAGCCTAGCCTGAACAGCCATCTGAGCGGGAGAAAACGCATCGACACTCCGTTTGCGACACCGATGATAAATTCACAGGGTCCGACAGGACAGCGATGGATCGTATCAATTGTTGTGACGAAGGCGGGCGCCGAGCGAAAAGCTCGCGCGCACGTGGTCGGCGAGGTCGCGCGCGGCAGGACTGAGGCCGGGCGGCGCATAGAGATTGATGCGGAATTCGGGCAGCGACGGCAGGCGTGCCTCGCGGGCCTCCTTGCCCGACAGGATCTCGAAGCGCTCGGGCACCGAGGAGCGCAGGAGCGGCGCCACGGCGAGGCCGGCTTCGAGGACGGCATGGACCGGCTCCATGCGGCTCACCTCGCAGACCGCGCGCCAGTCGCGCCGCGCCTTGCCCAGCGCCTCGACCGCGACGGGCCGGAACACGCAGGTCGGCGCGCCGAGCGAGACCGGCAGCGGGTCCTTCAAATGCGCGTCGCCGCCCGGCACGCCGACCCAGACCAGGCGGTCGGTGCGCAGCGTCTCGCCGTGGCGGCCGCATTCGGTCTCGGTGGTGAGCGCAAGATCGACGCCGCCCGACTTGAGCTGCTCGCGCACCACCTTGGAATCCTCGCACACCAGACTGACGCGCACCCGCGGCTGCGCCTTGGCGAAGCGGCGCAGGATCGCCGGCACGAAGCTGCCGATGATGTCGTAGGGCACGCCGAGGCGGACCTCGCCCTCGAAGGCCGGCGTGCGCATCGACGACCAGACCTCGTCGTTCATCGCCAGCAGGCGGCGCGCCTGGGCGAGCAGCCGCTCGCCGGCCGGCGCCAGCACGAGGCCACGGCCCTCGCGCTCGAACAGGCGACAGTCGAGCGCCTCCTCCAGCCGCTTGATCTGCTGGCTCGCGGCGGCCTGGCTGACGCCGAGCGAAGCAGCGGCGCGCGTGACGCCGCCGGATTCGACGACGGCGAGGAAGGCGCGGACGAGGGCGATGTCGAGGTCGTTGCGCATACGAGCAAGTCATAACGGATAGTGAACAGTTATATCAGAAACATTCGTTTTTGTTATTCCTTCCACTTCTCTTAGACGCATCGCTCCGCGTCTCCTCAGGGTGAGGTTCGCTTAGCCTCACCCTGAGGAGCGCCCGAGGGGGAGAGGAACATGAGAGGCAAAGCGCATGACCAAAATCTCCGGCCTCTGGCTGCCACTGATAACGCCGTTCAAGGATGGCGCGGTCGATTTCGACAGCTACGAGCGGCTGATCGAGCATTACATCGCGCTGGGTGTCGACGGGCTGTTCCCGCTCGGCACGACGGGCGAATCGCCCACGCTCGACAATGCGGAAAGCGATGAGATCGTCGAACGCACCGTGGCGCGCGTCGCCGGCCGGGTGCCGGTGCTGGTGGGCGTGGGCGGCAATGCCACGCACAAGGTCGAGAAGACGCTGCGCCGGCTCGAGCGCCTGGCCTTCGCCGGCATCGTCTCGGTCTGCCCCTACTACAACCGGCCGAGCCAGGACGGGATGATCGCCCACTTCCGCCGCATCGCCGCGGCGACCGACCGCGACGTGCTGATCTACAACATCCCCTACCGGACCGCGGTGAACCTTTCGAACGACTCGCTGCTCGAGCTCGCGGAAGTGCCGAACATCGTCGGCGTCAAGGACAGCTCGGGCATCCTCGCACAGTCGCTCGAGCTCCTGGCCCGCAAGCCGGCCGGCTTCTCGGTGCTGACCGGCGAGGACGCGCTGTTCTTCACCATGATGGCCAACGGCGCCGACGGCGGCATCCTGGCGGCAAGCCATCTCCTGACCGAGCGCTTCGTCGAGGTCGGCCAGCGCTTTGCCGCGAACGACGTGGCCGGCGCGCGCGCCGCCTGGGCGCCGCTCGCGTCGTTCGTGCCGCTGCTGTTCGCCGAGGCCAACCCGATGCCGATCAAGTACCTGCTGTGGCGGCAAGGCCTGATTGCCTCGCCGGAGTGCCGGCTGCCGCTCACGAAGATTTCCGACTCGCTCGCGCGGCGCCTCGACGGCGCGACCAGCGAGCGACTCGGCGGCCTAGGCTCTCGCTTTCAACAGATCCCGGATTTCCGTCAGCAGCAGCTGATCCCTGGTCGGCGGGGCGGGCGGCGGCGGGGTGTGCTGCTCCTCACGGGAGACACGGTTGATGGCCTTGATCACCAGGAACAGCACCCAGGCGATGATCAGGAAATTTACCGAGACGGTGATGAAGTTGCCGTAGCCCAGCGTGGCGCCGGCTTTCTTGGCGGCGTCGTAGGTCGGAGCCTGGCTGGCGTCGGGCGTCAGCCCGATGAAGTAGTTGGTGAAGTCGAGCCCGCCGGTGATGCGCCCGATCAGCGGCATGATGATGTCGTTGACCAGCGAGTCGATGATCTTGCCGAAGGCCGCGCCGATGATGACGCCGATGGCAAGGTCGACCACGTTGCCCCGCATCGCGAACTTCTTGAATTCCTGGAGCATCTTGCCCTCCATGGTTTTGGGCCGCGGTTTCAGGACACGCGCAGCCAGACCAGCAAAGCAGAAACAGTGATCACCGAGAAGGCCGTGGAAAGCAGCACCGCGGCCGTGTTCTGCTCGACCGAGACGTCGAACTGCCTGGCCAGCACGAAGGCGTTGGCCGCCGTCGGCAGCGCCGCCATCAGGAGCGCGACCTGGCCCGGCACCGACCGGAGATCGATGAAGAAGGGCAACACCAGCGCCGCCAGGAGCGGCTGCAGCAGGAGCTTGATCAGGGTGGCGAGGCCCGCCTCGGCGAGCCCGCTCCTGATCGACTTGTCCGACAGGAAGAGCCCGATGGCGAACAGCGCGCAGGGCGCCGCTGCCGCGCCCAGGAGATCGAGCCACTTCTCGACCGGCGTCGGCAGCGGCAGGTCGAGCGCCGAGACGACGATGCCGAGCGCGATCGACATGGGCAGCGGATTGCGCGCCACGTTGAAGGCGGCGCGCAGGAAGGTCTTGAGCGGCCCGTGACCCGCCGCCACTTCGAGCTCGATCAGCATGACGCCGAACACCATCGAGACGACGGCGGTCACGATCACGGTCAGCATGGCGGGCGGCAGGCCCTGCTCGCCGAAGGCCGCGAGGCAGAGCGGCACGCCCATGTAGCCGACATTGCCCCACGAGGCCGCGATGCCCTGCAGGCTCATGGCGGCCAGCCCGCCGCGGCTGACGAGGCGGGTCGAGACCATGCCCACGACGAAGGTCGCCACCACGGCGATGCCGAAACCCGTCATCAAGGCCGGATCGAGCACGGACCGGACGGGGGTGCGCGCCAGGCTGCCGAAGAACAGCACCGGCAGGGCGAAATAGCTGACGAAGGCGTTCAGCGCCGCCGTCGCCTCACCGCCCAGGATGCGCCAGCGGCCGGCCAGGTAGCCGGCCAGGATGATCCCGAAGATCGGAAAAGCGACGTTGAGGATGGCCTGCACGGCGGGGAAGCCTGTGATTTCAGTTGCAGTAAACGATTAAGAATTTGACATAAATGGCACAAATACCATAATATTTTGCCCATATATCGAGGCTGCTCCATCCCCCCATCGCAAGCGGCCCGGGAGAAGTTCCAATGCGTCTGTTGATCGCCAGCATGGCCGCCTTTGCGGCGGTCGCCTTTGCCGCCCCCTCGTTCGCCCAGACCGAAGAGCCCAGTGCGGCGCCGGCTCCCGTGCCGACGGCCAAGCCCAAGGCCGGCACCGCCGCCTACTGCCAGAAGCTGAAGAGCAGCAGCTCGCGCAGCGCCTGCCTGAAGAAGGTCCACGCCCAGGCCACGCCCAAGGCGGCGCCGACCACGGTCAAGAAGAAGACCAAGAAGAGCCTCGACCGCGGCCACCCAGCCGGAAGTCGGCCAGCTCGCGCCGCCGGCCGCCGCCCCGGCGCCCGTGCCGGCGCCGACCAACGGGACCGTCGCCGTCCCGCCGCTGCCGCAGAAGACCATTTGATTTTGCGCTAGTCTCGCTCTCCCAACCGGGGAGAGCGACATGGCTGCCCATTCCGCAGCGTTGATTTCGACCGAAGAGCTCGCGCGCCGCATGGGCGCGCCGGCGCTTCGGCTCTTCGACTGCACGACCTATCTCCGGCCGCGCCCCGAGGGCGGCTACGACGCCGAGAGCGGGCGCGCCAACTACGACAAGGGCCATATCCCGGGCGCGGCCTTCCTCGACCTCGGCGGAGAGCTCTCCGACCCGCAGTCCAGGCTCCGCTTCACCCTGCCGCCGCTCGCGGAGCTCACCAGGGCCTTCGCCGCCAAGGGCATCGGCCACGGCACCTTCGTCGTGCTCTACAGCCACGCCACGCCCAACTGGGCGACGCGCATGTGGTGGATGCTGCGCGCCGTGGGCTTCGACGATGCCGCGATCCTCGATGGCGGGCTCGACAAGTGGAAGGCGGAGAACCGCCCGCTCTCGACCGAGGCCACGACCTATCCGCCGGCGACGCTCACGCTCCGCGGGACGGCCCGAGATCTTCGTCGACAAGACCGCCATCAAGGACGCCATCGGCAAGGCCGACACGCTGACCCTGAATGCGCTCAGCCATGACCAGCACAGGGGCAGCGGCGGCGTGGTCTACGGCCGCGCCGGCCGCATCGCGGGCTCGTCCTGCGTGCCGGCGGCCAGCCTGTTCGGGCCGGACAAGACCCTGAAGCCGATCGCCGAGCTGCGCGCCGCCTTCGAGGGCGTGGGCGCTGCCCCCGACAAGCGCGTGCTGGTCTATTGCGGCGGCGGCATCGCCGCCACGCTCGACGCCTTCGTGCTGACGGCGATGCTTGGGCACAAGAACGTCTCGGTGTACGACAACTCCATGCAGGAATGGTCGAACGATCCCAGCCTGCCGATGGAAACGGGTTGAGAGGGAGGACGAAGACGTGGCTGCCTACATGATCGTCGAGGTCGAGACGACCGACGAGGCCCTGATGGCCGAATACCGCAAGCACACGCCCGGACTGGTCGCCAAGTTCGGCGGCAAGTTCATCGTGCGCGGCGGCAAGACCCGCACCCTGGAGGGCGGCTGGAAGCCATCGCGGGTGGTCGTGCTGGAGTTCCCCGACTACGCGACGGCCGAGCGCTTCTACGATTCGGCCGACTACAAGCCGGTGCTCGACATGCGGCTCAAGGCCGGCAAGTCGAAGGCGATCATCGTCGACGGCCATAGTGGCTGACGACAATGCCTGATCCCGGCGGGCTGGCCGCCTATCGCGCGGTCGGCACGCTCTACAATGCGCTGATGACGGCGCTGGTGCTGGGGCTGGTGACGCGGCGCGGCGAGGACACGGCGCGCGACTACGTGTTCCGGCATTTCCGCCGCCAGCATCTCGAAAAATTCCTGCCCGGCCTGCAGAAGCTTGGCCTCGCAGGACGAGCCCGATGCGCCGGCCTGCGCGCTCTATCACTACCATTCCAACGCGCTGGGCGGGGTGAAGACCGGCTACCTGCGCGAAAGCGACCGCAAGGCCTGGGTGCGCTATCCGCCGCCGCGCTGGATCTGGCGCGGCACGGCGATCGCCGCCGTCCCGCATTCGGTGTCGGCCGCCATGCTGCATGGCTGGCACGGCCACAACGGCGTCTCGCTCGGCAACGATCGCCTGGGCTTCGTCTGCACCGGCATGACGGTCGACGGCATGCCGGGCCTCGAAGGCTATTACTTCGACTACGGCCGGCCCTTGAAGGAAGACGAGCGCGTGCGCTTCGCCTACGGCACGGAGGAGATGCCGCGGGTCGACTGGGCCAACCAGCCGCAGCTCGAGACCGAGCACTGGCCCGAGGAGCGCCGCCAGCGCACCTTCCGCTCCTATGCGCTGGAATACCTGCGCACCATGCTGCCGACCCTGCAGGAGCTGCTGGGCGCGGCCGATGCGCAGGCGGAACTCGGCCGGGTGGCGCGCCTGGTCGGGCTGCAGTTCCACGAGGAGACGGCGCGCGACATGGACCTGCCGACCGACGTCGAGCGCGGCGACATGCAAAGCGCATGGGACTTCGCGCGCTGGCTGTCGGCCATCCTGCGCGGCGCAAGGTGAGGACATCGAGACGACGGAGACGCGACGGCGCCGTGATGGTGATCCAGACCGGCTGGCGGGTGCTGCGCGAGCTCACGCTGCCCGACCCGCTCGCGGCGTTCGACGCCTGGAACGAGCTGTGGCTCGGCGCCGCCGCGGCGCACGACCGGTTCCTCGCGGTTCAGACCACCCGCACGCTGGGTGAGCGTGGCTGGTCGATCGCCTGGCGGATCGCGCCCAGGTAGCCCGCCGGCAGCCTGTGGCCGCCGATCGCTCTCGCCGAGCTCGGCGAGCGGCAGCCAGCGCGTCTCCAGATGCTCGTGGCTCAACACGATGTCGCTCTCGCCCAGGAGGCGGCAGGCGAAGGGCAGGATGCGCACGAAGCGGCCAGGCAGCACTTCGAACAGATGCTCGTCGAGGGCGCGCGCCGACGTCGACCGAGAGCCCCGTCTCTTCGCGCACTTCACGCTCCAGCGCGGCGCGATGATCCTCGCCCGGGTCGGGCCGCCCGCCCGGCAGATCCCATTCGCCGCGCTCGTTCAGCAGCAACAGGACGCGGTCCTTGTGGATCAGGACGCCTTTGACGGAGATGGGGTGGATGGTCATTTCGTCGGAGAATAGCACGTACGCATCATGGCTGGGCGCGCGCCACTCCAGTGGCGCGATCATGCTTTGATGCCGGCGAAGACGCGCCACTGGAGTGGCGCGCTCCCAGCAAGAAAAAGGGCCGGGGATCGCTCCCCGGCCCTTCCGCAATCTGTCGTCGACTGGACTAGAAGTCCATGTCGCCGCCGCCCATGCCACCACCCGGCGGCATGCCCATCGGGGCCTTCTTCTCGGGCTTCTCGGCGACCATGGCTTCGGTCGTCACCAGCAGGCCGGCCACCGAAGCGGCGTCCTGCAGGGCGGTGCGCACGACCTTGACCGGATCGATGATGCCGGACTTGATCATGTCGCAGTAGTCGCCCTTCTGGGCGTCGAAGCCGTAGTTGGTGTCCTTCTGGTCGAGCATCTTGCCCGCCACCACCGCGCCGTCGAAGCCGGCGTTCTCGGCGATCTGGCGGACCGGCGACTGCAGCGCGCGGCGCACGATCTCGATGCCGACCTTCTGGTCGTCGTTGGCCGTGCGCAGCTTGTCGAGCGCACGGATCGCGTAGAGCAGGGCCGCACCGCCGCCGGCGACGATGCCCTCTTCGACCGCCGCCTTGGTGGCGTGCATGGCGTCGTCAACGCGGTCCTTCTTCTCCTTGACCTCGATCTCGGTGGCGCCGCCGACCTTGATGATCGCGACACCGCCGGCGAGCTTGGCCAGGCGCTCCTGGAGCTTCTCGCGGTCGTAGTCCGAGGTGGTCTCCTCGATCTGCGCGCGGATCTGGCTGATGCGGCCTTCGAGGTCCGCCTTCTTGCCCGAGCCGTCGACGATCGTGGTGTTCTCCTTCTCGACGATGACCTTCTTGGCCTTGCCGAGCATGTCGAGCGTGACGTTCTCGAGCTTGATGCCGAGGTCCTCGGAGATCAGCTGACCGCCGGTCAGGATCGCCATGTCCTCGAGCATCGCCTTGCGGCGATCACCGAAGCCCGGCGCCTTGACGGCAGCGATCTTGAGGCCGCCGCGCAGCTTGTTGACGACCAGGGTGGCCAGCGCCTCGCCCTCGACGTCCTCGGCCACGATCAGCAGCGGCTTGCCCGACTGCACGACCGCCTCGAGCACCGGCAGCATCGCCTGCAGGCCCGAGAGCTTCTTCTCGAACAGCAGGATGTACGGCGAGTTCGAGCTCGGCGATCATCTTGTCGGCGTTGGTGATGAAATACGGCGAGAGATAGCCGCGGTCGAACTGCATGCCCTCGACGACGTCGAGCTCGGTCTCGAGGCTCTTGGCCTCTTCCACCGTGATCACGCCCTCGTTGCCGACCTTCTTCATCGCTTCGGCGATCATCTTGCCGATCGACTTGTCGCCGTTGGCCGAGATCGTGCCGACCTGGGCCACTTCGTCGGTGCCGGTGATCTTCTTGGCGCGCGCCTTGATGTCCTCGACCACCGCGTCGACCGCCAGGTCGATGCCGCGCTTGAGGTCCATCGGGTTCATGCCGGCGGCGACCGACTTCACGCCTTCGCGCACGATCGCCTGGGCGAGCACGGTCGCCGTCGTGGTGCCGTCGCCGGCCAGGTCGTTGGTCTTCGAGGCCACTTCGCGCACCATCTGGGCGCCCATGTTCTCGAACTTGTCGGCGAGCTCGATCTCCTTGGCGACGGTGACGCCGTCCTTGGTGATGCGCGGTGCGCCGAAGCTCTTGTCGAGGACGACGTTGCGGCCCTTCGGACCCAGCGTCACCTTGACGGCGTTGGCGAGAATGTCGACGCCGCGCAGCATGCGCTCGCGTGCATCGCCGCTAAAGCGGACTTCCTTGGCTGCCATTGTTTATCCCTCTTGATGTCTGTGTGTTGAATGGACGGTGAAAGCGCTCAGGCGGCCTTCTTGTGGACCGCGGCGGAACCCTCGAGGATTCCCATGATGTCGCTCTCCTTCATGATCAGGAGATCCTCGCCATCGAGCTTGATCTCGGTGCCCGACCACTTGCCGAACAGGATGCGGTCGCCCTTCTTGACGTCGAGCGGAACCAGCGTGCCCTTCTCGTCGCGGGCGCCCGGACCGACGGCGACGATCTCGCCTTCCATCGGCTTTTCCTTGGCGGTGTCGGGAATGATGATGCCGCCCTTGGTCTTGCCTTCTTCCTCGACGCGCTTGACCACGACGCGGTCGTGAAGCGGACGGAACTTCATGCTTTTCCTCCAAAATCCCTGGTTGAGCCTGCCGCGGCCGAAGGGCCGCGATGAATGGATTGCTGTCAGCACTCTCCAGTGATGAGTGCCAATGGCGCACCGCATTTAGGGATACCGACCTGATGAGTCAAGGCGAACGCAAAAAGGTTCCGCCCAAATAATGCAAGTCATCTCGCACTAGCAGCAATCGACGGATAGTGCTGCTAACGCCTTGATATGGAACGATTTTATTGATTTTTCGTTAAGGGAGGGTGACTATTCCGATCTGAGTACAGTGTCAAGGAGCGCTCGATGGACCGCAGTTTTGTTGCGCAGCTCAACAACTACCGCATCACAACAGCCGAAATCCTTTACTGGATGCCCGACCACAAGCATGTTCTGCAAAGTTTCGTCTGGCAGAACCTCGATCTCGCCCCTCGTTTTCCCGCGCTCACCAAGTTCCTCGATTTCTGGGAACGCAATCTCGACGGCAAGGTCCACCGGATAAAGGTGGCCAACGCCGCCCTGATCAAACCAGCAGAGTTCAAGTTCGCGTCGGGCTTATACGCCCTGCATTGAGCGGCGCGCGGCGTCGTATTCCGCCGCGGTTCGCCCGACCAGCTCGGCGACCGACGGTACGTCGCTGACGCCCGACACCGAGTGGCCGGCGCTCCAGATGTCCTTCCAGCGTTTGGCGTCCGGGCCCTCTGCGTCACGTTTGTCGCGCTCGGCCGCGTTGATGTCCTTGGCGATGTCGATGGCGCCGCGCAGCGGCAGGTTGTCGGGATCCAATCCCGCCGCGGCGATCGACGGACGCAGCATGTTGGTCTCGAGCCCGGTGAAGGCGCGGGTCAGCAGCACATCGTCGAGCCGGCTCTTCACCAGCATTTCCTTGTAGGACTCCTTGGCCAGGCTCTCGCGCGTGGCGATGAACTTGGTGCCCATGTAGGCGAGGTCGCAGCCCAGCGCCTGGGCGGCGGCGACCGCCTGGCCGTCGGCCATGCCGCCCGCCATCACTAAAATGCCGTCCCAGAATTTCCGCACGGCGCGCACGAAGGCGAAGGGATTGACCCAGCCGGTCTGCCCGCCGGCGCCCGCCGTCAGCAGCACCAGCCCGTCGACGCCGGCCGCAGCCGCCTTCTCGGCATGGCGCACCGAGGCCACGTCAGCCAGCACCAGGCAGCCCGCGTCCTTCAGCGGCTTCAGCACCGGCTCGGGCGAGCCGACGCTCGTGATCACGATCTCCGCCTTGTGGCGCAGGACGGCGGCGAGATCGTCGGGTACGCGTGGATTGGAACGATGCACGATCAGGTTGGGACAAAGCGGCGGCGACTCGCGGCCGCTCTCGTCGGCGGCGCGCAAAAGGTCGTCGCTCATGTCGGCCAGCCAACGGTCGAGTTCCTCGACCGTGCGGCAGTTGGCGGTCGGGAACGAGCCGATGATACCGGCCCGGCATGCAGCCTTCACCAGCGCCGGGCCGGAGACCAGAAACATCGGCGCCGCGATCAGCGGCAGGCGCAGGCGGCTCTTCAGGGTGGCGGGCAGCGACATGGCCCCAGACTACCTCAGCGCAACGCGGCGAGAAGCACGATCCCGACCGTCACCAGCACCGCGGCGGCGATCCGGCGCGGCCCGAAGCCCTCTTTCAGCACGATCGTGCCCAGCACGGCGCCAAAAATCACACTGGTCTCGCGCAGCGCCGACACCGGACCCAGCGGCAGGCTTCGGGCCGCCACGAGAAAGGCAAGGAAGCCCGCCACCGACACCACGCCGGCGAAAAGCCCGACCGCGCCATGGCGGCGTACGTAAGCCCCGAGGCCGGCGCGCCGCGCGACGACGCCGTAGCACAGCATGCCGAAGCCGGTGACGATCTCCAGGCAGGCCTGGAAGCCCAGCACGGTGCCGGCGGTGCGCACGCCCAGCCCGGCGAAGAAGCTGTAGGTCGCGACCGACAGGCCGGTCGCCAGCGCAAAGCCCACGGCTGTGCCGCTGGCGCCGGCGCCGAAAGACAAGGCCATGATGCCGAGCGAGATCAGCACGACGGCGACGATCTGGCCCGTGCTCAGGGCCTCGCCGATCACCAGGAACGCCGCGATCGTGGTCAGCACCGGCGCCAGCCCGCGTGCCAGCGGGTAGACGACGCTCATGTCGCCCACGCCATAGGAGCGGACCAGCAGCGCGTAGTAGGCGAACATCACGGCCGCTGTGACGCCGAGCCATTTCCAGCTCTCCGGCGCGGGCCAATCGACGAATGGCAAGGCAACCAGGCCGAGCGTCATGCCGACCGTCCGGATCGCCACCATGGTGAGCGTGCGGTCGCCGGCCGACTTCACCAGCGCGTTCCACACCGCGTGGGCGATCGCCGACCCGATGACGAGACCGTAGAGCAGGGCGGCGGACATGCCGCCCGATTAGCGGACGGCCTTCCGGCACGGTCAATGTCGCCGATGCCGGAAAGCCGCCACGCAAACGCCTCTCGCGGCCGAAGCCGCGAGGAGAAATGGCCGCGGAACTAGGCCGCGGCGGTCAGGCCTTCCTGCTCCAGCACGCGCTTGACGGCCGGACGGTTCTTCATGCGCTCGTAGTGGGCAGCGCAGTTCTTGGGCAGCGGCATCTTCATGCGGCCGGCCGCCCAGAACTCGACATAGAACAGCGCCGCGTCGGCCACCGAGAACTTGCCGGCGAGGTATTCCTTGCCCTCGAGCGTCTTGTTCATGAGCTCGAGGCCCTTCTCCATGATCTCCTTGCCACGCGCCTTGACCTTGTCGTGATCGGCTTCGGTCGGTGCGTAGTTGGCTGGCCGGAACATGCGCGAGAAGCCCTGCATGTGCATGGTCGACACGGCATAGTCCATGGCTTCGAGCGCGCTCGCCTCGCCGTCGGCGTCGGTCGGCAGCAGGCCCTTGTCGGGGTTCTTGCGGGCCAGCCAGGTGGCGATCGCCGGGAACTCGGTCAGCACCGAGCCGTCGTCGCGCTGCAGGGTCGGCACCTTGGACTTGGGATTGAGCTTCACGAACTCCGGACCGTACTGCTCCTGCTTGGCGCCATCGATCTTCTGCAGGTCGTAAGGCTTGCCGATCTCCTCGAGAAGAACGTGGATACCGATCGAGCAGGCGCCGGGCATGTAATAGAGCTTCATGGCAGTCTCCCTTGAGTGGCTAGTGGCTGTCTTGGACGGGCGACGCTAGCATCGCGGACGCAACGGGGGAAACATCAATGCCGACAGTTACTTTGCGCTCACTCGTGGGCACACCTGAAACCAAGGTCGGCACTTTCCTGTTCGAATTCGCCACGCCGGGCATCGGCCAGATCCTGAAGGCGGCGGGTGCCGATTTCGCCGTGCTCGACATGGAGCATACCGGCTTCAGCTTCGACACGGTGCGCCAGGTCGTGCGCTACTGCCAGGCGGCGGCCCTGCCGCTGGTGGTGCGCGTGCCCAGCCAGCAACGCCACCATATCTCGCGCGCCCTCGACACCGGCGCCGACGGCGTGATGGTGCCGATCGTGTCCTCGGTCGAGCAGGCCAAGGCGGTGCTCGACGCCGCCAAGTACTGGCCCGACGGCACGCGCGGCGTTGCGCTGGGGCTGGGCCACGAGCGCTTCGCGGTGCGCGCCGAGCCGCTGGTGTCACGCTTTGCCGAGCAGAACGCCCGCACCTGCATCATCCTGCAGGTCGAGGATCCGCGCGGCGCCGCGGCGGCCGACGAGATCGCGGCCATGCCCGGCGTCGACATGCTGTGGCTCGGCCACAACGACCTCTCGGTGGCGCTGGGCGAACCGGGCGCCTTCGACCATCCGGATTTCGTGCGGGCCGAGCAGGCGACCATCGCGGCGGCCAAGAAGCACAACAAGTCGGTTGGCCGGCTGTCGGTCGATGCCAAGCAGGGCGCCGCCTTCGCCGCCATGGGCTACGACTTCGTGTCGATCGCGGGCGACGTCTGGCTGCTGCAGCAGGCGTTTGCGGCCGGCCTGGCGACGGTCAGGCGCGGATGATCACCGGCAGCGAGCGGATGCCGCGGATGAAGTTGGAATAGAGCCGGACCGGCGGGCCGGCGACCTCGAGCGCGAGGTCGCGCTTCAGGATCTCCTGCCACAGGATTTTTAGCTGCATCTCGGCCAGGCGGTCGCCGACGCAGCGATGGATGCCGGCGCCGAACGCCAGGTGCAGGCGCGCCCGCGGCCGGCCGACGACGAAGCGCTCGGGCTCGTCGATCGCGCCCTCGTCGCGGTTGCCCGAGACGTACCACATCACGACCTTGTCGCCCTGCCTGATGGTCTTGCCGCCGAGCTCGGCGTCGCGGGTCGCCGTGCGCCGCATGTGGATCACCGGCGTCTGGTAGCGGATGGTCTCCGACACCAGACTGTCGAGCAGGCCGGCATCGGCCCGCACCTTGTCGAGCTCCGCCGGGTTCTCGAGCGCCGCGATCAGGCCGCCGGTCATCGAATTGCGCGTCGTGTCGTTGCCGCCCACGATCAGCAGCGCGAAGTTGCCGATGAATTCGCGCATCGGCATGGCCTTCGTCGCCTCGGCATGGGCCATCATCGAGATCAGGTCGAATTTGGGCGGCTGAGCGGCGCGTTCCTTCCACAGCGCCGCCATGGTCTCGGCCATCCGGGTCAGCTCGGCCATGCGCTCGGCTTCGCTTTTCACCACGGCATCGGCGGCCTCGATGTTGGCGATGGCGACGTCGGACCAGTGGGTGAGCTTGCGCCGATCCTTCCAGGGGAAATCGAACAGCGTCGCCAGCATCATGGCGGTGAGCTCGGTCGAGACGCGGTCGACCCAGTCGAACGGCTGGTTGCGCGGCAGGCCGTCGAGCACGGCCGCGGTGCGCTGCCGGATCGTCGCCTCCATGTTGGCGAGGTTGGAGGGCGCCACGATCGGCGCCACCGTCTTGCGCTGCGCGGTATGGCGCGGCGGGTCCATGCGGATGAAGTTGGGCAGTTCCTGGCCCTTGGGCTGGTCGGCGATCTGGATGCCGCCCAGCTCGGAGGCCGACGAATAGGTGCCGGGATCGAGCTCGACCTTCATGATGTCGGCGTAGCGCGTCACCGACCAATAGGGCCCAAAGGGGCTGTCGGCATGGCGATGGACGGGATCTTCGCGCCGCAGCCGTGTAAAATGCGGGCGCCAGGAATCGTCGCGATAAAGGCTCGGATGGCTGACGTCGGCGTGCTGGATGGAGTGCTGGGCCATGCGTCAAGGCCGCCTCCGGGCCGGTTCCAAGTCAAGCGCTTTCGTCGCAACTGCTCTCGATTTGGCGCGTTGACAGGCGGAAGGCGGAAGCGCAAACCGTCGCGCCGCCGCCATCCCTGGCGGCGTTCGATATCATGGCCCCTGCCACCCTTACTCCATCGACCGCCGCCGACAGTCCGACGCCGCCCCACAGCAAGGCCGCCGCCGGCTTGATCGTGGGCGCGCTGGGCGTGGTGTTCGGCGACATCGGCACCAGCCCGCTCTATGCGCTGCGCGAGACGTTCCTGCACGACGCCGCCATGGCGCCGACATCGGACCACGTGCTGGGCGTGCTGTCGGTGCTGTTCTGGGCGGTGACGCTCACCGTCACCATCAAGTACGTCACCCTGATCATGCGCGCCGACAACAAGGGCGAAGGCGGCGTGCTCGCCCTGGCGACGCTGGCCACGCACGGCCTGAACGGCGGGAGCCGAAGGATCCGCCACGCCATCATCCTGCTGGCCGTGGTCGGCCTGGCACTGTTCTACGGCGACGCCATCATCACCCCGGCGATCTCGGTCATGGGCGCGGTCGAGGGCCTTTCCGCCGTGGCACCGGCCTTCACGCCCTACGTGGTGCCACTGGCGCTGGTCGTCCTGGTCGCGCTGTTCCTGCTGCAGGCGCGCGGCACCGCCGACGTCGGCCGGCTGTTCGGCCCGGTCATGCTGGTGTGGTTCGTCGTTCTGGGCGTGCTCGGTGCCTGGCAGATCGCCAAGAACCCGGCGGTCCTGCTGGCCATCAACCCGATGTACGGCTATCGCGTCATCGCCGACCAGGGGCTCGGCATCTTCTGGGCCTTCGGCTCGATCGTGCTGGCCGTCACCGGCGCCGAAGCGCTCTATGCCGACATGGGCCACTTTGGCCGCAAGCCGATCCGCGTCGCCTGGCTCGGCCTGGTGATGCCCGGCCTGTTGCTCAATTATTTCGGCCAGGGCGCGATGATCATCGCCGATCCCGCGATCGTGCAGCAGGTGTTCTTCGAGCTGGTGCCGAAGGACTACATCCTGGCCCTGGTGGCGCTGTCCACGCTCGCCGCGATCATCGCATCGCAGGCGGTCATCACCGGCGTGTTCTCGCTCACCCGCCAGGCGATCCAGCTCGGCTACCTGCCGCGCATGGAGATCCAGCACACCTCCGAGACCGCGATCGGCCAGATCTACCTTCCGCGCGTCAACTGGATCCTGATGGGCGGCGTCGTCGCCCTCGTGGTGGGCTTCGGCTCGTCGGGCGCGCTGGCCGGCGCCTACGGCATCGCCGTCACCGGCGCCATGATGGTCGATGCAGCGCTGGCCACTGCCGTGGCGATCCTGGTATGGCGCTGGCCGTGGCCGCTCGCCGTCCTGGTGTTCGGCCTGCTCGCCATCCCCGACGTCGCCTTCTTCATCGCCAACTCGCTCAAGATCCCCGACGGCGGCTGGCTGCCGCTGGTGGTCGCGGCCTTCATCTACTTCACCATCACCACCTGGCGGCACGGCAGGCGCTTCGTTGCCGCCGAGCTGAGCGAAGGCGCCCTGCCGCTGCACCAGTTCCTCGAGCGCATGGAGCGCGTGCCCAATCGCGTCGCCGGCACCGCCGTGTTCCTGACCGCCGACGCCACCCACACGCCGGCCGCCTTCCTGCACAACCTCAAGCACAACAAGGTGCTGCACGAGCGCATCATCATCCTGCAGGTCGAGACCATGGACGTGCCGCGCGTACCCGAGGCCAACCGGGTCGAGGTCGAACGGCTGGGCAAGGGCTTCTACACCGTGATCGCCCGCTACGGCTTCACCGAGCAGCCCGACGTGCCCGACGCACTGCGCGCCTGCCGTCCGCACGGCATCGCCTACGACGAGATGGAGACCAGCTTCTTCCTCGGCCGCGAGACCCTGGTGCCGGGCCAGCACTCCAGGCTCGGCAAATGGCGCCGCGACTGGTTCATCTCGCTCTCCCATTCGGCCTCGGCGACCAAGACCTTCTTCCGCATCCCGCCGAACCGCGCTATCGAACTGGGCAACCAGATCCAGGTTTAAGCTCGCTCATGCCGAAAACGACGCTCGTCCTGCTGCCCGGCCTGCTCAACACAGGCCGGGTGTTCGAGCATCAGATCGCGGCCTTGTCCGACATCGCCGACTGCATCGTTCCCGAGCTCTGGCATTACAATACGGTCGGCGCCATGGCCGCGGCGGCGCTCGCCGCCACGCCGCCACGCTTCGCGCTCGTGGGCTTCTCGATGGGCGGCTACGTCGCCTTCGAGGTCCTGCGCCAGGCGCCCGAGAGGGTGGAGCGGCTGGCGCTGATCGATACCCAGGCCACGCCCGACTCGCCTGAACTCGATCGCGCGCCGCCATGGCCTGATGGCGCAGATCCAAATCGGCCGCTTCCACGGCGTTCAGCCCTCGATGCTGCCGCACATCGTCCACCGCACGCACCTCGACAATCCCGCCATCACCCAGCCCATCCTCGACATGGCCCGCGAGATCGGCGCCGAGGGCTTCCTGCGCGAGCAGGACGCCATCATGGCGCGCCCCGACAGCCGGCCGCTGATGGTCGACATCAAGGTTCCGACCGTGGTGGTCGTCGGCCGCCAGGACCAGTCGACGCCCCTGCACCGCGCCGAGGAGATGGCGGCCGACATTGCGCAGGTCGCGGCTGGTGGTCCTCGAAGAATGCGGGCATATGAGCCCGCTGGAAAAGCCGGACGAAGTCACGGCCGTGCTCAGGAGATGGTTGACCGAATGAACACCGTTTACGCCCGCGAAGAACATCTCGGCGCCGACGAATACATCGACGTCGTGCGCAAGTCAGGCCTCGTCAGGCCGATCGACGACCGCGGCCGGGTCGAGCGCATGCTGGCCCATGCCAACCTGATCGTGACCGCGCGCCAGGACGGCAGGCTGGTGGGCCTCGCCCGCTCGCTGACCGACTTCTGCTTCTGCTGCTATCTCTCCGATCTTGCGGTCGACAAGGCCTGCCAGGGCCAGGGCATCGGCAAGCGGCTGATCGAGGAGACCCGCGCCGCAGCGGGCGGAGCCTCGACCACCACGCTGCTGCTCTCGGCGCCGACGGCGGTGAGCTTCTACCAGGGCATCAAGATGCCCCACGCCGACAATTGCTACCTCTACCGGCGGGAAAGATAGCGCGCGCAAGAGCCCGTCCCGGGCTCATTCGACAACTGCTTCAGCCGCGCGCGGTGCGCAGCACGTTCTCGGCGTATTCCGTCGCCTGCTCGAGATTGCCCAGCAGCTCGCCGATTGCCTTGCCGTCGTGAAATCCCGCGCGCGACACCTCGTTGGCCAGGGTCAGGCGGTGCACGATCTGGCAAATCGCGGCGGCATCGCTCTGCAGGCCGTCGGCGGCGGCGTCGGCAAAGGCCCGCTCTGCCCGTTCTATGTTGGCCGCCAGCCGGCCCTTGATCGCCTCGGAAGCGCTGTCCGGGCATTGGTCGAGCCCGGCCAGGGCGAGCATATAAGTCTCAAGGATTTCATTGACGTACCGCGTTGCGGCCATTGCTACTCATCCTCGGCTTCGCGCCCGAGCGGCGCAGTCCCAAATCTGCATAGGTCTCGCCAAAGATCAGTGGCATTTCGCACAGCCGGCAAAAGATGTAGGGTCGGCCCCAAGGCCAAGAGTTCAGTTTTTTCAAGACATTTGGGCGTGGATATTGAGATGGCAGGCGAGATACGCGACCGCCAGTTCTCCCCAGGCAGCCATTGCATGCAGGCCGCGATACGCCATGCTTGCTCGTCTCAGCCCGCCATCCGGAGCAACGCTTGACCACCGATGCAAGCCACGCCCCCAAACTACGCGTCATTTCCCTGTTCGAGAACCTCGAGGCCGCTGACCTGGCGCGCATCACCGGCCTTTGCGCCATCAGCAGCCATGAGAAGCACAGCCAGATCATGGGCGAACAGGACCAGACGACGGACGTGTTCTTCATCCTCGCCGGATCGGTGCGGATAAGCAGCTACACCGAAGGCGGCCGCGAGGTGATCTTCACCGAGATGGCCGCCGGCGAGATATTCGGCGAGTTCTCCGCCATCGACCGGCTGCCCCGCTCGGCAACCATTATCGCTTTGTCGGATTGCGCTTTGGCGCGCATGTCCTCGGCAAGATTCCTGGAAACCCTGCATCGCCACGCCGATGTCGCCGTCCGTCTGATCGAACTGCTGGTGTCCAAGACCCGAAGGATGTCGGAACGCGTCTTCGAGGTGAGCGCGCTGGCCGTGCGTGAGCGGGTGCGGCGCGAGCTCCTGCGCCTGGCGGCCGACGGCGACGTCTTCCGCAACGGTGTCGTGATCCGGCCGGCCCCGACCCACTACGAAATCGCGGCCCGCATCGGATCGCACCGCGAGGCCGTGACGCGCGAATTCAACCGCCTGGAGGCCGAAACCATCATCGAGGTCAGGCGACGGCAAATCCGCATCGTCGACATCGAACGGCTGAAAGAGGCGGACAAGGAGTGAAGCCGCCGTCTGAATGATGAGGCGAGGGGCGCGCCGCTGCTGCGACGCGCCCGCTCAGTCTTACATTCCCTTCATCACCTGGCCGCGGATCTCGCCGCCCTTGTTGGCCGCGGTGTGGATGTTGAAGTACCACTTGCCGGCGGCGAGATCGGCCGCCTGGGCGTCGGTCAGGGTGGCTTCGCCCTTGAGCGGACTCATCAGCCCGCCGCTCGCCGGCGCCGGCACCGGCACGACGACGCCGGCATTGGTCTTGGCGTCGGCCGGACCGTGGAAATGCGCCGCCGACTGCGGGGCCGGTCAGGTCCTTGTAGGTGGCGGTGTAGGTCAGCTTCTTGGTGGCCGTGTCGTAGCTGGCGGTCAGTGCGCCGCTGCCCTTGCTGTTGTTGGCCGGTACTTCGGCCGCCGAGGTGAGGGTGGCCTTGTACATCACCATCTCGGCGAACGCCGCCGGCGCTGCAACGAGGAACGACGCGGCAATCAAACCGGCGAAACCGGACCGAACGAGTAGCTTGCGCATGGCAGTGCCTCCTCCCAGTTGGTGAAACCTCATTATGCCACGGGTCGAGGCGTGGACATGGCATCACAAAGCCTTGAGTACGGCCAGGGTTGCAGTCGCGCTAGCGGAAATCGGTCAATTCGGCACCGTCGGTCACATAGCGGGCGTAGCGGAAGTCGCGGACATTGAGCAAACGCTCCCCCGTCCAGGCGAGCAGAATGAAGTAAAGCGGCGCGCCGCCCGGGTCGTCGGGGTCGTGGACCAGCACCGCCGGCCTCCGTTCGACCAGTCCCGGAACCAGTTGCCAATCGCGCGTTCGGCCGTAATTGTTGAAGTAGTTGCCCACCTCGCCGCGCCCGTTGAGGCGCGTACGGTTCACCACCTCGACCTTCACTTCGTCGGCCAGAAGATCGCGCAGGGCATCGAAGTCACGCGCGTTGAAGCGCGCCGTGTAGGCGGCCAGGCGCGTCCTGTCGGCCGCGGCCAGGACCGGCGGCGGCCGGTCGTCCGGCTCCGCCGCCAGTTCGCGCAGGCGGCTGCGGCCGCGGTGCAGCGCCGCCTTGACCGCGGGCACGGTGCTGTCGAGCACGACGCCGATCTCCTCCAGCGAGTGGCCGAGCACGTCCATCAGGATGACACTGCTGCGCTGCGCGACCGGCAGGCGCATCAGGGTGCGCAGGCTGGCCGCCGCGGCCTGCCGGCGGTCGATCTCGCTGTCGGGATCGGCGATCATGTCGAGGTCCTCGTCGGAGTGCCCTTGCTCGCGGCGCGCGCGGCGACGCAGGAAGTCCAGCGCCGCATTGTGGGCGATACGGAACAGCCAGCCCTCGGGATGGGCGATCGGACCGGCGCGGGAAAAGGCTTCGATCGCCTTCACCATCGCCTCCTGCAGTACATCCTCGCCGTCGATGACCGATCCGGTCATGCGCGAGCAATAACGGTGCAGCCTGGGCCGCAGCTCCGCCAGGAGCTGGTCGAAGCCTGCGCGCGGGTCGTTCATGCAGCCCTCTGTGGGTTTGGTCGGACCACTATGCCAGCAGGACGTTCAGCGCGGGCGAAAGGATTTTGCCCGTCCCGAAATTTTCCGCGAATCCTTTGCCGCCCGCCGATCGTCTTCAGCACGACACCCCTGCACACGGAGGCATTCCCATGAAGTGGACATTGGTACGCTACAAGGCCAAGCCGGATCAGGCCGACGAGAACCAACGCCTGAGTGCGGCGGTATTCGGCGAGCTGCAGAAAAAGGCACCGGTCGGACTGCATTACGCGGTGTTCCGGCTGCCCGACGACACGTTCGTCCATCTGGCCTCGCTGGAGGACGGCGCCACCCCGCTATCGGCCCTGGAAACGTTCCGCGCCTTCTCAGGCGGCGTTCGCGAGCGTTGCTTTGAGCCGCCGCTGGCTCTCCAGCCGACGATCATCGGAAACTACGGAATGCTGGCGCCCAGCAAAATCGGCTGAAGGAGATCGGGCATGCAGCACAACATCGTTTCCCGCGACGACTGGCTGGCGGCGCGCACGGCACTGCTTGCCGAGGAAAAGAAGCTGGTGGAGGCCCGCGCCGCCGTGGTCGAGCAGCGCCGCACGCTGCCTTGGACCCGGGTCGAGAAGGAATACGCATTCGACACGCCGGCCGGCCGGCAGACGCTCGCCGAACTGTTCGACGGACGCAGCCGGTTGATCGTCTACCACTTCATGTTCGCGCCGGAATGGCGCGACGGCTGTCCGGGGTGCTCGATCCTGGGCGATCATCTCGACGGCATGGCCGGCCATCTCGCCCGTCATGACGCGACCTTCGCCGCGATCTCGCGCGCCCCGATCGACAGGATCGAGGACTACCGTCATCGCAAGGGATGGCGATTCAGGTGGGTGTCATCCCAGCCCTGCGACTTCAACTACGACTTCCAGGCCTCGTTCCGGTCCGAGGAGGTCGGCACCGAAGCGCTCTACGGCTTCGAGAGGGCCAAGATCGATCGAATGGACCTGCCCGGCACCAGCGTGTTCGCCCGCAATCCCGCCGGCGAGGTCTTTCACGCCTACTCGGCCTATACCAACGGCGGCGACATGCCGCTCAGCCTCAACTATCTCGGCCTGCTGGACTAGAGGATCAGCGGCCCTGCTGGGCCTGCAGTGCTCTCTTGTACTGGGCGGCAAAGCCGTTCAGGGACTGCTTGAGCGGCCCGACCATGCTGTCGTTCTGCGTCGAGACCTGAACGTTGATATACGACCCCGTCAGCATCTGCTGCAGCAGTTGACTGGACTTGCCCTGTTCGTAGGAGCATTCGCCGCCGGTGCAGATGCTGGTTGAGATGAAGGGATAGAAATCGGCCTGCATGCTGGCCCGCTGGCCCATGCCGTCGATCACGACGCTGAGCGTGGTGTAGGCCACCGAGTAGCTCACGATCAGGAACGTGCCCAACAGGTTGTTGGGGCCGCCGTCGATCATGGCGGACACGGTGCAGTCGCGGCCCTTCGAGGTGTTGCAGTTCATGACCCACTGGTCGGGCGGCTGGTTCTGGCCGACCATGCCCTGGGCGGAGGCGGCGGAGGCGACGGTCAGGAATCCAACGGCCGCGAGAACGGATTTCAACATCGCTTTCATTGATTTGCTCAACCCCAAAACCTCATGCTGAGGAGCCGCGCGAAGCGTGGCGTCTCGAAGCATGGGCGATAGCAAGAATGGTTCCCACCCTTCGAGACGCGGCCTGCGGCCGCTCCTCAGGGTGAGGTTACGTTGTGTGCTGCGCGAAGGCTAGCTCGCCGCGACGTCGCCGACCACCCGCACCCGCACGCGCACCGAGTTGCCGGGCAGGTAGGCCAGCGGCATGTCCTCGCTTTCGATGGTGCTGAGCGTCTTGCGGTCGGCGCCGGCAGCCACGGCGCGGTCGTTGGCGATGCCCTGGGCCGCAGCAATGGCGTCGCGGCGACTCAGATCCTTGAAGATCTGGTCGCACTCGCCCGACACCTGGGCGATGGCGGCGCCCACGGCATTGGCGCAGTCGCCGTGCTCGACATGGATGACCTTCGAGACGCCCGGCAGCTTGTCCGGGATCAGGAACGCCCCGCCGCCGACGGCGATCAGCGGCACGTCGGCAGCCTCGGTCTTCATGCGGTCGATCGCCTCCTCGGCCATGCGGGCGGCCTCGGCAAAGACCTTTCGGCAGGTCGCCTCGTCGAGATCGGCGACCTTCTTTCTGTCGCCGAGCTTCAGCACACCGGAGGCGACCGCCACATCGGTCGTGGTGAGCTGCTTGCCGCCGAAGGCGATGCCATCCTTCAGCAGGCGATAGCCGACCGATACCGGCCCGACCTTCAGCGGATCGAGAACGACATGGCTGCCGCCGCCCAGGCCGATCGAGAGAAGGTCGGGCATGCGGAACAGCGTGCGCACGCCGCCAACCTTGACGACGGAGTTGGCCTCGCGCGGAAAGCCCTGCTTGAGCTGGCCCACGTCGGTGGTCGTGCCGCCGACATCGATCACCATGGCGTCGGCCAGGCCCGAGAGATAGGCCGCGCCGCGCATGGAATTGGTCGCGCCCGAGGCGAAGGAATAGACCGGCAGGCGCCGCGCCTGTCCCGCCTCCGCCACCGTGCCGTCGTTCTGGGTGATGAACAGCGGCGCGGCGATGCCGGATTCCAGGATCGCCTGCTCGAAGGCCGCGATGGTGTCGCGCGCCAGGTCGGCCAGGGCCGCGTTCAGCAAGCCGGCATTCTCGCGTTCGAGCAGCCCGATGCGCCCGAGGTCCGACGAGCAGGTGATGGCGGCGTCGGGGAGCACGGCCGCGACCAGCTCGGCGGCGCGTTTCTCGTGGCTCGGATCGAGCGGCGAGAAGATCGACGAGATGGCGATCGCCCTCAGCCCAGCCGCCTTCATCTCCTGCGCGGCCTTTGTGACGGCGGCCTCGTCGAGCGGCATGAAGGGCCGTCCGTCATATTCATGGCCGCCCTCGACCATCCACACGCCACCCCGCACCAGGGTCGCGAGATCCTCCGGCCAGTCGCAGAACGGCGGCAGCGAGGCCGAGGCCGGCATGCCGAGCCTGAGCGCGCCGACCTTCGACAGATGCCGGCGTTGGACCACGGCATTGATGAAGTGCGTCGTGCCGATCATCACGCCGTCGATTCGCTTGAGTGCGCCGCCGGCGTCCTTCAGGACACCGGTCGCGCCGAGGCCCTTGAGGGAGTCCAGGATGCCGGTGGTGACGTCCTCGCTGGTCGGCGCCTTCACGGCGCCGGCCACCTTGCCGTCCTCGATCAGGACGGCGTCGGTATTGGTGCCGCCGACATCGATGCCAATTCGTCTCATGCGGAAAACACGCTCCTGAATTCGAGGTCGTAGCCGAAGGCGCGCGGGCCGACATGGTCGAGCCCGCGCGGCGAGAGGAAGACGGCAGGCGGCGGCAGGGCGATCACGGTGACCCGCTGGCCGTAGCGGATGGTTTCGCTGCCGACCGCCTCGCCCGCCACCGCGTCGAGCACGCAGATCAGGTCGGGCGACATGGCAAGCGGCTCGCCGTCGAGATGCGCCACGATCCATTCGTTCTGGAAATTGATGGTCAGGACGGAGCCGCGCCAACCGTCCATCCCGTCGAAGCGTGCAACGCCGCGCAAAAAGCCTTCGGTGGCGCGGCGTTCGACGTCGATCACCTTGCCCCTGTACAGAAGCTTGCCCGGCTCGACCGACAGGATGGCGGCGACCGGATCCTCGTGCCGGCGCTGAGCCTCGCGCACGGCCCGGCCGATGGCGATCGCCTTGGTGGTGGTGCCGTGGATGCCCCACCGCTTGACCTCCGCGCCGGTGCGCGGCGGCTGGCAGGTGGCGGCGACCGAGCCGTATTCGACGCAGATCTTGCGCGCGACCCGCTCGGCCCATTTCCAGGTCGGGACCTTGTGGACGATGCTTTCGAAGCCGCGCACGTCGACGGCGGTCAGGGGGTACGGCGTGAGCCCGCCCACCGCCACCGAGGTCATCTGCGCCTCGGGGTAGGCGCGGCCCATGGTGTCGGAGTCGACCACCGGCCGTTTCAGGTGGGCCGCGGCCATCAGCGGTCGCACGCCGTTGGCGCCGCCGATCTCCATGCTCATGAGGGCGGCAAAATGGTGGCCGGTGTGCTCCTCCATCACCGAGACGGCGCGGGCCAGGGTCAGGCTGTCGGTCAGCCGCTCCTGGCCGACCAGGGGCGCGCCCATGTTGGCGACGGTGCCGACCCAGTCGTCATCCGCCAGGTCCGCGGCATCGATCAGCTGCACGCGATGGCCGTCGCGGTAGAGGGCGCGCATGTTCAAGAGCGGCAGGTAGGGATTGCCGCCGCCGCCGGTACCGAGAATCCAGGCGCCGACGGCCAGCGATTCGATGTCGTCGATGGTGATGTCGCGCAGGCTCACGCAAACACGCTCTTGAAATCGATGTCGTAGCCGAAGGCGCGCGGGCCGACATGCTGCAGGCCCTTGGGGCTCAGGAACACCGGCGGCGGCGGCAGCGCGATCACCGTGACCCGCTGGCCGTAGCGGATGGTCTCGGTGCCGACCGCCTCGCCGGATACCGAGTCGAGCACGCAGATCAGGTCGGGCGACATGGCGATGGGCTTCTTGTCGAGCCAGGCCACGATCCATTCGTTCTGGAAGTTGAGCTCGAGGACCGCGCCCTTGTACTCATCCATGCCGTCAAAGCGGGTTCTGCCGCGCAAAAAGCCTTCGGTGGCGCGGCGTTCGACGTCGACGACCTTGCCCTTGTAGAGCACCTTGCCCGGCTCGACCGAGAGGATGGCCGCGACCGGGTCCTCGTGCCGGCGCTGGGCCTCGCGCACGGCATGGCCGATGGCGATGGCCTTGGTGGTGGTGCCGTGGATGCCCCACTTCTTCACCTCGGCGCCGGTGCGCGGCGCCTTGCAGGTGGACGCGATGGAGCCGTACTCGACGCAGATCTTGCGGCTGACCCGCTCCATCCACTTCCAGGTCGGCACCTTCTCGACGACCGCTTCGAGGCCGCGCACATCGACGGTGGCGAGCGGACAGGGCACGAGGTCGCCGACCGCGACCGAGGTCATCTGCGCTTCCGGATAGGCCCGCCCCATCATGTCGGAATCGATCACGGGCCGCTTGAGGTGCGCCGCGGCCATCAGCGGCTGGATCGAGTTCCCGCCGCCGATCTCGAGCGACATGATCCCGCGGAAGCGGTAGCCGGTGTGCTCCTCCATCAGGGCGACGGCGCGGGCGATGGTGCGGCTGTCGGTCAGGCGCTCCTGGCCGACCAGCGGCGCACCCATGTTCGACACGGCGGCCACCCAGTCCGCGTCGGCGAGCTCTTCCGCCGGCATGAGCTGCACGCGATGGCCCTCCTTGTAGAGGGCCCGCATGTTCAACAGGCCGAGATAGGGGCTGCCGCCGCCGCCGGTGCCGAGAACCCAGGCGCCGACGGCAAGCGATTCGATGTCGTCCAATGTGATGTCGCGTAGCGGCATTGCGTTGCCAATTCTCCTCGCGGCTTCTATGTAGCCGCCTGCTTCCGTGCTGACAAAGCACCAGTAACCCGGGGGAAACCTGCAATGTCCGAGCCAATCAAACTCGTCGCCTTCTGCGGCAGCCTGCGCAAGGCGTCGTTCAACCGCATGGCGCTCCATGCCTTCATCGAGCGCGTGCCGGCCGGCACCTCGGTGCAGACCATCGAGATCGGCGACTGGCCGCTCTACGACGCCGACATCCAGGCCAAGGGTTTCCCCGACAAGGTGCAGGCGGCGCAAAAAGCCATGCTCGAGGCCGACGGGCTGGTGCTGGCCACCCCGGAGTACAATTACGGCATCTCGGGCGTGCTGAAGAACGCCATCGACTGGCTGTCGCGCACGACGCCGCAGCCCTTCGCCGCCAAGCCAATCGCCATGTTCGGCGCCTCGGGTGGCGCCCTGGGAACGGCCCGCGCGCAGTACCAGCTGCGCCAGACGCTGGTGTTCCTCGACGGACGGCCGGTCAACAAGCCCGAGGTCATGATCGGCGCGGCACCAGAGCGCTTCGCCGACGGCAAGCTCAATCACGAACCGACGGGCAAGCTGCTCGCCGATCTCGGCGCGGCGCTGGGCCTCGCCATCCGGCAGTCCAAGGCAGCGGCAAGCGTGAAGTAGCGCCTTACTGCGGGCGCAGGCTGAGGATATAGGCGGCGAGGTCGGCCTGGTCGCGTGCGCCGAGCTGAAAGTCGGGCATGCGGCTGTGCGTGGCGGTCATGGCGCCGCGCAGCGTCGCCACAGTCGTCTCCTTGCGCGCCGCGATGGCGGGGAAGGTCGGCAGGCCGTCGGACCGGCCGGTCGTCGCCGCCCGGTTCACGACATGGCAGTTGGCGCACCAGCGTTCCGCCAGGGCCTGGCCGCGGAGAATATCCTGCGCGGCGGCAAGGCCGGGCAAAAGCGCAAGGGCGACGACAAGCAGGGTGCTTCGGATCACCATATGTAAACTCCACGCGGCGTCGCAACCATGCGGTTGATGACGGATCTTACCCCGGGGACGCTCGCCGCCAGCTCTCCGCACGCCTCGCACTGTGCCACCGTGTCGGCGTGGCCCCAGATCTCCGCGGTTCCATCCTGGACAATGACGTTTCGCACCATCCTGTGCGACCAGGGTTCACCGTCGAGCTTGCGCAGGATCTCGCGGCGCAGCGCCGCATCCTCGGCGCGCGCCATCTCCGCCATAGGCAGCGATATGAGCGCCTGCAGCAGGTTGGCACGGCTCACGATGCCGACCACCTTGCCGTCGCGGACCACCGGAAGGCGCTTGATGTTGAACTCGTCCATCCGCGACGCCACGACCGAGAGTTCGGTCTGGTCTTCCGCAATCACGACCGGATGGCTCATGACATGGGCGACCGTTCGCCCGTGTGCCTTGAGATAGTCCCGTGCCAGCGTGACTTCATCGGTGAACAGGTTGGCCCACCGCGACCGTTGCTTCTCAGTACCGATCTCGGCGCGGCGGATGAGGTCGCCTTCGCTCACGATTCCGAGCAGCCCGCCGGATGCGTCGACGACCGGCAATGCGCTGATTTGTTCGCCCAACAGCAGGCACGCAGCGTCGAGCACGCTCGCATCCGGCTTGATGCAAACCACCTCCGTGGTCATGACGTCGGCTGCCTTCATGATCTCCCACCATGGATTCTTCACCGCGAGAATCGCATGGCGGGGAGCAACCTGCTTTGATCTAGATTAAACGCGGCCTCGAACGAGACGGCCCAGGAGGATCGCTAGGCCGGCTTGGTTTCCACATGCTCGGGCTGGACACCGAGCCCGAGCACACGGGCGGGGATGCGGCGCAAATACGGCACCGCGTTCAGCAGGCGCGCCGGCCAGGGCGGACGCAAGGGCCGCGTGCCTGCGAGCGTCGGGGCGATCATGCGGTTCTGGAGGAAGACCTGTATGGCCTGGGTCGCGCGCACCGGCCACATGCGGCGGGCCTGCACGGCTTCGAGGTCGGAATCCCTCAGCCGGCCCTCCTTGAGCGGCGCGGCCAGGATGTTGGAAGCCGCGACGGCGTCCTGCACGGCGATGTTCACCCCCACGCCGCCGATCGGCGACATGGTGTGGGCGGCATCGCCGATGCAGAGCAGGCCGGGCTTCCACCATTTCTCCAGACGCTCGACCCCGACTGTGAGCAGCTTCAAATCGTCGACAGTGGCCAATTCGTGGACGCGATCGGCGAGGAACGGCATCAGCCTCTCAAGGTCGGCGCGGAACTTTTCGATCCCGGCCGCCTTCAGCCTGTCGGCAGATCCCTTGGCAATGACATAGGCACACTGCCAATAGTCGCCACGATCGAGCATCACGAGGATGCTGCCCCGATCGAAGCGGCCCATTGTCTCGGCCTTGTCGGTCGGCTTGTGGGTGAGGCGAAACCACAGCACGTCCATCGGCGCTCCGAGCACTTCGACCTCGAAGCCGGCGGCCGCGCGCACCGTCGAGTGGCGGCCGTCCGCGCCCACCACCAGGTCGGCGCGGATCTCCTGCGGCTTGCCGTTCACGACCGCGTTCACACCGACCACCCTGCTGCTCTCCTCGATCAGCCCCGTCGCCTCGGCATGCATCAGCGCCGTAAAGGCCGGATAGCGCTTGCCCTGGGCTGCGAGAAAATCGAGGAAGTCCCATTGCGGCATCATGGCGATGAAGCGCGCAGCGGACCGGCAGATGGGAGAAGTCGGCGACCTGGACACGTTCCTCGCCGAACTGGGCGCCGAAGCGCGCCACCTCCTGGTGCGGCAGCTTCAGGAATTCGTCGAGCAGGCCGAGCTCGTCCATGACATTCAAGGTCGAGGGATGGACGGTGTCGCCACGGAAGTCGCGCAGGAAGTCACCGTGCTTCTCCAGCACGATCGCTCTCACGCCGGTGCGGGCCAGCAGGAAGCCCAGCATCATGCCGGCCGGGCCGCCGCCCACGATGCAGCATTGGGTGGACGATCGCCGTCATTCGAGCATCTCGCGCAAGACGCGGCCCGTTGCAGTGATGGCGAGCAGCGCCGGCACGCCGAGCGGGCCTTTGACCCAGTCCTTGGTCGCCGGCGTATAGCTCATGCAATCCATGGCGACGAGATCGGGTTTGCGGGCGGCCAGCCGCCGCGCCGCCTGCGCGGCTTCGCGCGCGCCGGCGCTGGGCGCCAGCGCTTCGGCCACGACCTCGAGACCGGGCCGCGCCCATTTTGCGCCAAGTTTTTCGCCCTGTTCGGCGAGCGGGATCAGCAGGCCGAGGCGGCCGTGCGGCAGCAGGCCGGTGACAAGTCCGTTCAGAATCCGCGAGGGAAACAGCACGCCCCCATCGCCCGGCAGCGGCGGGAAGTCGCCGGTACAGGCATAGACCAGCACGTCGCAGCCGTCGGCGCGCAGCTTCTCAAGCGCGGCCGGCGAGCGGGCAATGACAGCCTTCTTGGAGATCTTGACGTCGCGGCCGCCGCGCAGGCGGGTGTAGAGCGTGTCGCCGCCGCTCTCGGGTTTCAGCGCATCGACTTCGGCATCCGAAAGCCCATCGAGCGCGCCGCGCAGGACGACCTTGGTGCCGGCCGGCGCGTGGGCGGCGAACAGCGACGCTATGTCGTCTCGCGGCGCCTGGCCGATGGTGATGATGCCGAGGGTGCGGGGCATGGCGTGATCATACCGTGCTAAGCCTCCAGCGCCACCGCATCCAAGTCGCTCCACGCCAGCCCAACGGCATCGCCCGGCGCGCGCGAGGCGCGTTCGCCGGCGTGGGTCTCGCGCACCAGCAGCGAGCGACCGTCACTGGTGCGGATTCGCAGCAAGGTAGAGCCGCCCAGGAAATTCGCCGTTTCGACGGTACCTGCCACCCCCGCGCCGGCAGGAGGCACAAGGCGGATCTTCTCGGGACGGAGCGCGCGAGCGCGGCCGCCGTCCTCCAGGATGTTGATCTCGCCGATGAAGTCGGCGACGAAGCGCGTGCGCGGCCGCTCGTAGATCTCGGTCGGCGCGCCCACCTGCTCGACCCGGCCATGGTTCATCACGGCGATGCGGTCGCTCATGGCGAGCGCCTCCTCCTGGTCATGCGTCACGAACACCAGGGTGACGCCCAGCCGCTTCTGCAGCTCCTTCAGCTCGAACTGCATCTGCTGGCGAAGCTTGCGGTCGAGCGCGCCCAGCGGCTCGTCGCACAAGAGCACCGGCGGCTCAACCACCAGCGCGCGGGCGAGCGCCACCCGCTGCTGCTGGCCGCCCGAGAGCTGGCCGGGCTTGCGCTCCTCCAGCCCGGTCAGCGCGACCTGGGCCAGGGCCGCCTTCACGCGGCGCTCGATCTCGGGCCGGGGCACCTCGCGCATGCGAAGACCAAAGGCCACGTTTTCCGCTACGGTGCGATGCGGGAAGAGCGCGTAGGACTGGAACACCATGCCCATATCGCGCCTGTGCACCGGCAGGTCGGTGATGTCCTTGCCGCCGACATGGACGCGGCCGGAGTCGGGCAGCTCGAAACCCGCGATCATGCGCAAGGACGTCGTCTTGCCACAGCCCGACGGACCCAGCAGCGAGAAGAACTCGCCGGCCGCGATGTCGAGCGTGATCCTGTCGACGGCGACGACGCCGCCGTCGAAGGTCTTGGTGACGTCGTCGAGTTCTGATTGTGGCAGAAGTCATCCAACTTCACCCTGAGGAGGCCGCGTCGCGGCCGTCTCGAAGGGTGGCAACCCGCACGATGTCTGTGGCCCATCCTTCGAGACGCGGCCCTTCGGTCCGCTCCTCAGGATGAGGTCCTTCCGTCACGATCAGCTCTTCAGGATCTTCGTCACCCGCGCATCGATGTCTTCCTTGCGCGCGTTGTACCATTTCCAGTCGGGCTGGATCAGAGTCGCCACCTTGGCCTCTGTGGTGAGCAGCTTGGCGTCGTACTTGGCGTCGAGCTTCACCTTCTTGTTGGCCGGTGAATACCATACGCCTTCGGCCAGCATCTTCTGCACGTCGGGGCGCAGCATGTAGTCGATATAGGCGAAGGCCAGGTCCTTCACCTTCGAGCCCGGCGTCACGTTCAGCACCTGCTCGAGCGCCATCACGCCTTCCGACGGGCTGGCGAAATCGACAGGCTGATTCTGGCCGTCATAGCGATAGACGCCCGAATCGTGGATGACGCCTTCGCTGACCTCGCCCGACAGCAGCATCTTTTCCATCTGGCCGGTGAAGTCGACCAGCTTGATGGGCTTGAGCTGCTCCAGCGCCTTGTAGGCGGCGTCGAGATCGGTGAGGCCCTTGCCGTAGACCTTGCCCAGCATCATGAGATGGCACTGGCCGAGGCTGTTTACCGGGATGATATAGCCGCCGCGCACGCCGGCCAGCTTGGGATCCGCCAGGTCCTTCCAGGAGGTCGGCTTGGCAAGCCCCTTGTCGGTCCGGAAGCCGAGCCCGATCGCGCTGGTGAAGATCGACACACCGACGATCTTGTCGCTGACGGCATAGGGATAGACGTCGGCGACGTTAGGCACTTCCTTGGCCGTGATCTTGGGCATCACCAGCCCTTCGGCGAGCGCACTCCATTGCTCGTTCGAATTGGTGTGGAAGACGTCGTAAAGCGGATCGTTCTTCCCGCTGGCCTGCAGCTTGGGCATGAACGGGAAGGCCTGGTCGGCCGACACCGTGCACTTGAACTCCTTCTCGAAGGCCGGCAGGACCGTGGCCTTCATGATGTCGCCCCACTTGCCGCCCCAGGTCGTGATCTTGAGCGTCCTGGTCTGGGCATGAAGGATCGACGGCGCCCCAAGTGCCGTCATGGCGGCCAGGCCCGCACCGGCACGCAATGCTTTGCGACGTGAAATCATGATGACCCCCTTTGTTCCCTCTTAGAGCTTAACGTAAGCCTTGAGGCCGATCAGCCTTTCCAGCACCAGCACCACGGAAAGTGCCAGCAAGATCGAGACCATCGAAGCCGCCGCAATGGCGCCATCGAGGTCGAATTTCATATAGTTGAACAGCACCACCGGCAAAGTCTCGCCCTTGGGCACCACCAGGAACAGCGACACCGGGAACTGGTCGAACGATACGATGAAGGCGAACACGCCGCCTGCGAACACGCCGGGCCGGATCAGCGGCAAAGTGACTTCGAAGAAGACGCGGACGGGACTGGCGCCCAGCACGGCGGCCGCCTCCTCGATGCGCCGGTCGAAATTGTGCAGCACGGCCAGGGTGGTGCGGATGACGTAGGGCACGGCGACCAGCGTGTGGGCCAGGATCAGGCCCCATACCGGCCGACCGATGCCGACCAGCAGGTAGGACTGGAACAGCGCCAGGCCGGTCAGGATGGCGGGCAGCATGAGCGGCGACATGAAAAAGGCGGTGAGGAAGCCGCGTCCCGGCAGGTTGCCGCGCGCCAGGGCGAGCGCCGAGCCGCCGCCGACCAGGATCGAGAGCACCAGGACGCAGCCCGCCACCCACAGCGACAGCCAAAGCGCGTTCATGAACTCCGAGCTGCCGAAGAACTTGTCGAACCAGCGCAGGCTCACCCCGACGGGCGGGAAGGAGATATAGGGCGTGGGATTGAGCGCAAAGATCAGCACGATGGCGATCGGCGCCAGCAAAAAGAAGAGCAGCGTGAAGTTGAGCGTGAGGTAAGCCGCGCGTCCTGCATCGACCGGCCGCTTGTTGGCGACGCTCATGCCATCCCCTGCTCGCCCGACAGGCGGGCGAGTATCTTGTTGTAGGCGACCACGATGGCGAGCGAGACCAGCAGCAGGATCACGCCCAGGGCGCCGGCGAAATTGGGATTGAAGCTGGTGCCGACCTGCTGGGCGATCAGCATGGGCAGCGTCAGCACGTCGGTGCCGCCCATCAGCGACGGCGTGACATAGGCGCTGATCGAGAGCGCGAACACCAGCAGCGAGCCGGCCAGGATGCCGGGCAGGCTGAGCGGCAGGGTGACTTCGGCGAAGGCGCGCAGCCGGCCCGCGCCCAGGCTGCGCGCCGCCTGCTCGAGCCGCTCGTCGATGCGGCCGATCACGCCGGTGAGCGTCAGCACCATGAAGGGCACGTAGATATGGACCAGCGCCACCACCGTGCCGAATTCGTTGTACATCAGCGGCAGCGGCTTGCCGATCACGCCCCACTGGATCAGGAGCGTGTTGATGACGCCCTTGTCCTGCAGGATGGTCATCCAGGCGAAGGTGCGGACGACGATGCCGGTCAGCATGGGCGCGATCACCGCCATCAGCACCAGCGCGTGACCGACGCGGCTCTGCATGCGCGCCATCCAGTGCGCCAGCGGATAACCGATCAGCAACGAGGCGATCGTGGTGATGAGCCCGATGCGAAGCGTGGCCCACAGCGCATCGTGGTAGATGCCCGCGGTGTCGAAGATGAAGCGCTCGTAATGGCGCGTCGTCAGGAAGGCGTTGGGATTGGTGACGGGATTGCCCGAGTAGAACGACATCGCCGCCATCACGCCGAAGGGCAGCACGAAGAACAGCACGAATAGCAGCAGTGCCGGCGCCAGCAGCCAGGCAATCGGTGTCGGTCGGGAAGAAACGGCGACGGCCATGCGTTCGGTATCGTGGCCGAAGGCGATGCTTCGGTCCACGCCGAAGGACAGCGGCCTTTGGTCATGCTAGGCCAGCCGCGCCATGGCATCGAAATTGCCGCTTCTCATCCTGCTGATCGCGATTACCTGCCTCAGCCAGTTCTACCGCGTCTCCAACAGCGTGATCGCGCCGGAGCTGACGCGCGACCTCGGCCTCTCCGCGCGCCAGCTCGGCTGGGCGGGCAGCGCCTTCTTCTTCGCGCTGTTCGCCGTGCAGGTGCCGGTCGGCATGTGGTTCGACCGCTTCGGCGCGCGCCGCACGGTGGCTGTGCTTTCGATGCTCGCGGTGGTGGGCGCGCTGTGGATCGCGGCGGCCGCCGATGCCTTCGACCTGATCGGCGCCCGCACCGTGGTCGGCGTGGGCTGTGCCGCCTCCTTCATGTCGGTGGTGTTCCTGTGCTCGCGCTGGTTCCCGCCGGCCAGGCTCGCCACCGCACTATCCTGGGTATTCGCCGCCTCCAACATCGGCACCCTGGCGGCTGCGACGCCGTTGGCCTGGGTCGCCGCGACCGTGGGTTGGCGCAACGGCTTCCTGGGCCTCGCGGCCCTGACCGTCCTGGTCGCCGTGGCCTTCTACGCTGTCGTGCGCGACCGGCCGCCCGAGCAGCCCGCCCCGGCCATCCGGCGCGAAACGCTTGGCGAGATCATGAAGGGGCTGCTGGAAGTGTGGACCACGCCCGGCCTCGGGCCGGTGCTCGCCATGCATTTTTTCGCCTACGCCACCATGCTGACGGTGCTGGGCATATGGGGCGGGCCCTATCTCTACGACGTGCACAAGCTCGACGGCGTTGAGCGCGGCAACGTGCTGCTGGCCATGGGCGTGGCGCAGATCCTGGGCATCCTGGCCTATGGGCCGATGGACCGCGTGCTGCGCTCGCGCAAGAAGGTCGTGCTGGGCGGGGCCGCGATCTCGGTGGCGCTGCTCGGAGCCCTCGCCCTGCTGCCGCGGCCATCCCTTTCGGTCGCGGTCGTGCTGCTCACCGCCTTCTGCTTCTTCTGCGCCTTCGGCACGGTGATCGTGGCGCAAGGCCGCATCCTCTTCCCCGACCGCCTGGCCGGCCGCGGCGTCACCACCGTCAACATGGCGCAGTGCCTGGGCCTCACCGTGCTGCCGGCGGGTGTCGGCTACATCGTCGAGGCCTTCGGCAATTCCGACCTGGCCTATCGCCTGGCGTTCGGCGCGCTGGCGGCTGGCCTCGTATTGGGCGCCAGCGTCTACGTCCGCTCGCGCGACAGCGCTACTGTGTCGCCTGCTTGAGATAGGCCACGAGATCGGCGAGCTGGCCGGCCTGCTTCACGCCCGGCACCATCATCTTGGTGTCCGGCACCTTGGCGTCGGGATCTCGGCAGTATTCGGTCAGGGTCGCCTCATCCCAGACGATGCCCGACTTGGTCATCGCCTCGGAGAAGGCGAAGCCCGCCGCCGTGCCGGCCTTGCGGCCGAACAGGCCGTGCAAGGTGGGCCCCGTCAGGCTCGAGCCATCCTTCTCGAGGGAGTGGCAGGTCTTGCATTGCTGATTGAACACGCGCTCGCCGCGACCGGCGTTGCCCGACTGCGCCTGCGCCGCGGCGGCAAAGCTCATGATGATCACCGCCACCGCACCTGCCCAACTTTTCATCACGCCCCTCCCGAAGGCTAGATCGATACCGCTCCATGTGGGACGGCATCGAAACCGCGCAAGAGGCGGGCGCTGTGTTCTCGCTCCAGCAGCGAGCGCTTGCGCCCGACGCCCCAGCGATAGCCCGAAATCGAGCCGTCCTTCTTCACGATGCGGTGACAGGGGACGACGACGGCAAGGATATTCGCGGCGCAGGCTTCGCCCACCTCGCGTGCAGCGCGCGGCGATCCGATGCGGGCCGCGATCTCGCCGTAAGTCGCGGTGGTGCCGGCCGGGATGTCGCGCAGCGCGTTCCATACCTTGAGCTCGAAGTTGGAACCCTGCAGGTCGAGGGCAAGATCGGCGTCGTTTTCGGGATGCTCGATCAGACGGGCGAGCTTGCCGAGCGTTTCCTGGAGCGACGCCGGGTCTTCGACGAGCTCGACGTCCGGGAAACGCGACCGCAGGCCCGCTTCGTTGATCTCGCCGAACGTCACCATCGCCAGGCCACGCTCGGACAGCGCGGCGGCAAAGGGGCCGAGGGAACTCTGCCCCACGGCATAGCGGATCGTGTTTGCCATGACTTTCTCCATCGCGTGATTGGTCGATGGCGGGACCATAGGCGCGACCTCTCGGATTGGCGCTCCGCCAGCGGATTGGAATTCGGATTTCAGGCGCCATATTGAGGCGGTGATGCCGGATCTGTTCGACCTCGAGGCCAGGCAAACGCTGCAGGAGGGCGCGATGCTGCTGCGCGGCCACGCCCTGTCCGTCGACCAGGCGTTGCTCGCCGCCATCGACGACATCGCGGCACGCGCGCCGTTTCGGCAGATGGTGACACCGGGCGGTTTCCAGATGTCGGTGGCCATGACCAATTGCGGCAGCGTCGGGTGGGTCACCGACCGCACGGGCTATCGCTACGATCCGCGCGACCCCGAAAGCGGCGCGCCCTGGCCCGCGATGCCGGAGGTGTTCCTGACCCTCGCGCATGACTCGGCCCGGGAGGCGGGCTTTACGGGCTTCGTGCCCGACGCCTGCCTGATCAACCGCTACGAGCCCGGCGCCCGCCTGTCACTGCACCAGGACAGGGACGAACGCGACTACGGCCATCCCGTCGTGTCGGTGTCGCTCGGCCTGCCGGCCACTTTCCAGTTCGGCGGCCTGAAGCGCGGCGACCGGCCGTTGAAGGTGCCGCTGCATCACGGCGACGTCGTCGTGTGGGGCGGCCCCGCGCGGCTCGTCTATCACGGCGTGTTGGCACTGAAGGACGGGGAGCATCCGGCGCTGGGACGCCGCCGCTTCAACCTTACCTTCAGGAAGGCTCTCTAGCGGACTGTCGACTCAAGGACTTCTGACTGGCGCGACGAGTAGGTTGTATTGTCTTTTGGATTTGCACTTGATCAATCCGGCGACTGCCGCCAAGATGGCTCTCATTCAACGAACTCGATTTTCAGACATCGATAGCTGCAATCCCGGGTCACTCTCCTCCGCTTCGACGCCTTCTTAGGTATCGCGGCGGGGGAGAGGGTTGTGCGATGCATCACTCGGCGACGAAGAATGGCAGCGTCACCTCTTTGGTCACCGGTTCGAAGCCCAGGCGCACGCGCTTGCCGATTTTCAGGTCGGCCTCGGCGACGCCACGCAGCGGGGCGTTCACCCGAACACCGGCATCCATGTCGACCAGCGCCACGACGTAGGGCGCCGCGGCCTTGAAGAAGAAGTTGAAGGGATGGTGGCAGACCGTCCAGGTATGGATCTTCCCGACCGTCGACGCTTCCTTGAAAGTGCTTTCCATCGAGAAGCAGTGCGGGCAGACCGGCCGCGGATAGTGCCGGACCTTGCCGCATGACGTGCAGTGCTGGAGCACGAACCGGCCCTCGCGCATGCCGTCCCAGAAGGGCTGGCTCTCGCGCGTCGGTGTCGGCAGTGGGCGCTCCGGAGCCGGAGGCGTTGCCGCGGCGGTGCTCATGCCGCCCTCCGCAGGATGGCGACCGAGCCGTCGCCCATGTCGCCATAGCCGGTGACCAGGCCCACTTCGGCGTCCTTGACCTGCGCCTTGCCGGCCTCGCGGCGGAGCTGGCGGGTGAGCTCGACGACATGATTGAGACCCACGACATGGCCCTGGCTGAGAAGCCCGCCATGGGTGTTGATCGGCAGCGCGCCGCCCAGCGCGATGCGGCCATCCATGACGAACGGCCCGCCCTCGCCCTTCTTGCAGAAGCCCAGGAGCTCGAGCTGGTTGATCACCGTGAAAGTGAAGCAGTCGTAGATCTCGGCCACGTCGATGTCCTTGGGCCCGACACCGGCCATCGCGTAGGCGCGCGGCGCGGACTTCGCCAGGCCGAACTCCAGCAGGTCGGGCCGCTGGGCGATCGAGGCCGGCGATTCGGGATGGCCCTCGGCCACGCCCATGATTGTGACCAGCGGCTTCTTGAGGTCGCGCGCACGGTCGGCAGCGCTGACGATGATGGCAGCCCCGCCGTCGCTCTCCAGGCTGCAGTCGAACAGCCGGAACGGGTCGGCGATCATGCGCGAGGCGTGATGCTCCTCCACCGTCAGAGGTTTGTTCATCACCACGTTGCCGTTCAGGATGGCATGCTGGCGCGTGACGACGGCGACCTCGGCAAAGTGGCGGGCCGTGGTGCCGTAAAGCTCCATGTGGCGGCGCGCGCCCTGGGCATAGAGCTGGGCCGGCGCGAACATGCCGATCGGCGCCTCGAACTCGGCAGCCAGCGCGAATTGCGGGAACTGCTGCAGGCGGGTGCTGACCCGGGCGCCGGAGTAGCCGGTGCGGCCGACCGAAATCAGCACGTGCTTGCAGACGCCCGTCGCCACCGCCATCGCCGCGGTCTGGATGGCCGCGACGCAGGTCGCACCGCCCAGGGGCACGAAGACGGACAGCTTGAGGTCGGGCAGACCAAGATTGGCGATGAAATCCTCGGCGATGCCGCCGCCGGGGAAATAAGGCACGACGCCGTCGATGTCGCGTGGTGAAAGCCCGGCATCGGCGATGGCGGCCAGGCTCGCCTCGAGCTGCAGGGCGAGCGCACTCTTGGGCGTGCCACGCGTATAGGCGGTCTCGCCGATGCCGCTCACCGCCGCCTTCTCGCGAAGCGGATGTGCCATGTCATTTCCTCCCGCACCCATCGTGCCCTTCCCCCGGGGAAACGGGAAGGGCTAAGCTCTCAGTCAACCGAGGGGGATTGATGTCAAACGAAGAGCTGGTTTCGCTGAGCGCCGTCGAAATGCGCCGTCGCATCGGTACCAAGGAGATTTCGCCGGTCGAATTGCTGGAGGCCTGCCTCGACCGCATTGAAGCGTTGAACCCCGCGGTCAATGCCGTCACGGCCATGTCGGTGAAGCGCGCACGCAAGGAAGCGAAGGCTGCCGAGACCGCGGTGCGTCGCGGCGAGGAGCTGCCGCTGCTGCACGGCCTGCCGGCCGGCATCAAGGATCTCGAGGAGACCAAGGACCTTCTCACCACCTACGGCTCGCCGCTTTATCGCGACTTCGTGCCCAACCACGACAACGTCATGGTCGGTCGCGTCCGCGGGGCGGGCGCCATCGTGGTCGGCAAGACCAACGTGCCGGAATTCGGCGCAGGCTCGAACAGCCGCAATCCGGTGTGGGGCGCCACAGGCAATCCGTTCAACCCGACGCTCAATCCCGGCGGGTCGTCGGGCGGCTCGGCGGTCGCGCTCGCCACCGACATGCTGCCGGTCTGCACCGGTTCCGACACCGGCGGCAGCTTGCGCAATCCCGCGGCGTTCTGCGGCGTCGTGGGCTTCCGCCCGTCGCCGGGCATGGTGGCAGTGGAACGCCGCGCCATGGGCTGGACACCGATCTCGGTGCTGGGACCGATGGGCCGTACGGTGGCCGACACCTGCCTGCTCTATGCCACGCAGATCGGCCAGCACGATTCCGACCCGCTGTCGTTTCCCATCGAGGGTGATGCCTTCGCCGAGCCCTGGCCGGTCGATCTCGGCAGCCTGCGCGTGGCCTACACCGAGGACTTCAGCGGCGCGCCCGTCGAGAAGGGCATCCGCCAGACCTTCCGCGCCAAGATCAAGGCGATGAAGCATGTGTTCCGCAGCCTCGACAAGGTCGAGGTCGATTATGGCGGCGCCGATCGCTGCTTCGACGTGATCCGGGCGGTGAGCTTCCTGTCGCGCTACCACGACGCCTACACCAACAATCGCAAGATGCTCGGCCCCAATATCGTGGCCAACTACGAGCTCGGCGCCAAGCTGACGCTGGCCGATTTCGCCTGGGCGCATGGCGAGCAGACGCGGATCTTCCGCGCCTTCCAGCAGATCTACCAGGATTATGACCTGGTGATCGGTCCTACCGTGGGCTTCACGCCTTTCCCGTGGAAGCAGCTCTATATCGACGAGCTCGACGGCAAGAAGCTCGGCAACTACTACCACTGGATGGCGACGAAATACTTCGTCACCTTGACTTCGAACCCGGCGGTCTCGCTGCCCTGCGGCGTCGACCACAAGAAGATGCCGTTCGGCCTGCAGGTGATCGGCCGCTTCCGCGGCGACGGCGAGGTGCTGGGCGCCGCGCATGCCATGGAGCAGGCGTTCAAGAACATTCCCGAGCTCGCCCGGCCTCTGCCGAACATCGCCCGGCTGCGCAAGCCGACCCCCGAGCTGAAATCGATCGTCACGCATCCGCCCAAGCTCAACGCCCGGCCGACGCGCGGCCCCGCGCCGGGCGCGCTCTGAGGATCAACCATGCACAAGGACCTGCACGGCCTCACCCTGTCGACCGACTCGGGCACCGCCGTCGATGCCTTCGACCGCGCCACCATGGCCTACCTGAAGTACCGCACCGATGCCGGCCGCCATCTCGGCGCGGCGCTCAAGGCCGATCCCGACTTCGCGCTGGGCTATGTACTGCGCGGCTACTTCAACATGCTGGCCTACAACAAGGCCAATGTGCAGGGCGCCGCCGAATCGCTGGCCGAGGCGCGCAAGCACGCCAAGCGCACGACGACGCGCGAGGCCGCCCATATCGAGGCGCTGGCGCGCTGGGTCGACGGCGACCTCGACCGCATGCTCGACGTCTGGGAAGGCATCTTCGTCGACCATCCGCACGATGTGCTGGCCTTCCGCCTGCACCATTTCAACGCTTTCTGGCTCGGCCGGCCGGCCACCATGCAGGCCGAGGTCGAGCGCGTGTTCCCATACTGGAGCGCCGAGCTGCCGGGCTGGGGCATGATGCTGTCATGCCGCTGCTTCGCCCATGAAGAGGCGGGCAACTACACCCTGGCCGAGGGTGCAGGTCGGATGGCGATCGAGGTCGATCCCGGCGACCTGTGGGGCGCCCACGCCATCGCCCACGTGCTGGAGATGCAGGGCCGGCGCAGCGAAGGCATCGACTGGCTGAAGCGGCTCGAGCCCAACTGGGAAGGCGCCAACAACCTCAAGCATCACCTCTTCTGGCACCGCGCCCTGTTCCATATCGAACGGCGCGAGTTCGACCAGGTGCTGTCGCTCTACGACCACGGCTTCCGCGACCTGGGCTCGCCGCTCACCCAGGCGATGCCCGACATGTACATCGACGTGCAGAACGCCGCCTCCATGCTGTTCCGGCTGGAGCGCCAGGGCGTCGACGTCGGCGACCGCTGGGTCGAACTGGCCGACAAGGCCGAGGCGCGCATCGGCGACTGCCTGTCGGCCTTCACCCTGCCGCACTGGATGATGGCCCTGGCCGCTACCGGCCGGACCGACGCCGCCCGGCGCATGATCGAGGGCATGCAGGCCTTCGCCCGCGGCAACGGCACGGTCGAGCGGCTGGTCGGCCATGTGGCGTTGCCGCTTTGCGAGGCGGCGCTGGCCCACCGCCAGGGCAAGCACGCCGAGGTGCTGAAGCTGATGCGGCCGATCATTGGCGACATGTATCTGCTGGGTGGCAGCCACGCCCAGCAGGACGTGCTGGAGCAGCTCTTCCTCGATTCGGCGATGAAGGCCGAAAGCGAGGACGACATCCGGCTGATGCTGGAACGGGTCGCCGGCCGGCATCCCGTGCCGCCCAGCCGCCGGATCGGCTATGCCGCCGCGGCAGCGCGCTACGCGCATTGACAGGGCGCGAAACGCGCAACGGCGGCCCGGGTTGCCAGGAGTTGCTCGACAGAAAAATCATCTGAAAAGTGCGGCACGACGCCACCGCTGCCTGCGTACTCCGTTGCATCGCAAGCGCCCGCCGAGCGGGCGGTCCACGGAGGAGGTATAGATGCGCAACGTCAAATGGCTGATCGCCGCCGGCCTCGTCGCCGCGACGACTGCGGGCTGTGTCGAGTTCGAACGGCTATCCGAACACGGCCTACAACAGCGGTAATAACGGCTACTATCGCAATGGCGTCTACTACAGCAACAACAACGCCGCCCACTACAACAACGGCGTCGCCTACAATGCGACCCCGCGCACGGGGCCGAACGGCGACTACGATCGCGACGGCATCCCCAACAAGTACGATCGCGACGCCAACGGCGATGGCGTGCCCGACCGTTATCAGCGCTAATTCAGGCGCATCGACGTCGTGCCGGCTTCCGATCGTATCGGGAGCCGGCAGTCGTTTGCCCTCAAGAAATCCCAATTGCGCCGCCGCTCGACCATCGTTCGACTCGTAAGGCCTACCAGGGAGGGTCCGACAAAAACCCTGCCGCGGAGGCAAGAATGCGCAAGTTCATGGGATCTCTTGCAATCGGTCTGGTGGTCACGTCGGCCGGCTGCGTCGACACGATGAACTCCGGATATCCGAATACCTATGGCTACGATACGAGCGGCTACGGCTACAACCAGCCGACCTACTACAGCCAGCCCGCCTACTATGGCCAGCCGACCTACTATCAGCCGGTGCCGCGCGTGGTCACGCAGACCCGCTACGTGCCGGTGCCGGTGGCGACACCGCAGCAGCCGCGCCGCCTGCGCGACCGCGACCACGACGGCATCCCCGACCGCTACGACAGCGACAAGAACGGCGACGGCATCCCCGATCGCCTGCAACGCCGCGGCTAGACCCTACTCCGGCGCCTTGCAGGCGAAGCTTGCCGCGTCGTCGGGGCTGCCTGAGCCGGCGTAGCGCGCGACCTGCGGATAGGGGCAGAGCGGCCGCGTGCGCACAACCTTGCCCTTGTCGACCCGCGAGGCCGTGATCGAGGCCGGCGCCACGCCGTTCTCGACCCAGTTGATCAAAGCGGTCATGGCGTCCAGTCGGTCGGTGCCGATGCCGCCGCGGCAGTGGAACATGCCGGGCACCATGAACAGGCGGAAGAAGTCCGGCGTGCCGAGCCCGTTCGCCGCCACTGCCTTCATGTAATAGTCGATGCCCATCAGCGGCGGCAGGGCGGTGTCGGCCCAACCGAAATACACCAGGAGTTTGCCCCCGCGCGAACGGAACGGCCCGAGGTTGGGATCGGTGGCGTTCAGGAGCGCGCGCGCGTCGGCGTACTTGGCGATGTCCTTGGCGAAGTCGAACTTGGCGGGGTCGAGCGCCGGATCGGGCTTGGGCAGGAAATAGCGCACGAAGCTGTCGCCGAACGCGTGTTGCAGGGCCTTGCCGCCGGCAGGCGGGATCAGCCACAGCGCCCAGCCGCTGTCCGTCGGCCCGCTGCCGGTGAACGACGTGCCCGGCGTTTCGGCGCCGACGACCTGGCCGAAATGCGCGGGCTTTCCGGCGACCTGCAGGCCGGCATAGATCTTCTTGAGCGCGGTGGTCTGCGCCGGCGTCAGGCAGGTCTCGCCGTCCTGGCCCGCCGGGCACTGCGCCACGTCACGCGCCGGATCGAAGTCGCAGCGCCGCGGATCGTCGATAAGGCCGTCCTTCAAGCCGTCCCTGGCGTCGCAGCGCGCATAGACGGCATCCGACACCAACTTCATCTTGGCGACCGGTATCGGCGTTTCGACCAGCACCAGCCCGTTCCACAGGCTCTGCGTTACGGTATCGACGAAGTTCAGCACCGGCGCGCCCGCGACGATGCCGTCGAAATCCTGAGGAAAACGCTGCGCGCTGATCAGGCCCTGGCGGCCGCCGGTCGAGCAGCCGTCCCAATACGAGTAGGCGGCTGCCCTGCCGTAGTAGGCGGCAGCGATGCGCTTGGCTTCGACGGCCGTCATGTGCACGGCACGGAAGGCGTAGTCGACGCGCTTCTGGTAGCTGACGGCAAAGGTGGCGAGCGGCTCGGCCGTGGCGTCGTGACCGGTGTTGGTCTGGGCCACTGCAAAGCCCTGCTTCAGCGCATTGGCGCGGATCATCGGCCGGGAGCCGAATTCCGGCGTTTCACCCGCAAAGCCGCCATTGCCGTGCATGTAGAAGCGGCGGTTCCAGTTGGCCGGCAGGTTCACCTCGAAGCGGATTTCCGGCTGGATCAGGCCGGTGACCCGGCAATGTTCGGGCACACCCTCCGCCGCCGGCACGACGCGGGCGGAGACGATCGTCGTCTCGGCGGTGGCAAGGCTTGTCACGGCCGCGCAGGCCATCGCCGGCTTGGCGGCGGCCACGCCGTAATGCACGGCGGAGCTGGCGGCATCGGTGAAGCTGTAGCCGTTCTGCGCCAGCGCGCCGACCGACGCCAACGGGCTCAGCGCGAGTGCCGCGAGGGCTCCTTTTGCTCCGACCATTGTTTCGCTCCCTTGTGCCTTGCTGGGCTCTTGGCTGGCTTGATCTCATCGTCGTGCTGGCCGAGCACCGGCGCCGCGCGGCGCACGCCGCCCGGCGTCGCCGACATCTTCAACGGCACGCCCAGGGTCTTCTGCTTGCCGGCCCTGGCGTGCTCGACCTCGGCCACCATGCCGCGCGCCAGGATCTGCGGATCGGCGAAGACTTCGTCGTGATGCAGCACCGGCCCGGCGGGAATGCCCTCGGCTTCGAGCGCCGCCATCCAGTCGTCAGTGCTGCGCTTGCGCACCTCCTCCTGCAGGAGGCCGACGATCGCTTCGTTGTTCTTCACGCGATCGGCATTGTTTTTGAACCGCGGATCGTCGGCCAGCGCGGGCTTGCCGATCATGGCGCAGAGCTTGCGGAAGAAATTCTGCTGCGCGCCGCCGATGGTGAGCCAGCCGTCGGCGGTCTGGAACACCTGGTAGGGCGAGGAGCCGCGATGGGCCTGGCCGAGCTTGGCGGGCCGGATGCCGTTGGCGAAATAGTTGGCGGCCTCGTAGACACCGAGCGACACGGTGGCCTCGAGCAGCGAGGTCTCGACCCATTGGCCCTCGCCGGTCTTGTGCCGCGCCTGCAGCGCGGCCAGCACGCCGACGGTGAGATAGAGCCCGGCGCCGACATCGGAGATGGCGAGCGGAATGCGATACGGCGGACCGTCCTTGGGCCCCGTCACCGACATCAGGCCCGACATCGCCTGGATCATGAGATCGAAGCCGCCGCGGCTGGCGTAAGGGCCGGTCTGGCCGAAGCCCGAGATCGAGCCCAGCACCAGCCGCGGATTGCGCTCATGCAATGCCTCCCAGCCGAGGCCGAGCCGCTGCATCACGCCCGGCCGGAAATTCTCCAGAACGACGTCGGCGCCGTCGACCAGGTCCCAGAAGATTTCCAGGTCGCCCGTATCCTTGAGGTCGAGCCGAATGCCGCGCTTGTTGCGATTCCACAGCATGAACGGGGCGCCCTCACCCTCGACGAAGGGCGGCGCGCCGCGCATGGAATCGCCCTGCGGGCTCTCGATCTTGATCACGTCGGCGCCGAGATCGCCCAGCTGCATGCCGCAGAACGGGCCCGACAGGTGCGTCGTCAGGTCGAGAACGACCAGGCCGTCGAGTGCCCCACTGGCGTTGTTTGCCATCCTACTCGCCCAGCAGCTTCCTGAGATCGGCCATCGTCGTGGCCCACTGGCCGGTGCCGAACACGTTGGACACGACCTTGCCGTCCTTGACGATCAGGAAGCGCGGCGTGCCGCTCTTGCGTGGCAGCTGGTCGAGGACGGGCTTGAGGTCGCCCGGCCAGAAGCGCGCCTGGTAGGCCTCCTTGAGCTTGGGCGATTCCACTTCGACCCAGGTCACCTTGTGGAATTCGGCCGAGGCGAGCCAGCCCGCCTTCTGGGTATTCTTCCACTGGATGCAGGGCGGGCAGTCCCAGCCGCCGACATAGATTACCGTGAGATCGGACGCGGCGCGGGCGGGCGCCAGGGCCGTCGAGGCGAGCAGGCTCGCAATAAGGAAGGCGCGGCGATTCATGTCGGGTAATCTAGGCCCGCATGCCTGCCGCCAACAAACTTTCTCTCGACACACTGGGTGAAATCTTCCGGTTCGCGGAGCGACGCTTCCGCGCCGCACGGCTCGCCTACGGCCACGGCACGACCAATGCCCGCGACGAGGCGGCCTTCCTGGTGCTGGAGGCGCTGCATCTGCCGATCGACCGGCTCGATCCCTATCTCGACCTCCGGCCGAGCGATGCCGAACGGGCACGACTGCTGACCCTGATCGACGCCCGGGTCAGCCTCCGCTTGCCCGCCTCCTACCTGGTGGGTGCCGCCTACATGCGCGGCGTGCGCTTCCAGGCCGACCGGCGGGCGCTGATCCCGCGTTCCTTCATCGGCGACATCCTGGCGGATGGCATGCTGCCGATCGGCGATCCGCGAAAGACCCGTCGCGTGCTCGATCTCTGTACCGGCTCGGGCTGCCTCGCCATTCTGGCCGCGCTCGCCTTCCCGCGCGCCCGGATCGACGCCACCGATCTGTCGGCCGGTGCGCTGGCCCTCGCGCGGCGCAACGTGGCCGCTCATCGCCTTGCCGATCGCATCGCGCTCCATCGCGGCGACCTTTACGCGCCACTCGGCCGGCAGCGCTACGACCTTATCCTCAGCAACCCGCCCTATGTCGACGCCAAAGCAATGGCGAAGCTGCCGCCCGAGTACCGCCACGAGCCGCGGATGGCGCTGGCCGCGGGCCAGGACGGGCTCGACCTGGTGCGCCGCATCGTAGCCGAGGCACCGGGCCATCTCACGAAGGATGGCGGCTTGGTCTGCGAGATCGGGCGCGGCCGCAAGAAGCTCGAGGCCGCCTTCCCGCACCTGCCCTTCCTCTGGCTCGATACCGAGCAGAGCGAGGGCGAGGTGTTCTGGATCGCCAGGAACGATCTCGCCGCCCCAGGCCCGAAGGGTCGTCGCGGGCAAATCCGCACTTCCCGCGTCGGCGCCGGCCGTTCTTTGCCCTGATGATCAATGCGTCAAGACGCACCTCTGGCTCCCGGAAGAGTGTTCCGATATCCATGTCGTGACCGACGCAAACCTCGAAACGTGCGGCCCGTGTTCGATACCATTCAAATCGTCATCCTCCTGCTGCTTGCCGCAATGACTCTCGGCGTGTTCGCGCGTCGGATCGGCATTCCCTATCCGATCGCCCTCACGCTGGGCGGCCTGGCCCTCGGGTTCGTTCCCGGGTTGCCGGCGGTACGGCTCGATCCCCAGATCGTCTTCGGCGTGTTCCTGCCACCGATCCTCTATCACTCGGCGTTGTTCGAGCGGTGGCACGATTTCCGCGCCAATTTGCGCTCGATCAGCATGCTCGCGGTGGGCTTGGTGACCTTCACGACGGTCGTGGTGGCGGGCGTGACGAAGGCGCTGATACCGGATCTGCCGTGGGCGGCGGCATTCCTGCTCGGGGCGATCGTCTCGCCACCGGATGCGGTGGCCACGACGGCGATCCTGCACCGGCTTCGCCTGCCGGCCCGGCTCATCGCGGTGATCGAGGGCGAAAGCCTGGTCAACGATGCGACAGCCATCATCCTGTACAAATTTGCGCTCGCGGCCGTACTGACCGGGGCCTTCTCCTTCACCGACGCCGTGGGCGAGTTCGTCATCGTGGCGGCCGGCGGGATCGCGGCGGGACTGGCCTTCGGCTGGGCCTCGGTCCGGATCCACAAGCTGCTGAAGGACACATTGTCCGAGACAATGCTGTCGTTGGCGGTGCCATTCGTGACCTACGGCACAGCCGATGCGCTCGGCGTGTCCGGGGTCCTCGCGGTCGTTGCCGTCGGCCTGTGGCGCTCCATCGAAGGCCTGGCGGTCCTTTCGGCGGAGACGCGGCAACGCACCTATGTGATGTGGGACGCCATCGTCTTCTTTCTGAACAGCCTGATCTTCACCCTGATCGGCCTGCAGCTGCCGCCGATCGTGCAGCAACTCACGGCATTCTCATGGCCCCTGTTGTTCGGCTATGCCGCTGTCATCAGCCTGGCCACGATCGTGGCGCGCGTCGTGTGGGTCTTTCCCACGACGTACCTTCCACGCGCCATCAGCCGGCGGCTGCGCAAGCGCGATCCGCCGCCGCCATGGCGAAACGCGGCCCTGGTCTCCTATGTCGGCCTGCGCGGTATCGTGTCGCTGGCCGTGGCCATGGCGCTGCCGCTCGCCCGTCCGGACGGCAGCCCGTTGCCCGAGCGTGCCCTGATCCTGTTCCTGACGTTCGCCGTCATCGTGACAACGCTCGTCGTGCAGGGATTGAGCCTGCCCTTCGTGCTCCGCCTTCTCGGATTCGGCGGCGGCACGGAGCCTGACGGGACCGCCGAAGAGCACCTGGCGCGCGTGAAGATGGCGCATGCCGCCCTCGCCGAGGTCGATCGGCTGAGCGAACTCGAAAAGCTGCCGGCACTCGTGGTCGAGCCGGTGCGCGCCGAGTTTGCTCGGCCCTTGGCCGAGGCGACGGTAGCCGACGGCTCCGTCGACGCGCGCGCAACCGAGGACAAGCAGCGCAACCTCCGGCTGGCCGGCATCCAGGCGGCGCGACGCCGGCTCGTCAAATTGCATCGCGTCAACGAGATCAGCGACGAACTCTTGCAGGCTCTCCTGCGGGAACTCGATTTTGACGAAATCCGCACGGAAGGCGCGCGCCGTACGAACTAGGCCACTCCGGGTCGCCTGGCTGTCAAGCCTCGTCGCCGAGACAAATGCCGAGTGCGCGCGCCGTGCGGATCAGCGCGCCGTCGCGGTCGACGGTGCGCGAGCGGCCGACGACCTGCTCGAGCGGCACGTCGATCACCTGGCGGTTCCACCACGCCACCATGCGGTCGGCCTTGCCGTCGGCCAGGAGATCGACCGCACGCACGCCCAGCGCCGAGGCGAGCAGCCGGTCCTCGGCCGTCGGCATGGCGCCGCGCTGGACGTGGCCCAGCACCGTGGCGCGCGCCTCCGCGCCTGTCGCCGCGGTGAGCCGTCGAGCGAGCCAGTCGCCAACGCCGTGCGTGAGCGCGCCGCCGCCGGGATCGGCCGCGTCGGCCCTATGGGCAGCAGCCTCCGCCACCACGACCAGCGCTGAGGTGCGGCCCGCGGCGCGCAGGTCGGCGATGTGCTCCACGACGTGCTCCACATACCAGCTCACCTCGGGGATCAGCACGACGTCGGCACCGCCGGCGATACCGGCGGCGATGGCGATGTGGCCGGCATCGCGGCCCATCACCTCCAGCACCATGACCCGCTCGTGGCTGGCGCCGGTCGGCTGCAGGCGGTCGAGCGCCTCGGTGGCGACCTCGACCGCCGTGGAATAGCCGACGGCGCGCTCGGTGTTGGCGACGTCGTTGTCGATCGTCTTCGGCACACCGATGAATGGCAGGTCCGCCGGCGCGAGGAGCCGTCGCAGGATATCGAGACTTCCGTCGCCGCCAACGCCGATCAACCCGTCGAGCCTGAGTTCGCGCAAGCCTTCGACCATCTCGGCGGAACGATCCTTCAGGCTGCCATCCTCCATCGGAAAGGCGAAGGGATCGCCGCGATTGGTGCTGCCGAGGAAAGTGCCGCCCTGGCGTGCCAGCGCGGCGTCAAGCTGCGCCGGATAGAGTGCCACCGCCTCGACGGGCCGGTCCAGGAGGCCGAGCGTTCCATAGCGGATGCCAATGGTCGTCCAGCCGTGACCGTAATGGGCCCTGAGCGCCACGGCGCGAATCACGGCGTTGAGGCCGGCGCAGTCGCCGCCGCTGGTCAGGATTCCAATCCGCTTGGTCATGCACTGCCTCCGCGCCTAGTCTACCGAATGGCCCTTGGATCCAGAAAACATCCGACCTTCGAGACTAAACGACTGCGACTGCGGCCGTTTCGCGGCAGCGACCTCAAGGCGCTGCACCAGCTCTACGGCGACGCGGACAATCTCCGCTACTGGGGCACCGACCCCAGTCCCGACATCGACAGCACACGCAAGGTGATGCGCTGGCATCTCACCTACCGCCCCCGCGACTACGTGCTGTGGGCGGTCGAGGAACGCAAGAGCCGCCGCCTGGTCGGCATGATCAACTACCACCGCCGCGACCTGCGCGAAAAAAGAGTCGACGTCGGCTGGGTGATCCTGCCTCGCGTGCAGGGCAAGGGCTACATGATCGAAGCCGGCCGCGCGCTGCTGCGCCATCTGTTCGATACGCTGGGCATACACAAGGTCGAGGCCCTGATCCGGCCGGAGAACAAGCCGTCGGCCGCACTCGCCAAGCGCCTGGGATTTCGCCTGGAGGGCGGGCCGATCCGCGACCGCTGGCTGGTCGGCGGCCGCTGGCATAGCGTAATGCTGTACGGCCTGATCGCCGGGGAGGAGCGGTAATGCGACCGGTATTCGATCCCAGTGCGGTTCATCGCCTGAAGCATAAAGGCGCCGTCGACGCCGACGGCCACGTCCTCGAGGATGCTGGCCTGTGGGACCGCTACATCGAGGCCAAGTACCGCGACCGCGCGCTACGCCTGAAGCGCGACGCCGATGGGCTGGAATATCTCGAGATCGGCGGCCAGCCCAGCAAGCGCACCCGCAAGGGCTATCCCGCCACCCTGGGCCGCATGGGCCAGAAGGATCTCGAGGCCTTCAGGCCGCACCCTGACAAGACCTACGCCGCCAACATGCCCTACGGCGCCTGCGATGCGGGCGAGCGCCTGAAGCTCCTGGATGCCGAAGGACTCGATGCGGCGGTGCTCTATCCCACGCTCGGCATCCTGTGGGAGGCCGAACTGTCGGACGCGGAGCTGAGCCAGGCCTATTGCCGCGCCTACAACCGCTGGATCGCCGATTTCTGTCGCGAGTCGAAGGGCAGGCTGATCCCGATCGCCCACCTCTCGCTCGGCGATCCGGCGGCAGCCGCCGCCGAACTCGAGCGCGCGGTGAAGGACGGTTGCCATGGCGCCTTCGTCGTGCCCTTCGCCTGGACGCACAAGCCGCACGGCGACCCGGTGCACGATCCGATCTTCGCCAAGGCGGTCGAGCTCGACGTGCCGATCGCCATCCATCCCGCCTTCGAGCCTTTCGAATTGCGCTCGCCGCGCTTCGAGAACGGCCATCGCCTGTCGCTGCTCTCCGCGGCGACGGCCGGCGACGGCGTGCGCCAGGCCTTCACCACCTTCTTCGACTTCGCGACCTTCGACCGCTTCCCCACGCTGAAGCTGGTGCTGCTGGAATCGGGCGCGGGCTGGATCGGCTACTGGCTCGACCGGCTCGATGGCGTGTCGACCGCCACCTTCCTCGGCGGCCGCGCGCCCTTGAAGATGAAGCCCAGCGACTATTTCCGCCGCCAGGTCTGGATCTCGGGCGATCCCGACGAGCGCACCTTGCCCGCCATGATGAAGACCTACGGCGCCGACCGCTTCTTCTGGGCCTCGGACTATCCCCATCCCGACCATACCGGCGACTATCTGCAGGCGCTGGAGGAGATGGTGGATGCCGTTCCCGCCCCTGCCCGCGCCGGCCTTCTGGGCGGCAACGTGCGTCATGCCTTCGGGTTCTGACGTGGCTGCAAATCAGGCCTGGACCTGCGATACGCTTTCACCGCCTGACTGGACGGTGTCCTTGCCGCCCGCCGCACGGGCAGAACTGCGCGACGTCGTGGCCGAGATTCGCCGCTCGCCGCTGCCGACTTTCTTGCTCGATCCCAGGGACTTCGCCCTCGACGCCTGCCGGGCGACAATGGACGAGGTCCGGCGGGTCACAACCGAAGGCCCGATGTTCGCCGTGCTCGACCGCCTGCCGATGGCCGGGCTCGGCCGCGACGAGGCGATCCAGCTCTACTGGCTGCTGTCGAGCCTGCTCGGCCGGCCAGTGGCACAGAAACTCACCGGCCAGATGTTCTATGACGTCATGGACACCGGGGCGAAGCTCAAGCCCGGTTCGGGCATCCGGCCGACCGTGACCAACGTCGACCTGCGCTTCCACAACGACAATTCCTACAACGAGACGCCGCCCGACTATGTCTGCCTGCTCTGCCTGCATCCGGCCAAGCAGGGCGGCGTGAGCCAGATCGTGAGCGTGGCCACGGTGCACCAGGCGCTGGAAGAGAATTTCCCCGAGCTGATGGGACGCCTCTACAGGCCGTTCTGGTACGACCGCCACGCCGAGCATCAGCCGGACGAGCCGACGACCTTTGCCGCCCCCGTCTTCGAGCGCGGCGCCGACGGCACGGTGAAGGCGCGCCTGGCCTTGAGCGAGATCTTCGCCGGCTACGAGCTGCGCGGGGAGCGCATGGACAACGAGACGACGGCTGCCCTCGCCGCCGTGCACGCGGTGTTTGACCGGCCCGAACTTCGGGTCGAACTCGACTTCGAGCCGGGCCAGATCCAATACGTCAACAACCGCGCCACCGGACATGCACGGACGGAGTTCGTCGACCACCCCGAACCGGAGCGCAAGCGCCACCTCGTGCGCTTGTGGTTGCGCGACAGCGGCCGGCGCGGATACCGCGGCTGACCGCGATCGATCGAGACTGAGGTTTCCGGTTGGGTTGAACGAACCAATCAATCTTGAATTCGGCCGGCGGCGTCGCAAGATGGCCGCATGAAAGACCACTACACGACCTTCGCCGGCTACAACGCCTGGGCCAACCGCCGGCTCCACGACGCGGCAGCACTTCTGTCCGACGCCGACTACCGCGCCGACAAGGGCGCCTTCTTCAAATCCATGCATGGCACGCTCAACCACCTGCTGGTCACCGATCGTATCTGGATGAAGCGCTTCACCGGCCAGGGCGAGGCGCCCGACCGGCTGGACGCGATCCTGCACGAGCGCCTGGCCGAGCTGCGGTCAGCGCGCGAGGCGGAGGATCGGCGCATCGTCGACTATGTAAACGGGCTCGACGAAGAGCGGCTCAAGGGCGTCATCCGCTACCGCCGCGTCTCGACGCCCGACGAGTTCGTGCAAAAACTGACGCCAGCGCTCGACCACTGGTTCAACCATCAGACCCATCATCGCGGTCAGGCGCATATGATCCTGACCAGCCTGGGCAGGAAGGCTCCGGAGCTCGACCTGCTCTACTACCAGCGCGAGGTCGAGGCAGGCCGGACCTGAGGTCCGAACCGGAGTCTGCTCAGCGCTAGTCTAGCAGTCGTCCGGCACCGCCTCCGACCGCAAGCTGGTTTACCAGCGCGTCCAATATTGGACATCCCAACACGGCTACCTGCGCGACTTGGCGCCGTGGCGCATTTGTGCGCCGGCCATGCTCGCGACGGTGGAACTTACCTTGTGGTGGTGCCGTTGACTCCCGGTTGCACGCTTCCGCGGGGTTCGCTCAACTTCGCCAGCCCGAGTTGTTCATCCCGCGCGCCGCGGATGCCTTTTCTCGCCACGCTGCGACCAAGGCCAAGAAGCCGAAGCTGAAACGCTGCCGAGCGTCGCCATCGTCCGATGGTGCGGATCGGCCAGCGGTCCCGTTCAAAACCTGCGGCTTCAACAAGCCTGGCAGCGCTGCCGCCCGGGCGCGTGAAAGGACCACCATGTCCAGACGTCTGGCTTCTATCGTCGCACTCGGATGCCTGTGCGGCGCCGCAACCGCCATGTCCCTCCCACTCCACGCGCAAGACGTCCAGTCCGCGGCGTTGACGAACAGCCTTTACACGAAGCATTCGTCACACGCGGTCCACACGGAAATCGTCAGAGTGAGCGTCGATCAGAAATTCGACGCTGGCGAACATCAGAAAATTCTGAACGCGGTCATTGTCTGGAACTACGTGCTGAATGGCTTCATCCGGATCGATGTCGATCGCATCAACTTCGGCGCGCCCGAAACCAATGCACATGCGGCGGCGAAGCAGATGACGGATTGGATCATCGTCTATGCCGAGAATGAGAAGTCGAAGCCGGGGGCCATCACCGAGGAACTCGCCAGCACCGAGCGCATGCCCAACGGCGGCGGACTGGTGCTCGTGAGCGTCGGCCTCCTCAAGAGGTTCAGCCTGGAGAACGTCATCCTGCACGAGTTGGGCCACGTGCTCGGCCTCGAGCACAATCCCCGCAGTCGGCTGATGTCGACGGACTATGTGCTCGACGAGCAGGGCTGCGTCGACAAGGTCACTGTGGAAACGCTCGCCAAATTGAAGCGCCTGCCCGTCGAGGAACTGAACTGGTGCGTGCTGCCCGCGCGCAACTAGCGCACGACATCTCCGGCAGGACTTTCAGCGCAGCCGCGACCACCACAGGCACACTGGCCCCAGCGCCACCGCGGTTGCCATCACTGCATAAGCGAGCGTCCAGGCGTGCGGCTGGTCGACGCCGCCCGCCGCATCGAGCGCGATGCCGACCACCCAGCCGCCGGCGGCCGTCAATGCGAAACCAACGGTCGAGTGTACCGCCATGCTGGCACCGCGAAACCTGGGATCGGCTGACGCGGCCATGCCCGAGGTGAGCGCGCCGGAATCGCCCGGCACGGTGAAGGCGTAGACCAGCATCAGGACAAGCGTGAGCCAGGGGGAGAAGCCGGCGCTGAAACCGATGGCGAGCGCCACGGCGGCGGAGAGCAGCATCACCAGCGTAATGGCCCGGTGTCGGCCGAGCCTGAGGGCCAGCTCGTTGCCCAGGATGCTGGCCGGCATGGCCAGCAGCGTGAAGAGCGCGCTCACTGCCACGACGCCGAGCGGTGCATCACCCTTGGCCGCGACGAAGCCCCAGAACGCGACCAGCCAGGTGCGCAGGCCATAGAGTTCGAAGCAATGGAAGCCATAGGCGAAGGAGTAGCCGAGCGCGGCGCGGTTCTTGAGCGCCGGGCCGAGATCGAGCAACGGGCCTGTCCTGGGCGCCGGCGTCATCGGCTTGAGGGACCAGGCGACGAAGGTCATGGCAAACGGCGCCAGCCCAGTCAGCACGAAGGCCCAACGCCAGCCCACGGCGTCGGCAATGAGCTGGCAGGCGAGGAAAGAGAGCCCGACGCCGAAGGAGAAGCTTGCCGTGTAGAGCGTGACGCTGCGCGAGCTGTCGCCGGGATCGAGCCGGTCGGTCAGCGCCTTCAGGCCCGGCATGTAGGCGCCGGCAAAGCCTATGCCCACCAGGCTCCACAGGATCATGGCCGAAGCCATGCCATCGGCCAGCAGCCCGAAGGCGATCGCGCCCAGCCCGTTCAGCATCGAGCCCAGAATCAGGATGCGCCGCGCGTCGATGCGATCGGTGAGTGTGGTGAGGAAGGGAACGGCCAGCATGTAACCCAGCGCGTAGGCACTCGCCATCAGGCCGGCCTCGCCATTCGTGAGGCCCCAGAGCGGGATGAGATGGGCCGGCATGGTGGCCGGCACCGCCACGTGCGGCAGCAGACCGCCCACCTGCCCCACGGCCATGGCGGCGACGAGCGTCGTTCCCCGAAGGTTCATTGGCGGGAAGTGTATCAGAAGCGTTCTCGTTATTTTTGCCCCCAGGGAATAAACCACATCGCCAAGCGTCTCCTCTGTGCAGCCAACCCTGCAGCAGGAGAAACCCCAGTGATGAAATCGTTCGCCTTCGCCGTCCTCACCGCCGTGGCAATCGCCGCCGCGGGGCCGGCCTTTGCCGCCGACCCGTCGGCCACCGCGCCGATCGCCAAGGGCGGCATGTTCGTCGATGCCAAGGGCATGACGCTCTACATCTTCGACAAGGACACGACCGGCAAGTCGGTGTGCAACGGCCCGTGCGCCGTCAACTGGCCGCCGGTGTTCGTCGCCGACACAGCCAAGCCCGCGGGCGACTGGACGGTCGTCGTGCGCGACGACGGCCTCAAGCAGTGGGCCTACAAGGGCAAGCCCGTCTATACTTGGATCAAGGACACCAAAGCCGGCGACACGACGGGTGATGGCTTCATGAACGGCGCCTGGCACATCGCCAAGCCGTGATGAGGCGAAGGGCGCCGGCGGCGTGCGTGCCGGCGTCCCCTTCCCTAGACTGACGGCGATGGCCGAAACAGCCGATCTTCTCGAGCCGCTGATCCCGGCGTTGCGGCGCTACGCCTACGCGCTGGTGCGCGAGCACGCCGCGGCGGACGATCTCGTCCAGGACACACTCGAGCGGGCCCTGTCGCGCTGGTCCTCGCGGCGCACCGACGGCGAATTGCGCGCCTGGCTGTTCGCCATCCTGCGCAATCTTCATATCGATGCCCGTCGGCAGGCGCTACGGCGCGGGCCGCACATGACGATCGACGAAGGTGACCTGCCCGGCACGGCCGCGCGCCAGGAGGAGGGGCTCGAGGTCCACGACGTGCTGGCCGCGCTCGATCAGCTTCCGGAAGAGCAGAAATCGCTTCTCCTGCTGGTCGGCGTCGAGGACTTCTCCTACGACGACGCCGCGCGCATCCTCGGCCTGCCGATCGGAACGGTGATGTCGAGATTGTCCAGGGCACGACGGAAGCTGCGCTCGATCGTCGAGACCGGCCGCGTCACCCTGCTTCGGAGAGTGAAATGACGGGAAACGACGCTCCCATCGGTGAAGACGAGCTGCAGGCGTTCGTCGACGAACGCCTCGAAGGATCGCGTCGTGCGGCTGTCGAGACGCACCTGGCGCGCCATCCCGACCTGCGGGAAAGGATCGCGGCCGAGCGCCGGCAACGGGCCAGCCTGCGCGCCCAGCTGCACGGCAAGGCGGCCGAACCGATCCCCGCCCGGCTGCGCATCGCCACCCTCGAGGCGGCACGGCGCGCGCGCTTTACCAGGCGGGTGAGCCTGGCCGCGGCGGCCGCCGCGATCTTCACCGTCGGTGCGAGCGCCGGCTGGTTCGCCAACGGCCTGCAACCCGGCGGGCCCGCCTCGGTGGCGCTTGCCCCGACGACGGCCGTCGCCCAGGGCGCGACCGCGGCCTACCGCACCTTCGTCGTCGAGGTCGCCCATCCGGTCGAGGTTGGCGTCGCGCAGGAGACGCACCTGCTGCAATGGCTGTCCAAGCGGCTTGGCCGGCCGCTCGCCGCGCCCGACCTCGCGCCATTCGGCTATCGCCTGATCGGTGGCCGCCTGCTGCCGGGCGGCAACGGCGCCGCCGCGCAGCTCATGTACGAGGATGCCGGCGGAAAACGCCTGACGCTCTATGTCCGCGCGACAGACGGCACCGAGACCGCTTTCCGTTTCCAGCAAGACGGTGACGCTGCCACCTTCGCCTGGATCGACCAGGGCTTCGGCTTCGCGGTGACGGCCATGGCCAGCCGCGACGAGCTGCTGCCGATCGCCGAGGCGATCTACAAGGGCCTGACGCCGAAGGGCTGAGGCCGGCTATTCGGCCGGCGCCGTCGCCTTGTTGAAGGTCGGGATGCCCTGCGTGCGATCGTCGAGCGCCTCGGCGCCTTCGGTCGGCAGGATCTTCACGTAGTTGAGGGCGCCGTTGATGTCGTCCTTCCAGACCTCCTTGGGCAGGTCGTAGACGAACTCGACGCCGTAGCCGTTGGGGTCGTGGATGTAGAGGCTGTGGGTCATGCCGTGCTCGACGCGGCGGTCGAACTTCACGCCCTTCTCCTGCAGGTAGGCGAGATGCGCCAGCCAGGCTTCGCGCGTCGGCATGGTGATGGCGATATGGTTCACCGCGCACGGCATGCCGAACATCGCCCAATTCTCGGGCGGCTTGGGCAGGGCGCGTGTTCTCGACCAGTGCGACATCGTGATGATGGCTCGTGCCGTCCTCCCGGACGCCCGAGTAGAAGCGCATCTTGGGCGGATTGGGCCGGTCCTTGGTCGGCGTCAGCTGGCCGACCTGGCGGAAGCCGACGACCTCCGTCCAGAAGCATGGGATTCCTCGATATCGCGGACATTCAACACGAGATGGTTGATGCCGCGCGGTGTCACCGGTCCGTTCATGGCGCAATCCTCCTGTTGGCCGGCATTATACCGCTATTTGGAGGGATCCGTCAGGTCCTCGAATTCCTTAAGCTGGCTCGGTGCCCAGCGATGGTCGCGGGCCGCGCTCGATCCAGCGGTTGAGCCAGCGGCCAGCGGCGACGGGCCTTTTCACCCACAGGCGGCCGGTCTCGAACTCGGTGGCGAGCAGGTAGAGGGCGAGCACGAAGAAGATCCAGCCCTGCAGGATGGGCAGCAGGCCGCCCACCACCGACATGACCAGGCAGGCGGCAATCGCCATCGCCATCAGGGGCTTGCGCATGGCGGGCCCTAAAGGTGAATCGGCTTGTCCCAGGCGGCCAGCGCCGCCTCCTTCATCGCCTCGTTGACCGTCGGATGGGCATGGCAGACGCGGCCTATATCCTCGGCCGAGGCGGAGAATTCCATGGCCAGACCCGCTTCGGCGATCATGGTGCCGGCCTCGGCGCCGATGATGTGCACGCCCAGAGACCTTGTCGGTCGTCTTGTCGGCAAGAACCTTCACGAAACCCTCCGTCGCCCCGTTCGCGCGGCTGCGCGGATCGGCGGTGAACGGATACTTGCCGATCTTGTAGGCAACGCCCGCTGCTTTCAGTTGTTCCTCGGTCTTGCCGACCCAGGCCACCTCGGGCTGGGTGTAGATGACCGACGGCACGAGATCCCAGTCGACGTGGCCCTTCTGGCCGGCGATGGTCTCGACGCAGGCCACGCCGTCTTCGCTCGCCTTGTGGGCCAGCATCGGCCCGTCGATGACGTCGCCGATGGCGTAGATGCCCGGCACCGAGGTCTGGAAGTGCGCATCGACGGCGATGCGGCCGCGTTCGGTCAGCTTGACGCCGAGCCTTGTCCAGGCCGAGCCCCGCGACGGAGGGCCGCCGGCCGATGCAGACCAGCACGATGTCGGCCTGCAGGGTCTCCGCCGCGCCGCCTTTGGCGGGCTCGACGGTGAGCGTGACGCCTGAGCCGGTCGCCTCGGCCTTGGTGACCTTGGAGCCCAGCTTGAACGTCAGCCCCTGCTTGGCGAGCGAGCGCTGGAAGTGCCTGGTGATCTCGTCGTCGACGCCGGGCGTGATGCGATCGAGGAACTCGACCACCGTCACCTCCGACCCCAGCCGCCGCCAGACCGAGCCCAGCTCCAGGCCGATGATGCCCGCCCCGACGACGACAAGGTGCTTCGGTACCTCGGCCAGCTCGAGCGCGCCGGTCGACGACACGATCTTCTTCTCGTCGACAGTGACGCCGGGCAGCGGCGTGACCTCCGAGCCGGAGGCGATCAGGATGTTTTTTGCCGAAAGCGTGTCCTTCACGGCGCCGTCCTCGCCCAGCACGGAGACCGCGCCCGCCTTGTCGATGCGCCCGGTGCCCTGGAACGAGGCGATCTTGTTCTTCCTGAACAGGAAGGCGACGCCCTTGGTGGTGGCGTCGACCACCTCGCCCTTGCGCTTCATGCAACTGGCCGAAGTCGAGCTTGGGCGGGCCGAGCACGATGCCGTGGACGCCAAGACCGTGGCCTGCCTGCTCGAAGAGATGCGAGGATTGCAGCAGCGCCTTGGACGGGATGCAGCCGACATTGAGGCAGGTGCCGCCCAGGGTGGCGCGCTTCTCGACCATCGCCACCTTCATGCCGAGCTGGGCGGCGCGGATCGCCGCCACGTAGCCGCCGGGCCCGGCGCCGATGATGACGAGATCGAAGGTTTCGTTTGCCATGACGCTACTCCGCCGGGATGACGGCTAGACGCCGAGCAACAGCCGCTCGGGATCCTCGATGCATTCCTTCACGCGCACCAGGAACAGCACGGCCTCGCGGCCGTCGATGATGCGGTGGTCGTAGGAGACGGCGAGATACATCATCGGCCGCACCTTGACCTCGCCGCCCACGACCATCGGCCGCTGCTGGATCTTGTGCATGCCGAGGATGGCCGATTGCGGCGGATTGAGGATCGGCGTCGACATCAGCGAGCCGTAGACGCCGCCGTTGGAGATGGTGAAGGTGCCGCCAGTGAGGTCGGCGATGCTGAGCTTGCCGTCGCGCGCCTTCTTGCCGAGCTCGCCGATGCCCTTCTCGACCTCCGCGAAAGACAGCCTGTCGGCGTCGCGCAGCACCGGCACCACGAGGCCCTGCGGCGTGCCGACGGCGACGCCTATATCGTAGTAGTTCTTGTAGACGAGGTCGTCGCCTTCGATCTCGGCGTTGACCGAGGGCAGTTCCTTGAGGCCGGCGATGCAAGCCTTGACGAAGAACGACATGAAGCCCAACCGCGCGCCGTGCTTCTTCTCGAAGTCCTCCTTGAGCCGCTCGCGCAGGCCCATGACCGCCGTCATGTCCACCTCGTTGAAGGTGGTGAGCATGGCGGCGGTGTTCTGCGCCTCCTTGAGGCGATTGGCGATGGTGCGGCGCAGCCGCGTCATGCGCACCCGCTCCTCGCGGTCGGCGCGCGAGCGCGGACCGGCCGGCACGGCGGGCTTGGCCACCGGCGCGCTCGGCGCCGGAATGGAAGAGAGCGCCGCCAGAACGTCGGCTTTGGTGGCGCGGCCGTCCTTGCCGGTGGGCTGGATCGCCGAGGGCGCGACGCCGGTCTCCTCGACGAGCTTGCGCGTCGCCGGCCCGGCGGCGGCGATGTTGGCGCCACCGGAGGGCGCAACGGAAGCGACCGGCGCGGCGACAGGTGTCGGCACCGGAGCCGGTTTCGGCGCAGCGGGAGCAGCGGCGGGTGCTGCGGCAGCAGGCTTGGCGGCAGCGCCCGCGGCGCCCGCCTCGATATGGCAGAGCACCCCGCCTACCTGGACGGTGGCGCCTTCCACAATGGCAAGGTCGACGATGCTGCCCGCGACCGAGGCATTGACCTCGACGGTGACCTTGTCGGTCTCGAGCTCGCACAGCGGCTGGTCGATCGCCACCGTATCGCCTGCCTTCACCAGCCACTTGGCGACGGTCGCCTCGGTGACCGATTCACCCAGTGCCGGGACCTTGATCTCGACGGCCATGACCCAAAATCCTCCTTGCCCGCGCTCAACCGATGGTGAGGGCGCGGTTGACCAGATCGGCCTGTTCCTTGAGATGCGTGCGGGCCGAACCGGTCGCCGGCGACGCCGCTTCCGGCCGGCCGACATAGACCGGTCGCTTGGACTTCACGTCGATGCCGCCGAGCGCCCGTTCGATGCGGCGATCGATGAAATGCCAGGCGCCCATGTTCTCGGGTTCCTCCTGGCACCACACGACCTCGGCATTGGGGTATTGCCCGAGCCGCACGCCCAGCCGACTGAATGGGAACGGGTAGAGCTGCTCGATGCGCAGGATGGCGATATCGTCAATCTTGCGCTTGCGGCGCTCGGCCACGAGATCGAAATAGACCTTGCCCGAGCACAGCACCACCCGGCGGATCTTCGCTGCATCGGCGAGCTGGTCGGTTTCGGCCAGGATGCGCCTGAACGAGGTGCCCGGCCCGAAATCGGCCAGAGTCGAGACACACTCCTTGTGGCGCAGCAGCGACTTGGGCGTCATCGCCACCAGCGGCTTGCGGAAGCTGCGCCGCATCTGGCGGCGCAGGGCGTGGAAGTAGTTGGCCGGGGTCGTCGGCACGACAACCTGCCAGTTGTCCTCGGCCGAGAGCTCCAGGTAGCGCTCGAGCCGTGCCGAGCTGTGCTCCGGCCCCTGCCCCTCGTAGCCGTGCGGCAGCAGCATCACCAGGCCGTTCATGCGCAGCCATTTGCTCTCGCCCGAGCAGATGAACTGGTCGATGATGACCTGCGCGCCGTTGGCGAAGTCGCCGAACTGAGCCTCCCACAGAACCAGGGCGTTCGGCTCGGCCGAGGAGTAGCCGTACTCGAAGCCCAGCACGCCCGCCTCGTTGAGCGGGCTGTCGATGATCTCGATGCGCGCCTGCTCGGACGCCACGTGGTTGAGCGGCACATACTTGGCCTCGCTGGCCTGGTCGACCAGCACCGAATGGCGCTGCGAGAAGGTGCCGCGACCCGAGTCCTGGCCGCTCAGCCGCACCGGCGTGCCTTCGGCCAGCAAGGTGCCCCAGGCCAGCGCCTCGCCGGTCGCCCAGTCGATATTCTCGCCGGTGTCGATGGTCTTGCGCTTCTCCTGGAGCTGGCGTGCGATCTTGCGGTTGAGGTCGAAGTTCTTCGGCACCTCGGAGATGGCGTGGCCGACCGCCCTGAGCTGATCGAGCTCGACGGCCGTGGCGCCCTTGCGGTCCTCCTCGCCCGGCGCGACCGTCAGGCCGGCCCAGCGGCCCTCCAGCCAGTCGGCTTTGTTGGGCTTATACTGGGTCGCTGCCTCCAGCGCCTTGTCGAGCTTTTCGCGCAAGGCGGCATCGAGGGCCGCGACCTCGGCTGCGGTGACGAAACCCTCGGCCTCGAGCCGCGCGGCATAGACCTCCTTCACCGTCTTGTGGCTGCCGATCTCCTTGTACATCAGCGGCTGGGTGAACATCGGCTCGTCCAACTCGTTGTGCCCGTAGCGGCGGTAGCAGAACATGTCGATGACGATGTCGCGCTTGAAGTGCTGGCGGAACTCGGTGGCGATGCGCGAGACGTGCACCACGGCCTCGGGATCGTCGCCGTTCACGTGCAGGATCGGCGCCTGCACGATCTTGGCGATCTCCGTGCAGTAGGGACCGGAGCGCGAGAAGGTCGGCAGGGTCGTGAAGCCGATCTGGTTATTGACGATGAAATGGATGGTGCCGCCGATGCGATAGCCGCCGAGGTCGCTCAAGTCGAGGCTCTCGGCCACCAGGCCTTGCCCGGCGAAGGCCGCATCGCCGTGCATCAGGATGGCCATGACCTGGCCCCGCTCGGTGTCGCCGCGCTGGTCCTGCTTGGCGCGGGCCTTGCCCAGCACCACGGGATCGACCGCCTCGAGATGCGAGGGGTTGGGCGACAGCGAGACATGGATGGTGGTGCCGTCGAACTCGCGGTCGGCCGAGGCGCCGAGATGATACTTCACGTCACCCGAGCCGCGCATTTCCTCGGGCTGCGAGGAGCGGCCCTGGAACTCGGAGAACAGCGCCGTGTAGCTCTTGTGCAGGACATGCACGAGGGTGTTGAGGCGGCCGCGGTGCGGCATGCCGATCACGACGTCGCGGATGCCGAGCTGGCCGCCGCGTTTCAGGATCTGCTCGATGCCCGGGATCATCGATTCGCCGCCGTCGAGGCCGAACCGCTTGGTGCCGACGAACTTGACGCCGAGATAGCGCTCCAGCCCCTCCGCTTCGACGACCCGCTGCAGGATCATGTGACGGCCTTCGACGGTGAACTCGGTGCGGTTCTCGATGTGCTCGATGCGCTCCTGGATCCACGCCTTCTGGTCGGGATCGGAGATGTGCATGAACTCAACGCCGATCTTGCCGCAGTAGGTCTTGCGCAGGCGGTCCATGATCTGGCGCAAGGTCGCGGATTCGCCCAGCGCCAGGGAACCAAAGATCAGGATCGGACGGTCCCAGTCGACTTCGCCGAAGCCGTAGGTCGCGGGATCGAGCTCGCGGTGCGGCGCCTGGCGGACCAGGCCCAGCGGATCGAGGTCGGCCTCGAGATGGCCGCGGATGCGGTAGGCGCGGATCAGCATCAGCGCGCGCGCCGTATCCTGGGCGGCGGCGCGGATCTCGGCCTCGCTCCTGCCGGCGATTGCCGCAGGAGCGGCGGCGCCGTTGCCTTTCACGTTGCGATTGGCGGGGGTGGGCAGGCTTTCGGGGTCGACCGCGCCGATCACCTTGGCGCCGTTGGGCGCCCACGAGGCACCGCGCACCTCGGCCAGCACGTCGCCCTGCTGCTCGGCCAGCGCCTCGAAGAAAGTGCGCCACTCGGCGTCGACGGCGGCCGGGTCGCCGAGATAGCGCGCGTAGAGCTCTTCGATGAATGGCGCATTGGCGCCGAACAGGAATGATGTCTGCTCTGCTCTCATGGCCTGTCTCCTCTTGCTCCTCTCCCCCGGGGGGAAAGGGCGGGTGAGGGGTTGTGCACGGCTTTCGAGCCCCTCGCCTGGCCTCTCCCCCTGGCGCGGGAGAGGAACGTGATATGGGTCAGCCCTTCATGGCCTTAAGCATTTCTTCGCCCAGGGCGGCGGGTAAATCCGCGACCCTGATGCCCACCCCGCGCATGGCCTCGACCTTGAACTCGGCGGTATCGTGGCCACCCGAGATCACCGCGCCGGCATGGCCCATGCGGCGGCCCGGCGGGGCGGTGCGGCCGGCAATGAAGCCGACGACCGGCTTCCTGGTCTTGGACGCTTTCAGGAACTCCGCGCCCTTGACCTCGGCGTCGCCGCCGATCTCGCCGATCATGACGATGCCCTGGGTCTCGGGATCGGCCACGAACATCTCCAGGCACTCGACGAAGTTGGTGCCGTTCACCGGATCGCCGCCGATGCCGATGCAGGTCGTCTGGCCCAGCCCGACCGCCGTGGTCTGCGCCACCGCCTCGTAGGTGAGCGTGCCGGAGCGCGAGATGATGCCGATCTTGCCGCGCTTGTGGATGTGGCCCGGCATGATGCCGATCTTGCATTCGCCGGGCGTGATCACGCCCGGGCAGTTGGGGCCGATCAGTCGGGACTTCGTGCCGGTGAGCGCGCGCTTGACCCGCACCATGTCGAGCACCGGGATGCCCTCGGTGATGCAGACGACCAGCGGCACCTCGGCGTCGATCGCTTCGAGGATCGAATCGGCGGCGTAGGGCGCCGGCACATAGATCACGGTCGCGGTGGCGCCGGTCTTGGCGACGGCCTCGGCCACGGTGTCGAAGACGGGCAGGTCGAGATGGGTGGTGCCGCCCTTCCCCGGCGTCACGCCGCCCACCATCTTGGTGCCGTAGGCGATTGCCTGCTCGGAATGGAAAGTGCCCTGCGAGCCGGTGAAGCCCTGGCAGATGACCTTGGTGTTCTTGTCGACCAGCACGGCCATCAGTTGCTCTCCTTGACAGCCGTGACGATCTTCTCGGCGGCGTCAGCGAGATTCTCCGCCGAGGTGATTTTCAGACCCAATTCCTTCAGGATCTTCTTGCCGAGCTCGACGTTGGTGCCTTCCAGGCGCACGACCAGCGGCACATGCAGGTTGACCTCGCGCGCCGCGGCGACCACGCCCTCGGCGATCACGTCGCAGCGCATGATGCCGCCGAAGATGTTGACCAGGATGCCCTCGACGTTGGGGTCCTTGAGGATGATCTTGAACGCCACCGTCACGCGCTCCTTGGTGGCGCCGCCCCCGACATCGAGGAAGTTCGCGGGCGAGGCGCCGTAGAGCTTGATGATGTCCATGGTGGCCATGGCGAGGCCTGCGCCGTTCACCATGCAGCCGATCTGGCCGTCGAGCTTGACGTAGTTCAGCGCGTACTTGGCGGCCTCGGTCTCGGCGGGGTCCTCCTCGTCGACGTCGCGCAGCTCCTCCAGGTCCTTGTGGCGATAGAGCCCGTTGTCGTCGAAGTTCATCTTGGCATCGAGTGCGATCACCTCGTCCGCCGCCGTGACGACCAGCGGGTTGATCTCGATCAGCGAGCAGTCGAGCTCGGTGAAGGCCTTGTAGAGGCCGCCCAGCAGCGCGACGAAGGCCGCGACCTGCTTGCCGCCCAGCCCGAGCGCAAAGGCGATCTTGCGGCCCTGATAGGCCTGGAACCCGGCGGCAGGGTCGATCCCCTGCTCGACGATCTTCTCGGGGTGCTCCTTCGCCACCGTCTCGATGTCCATGCCGCCTTCGGTCGAGGCGATCACGGCGATGCGGCCCATGGCGCGGTCGACCAGCATGGAAAGGTAGAGTTCGCGTTTGATGTCGCAGCCGTCCTCGATGTAGAGGCGCCGGACGGTCTTGCCCGCCGGGCCGGTCTGCTTGGTGACCAGGTCATGGCCCAGCATGGCGGCGGCGTTCTGGCCGACCTCTTCGATCGACTTGGCGAGGCGCACGCCGCCCTTGCCGTTGGGATCGTCCTTGAACTTGCCCTTGCCGCGTCCGCCGGCGTGGATCTGGGCCTTCACGACGGTGACCGGCCCACCCAGCTTGCGGGCCACGTCCATCGCCTCGTCCTTGGTGTAGGCGACGCCGCCCTTGAGCAGCGGGACGGCGAATTTGGCCAGCAAAGCCTTGGCCTGATACTCGTGGATGTTCATGGAGTCCTATTCGCTCGGGACCGTGCAAGGCTTGCGCCAACCCTCAGTTTTAAATCGAAACTGACCAAGGGCTAGCGGCACTTTATGAGTGCCACATGCCCTTGGCAACGAGGGACTGATGATGGTTTTGAGTCGTTGGACCAAAGTCGCAGACGACTGGCGAATTCAGCGCCCGACGATCTTGTTGGTGGCGTCGATCAGCGATTTCACCGCGGCCACCGACTTGTCGAACATCGCCTTTTCCTCGGCATTGAACTCGACCTCGACGATGCGCTCGACGCCGCCTGCACCGATCACCACCGGCACGCCGATGTAGAGGCCTTTGACGCCGTATTCGCCGTTCAGCATGGCGGCGCAGGGAATCATCCGCTTCTTGTCCTTGAGGTAGGACTCGGCCATGGCGATGGCCGACGCGGCCGGCGCATAGAAGGCCGAGCCGGTCTTGAGCAGGCCGACGATCTCGGCGCCGCCGTCGCGGGTGCGCTGGACGATCTGCTCGAGCCTCTCCTTGGTGGTCCAGCCCATGTCGACCAGGTCGTGCAGGGAAATGCCGCCGACCGTCGAATAGCGCAGCAGCGGCACCATGGTGTCGCCATGGCCGCCCAGCACGAAGGCGGTGACGTCCTCGACCGAGACGCCGAACTCCTCGGCCAGGAACAGGCGGAAGCGCGCGCTGTCGAGCACGCCGGCCATGCCGACGACGCGGGCCGGCGGGAAGCCGGTGACTTCCTGCATCAGGCCGACCATGGCGTCGAGCGGGTTGGTGATGACGATGACGAAGGCGTTGGGCGCATGCTGCTTGATGCCCTTGCCGACCGCGTCGATGACCTTGGCGTTGATGCCGACCAGATCGTCGCGGGTCATGCCGGGCTTGCGCGGCACGCCGGCGGTGACGATGACGACGTCGGCGCCCTCGATGTCCTTGTAGTCGGAGCGAGCCGCTGTACTTCGCATCGAAGCCCTCGACCGGGCTGAGCTGGGCGATGTCGAGCGCCTTGCCCTTGGCGATGCCTTCGGCGGCGGGAATGTCGAACAGGACGATGTCGCCCAGTTCCTTCTGGCCGGCGAGCAGCGCCAGGGTGCCGCCAATCTGTCCGGCGCCGATCAGCGCGATCTTCTTGCGAGCCATGCGAAAAACTCCCGTTCGTGAAGGCCGCGCGTGGTAGCGCGATTCGCGGGGAGCGGCAAGACGACCGTACCGCTTCGTCACCCGGCCTTCAAACTCACCTCCTCGTGCGATAACCTTGGGGGAATTTCCGGCATTTCCGATATTCCCGCCGGTCGTTTTGCGTGGACTGCACCCCTTGAGCGCGACAGCAAAACTCCGGACAGTTTCTCGAGCAAAGTTCTTGCGGGGAGTTTCCGCCGGTTTCCGCCACGCCCGACCGGCGCAAACCGGCAGCGGCAGTGCACGTCGACATGGTTGATATCGTTGACGAATCCGATGCGCCGGATTGTTGCAGGCAGTTTCCGCCTTTGCGTTTGCGCCCTTTGCGCCCTTTGCGCCCTTTCCGCCGGTCGTTTCCTGTCTCACCCAAAGGGGGTGTTCCGGGCGCATCGCGTCGCCTCGAATGGATTTATGCACTCCTTTCCCGCAGGTAGTAAGCATAGCCGGAACATAAGTATAAATCAAGTTACTTTATTTATGATTAACGGACCGACTTGGTGGAATTCTTCGTCACACCTGATGCTTCTTCATATGCGCCAGCATCAGGTCCGTGGCCTTGGCGGGCGCCTGGTCCATCACGAAGTGACCGATGCCGGGCAGCACTTCCATGGCGTAGGCGCCGCCGACGAATTCACGCGTGCCGTGCGCGGCATCGGGCCCGACCGTGGCATCGGCATCGCCCCAGATATAGAGCGTCGGCACCTTGATGGTGCCGATATCGGCCGCCAGTCCCTTGTTCGAGCGATACCAGGCGAGCGCGGCTTCGAGCGCCGCGGGGTTTCCCAGCACGGACAGATGCTCCTCGAGCGCCGCTGCCGGCACGCCCTGGCCGAACAGGCCGTCGCGCAGCCGGCGGCGCATTGTCCGCCAGCAACAGCGCGCCGGTCTCCGGTTCGAGGAAGGCACGGTGGTGGCGCGAGCGGTGCTTCTGGTCGCCGTCCTCCTTCAGGAGCGCGCGGCGAAACGACTTTGGATGCGGCCGCGAGAGAATGGTGAGCGACGCCAGCCGCTCGGGATGCTTGTCCGCCACGCCCCACGATACCTGCCCGCCCCAATCGTGGCCGACGAGATGAAAACGCTTGCCGTCGTAGCCCGCGGCGCCGGCGATCTCGACCGCGTCGTTGACGAGCTTGTCGAAAGCGTAGTTGGACGAGGTCCGCCGGATCGGGCCGCGCCCCCGGCGAATAGCCGCGCTGGTCGGGCGCCACGGCGCGATAGCCCGCCGCGGCGAGCGCCGGCAACGCGGCGCGCCAACTGTGTCTCGATTCGGGAAAGCCGTGCAGCAGCAGCACGAGCGGCCCGCCGACCGGGCCTGCGACATCTGTTGTGAATGTCAGACCTGAGGCTGTGGAGAGTCTTCCTGTTTCCATTCAAGCTGCCTACTTCTTTATCCAGTTCAACTCGGACTGCGCTTTCCCACGTGCATGAGACAGGCCGAACATAAACCCTCCCCTCCAACGGTCAGGCGATGTGATCGAGGGCGAGATATTCCGGGCTCTGCATCTCCATCAGGCGCGACACCGTGCGCTGGAACTCGAAGGCGCCGTCGCCCTCGACATAGAGCCCGCTCGGCGCCGTGGCCGCCGAGCAGATGAACTTCACCTTCTTCTCATAGAACGAATCGATCATGGTGACGAAGCGGGCCGCCTTGTCCTGGCTGTCCGGATCCCATCCTGGGGATGTCGGCCATGATGACCGTGTGGAAGTGCTCGGCGATGGAGAGGAAATCCGCGGCCCCCATCGGCCTGGCGCACCAGTCGAGATAGTGCGCCATGGCGACGCCCGGCGCGGCGCGCGGGATGTCGACATCGCGGCCCTGGGTGCGCAGCACGCGCGGCTCGCCGTCGGCACCGCCGCTCAGCGCCCGAAAGGCCTCGTCGAGCTTGGCGCTTGCCCAGGCGCCGGACGGCGTCAGGTAGACGTCGAAGTTGCGCAGCCGGTCCAGGCGATAGTCATGGTCGCCGCCCAGTTCGAGGATTTCCAGGCGCTGCTTGATCAGGTCGATGAAAGGCTCGAAACGGTCGCGCTGCAGGCCGTCCTTGTAGAGATCGTCGGGCTTGCGGTTGGACGTGGCGATCACCGTGATGCCCTCGTCGAACAAGGTCTCGAACAGGCGGGCCAGGATCATGGCGTCGGCGATGTTGGTGACCTGGAATTCGTCGAAGCAGAGCAGCCGCGTCTCCGTCGCGATCTCGCGCGCGATCGGCACGATGGTGTCGGCTTCGGGCGGCGCGCCTTCGGCGGCAAGCTTCTCGCGGCGGCGATGCAGGCGCGCCTGGACCTCGAGCATGAATTCGTTGAAGTGGACGCGCCGCTTCCTGGCCACCGGCGCATCGGCGAAGAACAGGTCCATCAGCATCGACTTGCCGCGACCGACCGGCCCCCAGATGTAAAGCCCATGAGGTCCGGCCGGCGGCTTGGCCGCGCGCATCAATCCCAGCCGCGCCAGCAGGCCGGGCCTGGACTGCGGATGGTCGGCCACCGCGGCGAGCTGGTCGTAGACGGCCTGCAGGCGCTGAACGATGCGTTCCTGCACCGGATCGGGGTGGACTTCGCCCGCGGCGCGGCGGGCGGCGAGATTGGCGGCAGGGCCCTTGCCAAGGTTTGAGAGGCCGGTGCTCGAGGAGGCAGTGACTTCCATTGCGGCGCATACCTAGCTCACCGGCGCGCGGCTGCCTATAAGGTCCGGCGATGAAGCTCGCCTTTCTCGGCACCTCGGCATTCGCCGTCCCGGCCCTCGCGGCGCTGGTCGACGCCGGCCACGACGTGGAGGTCGTCTATACCCGTGCGCCCAAGCCCGCCGGCCGCGGCCAGCAGGAGCGCCGCACGCCGGTGCACGAGCGAGCGCTGTCGCTCGGTCTCGACGTGCGCACGCCCGCGAGCCTCAAGAGCGAAGAGGAAGCGCGGGCCTTCAAGGCGCTCGATCTCGATGCCGCGGTCGTCGTCGCCTACGGCCACATCCTGCCCACGAGCTTCCTCGACGCGCCGGTCCTGGGCTGCATCAACATCCACGGCTCGTTGCTGCCGCGCTGGCGTGGTGCTGCGCCCATCCATCGCGCCATCCTGGCCGGCGACGCCGAGACCGGCGTCACCACCATGCGCATGGACGAAGGCCTCGATACCGGCCCGATGCTGCTGGCCGAGCGCACGCCGATCTCGGCCGCCGACACCGCCGAGACAGTGCACGACCGGTTGGCGGAACTGGGCGCGCGGCTCATCGTGTCGACCCTCGACGGTCTGATGCGCAACACCATCGAGCCGGTGGTGCAGCCCGCGGAGGGCGTCACCTATGCCCACAAGCTCGGCAAGGAGGAGGGCGCGCTCGATTGGCGGCGGCCCGCGGCCGAGCTCGAGCGCAAGGTGCGCGCCTTCCATCCCTGGCCCGGCACCTGGTTCGAGGTGCAGGGCGAGCGGATCAAGGTGCTGGCCGCGGCGCTCGCGCTGGTCGGTGGCGCGCCGGGCACGGTGAGCGTCGGACGCGACGGCTTTCCGGTGGTCGCCTGCGGCGTGGGCGGGCTTGAAGCTCCTCAAGCTGCAACGCGCGGGCAAGGCGGCTCAGGCTGCCGATGCTTTCCTGCGCGGCTTTGCGCTCGGCGCGGGTACGGTGCTGGCGCCGCCGGCCGTCGTTCCGCTGCCGCACCTGACGCGGCGGACCCCCAGGCCGTGCCGCGCTACAAGCTCACCATCGAATATGACGGCACGCCGTTCGTCGGCTGGCAGCGCCAGGACAACGGCCCGTCGGTCCAGGCAGCGCTCGAGGAGGCGGTGCTGGGCTTCAGCGGCGAGCGTGTCTCCGTCCAGGGAGCAGGACGCACCGATACCGGCGTTCATGCGGCGGGGCAGGTGGCGCATTTCGATCTTCTGAACGAGAAGCCCGCCGAGACGGTGCGCTCGGCGCTCAACTTCCACCTCAAGCCCAATCCGATCGCCGTCATCGAGGCGGAGATCGTGCCGGCCGGCTTCAACGCGCGCTTTTCGGCGCGATGGCGGCGCTATCGTTACCTGATCCTGAACCGCCGCGCGCCGCCGGCGCTCGAGCGCGACCGCGTCTGGCACGTGCCGCTGCCGCTCGATGTCGACGCCATGGCCGACGCCGCCACAGTGCTGCAGGGTCATCACGACTTCAACAGCTTCCGCTCCACCGCCTGCCAGTCGCCCACGTCGCTCAAGACGCTCGACCTCCTCGAGGTGACGCGCAGCGGCGAGCAGATCCGGATCGATGTCGGCTCCCGTTCGTTCCTGCACAACCAGGTGCGCATCCTGGTCGGCACGCTGGCGCTTGTCGGCCGCGGCCAGTGGACGAAGCGTGACGTCGAGGAAGCGCTGGCGGCCCGCGACCGCAGGCGCGCCGGACCGACTGCGCCGCCGCAGGGTCTCTGCTTGATGGAAGTGCGCTACGACCTAGCCGCCGGTCACGGCCGAGGCGATGCCGACGTAGCGAGCGACGAGGAGTGACAGGAAGAACGACGGCACCCAGTTCACGATCAGCAGCACCGCCGAGAGCAGCCAATTGGTGCCAAGCGTCATGCGCGTCGTCACCAGGAACCAATAGAAGAACAAGGCTCGCAAGGCGAGGTCGATGATGACCGCGATCCGCAGCCGGCGCAACCGTCTCGAGAGCCACGCCCACGGCGGCTACAGACGTGGCCGGCAGGTTGATCCAGTTGAGCGCGCCGATGTAGCGCGGATAGCGATCGAGCCAGCCGCGGCGGCGGGCGATCTCGTAGAAGATCACCGGGAACAGCAGCCAGTCGACGACGTAGCGGATGGCCTCGACGAGGACGATGTCCATCTCGTCGGCGGTGACGACGACGTTCGCGTAGTTGATCAGCACGATAGAGCGCGTAGAACGGCGCCACGAGCGCCATCACCCGGAACGAGCGCAGGCAGGCTTCCATGGTGTTGTCGAAGCGCAGCGGCGCGGCGGGATCGCGCTGCAGGAACCCCAGCGCGCCGCTCACGCCGCGGATGATCTCGACGGCGCTCAGCACGGTCGGCCCTAGGCCGCGAAGTAGCGGTCGAGTACGGTCTCGTAGACGCGGCTCAGCGTCCGGAGGTCGGCGACCGCGCTCTTCTCGTCGACCTTGTGCATGGTCTCGCCGACCAGGCCGAACTCGAGCACCGGGCAATAGCTGCGGATGAAGCGCGCGTCGGAAGTGCCGCCCGTGGTCGACAGCTCGGCCTCGACGCCCGCCACGTCGCGGATCGCGCCGGCCACCAGCTCGCTGAGCGGCCCGGGCGGCGTGAAGAAGGATTCGCCCGAGACCTCGGCCGAAAGCTCGATCGTGCCGTTGCCGCCCAGCGCCGCATGGGCGCGGTCGAGCCGCTCCCGGAGATGCGCCAGCAGCGTCTTGGACGTCCACAGATCGTTGAACCGGGTGTTGAAGCGCGCCCGCACCACGGCCGGGGCGATGTTGGTCGCCTTGTTGCCGACATCGACCGTGGTGAACTGAAGCGAAGTCGGCTGGAAATGCGTGCTGCCCTGGTCGATCGGCTCGCGCACCAGCGCCTCGATCAGCGCCGACAGGCGATGGATGGGATTGTCGAGCCGCTCCGGGTAGCCGACATGGCCCTGCACGCCGCGCACCACCATCTCGACGTTCATGCTGCCGCGCCGGCCGATCTTCATCATGTCGCCGAAGCGCCTCGAGCTGGTCGGCTCGCCGACCACGCAGACATCGATCGTCTCGCCGCGCTCGGCCAGGCGCTTCAGCATCTTGACCGTGCCGTTGACGGCCGGCCCCTCCTCGTCGCCGGTGATCAGGAGGCTGATCGAGCCGCCGAAGTCGCGGCCGCGGCGGGCGAGGAAGCGCTGGGCGGCTTCGGTGAAGGCCGCGATCGCGCCCTTCATGTCGGCGGCGCCGCGGCCGAACAGGTAGCCGTCCGACAGCTCGGCCGAGAACGGCCCGATGGTCCACGACGAGAGATCGCCCACCGGCACGACGTCGGAATGGCCGGCGAAGCAGAAGTGCCGCCCACCGGTGCCGATGCGGGCATAGAGGTTGGCGACGTCGTCGGTGCCGGCCTGGGAGAAGTCCATCCGCTCGCAGCGGAAGCCGAGCGGCGCCAGCACGCGCTCAAGTTGCTGCAGGGCGCCGGCTTCGCGCGGCGTGACGCTCTCGCAGCGCACCAGGGTGCGCGTCAGTTCGACCACATCGGTGACGTTGGCGGTCAGGGTGTCGGGCATGGCGCGACACTACATCCCCAACCCCGCAAAGAGAAGGGCGCCGGCCTGGCCTGGCCGACGCCCAGTTCATTCGAGAGGAAGATAGTCTTGTTGTTGTTTGAACTTCTTCTCTTCCCCTCGTCTTACGAGGGGAGGTGCCCGCGTAGCGGGCGGAGGGGTCATGAGCATCACCACTGTTGCTCATGACCTCTCCGGCCCGTTGGGCCACGTCCCCACTGCGTGGGGAGGAATGGTTCGCGCCTAAGCCACCAGCCGATCGGCCTCCATCAGGTTGACCGAGACGAGCTGGGAGACGCCCTGCTCGGCCATGGTGACGCCGTAGAGGCGGTCCATGCGCGCCATGGTGACGCGATGGTGGGTGATCACCATGAAGCGCGTGTCGGTGCGGCCGGCGATGTCCCTCACCAGGGCACAGAAGCGCTCGACATTGAGGTCGTCCAGCGGTGCGTCGACCTCGTCCAGCACGCAGATCGGCGCCGGGTTGGTCATGAACACCGCGAACAGGAGCGACAGCGCCGTCAGCGCCTGCTCGCCGCCCGACAGCAGGGACATGGTCTGCAGCTTCTTGCCCGGCGGGCTGGCGTGGATCTCGAGGCCGGCCTCGAGCGGATCCTCCGATTCGGTGAGGCGGAGCTCGGCCTTGCCGCCGCCGAACAGCTTGGTGAAGAGCTGCTGGAAGTGGCCGCTGACCTGCTCGAAGGCGACGACGAAGCGCTCGCGGCCCTCGCGGTTCAGGCTCTGGATGCCCTGGCGCAGGCGGGCGATGGCGGCGACCAGGTCGTCGCGCTCGCTCGTCATGCCGGTGATCTGCTGCTCGAGCTCGCCGGCCTCCTCCTCGGCGCGCAGGTTGACCGCGCCCATGGTCTCGCGCTCGTGCACCAGCCGTTCGAGGCGATGCTCGGCCTTCTCCATCTCCGGCAGCTCCTCGAGCGACTGGACCTCGGCCAGCGCCAGCACGCCGTCAGGCTCGCAGCGCAGCCGCTCGACGATACGCTCGACCACCGCCTCGCGATCCTTGGTCGCCTGCTCGACCTGGCCCTCGCGCCGCACGCGGCTCTCGCGCGCCGTCGCCAGCTCGGCCTCGGCCTGCCTGAGCGCCTTGTCGGCTTCGCCCAGCCGGGTCTCGCCGATGACCAGGCGATCGGCCGCTCCCTGGCGATTGTGCTCGGCCTTGTCGATCTCATCGCCCAAGGCCACGCGCTTGGCCTCGATCTCGGCCGGCCTGGCGGCAAGCTCGGCGATCGAGGCGGCGATCTGTTCGCGCCGCTGGTCGAGCTCGACGATCTGGCCCAGGGCATCGGCCAGCCGCTTGCTCCAGCCGGCATGGTCCTGGGCGATCTGGCCGAGGCGCTCGACCCGCATCGCCGCCTCGCGGGCCAGGCGATCGCAGTTGCCCTCGGCCTCGACCAGGGCGGCCCGCAATTCGGCGATGCGCGCCCGCAATGCGCCCGCGGCAACGCGGTCGGCCTGGGTGTCGGAGACCGCCGACAGGCGTGCCTCGCGGAAGGTGCGGCGCATCTCGGTGTCGGCGATGTCGCCCGCGATCTCGGCCACCGCCTGCTCGATGCCGGCGAGCCGCGTGCGCAGCTGGTCGGTGCGGCGCGCCACGTCGGTATGCAGGTCGCGCGCCTCGGCGGCGGCCCGCTCGGCCGCAGCGATGGCGCTCTGCGCGGCGCGCTCGGCGGCACGGGTCGCCTCGCCGGCATCCTGCGCCTTGCGCCGCGCCGCCTCGGCCACCGTCCGCTCGTGCGCCCGGGCCTGCTCGACGCGAGGTCTTCTCGGCATCGCGGGCGGCGGCGAGCCTGCCCGTTTCGGCCTCGAACCGGGCCTGTTCCGCCGCCTGCTCGGCCGCCATGGCGTCGATCTGCTGGCGGATCTCGGCCAGGCGGTTGCGCTGGCTCAGCCGCACGGCCGCGCTCGACGGCGCGCCGGCGCGCATGGTGTAGCCGTCCCAGCGCCACACCGCGCCGTCGCGCGTGACGAGCTGCTGGCCGGCCTCGAGGCCGGTCTGCAGGGCAGCGCCCGTGGCGTCGTCGGCCACGATGCCGATGAAGGCGAGGCGGCGGGCCAGCTCGGGCAGCGCCTTGACGTGAGCGCCGAGCGGCGTGGCGCCGGCCGGCAGTGCCGGCGCATCGCCGAGCGGCTCGAGCGGCAGCCAGTGAACCGGCGCGCCGCGGTCGGACGAGGCTTCGAGTTCGTCGCCAAATGCGGCGCCCAGCGCCTTCTCGAAGCCCGGCTCGACGGTGAGCGCATCCAAAAGCGGCGGCCACAGCGAATCGGCTGCCGACTTCAGCGCCGCGGCGACGCCGGCTTCCTCGGCGCGCAGCTTGGTGAGCCGTGCGTTGGTCTTCTGCAGGGCCTCGCTTGCGGCAGCATGGCTCGCCTCGGCAGCCTGCCGTTCGGCGGCACGGGCGTGTTCCATGTCGATGCGCTCGGCTTCGGCCTTGGCCACGGCCTCGCGCGCGGCGTCCGATTCGTAACGCTCGGCCTCGCGGGCCGCCTCGATCGCCTCATGACCCTGCTTGCGCGCCGTCTCGAAGGCGGCGCGGGCGGCGTCGAGGGCGGCCTCGACCTCAGGCAGCGCCGGCAGGCTGGCAAGCTCGGCTTCGATCTGGCGCTGCTGGGCGGCGATTTCCTCGCGGCGTGCCGCAAGCCGGCGCAGCCGCTCCTGCAGCTCGGCGATCTCGCGGCTCACGCTCTCGCGCAACGCTTCGTCATCGGCGATCTGGCGGGTCAGCCGATCATGCTCGGTCTCGGCGGCGCCGGTCTCGGCCAGGGCTGCATCGCGCGCCTGCTGCGCGGTGGCAGCGCGATCCTCTTCGCCCACCCGTTCCTGCTCGAGCCGGGCGCGCTGGCCGTCGAGGTCGGCGATCGCTGCCTCGGCGTCGCCCTTGCGGCCGCGCTCGCGCGCGAGGTCCGAATCGGTCTGCTGCAGGCGGGTTTCGGCTTCGTGCTGGGCCTGGGCGACGCGCTCGGCTTCGGCGGTCAGCGCATCGTGCGCCACGCGCAGGCGCTGCAGCGCCGCGGCCGCGGCGGCCTCGTCGTTGCGCAGCGGCGGCAGGGCGAGGGCGGCCTCGGCCTGGGCCGTGGTGGCGAGGCCGACCAGGCGGGTGAGGTCGGCGACCTCGGCCTCGGCCTCCTTCAGGCGCTCGCCCGCCTCGGCAAGCTCGCGCTCGGCGGCGGCGAGCTTCAGCGCCAGGACGGCCGCTTCGGCGCGACGGATATGGTCGGAGAGGTTGCGATAGCGGCTGGCCTGGCGCGCCTGGCGCTTCAGGCCCTTGTGCTGCTCCTCGAGCGCCACCAGCACGTCCTGCACCCGCGCCAGGTTCTGCTCGGCGGCGCGCAGGCGCAGCTCGGCCTCGTGGCGGCGGGCATAGAGGCCGGTGATGCCGGCGGCCTCGTCGATGATGCCGCGGCGGTCGACCGGCTTGGCGCTGATCAGCGCGCCGATGCGGCCCTGGCTCACCAGCGCCGTCGAGCGCGATCCGGTCGCTGCATCGGCAAACAGCGTCTGCACGTCGCGGGCGCGGATCTCGCGGCCGTTCACCGAATAGGCCGAGCCGTGGCCGCGCTCGATGCGGCGCACGATGTCGAGCTGGTCGGCGTCGTTGACCATCGCCGGCGCGGTGCGCGTCTTGTTGTCGAGCGTCAGCATCACCTCGGCGATGTTGCGGGCCGGCCGCGTGCCGGCGCCGGCGAAGATGACGTCCTCCATCTCGCTGCCGCGCATCTGCTTGGCCGAGGTCTCGCCCATCACCCACTTCAGGGCCTCGACGAGGTTCGACTTGCCGCAGCCGTTGGGGCCGACGATGCCGGTCATGCCGGGCTCGATGGCGAGCTCCGTCGCATCGACGAAGGACTTGAAGCCGGCGAGCCGGAGTTTGTCGAACTGCACCATCTACACCACGCTGACTGAGTTACTTGACGAGCTTGGCGAACACGGCGTCGAGTTCCTCGACCGACCGCGCGCCTTTATAGAGTTGACCGTCGATGAAGAGCGTCGGCGTCGAGTTGACGCCCAGCGTCTCGCCGCCGCGCATGTCGGCGACCACCTGCGTTGGCCTTCGCCTCGTTGGCGAGGCAGGCCTTGATCTCGTTCTCGCCCATGCCGGCGATGCGCAGCGGCTTGGCCAGTTCGGCGATCGGGTCGGAGGCCGCGGCCCAGGTCGGCTGGCCGCGGAAGATGATGTCGATCACGCCGAAATAGCGGTCGTTGCCGGCGCACTCGGCGATCTGGGCGGCCTTGGCCGCCACCTGGTCGAGCGGGAAGTCGCGGTAGACGAGCTTCACCTTGCCGGTGTCGATCCACTTCTTCTTGATCTCGGGCAGGATCTGGGTGCTGAAATGGGCGCAGTGCGGGCAGGTGAACGAGGCGTATTCGATCATGGTGATCGGCGCCTTGGGATCGCCCAGCACGTGGTCGCCGGGCTGGACGGACAGCAGGGCGGCCTTGTCCGGTGTCGCCACCACGGCCGTCGGCGACTGGCCGGCGGCGGGCGGGCGGGTGCCGAAATAGACGCCAGCCGCAATCGCGGCCACCGCGACGACCCCGCCGGCGACGATCAAGATATTCCGCATTCCGTCTTCCTCTCCACTACATCTTGGGAATTTCGCCTGTGCGGTGTCAAACGTTTACCGCCCTACCTGGCGTAAAATTGCTGCGATGGCCGGGGCGCTGCCCCCGCCGGGGTTGCCATAGTTCTGTTCATTGATGAACAGGGTGGGCGTCGCCGTCACCCGCAGCGCCTGGCCGGACTGCACATCGGCCACGACTTTGTCCAAAAGCCGGTCGTCGACCAGACAGGCCTTGGCGGCCTCGACCGACAGGCCCAGCCCACCCAGCACCTTCACCATTTCGGACTTCAGGCTCGTCGGCCGTCAGCCAGTCGACCTGGGTGCGGAACAGCGCCTCGACCGCGGCAAAGAATTTTTCCGGCCCGGCGCCCTCGGCGAGCTGGGCGGCGTGGGTGGCGACGGAATCCGACGGAAAGTGGCGATAGATGAACTGCACCCGGCCATCGTCGATCCATTCGCGCCGCAACGCCGGCAGCACGGCGGCGCTGAAGTTGGCGCAGTGCGGGCAGGTCAACGAGAAATAGTCGATGATGACATTGGGGGCGTCGGCGCTTGCCCAGGACGTGATCGCCCGGCAGCGGGCCCAGCAGCTTGTCGGGCGACAGGTCCTGGGCCCGCAGATCGCGGGCGACGAAAGCGGCGCCCAGCGCCCCCAGCAGGACATGCCGGCGGTTCACGACCCGCGCGCCCAGCCGCGTGAGCGCGGCCCGCAGCTCGGGATCCTTCACCGCGGCGGTGCGTTCGGCCACCCGCGTCACGGTTTCGGGGTCGGGCTTGGCGATCGCCGGCGGCGCCGGGACGGGCGGCGATCGCGCCCTGCACAAGGCGGATGTCATCGATCATCCTGTGGCCGAAATAGGCGTTCACCCGTTCGACGATCTGGCCGCCCATATGCTGGACTTCCAGCGCCGAGGCGCCGGGAACGCGCAGCCGCAGCACCTTGCCGGTCTCGCTTCCGCCAGCCCGCGCGCCACGGCCCGACAGCAGCTTCTCGGGACGGGTGATGCGGGCAAGGTCGGGCCCCGCGATGGCCGACCATTCGGCACGCAGGCGGGCGATCGAGGCGCCCCGGCCCCCCTTCCCACGATGCGCGGCGATGCCGGAGGTAAGCCGCTGGGCCAGACCGCCGATGGCACGGAAGCCGTTTTCCCGCATGGACCCTTTCAAACTCCGTTCCTTATGGTAGGCCACGGCCCCTTACATGACCATGACCCACGCCCCGCGTTTGCTCGCCTGGTACGACCGACATCGTCGCACCCTGCCGTGGCGCGCACCGGCCGGGAAACGCGCCGATCCCTACCGGGTGTGGCTGTCGGAAATCATGCTGCAGCAGACCACCGTGGCCACGGTCGGCGACTATTTCCGCCGTTTCGTCGAGCGCTGGCCCACGGTCGAGGCGCTCGCCGGGGCGCCGCTCGACGAGGTGCTCTCGGCCTGGGCCGGCCTCGGCTATTACGCCCGCGCCCGCAATCTCCATGCCTGCGCCCAGGCCGTCGCCGGCGCAGCATGGCGGCCGCTTTCCCGAGGACGAGGCGGGCCTGCTGGCGCTGCCCGGCATCGGCCGCTACACGGCCGCCGCCATCCAGGCCATCGCCTTCGACCGGCCGGCCTCGGCGGTCGACGGCAATGTCGAGCGGGTGATCGCCCGCCTGTTCGCCATCGAGACGCCGCTGCCCGACGCCAAGCCCGAGATCCAGGCCCGCGCCGCCAGGCTGGTGCCCGAGCGGCGCGCCGGCGACTACGCCCAGGCGATGATGGATCTCGGCGCCACGGTGTGCACGCCGCGCAACCCGCGCTGCGTGATCTGCCCGCTGATGGCCGGCTGTCGCGCGCGAAAGCTCGGCATCGCCGAGGAGCTGCCGCGCCGCGCGCCGAAGGCCGACAAGCCGACACGCCGCGGGCTGGCCTTCGTGCTGGCCCGCAAGGACGGCGCCATCCTGCTGCGCAAGCGGCCGACCAAGGGGCTGCTGGGCGGCATGGACGAGGTGCCGTCGAGCGCCTGGCGCGAGGGCAAGCTGGCGGCCGACCAGGCGCTCGCCGAGGCGCCGGTGCCGGCGCGCTGGCAGATCCTCGACGGGCTGGTGCGCCACACCTTCACGCATTTCCATCTCGAGCTCACCGTGGCCCGCGCCACCGCCACGACCGACCGCCTCGCCCGGCTCGCGCCCGGCACGAGCTGGTGCACGGTCGACCGCATGACCGAGCGCGCGCTGCCGACGGTGATGCGCAAGGTGATCGCGCACGCGGTGAAGGATTAGCGCGCGTTTCAGACGGGAAAGTTGGACCAACATTCCGCTGCTCCTCGATTCGAGGTCAGCCGGGATAGGCCACAACATTGCGCTCGGTTGTCAAGCGCACCGTGGCGGCGACGCGGGAGGTAGTTTTTTCGCACCGGGAGGGAGGCCCGAAAATGGGCCGACCCACCATCGGTTGCGTCCTCTTGTCATCACAATGCCAGCAAAATGCTGTCACATGCGCGGCGGGGTTCATTCGCCTCCCCCGTAATGATCGAGACGGACGCTGCGCGGCAGCAGAGCTTTGGGATCGCGATGGGCTACACAGCCCCGCCCGCACCTGCTGGCGCAGATGGTCGATCGGCAGGCGGGCGCCGGCCTGCTCGAAGTGCCAGAAGGTCCAGCCGTTGCAGGCCGGCGCACCCTGGACGGCCGCGCCCACCTGGTGGATCGAGCCGCGATGCTCGCCCAGCGCATTGGCGGCCGACAGCGTGCCGTCGGCGCGCACGCGGGCGTGCAGGCGGCCGCTCAGGTCGCTCAGCACCGTGCCGGGCTGCAGCAGGCCCGCCTCGATCAGCACGCCGAACGGAATGCGCGGCTCGCTGCGCTTGCTGGGCTTGGGCGAGACGTCCTCGGCGGCCAGCGGCTGGATCTCGGCGATGCGCCTGCGCGCGATGGCGGCATAGCCGGGATCGCGCTCCAGGCCGATGAAGCGGCGGCCGAGCCGTCGCGCCACCGCGCCGGTCGTGCCGGTGCCGAAGAACGGATCGAGGATGGTGTCGCCCGGATTGGACGCCGCCATGACGCAGCGGAACAGCAGCGACTCGGGCTTCTGCGTCGGATGCGCCTTCTTGCCGTCCTCGCCCTTCAGGCGCTCGGCCGCCGGTGCAAAGCGGCAGCAGCCAGTCGGAGCGCATCTGGATGCCCTCGTTCAGCTCCTTCATCGAATCGTAGTTGAAGGTGTAGCGCTTGGCGCGCTGGTCGCGCGCCGCCCAGATCAGCGTCTCGTGCGCGTTGGTGAAGCGCTTGCCCTTGAAGTTCGGCATCGGGTTCGACTTGCGCCACACGATGTCGTTCAGCAGCCAGAAGCCGAGATCCTGCAGCGCCGTGCCGATGCGGAAGATGTTGTGGTAGCTGCCGATCACCCACAGCGTGCCTTCGGGCTTCAGCACGCGGCGCGCGGCGCCCAGCCAGGCGCGGGTGAACTGGTCGTAGCGAGAGAAATCAGCGAACTTGTCCCAGTCGTCGTCGACCGCATCGACCGCGACTGTTGTCCGGGCGCAGGAGCTCGCCGCCGAGCTGGAGATTGTAGGGCGGGTCGGCGAAGACCATGTCGACCGAGCCCGCGGGCAGGCCGTCCATCAGCTCGATGCAGTCGCCCACCAGGACGCGATCGGAATTTTCCACAGGCATCGGTGGAAGATGAGTTCATCCACCGAGTTGCGGTCAAGAAATTACAATTGATTCAATTGTTTACGTCATCGATCCACAAGATCGAGTTGTGTGGGGTGTGTGGGTGTGGGTGATGGTGGAGTGGTTGTGGGGTAGGTGAGTAGAGTGTGGGTGGTGTGTGGTGTTGAGGTGGTTAGGATGTGGTGGGGAAGGATGATGTGGAGGGATTGGTGGGGTTGTGTGGGTGTGGATGGTTTTGTTAAGGGTGGTTGTTTGTAGGGGTTGTGGGGGGGTAGTGGATTAGTGAAGAGTGATGGTGAGAGGGTGGGGGTGATGGGGTTTGTGATAGGGATTGTGTGTGAGATGGAGTGAGATGGAGGTGGTTTGTTTTGAGAAGGTTTGGTAGGGTGTGAAGGAGGGTGGGTGTGGGGTGGGTGGTAGAGTGTGAGTGGGATGTTGGGATGTTAGGAAGCGGAGGTGGGTATAGCGGGTGGCTTGGGTGGGTGTGTTATGAGTTGGTTGTGATTAGTGTGGGGGTTTTGATGCGGATGGTGGGGTGTGTGGTGGTGATTGGGGGTTGAGTTGGGGTAGGTGTATATGTTGTGAGATAGCTAGGTGTTGAAGAGGGATGAGTTGTGTGGGTGATGGTTGTGTTGCAGTTTGTGTGTGCAGTGATGTGCGGGTTTTGAGATGAATATTGTGAGCTGCGCTTGTATGGCGGTTGAGGGGTTGATAGTGGGCGGATGGTTGAATAGCTTGGTGAGGTGTTGTTAGAGAGTGGAAGCGGGAGGTGGGCGTTGGTATTTGCAGCTTGATGATTGGGTGTTTGGATATAGGTAGTTCTTCATGGATTGGTATCCATTATTACGTGGTGAGTTTTGTGCGTTTGTATATTAGGCTTTTCCACGTTGTAACTAGGCTATAAGCGTTGGCGGTGTAGCTGCTGGGTAGCTGTTAATTCAGGCTATTCTCATATACCACTGTCTTTCTGCTAGATTGAGTAGGGATTTCGGGAAACGAGCGATGGAGGTGTTGGGATCGAATGGAGGTGCAGGGTTCTAAGTGTGGCAGCTCTGTACGAGTCGACCTGTTGCTCGTTTTCTACTTCATCAGCTTTTCTAGCTCCTGATCGATCCACGATCTTGGTCTAGCGACTCAGCCGGTACCGACTGGGGCGCGATTTATGTCGTTTGCCTGCCTCAGGTAGGCGGTCACGATCGATGATGGCGAAGAGTTAGCCGGTGAAGTGATAGTTATTCGCGATCAGCCGTTGGTAGACCTGCCCCGTGGTTATCGGCTGCCCCCTGCTCTCCTTCTTTTAGGAGGTTTTTGGCTGTCTCGGTCACTTCGGCTTTTCCTACACGTCGCGGCGCGTTGCTGGTAGCCGGAGGTGCTGCTATCGTAGCGGGAGCCAGCCTTTTGGCGAGTGCGTCTGCGGTGACCTAGTACGTCTGTAGCTCGACGTCCTCCTTCTCCTAGTGCGCCCTTTAGGCGCGCTATTTCCTGTCGCCGGGCCTTAGCCGCAGCGACGAGCTCGTAGTTGCCGCTTGGCGTTTCCTGAGTTGTCATGCGTTTCTTTTAGCCCTAGCGTCCCATGTTTTGCAACGGGCGTTTGTTGTTCATTGTGTCTTTTTCTTCGTCCACCGTGCAGCCGCCGCTTGTGCATCGATCTTCTTACGTTCTTCTGTGGTCTATCGTCTTGCGCGAGCCTTGCCTCCCTTCTCGCCGCCTTTGCTGCGCTTGTATTTGTTCTTTTCCTCCGCCTCACCGCTAGCAAGTCGCACGATGTCGTACGCGCGCTGTTTCAGATCGGCGGCTCGTTTCTCGCTCTTGTGTTCTTTGGTTATGTTTCCAGATTAGATCACGGCGCGTTGCGCGTGGAGGTGTTTGTTAAGGGGTGGATTTCAGATTGCGGCACTACCGATCGAGTCTGCGTCCTTCTCCACAACCCACCAGACCTAGGCGAGCTCCTCGCCGATCGCCTTGCGCACGGCGGCGCGCTCCGACACGCGGCGCCGGTGGTCGATCACCTTGGGAATGCGATCGGGGTCGACGCCGTCGGCCTCCAGCCATTGAGCCAGGGTGAAGAGATAGGGGTCGCAGATCGTGTAGCGCTCACCCATCACCCACGGCCCTTTCAGCAAGTCGCGCTCGATCAGGTCGAAGCAGGCGCCGACCAACTCCGGCACCTTGCGCTGCATGGCGGCGATCGAACGGGCATCCTCGGCATCGACCCAGCGATGGCCGCGCATGCGATGGGCATGATTGATGTGCAGGCTCGAGCACAGGTAGCTGTTGAAGGCCTGCATCGAGGCGAAGGCGAACGGATCGTCGATCGGCGCGAGCCCGGCCGCCGGATGGCTTTGCGCCACGAAGACCAGCATGGCCGGCGTCTCGGTCAGGATGCCACGATCGGTGACCAGCGCCGGCACGCGTCCCTTGGGATTGACCTTGAGATATTCGGGCGAGCGCTGCTGCGCAGTAGCGAAGTCGATGCGCACGGTCGAATAGTCGGCGCCGACTTCCTCCAGGACGATGTGCGTGGCCAGGGCACAGGTATGGGCCGCGTAGTAGAGCTTGAGCACGAGATCTCCCCCTCGCGGCTAAAGTAGCCGATTAAGGGGGGCGAAGCTCATGCGGTGGTGCGGCGTCGGGCCGAGGCATTGAAGGGCAACGAGATGCTCCTCGGTGCCGTAGCCGCGGTTGGTCTCCCAGCCATAGCCGGGGAAGGTCTCGGCCAGCCGCGCCATATGGCGATCGCGCGTCACCTTGGCGAAGATCGACGCTGCGGCGATGGAATAGGAATGGGCATCGCCGCCGACGATGGTCTCGGCGCGGCAGCCCAGCCGGGGCGGCACCTGGTTGCCGTCGATCAGCACGACCTCGGGCTGGTCGGCGAGCGCCTGCAGGGCGCGGCGCATGGCGATGAAGGTGGCCTGCAGGATGTTGATGCGGTCGATCTCCTCGACGCTCGCTTCGGCCACGGCAAACTGCACGATGCCGAGGCGACCATGGCCTCGTAGGCGGCCTCGCGGTCCTCGACCGCCAGCTGCTTGAAATCGTTGATCAGCTTCAGGAGCCTGCGCTTGGCCACCGTGCGATCGATCACGGCGACGGCTGCGACCACCGGACCGGCCAGCGGTCCGCGGCCTGCTTCGTCGATGCCGGCGACCCGTCCTTCGCAGCGCAGTTCGAAATCGAAAGCTCGGCATATCCCCCGCCGCCTGCTCCTAGAGTGCAGCATGTCCCAAAGGACCAAGATCGTCGCCCGCATCATCGCTCAAGACCCTGTGGCTATGAAACAGCTTCGTGCGGTGCGCGCCCTTGGCCTGCCCGACTGGTGCATTGCCGCGGGATTCGTGCGCAATCGCGTGTGGGACCACCTGCACGGCATCGCCCCGGCGCGCCAGCCTGTGGATATCGACGTGCTTTATTTCGACGCGGCGGACCTCTCGAAGGAGCGCGAGGCCGAGCACGAGAAGCGGCTGGACGGCTTTGCTGCCCGGCCTGCCCTGGCAGGTGCGCAACCAGGCGCGCATGCATGTCTGGAAGAACCTGCCGCCGCATCGCGATACCGCGGACGCCATGACCTACTGGCTGGAAACGGTGACCGCCGTCGGCGTGCGGCTGGAGGCCGACGACAGCCTCACCGTGGTGGCGCCGCTCGGGACCGACGACCTGCTCGGCCTTCGCTGCCGACCGACGGCGTTCGGGCACACGCAACGCGACGACTATGAGAAGCGCATCGCGGCGAAGCGCTGGCGCGAGCTTTGGCCGAAGGTGCGGTTCCTGGATTAGGGCGAGTTCACCTCACCCTGAGGCTAACGCCGGGCTCGGCGAGTCCTGAGGCGCGAGAACTGCTGGTCGGCGAGCACGCCGATCAGGATCACCGTGCCCATCACGGCGAAGTTGAGCGAGCTCGGGATGCCGAGCAGGTTGACCAGGTTCTGCAGCACCTGCAGCAGGACCGCGCCCAGCACGACGCCGATGATCGAGCCCTCGCCGCCGCGCAGCGAGCAGCCGCCGAGCACGGCCGCGGCGATGGCGTAGAGCTCGTAGAAATTGCCGTGCGACGACGGCGAGATCGAGCGCGTGTACATGGCGAAGAAGATCGCCGACAGAGCCGGTCAGCACCGCCGCAGATCACATAGGCGGCCGACGATCACGCGCTTGGTGCGGATGCCGGAAAAGCGCGCCGCCTCCTCGTTCTTGCCGACGGCGAACAGGTAGCGGCCGAACACCGAGCGGTGCAGCACCACCCCCATGATCGACGGCGACGATGATGAACGCGATGAAGCTGAATGCGGCACGCCGTAGCGTGCGGCCCGACGGTCAGCCATTCGAGTGTCGGGAAGCTCTGGCCGAAGGCGAAGCCGGCGGTCCCGTCGTCGGTGTAGCAGCGCGCGACGCCGCGATAGATCAGCAGGCCGCACAGGGTGACGACGAAGGGCTGCAGCTTGCAGCCGCGTGATCAGCAGGCCGTGGATCAGCGCCGAGCACGACGCCGACCAGCACGACGATCGAGCAGCGCGAGCGGCCAGGGCACGCCGCAGGTCGCCGAGCAGGTCGACGAAGATGCACGCCGAGCAGCGCGAACATCGAGCCGACCGACAGGTCGATGCCGCCGGTGATGATGACGAAGCCCTGCGCCGATCGAGAACAGGCCGAACAGGCCGATCAGGTTGGCCGTGTTGGCGAGGTTGATCGGCGACAGGAAGCGCGGGTTGATGATGGCGACGACGGCGCCGACGACGAGGATCAGGACGAAAAGGCCGAGATCCTTCTTCATGCATGCGCCACGGCCTCCGCTGTGCCGTCGTCATGCGGCGTCGCCGCGCCGACGGCGAGCAGCAGCACGTTCTCCTCGCTGAACTCGGTCGCGGTCGAGGAAGCCGGCGATGCGGCCCTCGTGCATCACCGCGATGCGGTCGCTGACGCCGATCACCTCCTCCATGTCGCTGCGAGATCATCAGGACGGCGACGCCGGCATCGGCGAGCGCCGCGCATCAGCCGGTAGATCTCGCGACTTGGCGCCGACGTCGATGCCGCGCGTCGGCTCGTCGAAGATCATGCACCTTCGGCGTCATCGACAGCCATTTGGCCAGCACCACCTTCTGCTGGTTGCCGCCCGACAGCGTGCCGACGCGCGTCGTCGACATCGAGGCGTCTTGATGTCGAGCGCTGCGCGCTGCGCTCGGCACGCGCTGCGCTCTCGGCGCGCGGTCGACGAGCAGTAGCCAGGCGTAGAGCGTCGCAGGTTCGGCAAGCGAGATGTTCTCGCGCGATCGAGAAGTCGAGCACAGGCCCGGAGCGCTTGCGGTCCTCCGGGCACCAGGAAGATGCCGCGCGTCGATGGCGTCGCGCGGCGTGCGGATGGCGCAAGCTGCCGCGCCGTCGAGGCGAACCTCGCCGCCGAGCGGCGCGGTCGATGCCGAACACGGCGCGGGCGAGCTCGGTGCGGCCGGCGCCGACCAGGCCGGCGAGGCCGAGGATCTCGCCGCGTGCGGACGCGAGGTCGACCGGCGCGGTCGGGGTAGGCCGCGGTGCGCAGGCCGTCGCAGCTCGAGCACCGCGTCGCCGCGGCGCGCGCGCCGGCGGGATGTAGAGCGACTTCAGGTCGCGGCCGATCATCAGCCGGATCATCGCGTCGTGGCCGATCTCGCTCGCGCGCCAGTTCGCCGACGACGCGGCCGTCGCGCAGCACGACGACCCGGTCGGCGCACTGCTCGACCTCGTCGAGGCGGTGGGAGATGAAGATGACGCTGACGCCGTCGGCCTTGAGATCGGCGATCACCTCGAGCAGGCGGTCGGTCTCGGCGACGGTCAGGCTCGAGGTCGGCTCGTCCATGATGACGAGGCGGGCGTCGAGCGACAGCGCCTTGGCGATCTCCACGCAGCTGGCGCTGGGCGAGCGACAGATCGGCGACCGGCGTGTCGGGCCGCGAAGTCGACGCCGAGCGCGCTCCAGCAGCGGCGCGACCGTGGCGCGCAGCGTCGCCGTCGGTCGATGAGCTCGAGCGGGCCGCCGCAGCGCGGCTCGCGGCCGATGAAGACGTTGGCGGCGACGTCGAGATTGTCGAAGAGGTTGAGTTCCTGATGGACGAAGGCGATGCCGGCCGCCATGGCGCCGGCGACCGTGAGCGCGCGTGCGCCGCGCCGTCGATGCGGATCGTGCCGGCGCTCGGCGCGACGACGCCGCCGAGGATCTTCATCAGCGTCGACTTGCCGGCGCCGTTCTCGCCGATCAGCGCCGAGCACCTCGCCGCGGCGCGACGCGCAGGCTGACGCCGTCGAGCGCCAGGACGCCCGGATAGGTCTTGCGTGATGCCGTCGAGCTCGAGGAGCGGCGGTCACGGCTGCATGGTGCGGCACCTGCTCAGCGAACGCGGCGTCAGCGTCTCGGCGCGAAGCGTCATGCGACATCGCGCGGCCGCGACACCTGGCGCAGCGGCGCGGGCGCCGCGCCGCAGCGCGTGCGCGGAGTCGGCTCAGCCTACTTGCCCTGGCGCGCCTTCAGCTCGGCCCAGAAGGCGTCGACATTGGCCTTGTCGATGATCTTGGTCGGGATGATGATCAGCTGTTCGGCCGGAATGACCGACTTGTCGCCCTCGAGGTACTTGGCCATCAGCTTCATGCCCTGATAGCCCCACTCGTAGGGCTGCTGCACGACGGTGCCGGCGATGGTGCCTTCCTTGACGCCGCCGAGGGTGATCGGGTCCTCGTCGAAGCCGATGACCGTGATCTTGCCGAGCTTGCCGGCCTCCTTCAGCGCCTCGTAGATGCGCGGCGTGTTGTAGGAATAGAAGCCGACCATGCAGTTGATCTCGGGATTGGCGGCCAGCGCGTCCTCGACATTGCGCTTGGCGCGGGTCTGGTCGATGTCGTCGCCGCGCACGTCGACCAGCTCGATCTTCGAGCCCTCGATCGCCTCCTTGATGCCCTCGATGCGCTCGCGGGCATTGTCGGCGCCGAGGAGGCCGACGAAGCCCATGCACTTGCCGCCGTTCGGCAGCGCCTTCAGCATCATCTCGCCGGCCTGCTTGCCGGCGTCGATGTTGGACGAGCCGATATAGGCGATGCGGTTGCGTCTTCGGCGCGTCGCTGTCGGTGGTGAACAGGGCGACCTGGCCGCCGATCGCGGTTCAGCGCGTCGGTCGATGGTCTTCGGATCGACGGCGCTCACCATGATGCCGGCGACGCCGGCCGCGACGAGGTCGTCCATCAGCGCGCTTCTGGATCGCGGCGGACGACTGCTCGGGATATTTGAACTCCAGCGTCGTAGTTCGGCAGTTCGCCTTGCGCCTTCTTCACGCCGGCTTCGGCCGCCTTCCAGAAGTCGGAGGCGCCGTTGACGACGAAGGCGAGGGTCTTCTTGTCCGCCGATTGCGGAGTTCCGGCAAGGCTGAGCAGGGCGGCAGCGACGCTAGTGGCCATCAACAGCTTTTTCATGATCGTCCTCCCTCTTGATGAGTGCTCCGATGCGACTGCCGACCGATTTGATATCGGTTGAGCAATCCAATCGTTGTGCACCAGCTATCCAGAGGCCGAAGGGATCGTCAATATGCCGATACCGACTTGCTGCGCTGCAAACGCGAGCGGTCCCGATTGATGACTCCCAAGAGGCCTGATCGCTCAGGCGCCCAAGGGGTTGGGGTCCCGCCAGGCTCTCTCGAAGGGCAGCCGCCAGGCATGCGGGGCGACGAGCTGGTGGATCGATTTCGGGCCCCATGATCCCGGTGCATAGAGCCGGACCGGCGGCGGAGATTCGAGCAGCGGGATCGACACCTCCCAAAGCCGCTCGATGCCTTCGGCCGTCGTGAACAGCGTGTGGTCGCCGCGCATCGCATCCAGGATCAGGCGCTCATAGGCCTCGAGGACATCGCCGATCAGGCCGGTGTCGTGCATGGCGAACTGCAGGCTCAATTTATCCAGCCGCATGCCCGGGCCCGGGCGCTTGCCATAGAAGGACAAGGACATCTTCGAGGCGTCGGCGAGGTCGAAGGTCAGGTGATCCGGCCCTTGTGCGCCGACGCCCGAGCCCACGGGAAACATGCTCTTCGGCGGTTCACGGAAGGCGAGGGAGATGATCCTCTGCCCTTCGGCGAGCCGCTTGCCGGTGCGCAGGAAGAACGGCACGCCAGCCCAGCGCCAGTTGTCGATGGCGCACTTCAGGGCGATGAAGGTTTCGGTGTCCGACTCGGGATCGACGCCCTCCTCCGACCGGTAGCCCGGTATTGCCCGCGGACGACGTTCTTCGGGTCGATCACGGACATGCTGCGGAAGACCTTGTTCTTCTCCTCGCTGATCGGCGACGGCTCGAGCGCTGTCGGGGGCTCCATGGCGACGAAAGCCAGGATCTGGAACAGATGGGTCACCACCATGTCGCGAAACGCGCCCGTCACCTCGTAGAAGCCGGAACGTTTGCCGAGGCCCAGCGTCTCGGGCACATCGATCTGCACATGGTCGATGAAGTTTCGATTCCAGATCGGCTCGAACAGGCCGTTGGCGAAGCGGAACGCCAGGATGTTCTGCGCCGCTTCCTTGCCGAGAAAGTGGTCTATCCGGAAGATCTGCTCTTCGGCGAAGACTTCATGCAGCTTGTTGTTCAGCGACACGGCGCTGGCCAGATCGGTGCCGAAGGGCTTTTCCATGATGATGCGGCTGCGCGGGACGAGACCGGCTTCGGCCAGCAGCCGCACCGCCGGCAGGGCGGCGCCGGGCGGGACGCTCAAATAGTGCACGCGACGGCTCTCGCCGGCCAATGAAAGCTCGGCCGCCTCGACCGCCGCCTTCAGCGCGCCGGCGCCGGCCGACATCGGGACGTAGTTCAAGGTTGCGGAGAAGGCGGCCCAGCGGCCTCATCCACCTTGCGGCTGGAGAATTGATCGAGCGCTTCCCGGGCGATCTTGCGGAAGCCGTCAGGGTCGAGATCGTCCAACGAGACGCCGATGATGCGGCAGCCGGGGATGAAACCGGAACTGCACAGGTGGAACAATCCCGGCAACAGCTTGCGTCGCGACAGGTCGCCCGTGGCGCCCACCAGGACGACGACTTGGGGATATCGCGGACCGACCCTTGAAGCATTCTTCGCCAACATGTCGCCCCCACGCTGTTCGCCGGCGCCGGCTCCTTGCGAGAAACGCGCATTGCCAGGGCCCCGCTGCAATTGCCGGGCCGCAACAGGGAAGGCGAGCGTCCGACTTGATGGGCCAGTCTAGAGACGACGCGGTTACCGGAACATGATCTGCGCATACGACGCCGTTCCCGATCGCCCGTTGCGCCGACCAGAGCGGGCCTGGAGGCCCGCGGTCCCGGAAGAACATGATGCGTTAAAGCAGCTTCATCTGGCGCGCGTCGCGCTTGGCGTCGGTCAAGGCGGTGCGCGCGGACTCCGGCACGTGGAAGGACGTGGTGTCGAGGCGGAAGCGGACGCGGTTGAGCTCGAGCCGCTTCACCGCCGCGGCGAAGCGCGCGGCCAGGAGCTGGGCGATCGGCCCCTCGCCCCGCATGCGCAGGCCGAACTCGGCCTGGTAGAGCGCGCCGCCGCGCATCTGGCGGATCAGCGACAGCACCTTCTCGGCGCGGTCAGGCCGGTGCTGGCGCAGCCATTCCTCGAACAGTTCCTTGATCTCGAGCGGCAGGCGCAGGACGGTGAAGCCCGCGCGGGTGGCGCCGGCCTCCTTCGCCGCTTCGAGAATCGATTCCATCTCGTGATCGTTCAGGCCGGGGATCATCGGGGCGGTCATCACGCCGGTCGGGATGCCCGCCGCCGACAGCGCGCGGATCGCCTCCAGCCGCCGGTGCGGCGCCGACGCGCGCGGCTCCATCGCCCGCGCCAGGTCCTTGTCGAGCGTGGTGATCGACACGAACGCCTCGGCCAGGTTGCGCCTGGCCATGTCGCCCAGGATGTCGATGTCGCGCGTGATGAGCTGGCCCTTGGTGACGATGCCCACCGGATTGTTGAACGCGCTCAGCACCTGCAGGATCTGGCGCGTGATCCTGAGCTCGCGCTCGACCGGCTGGTAGGGATCGGTGTTGGTGCCCATGGCGATGATGTCGGGGCGGTATTTCGGCGCGGCGAGCTCGGCCGTGAGCAGCTTCGCGGCATCGGGCTTGAACAGGATCCTGGTCTCGAAATCGAGGCCGGGCGAGAGGCCGAGATAGGCGTGCGTCGGCCGCGCGAAGCAGTAGATGCAGCCATGCTCGCAGCCGCGATAGGGATTGATCGAACGGTCGAAGCCGATGTCGGGCGAGGTGTTGCGCGCGATGATGGTGCGCGTGGCGTCGCGCGTCAGCGTCGTGCGCAGCGGCGGCAGCTCGTCGTCTTCCGACGGCTGCCCGCGAGGCTTCGGTTTCCCATCCGTCGGTCGTGCGGATCCGCCTCTCGCTGTCGAAGCGGCTCGATTCGTTGCTGAGCGCGCCGCGGCCGCGATGGACGGGCTCGGCGATCGGCATCGTCGGGATAGTCGGGAGGAACGGTCGGCCGCATGATCGATCGACTGTGAGAACAAACAGGGAACGAGTCAAGCGATCCATTCGGCGCGGATCGACCGAATCGCGTCGCGCGAGAAGCACTGATCGATGCGCGCGTCGATATGCGCCTTCATCGCGGGCTCGAGTCCGGCGTCGCTCCATTGTGTGGGATCGGTCGCATCGCGCGGGCTGCGCGTCTGCACCCGCCATCGAGCCATGAACAACGTGGTGCGGAGCCAGGTGAGCCGGCGCATCGGGACGAGCCATGGCTGCAGCGACGCGGCCTGCTTCTTTCCGACCTTCTCCAGATATATGTCGTAGAAACCCTGCACGTCGGCACGTGACAGCATTTTGCCGACGTCGGGATGCCACAGCGTGGAGGTCGGCAGCGTCGCATGCGCCAAGTCGATCGCCGGCGACCCGACATGGACTTTCTCGAGATCGACGAACCAGGCGAGGCCCTCCCGATCGACGAGGAAATTGCCGGGATGGGTGTCGGCCAGCGCCACGGTGAGCGGTTGCGCGCGTTGGGCGAAAGCCAGCGCCAGGCCGCGCATCAGGCGCAGCTCCTCGGCGATCTCGGCACGCGCGCCGGAGTCGGGCACGGCCTTGTCGAGGAAGCGCATGGCGGCGAGCTCGACCGCTTCCAGGGTCTCGAGGAAGGGATTCTCCTGGCGCGGGATCGGCGAGGAAGCCGGCGGCAGCGGCAGCGAATGGATGCGCGCCAGGGTGTCGGCCATCGCCTCGAGCTCCTCGCGGCAGATGCGGGGCGCGGCCGTCGATGCGGTCGACGATCAGCGCGCCGCCGGGCAGACCGGCGCGCGGCTCGATCACATCGTGAAGACGCGGCGTGCGGCCCGCCGGCGCGAGATGGCGGAAGGCTTCGGCCTGCGCCTGCAGTCTCGTGGCCGCCGTCGGATCGCCTTCATGGGCGTAGGCGACCCGCGCCAACAGGCCGCCGGGCAGGCGCACATGGCCATGCGCCGTGCCGGTCGCGGGAAGCGGCTTGAGGTCGGCGAGCGGTGAGCGCGGAGAAAGCCGGCCGCTCGCGCAGCGCGGCGAACAAAGTGTCAATCATTGCTGGGGGCGCGCCACTCCGTGGCGCGTCTTTGTCGATGGCACAAGATGATCGCGCCACTGGAGTGGCGCGCTCCAGCAAATCAGCCACTGCGCGGCATCTTGCCTTCGTTCAGCCGCGGCATCAGCTCGGCGAAGTTGCAGGGCCGGAAGCGGATGTCGAGCTGCTGGCGCAGGATGTCGTCCCAGCCGTCCTTGCAGGCGCCGGTCGAGCCGGGCAGCGCGAAGATGTAGGTGGCGTTGGCGACGCCCGCGGTGGCGCGCGACTGCATGGTCGAGGTGCCGATCTTCTGGAAGCTGATCCAGCGGAAGGTCTCGCCGAAGCCCTCGATGCGTTTCTCGAACAGGGCCTCCAGCGCCTCGGGCGTGACGTCGCGGCCGGTGACGCCGGTGCCGCCGGTGGTGATCACCACCTCGATGCGGGGATCGTCGATCCATTTCTTCACCTGGGCGCGGATCAGCGCCACGTCGTCGGTGACGATGGCGCGGTCGACCAGCACATGGCCGTCGCGCGCGATGCGCTCGACCAGCGTGTCGCCCGACTTGTCGGTCTCGAGCGTGCGGGTGTCGGACACGGTCAGCACGGCGATGTTCACCGGCTTGAAGGGCTTCGATTCGTCGATCCGGTTCATGCCATCATCCTACAGCCGTCATCTTGCCGAGGCGAGGTCGCCTACCTAGATGGAAGGCATGACCGACTGGAAACACGACGGCGTCAGGGTCATCCCGGCCGGCTCGCTCGACACCAACACCGCCCAGACACCGGGCATGAACCGCGCTGCGGCCATCAATTTCGCCCGCGTCGGCGCGCAGAAGCTGTGGGCCGGCACCGTCACCATCCATGCCCACGCCAAGACCGGCGCGCACCATCACGGCCACCTCGAAAGCGTGATCTATGTCGTGAAGGGCCGCGCCCGCATGCGCTGGGGCGACAAGCTGCAGTTCATCGCCGAGGCCGGGCCGGGCGATTTCATCTATGTGCCGCCCTACGTGCCGCACCAGGAGATCAACGCCTCGGAAACCGAGCCGCTGGAATGCGTGCTGGTGCGCTCCGACAACGAGGCGGTGGCGATCAACATCGACATCACGCCGGTCGAGAAGCCGGAAGACGTCTACTGGGTCGACCCGACCCACCCGCATCCGCACAAGCACTGAGGCGTCGTCCGTTCTCTCTTCTCCGCGCCGCGCTAGAGAGAGAGAGGCGCACGACCTCGAGCCCCCTCACCACCTCTTCTCGCCGAAGCGGTCCCACAGGTTGGGCATGCTCGCGATTGGTGTAGCCCGACACGAACGGACCGGGCTGGCCGGTGGCCTCATCGAAGGTGTGGCGGCGGATGGCGCCGATGTTGCCGCCATAGACGTGGATGCTGAGCGAGCCGCGGTCGGTGAGCGCGTTCGTCACCTGATGGATGTCGCCCTGCGGCCGGCAGCAGCACTTCGACGTCGCCCGGCGCCAGGGTGGCGATCGCGCCCTTCGCCAACATTCCCGTCGCCGGATCGCGCACGTAGCGCTGCGAGGTCTCCGAGCCGCGCAGCATGCCGACCAGGCCCCATGTCTGATGATCGTGCACCGGCGTGCAGGCCGACGGCGCCCAGACGAAGCTGACGACGCAGAAGCGTTCGAACGGATCGCACCACAGCAGGTTCTGGGCATAGCCGTGCGGCGGATACTCGGCCATCGACTCGGGCAGCCAATCGTCCTGCTTCACCAGCTCGGCGAGCAGTGTGCGGCCGACCTCGACGACCGCCGCCTCGTCCCGGTCCTGCCAGGCGCCGCCCACCAGCGACGTCATGTCCCCGACGAAGCGGCGCAGGCGGACGATGCTCATTCTGCGGCCTTGGCGATCGCGGCCGGGCCGAAGATCGCCTCGGTGTCGGCGCCCAGCGCCGGCGGCTCGCGCCGCTTCCTGAGATCGACGCCCGTGATCCTGACCGGCGTGCCGAAGGTCCTCGTCCTGACGCCCGACGGCAGCTCCATCTCCTCGACCCAGCCCATATGCGCGACCTGCGGATCGGCCAGGATCTGGCTGTAGGCGTTGATCCGGCCCTGCGGGACGCCCGCTTTTTCAAAGGCGCCGAGCCAGTGATCGACATCCTGCCTGGCGAACTCGACCTCGAGGATGTCCTTCAACGCCACCTGATGCTCGGCCCGCGACAGCGTGGTCTTGAAGCGCGGGTCGTCGAGCAGGTCGGGCCGGCCGACGACCTGGGTGACGGACTCCCACAGCTTGTTGTTGCCCGCGGCGATGACGAAATGGCCGTCGCTGGCGCGGAACGCCTGGTAGGGCGCGTTGCGCGGATGCGCCGAGCCGAGCTTCCTGGGATCGCGGCCGGTGCCGAAATACTCGCTGGTCTGCAGCGCTGCGATGCCGAGGCTGGCGCCCAGCATGGAGACATCGATATGCCCGCCCTCGCCGCCACCCGCCACGCGGCGCAGCAGCGAGACGATCGAAAAGGCGCCGTAGAGGCCGGCGCTGAAATCCGAGACCGGCACGCCGCATTTCACCGGTGCGCCGCCGGGCTCTCCGGTCACGCTCATGATGCCGCTCATCGCCTGCACCGTGACGTCGAAGCCGCCCTCGCCCGCGCGCGGTCCCGTCTGGCCGAAGGCCGAGATCGAGCAATAGACGAGCTCGGGCTTCTCGGCCCTGAACGACTCCCAGCCCAGGCCGAGGCGATCCATCACCCCGGGCCGGTTGTTCTCGACCACGACATCCGCGGACAGGACGAGCTTGCGCGCCGCCGCCTTGTGCGCGGGATTCTTGAGGTCGAGCACGACCGAGCGCTTGTTGCGGTTGAGCGAGGCGAAGTTCTCGCTGAAGCCCGCGCTGATCGGCGGCCACTGGCGCAGCATGTCGCCCTCGGGCGGCTCGATCTTGATGACCTCCGCGCCCATGTCGGCCAGCAGCAGGCCGCAGAACGGCCCGGCCGCGACCTGGCAGAATTCGACGACCTTCACGCCTGCAAGCGGCAGCATTTACTCCCATTCCTTCAACGCCGTGCGTCCTGTCGGCGCATCTTGCCCGGCCATTCGAGAATCGGCCGATCGGCCGTCAGCAATACTGCCCCTTCGACGAGCGCGGTCGCAACGATGATACGGTCGATCGGATCGCGGTGCAGGTCGTCCAGGCCCGCTGCCTGCATCGCAATCTCCGACGACAGCGGAACCTCGCGCACTCCCATCGTAAGAAGGCGAGCGCGCCAATCCCGAATGGCCGGCGGTCCTGCAACCCGGCCACGCTTCAGCAGACGGCCAAGCTCATAGAAAGCGATGCTCGGAACCGCCAGCTCACCCGCGGCGAGGGCGACGTCGCACGCGTGGAACGCTGCTTTTCCGAGGCTGCCTGGGAGGTCCTCGGTCAGCCACACGATCGTGTGTGTATCGAGCAGGAGGGTCATCGAATTGTCCGGTGATGTTCCGCCATTCGCGATCTTCGTCGTAGTCTTCTCCAAGTGGACCGACGATGTCGCCAATGATCCTGAAGGTGCCCTTCGTCGCGCCGCGGAGGGTCTTGGGCTTCTCGCGCACGGCGACGATCTGCACCTTCGCTTTGCCGCGCTTGGTGACAGTGATGGGCTCGCCGCTTTCGGCGACCTCGTCGATCAGGGCAAGACACCGCGCCTTGAAGGCGGAGGCGTTGATCTTCCTGTCCATGGGGACCGCAAATCCTTGCGACGGATGTGACCATATGCGATATGCGTCACAGGCGTTGGCTCGATCAGCATCAACGGTCGGCAGTCATCGTCCTGTCGCGGCGTGTAGCGCGGCCATTCGTGGGCGGCGATCTGGTCGAGCGATGGCGTCGGCTGGCCCAGCCTGATCTGGTACATCCAGTAGTTGGCGAGCACCCTCTGGACGAAGTCGCGCGTCTCGTAGAGCGGGATCGAGGCGATGTAGAGCAGGGGATCCTGCGAGGCATTGAGCGTCGCGTCCCAGCGCATGACATTGCCCGGCCCGCCATTGTAGCCCGCCGCCGTGCGCACCAGGTTGTTGTCGACCTCGCCCAGCAGCGAGACGATGTAGGCTTGGCCCAGCGCGATGTTGGTGCCGGGCTCGTAAGCGTCGGCGCCCGCCTGCTCCGGCAGGGACCTGGCGACGAGCCGCGCGGTACCCGGCATGAGCTGCATCAGGCCCATGGCGCCGACATGGGAGCGCGCCTTGGGATCGAACGCCGATTCCTGGCGCATGAAGCCCCAGACCAGCGCGCGGTCAAGCGAGTAGCCGCCGGCCGGCTGCCACGGCGGGAGCGGATACATCGCCCCGTCATAGCCCTTGATGTTCTGACGCTGGTCCCAGTTGGCATTGCCGACCCTGGCCGAGAGCCCCGGCAGCGAGGCCTTCAAGGCGAGGGCAATGACCGCCTCGACATACTGCGGATCGGCGTCGATCGACGCACCGAGAAGCTCGCGCGACGCGGCCGTCGAGGCGCCGAGCTGCAGCAACGCCAGCGCGCGGCGGCCGGCGCGGTCGTCGCGCAGCAGGTCGGCCTTGCGGCGGTCGAGCGGCGGCACGTTCCAGTCCGGCTCGATGCGCATGCCGAGCACCTTCTGCGCGATCAGGCCGTAGAAGGTGCGGCCGTGCAGCGCGGCGCGCTTGAGATAGGGTGCGAATTTCTGCGGATTGCCGGCCAGCAGGTTGGCGCGCGCCGCCCAGAACGAACCGGCCGACAGCGTCCACGACGACGCCTGGTCAGGCGAGGCGTCGGCCACCATCTCGAAGCGGCGCGCGGCATCGGCCATGTTGCCACGCGAAAAGCCCGACAGCGCCGCGGTCCAGTTGGCGTCCGGCGGCATGCCGACCTCGGCCGGCACCTGCCCGCCCTGCTGCGAATCGCCTTCCAGGGCGCGCGTGCGGATGCGGCCGCGCCACAGCTCGACTTCCTGCGGTCCCAGGATGTCGGCCGTCGACTTGCGGTCGAGCAGCACGAAGGCGGCGTTGTAGCCGCCGTCGTCGGCCATGCTCTGCAGGCGCGCCCGAAGCTCGGCGGCGCGCGCGGCGTCGGCGCCGGTCACGGTGCGGGCGGCGGCGAAGGTGGGCGACGGCGGCGCCTGGCCGACGAAGCTCGCCGGCGTCAGTTCGGGCGAACCCCGCGTGCGCCGCGCCAGTGCCAGCCGGTAGATCGCCGGCGCATCGGGATGGTCGTTGTACTCCTGCAGCCACGCGGCGAGCTCGTCGTAGCGCGCGATATGGGTCGGGCTCAGCAGGCGCTGGGCGCCGACATAGCCCATCAGAAGCTTGTCCTGCAGCCCGGCGATCTCGGCATCGGCCTGGCCGAACTGCCCGGCGGCCTGGGCCTGGAAGATGCGCCGGTAGCGATCGCGGGTGTCGTTGTCGAGCACTGTGGGCAGGTCGGCGGCGACGGCCATTTGGTCGAGTTCGACGACCGGCGGCAGCGGCACGAAGACCGGCCGGCGGGGGTGGATGGTCGGGTGCACGCCGGGCCTGGCCGACGCGCGGGCAGCCACCGCCGGCTTGGCGGCCGCGACCGGCTTGGCCGGCGGCTTGGTCGTGGTCTGGGCCACGGCCGAAGCGGCCAGCATCGTCGCTGCTCCCAGCAGGATGACCGATGCAGTGTATTTCATCTTGGGACCGTAGTTTGACGGCCATGGGGCGACAAGCGCCAGAACGCTGTAGGATCGCTATACTTCGTCCGATGGAGGGGCAAATGAACGCACATCAAGAGCGCGCCGTAGCCGTGCGGCATCTGGTCGATGAGGCCCGGCGGATCGAACAAGACGGGGTAAGCTACGCCACCCTGGAGAAGATCGGCGGCCTGTTGTCGTCGCTGGCCGGCCGCGCCGACCTCTTCCCGCAGGACGAGTTCCCGCTCGGCGCCGATGGCGGCATCTATCGCCTGAGCGAAGATCCCGACCACCGCTTCGCGCTCTATGCCTCGGCCGGCGGCGCCGGCAAGAAGGTGCCGCCGCACAACCACACGACCTGGGCGATCATCGCCGGCGTCCATGGCGCCGAGCGCAACGTCGTCTACGAGCGGCTCGACAACGGCGCGCGCGAGGACGTGGTCCAGCTGCGCGAGGCGCCTGCCAAGGAGAAGACGCTCAAGCGCGGCGACGTCATCTGCTACCTGCCCGGGGACTTCCACCACATCGAGACGCCCACCGACCTTGGGGCGGGCTCGGGCGATGCCCTGCATCTCCATTTCTACGGCCTGAGCCTCGAGCATCTGCCCAACCGCGTGTCGGTCGACATGAAGACAGGCACGACCAAGCGCTTCATGGCCAAGGCGAAGATCCTGACGCCGCTGCTTTCCGTCGGGCAGGTCAAGACGATGCTGAAGTCCGAGGCGGTGTTCGCCTTCTTCGACGTGCGCGAGGAGGGCGAATTCTCGATCCAGGGCCATCCCCTGTTCGCGACTCCCCTGCCGCTGTCGCGCCTCGAGCCGCGCGCGCTTGCCCTGCTGCCCGATCCGAACACGCGCATCGTGCTGATGGACAGCGGCGCGGAAGACCACGATCCGCAATGGGCCGGCCGCGCCAACCGTGCCGCCGCCCGGCTCTCGCAGCTCGGCTACACCGACCTTGCCGTCATGAAGGGCGGGCTGAAAGCCTGGCGCGACGCGGGCTACGAAGTGTTCACCGGCGTCAACGTGCCGAGCAAGGCGTTCGGCGAAGTGGTCGAGCACGAGAACGACACGCCGCGCATCGACGCCGCCGACCTGCAAAAGCTGGTCGACGCCAAGACCGACCTGGTGATCCTCGATTCCAGGCCCATGCCCGAATTCAACAACATGTCGATCCCCGGCGGCATCGACTGCCCCGGCGCCGAGCTGGTCTACCGGGTCAAGGACCTGGCGCCCGATCCCAAGACGCTGGTGGTGGTGAATTGCGCCGGCCGCACGCGCTCGATCATCGGCGCCCAGTCCCTGATCAATGCCGGCCTGCCCAACAAGGTGATCGCGCTCAAGAACGGCACAATGGGCTGGCACCTCGCCGGGCTGAAAGTGGCGCGCGGCGAAACCAGGAACTTCGGACCGCAGGGGCCCGAGGCGGCGAAGTTCGCGCAAGCGGCGGCGGCCGATATCGCGGCCAGGATGAAAGTGAAGAAGATCGACAAGGCAGGCCTCGCCGGGCTCGAAGGAAAAGGCGGCCCGCTCTATCGCCTCGACGTGCGCGATCCCGCCGAATATGCCGAGGGCCACCTCAAGGGTTTCCGCCATGCCGCGGGCGGCCAGCTCGTGCAGGCGACCGACCAGTATGTCGGCGCACGCCACGCCACGGTCGTGCTGCACGACAATGACGGCGTGCGCGCCACCATGACGGCGCACTGGCTGATGCAGATGGGCTGGAACGAGGTTTACGTGCTGGACCACAAGCCGGTCTCGAGCGAGCTCACCACCGAGGCCGAGCCGCGCTTCCCCGGAGGCTTCCGGCCGCCCACGCCCGCCACGGTCTCGCCCGCCGAGCTGCACAAGTCGCTGGAGCACGCCCTGGTGATCGATCTCGACACCAGCCTGCGCTACCGCGACGGCCACGTGCCGGGAGCGTGGTTCGCCGTGCGCGCCAACCTCGGCAAGACCCTCCCCGAGATGCTGGCCAAGCAGTCGGGGGCCACGCGGATCGTGCTGGTCTCGCCCGACGGCGAGATCGCGGCCTTCGCCGCGACGGAGGCCGCGGCGGCGGCCGGCGGCTTGCCGGTGACCGTCCTCGACGGCGGCATGAAGGGCTGGCGCGACGCCAAGCTTGCGATCGAGGCCGGTCACACGCGGATGGCCGATCCGCCGACCGACGTGTGGTACCGGCCCTATGACTTCAAAGAGAATATCGAGGCGGCGATGCAGCAGTACCTCGACTGGGAAGTCGACCTGGTCCCCCAGGTGGTCCGCGACGGCGACGCCGGTTTCACCGTCTTCAAGCGCTAAGCGATTGATCCATATGGACAATCGTGATCCCGAAGGCGTCCAGCGCGGCGTCGAGGAGATGGATGCGAAGCTCAGGGCAGCGCGCGCGGCCAACCCGAAACCGAGCCACAACGAGCCGCCGAGCAACGTAATGTCGCAGCGCCAGACAGGCGTTGCCTATCGCGTTTTGGTGGATATGATCGCGGGCCTTTTGGTCGGGGGCTTTCTCGGCTATTGGCTCGACCGCTGGTTGGGTTGGGCGCCGTATTCATTGGTGGCGGGTCTCGTTCTGGGCTTCGCCGCCGGCGCCAACAATGCCTGGCGCGCCATTCGAGTGTACTCGAAGGATGCGGCCGGGGGCGACGACGGGAATCGTCGCCTGCCCTGAAGCGGTGTGTGGCGTTGGATTGATGTGGGGATGAGGTAAGCCAAATGCATAGCCCGATGGAGCAGTTCGAGATCAAGCGGCTGCTCCACCTGAATCTCTTTGGCATCGACGCCTCTTTCACGAATTCCTCGACGTGGATGATCATCGCCGTGATCCTGGCGACGGCGGTGTTCGTCTGGGGCATGCGCCAGCGCGCCCTGGTGCCGGGCCGCCTGCAGTCGGTCGCCGAGATGGGCTACGAATTCATCGCCGGCATGGTGCGCGACAATGTCGGCGACGGCGGCAAGAAGTACTTCCCGTTCATCCTGACGCTCTTCATCTTCATCCTGTTCTGCAACATGCTGGGCATGGTGCCCTACTCGTTCACGCCGACCAGCCACATCGTCGTGACCTTTGCGATGGCGGCCTTCGTGTTCGTCGGCGTCACCCTCATCGGCTTCGCCCGCCACGGCCTGCATTTCCTGTCGCTGTTCGTGCCCAAGGGCGTGCCGTTCGTGCTGCTGCTGCTGCTGGTGCCGATCGAGATCATCTCCTACTTCATCCGCCCGTTCAGCCTGTCGATCCGGCTGTTCGCCAACATGCTGGCCGGCCACACCATGCTGAAGGTGTTCGGCGGCTTCGTGGTGATGCTGGGCATCATCGGCGGCTGGGCGCCGCTTGCCTTCATCGTCGTGTTCACCGGCCTGGAACTGCTGATCGCGTTCCTGCAGGCCTACGTGTTCGCGATCCTGACCTGCCTCTATCTGAACGACGCCATCCATCTCCACTGACATTCTCTGACGAAAGGAACTTCAAAATGGACGCCTCTGCAGCCAAGCTCATCGGTGCCGGTCTCGCCACCATCGCCCTCGCCGGCGTCGGCGTCGGCATCGGCAACATCTTCGGCAGCTTCGTGGCGGGCGCGCTGCGCAACCCCGAGGCCGCTCCCCGCGTGTTCGGCAACGTGCTGCTGGGCTTCGCGCTCACCGAAGCCGTGGCGCTGTTCGCGCTGGTCATCGCCTTCATGATCCTGTTCGTGTTCTAAGCACGACGATGCGCAAGTCGGTCTACGCTGCGTTTGCCGGCCTCGCCGCGTCGGTGGCGAGCGGCACGGTCCTGGCGAAGGAAGGTGCGGGCGGCGGCATGCCGCAGCTCGACTATCACAGCTTCGCGCCGCAGCTCGTTTGGCTCGCGATCGCCTTCGTGGCGCTCTACCTGGTGATGTCGAGGCTCGCGGTCCCCGCGATCTCCGACACGCTGGAGAGGCGGCAGGGCAAGATCCAGGGCGACCTCGACGCGGCCGAGAAGGCCAACGAGGAAACCCGCAGCCTGGTCGCCGCCTATCAACAGCGCCTGGCCGACGCCCGCGAGGAGTCCCGCCGGCTGATGCGCGAGCAGGGCGAGACCGACAGCGCCGCCACCACGGCGAAGCTGGGCGAACTGCATGAGCGCCTGGCCAAGCAGATCGACGAGGCCGAGAAGCGCATCGCCGCCCAGCGCGACGAGGTGATGGCGGGCCTCGAAAACATGGCGATGGACATCGGCCGGGACGTCTACGGCAAGCTCTCCGGCCAGCCGGCCGACCAGGGCGCGCTCGCCGACAAGGTCGCTACGGCGATCAAGGGAGGCAGCCGATGATCGGCACGGCTTGGGCGGCGGACGCCGCGGGCGAGCACGGCGGCGGCATCTTCGCCGATCCGGCCTTCTGGGTCGGGGTCGCCTTCTTCCTGTTCTTCGCGCTGGCCGGCAAGGTGCTGTGGAAGCGCATCGTCGACATCCTCGACAGGCGCACGTCGGCCATCGCCAAGGCGTTGTCCGATGCCGAGCAGCTGCGCAACGACGCGCTCAAGGCCAAGGCCGAGGCGGAGCGCACGCTCTCCCAGGCTGCGACCGAGGGCGGCGCCATCCTGCAGCAGGCCCGCGAGGAGGCCCAGCGCATGCAGGCCAAGGCCATGGCCAACCTGCAGACCGCGCTGGCGCTGCGCGAGCAGCAGGCGCTCGACCGCATTGCCCAGTCCGAGACGGCCGCCACCAAGCAGGTGCGCGACACCGCCGTCGACGTGGCCCTGTCGGCCACCCGCGCGCTCCTGCGCGAGCAGGTCGGCGCGGGCCGTACCGGCACGCATATCGACGAGGCGATCGCCGAGCTGCCGCGTCGCCTGCACTGAGAATTTCCCGCAAACAAAAATCGCGGGCTACCTGATGCCCCCGCCGCAAGGCGGGGGCTTTTTCTTTTCGCCGGGTTGATCGCACGGCCAAGCGATGTGTAGACCTGCATCCAGACCGACGCCGCACCAAGCAGGGCTCTCATGGGCAACGACGCCGAAGCCAAACTCTCCGCCGCTGAAATCCGCGACCTCGGCCGCATCGCCGGCACGATGATCCCCGAGAGCGCCGCCTTCGGCGTGCCCGGCGCCGACGATCCGGCCATCCTGGACGATATCGTGACGTCGATGGGCCGCGACCTTGCCCATGGTCCGCGAGGCCCTGGCGGCGATCGCGACAAAGTCGGTCGGGGCCTTCGCCGGCCTGGACCGCGACAGCCGCGAAGCGCTGATCAACGACTACGCCAAGAGCGGCGGCGCTGCGGCCGCGGCCCTCGGGCGGGTGATCGCGGGCGCCTACTACCGCGACGACCGCGTGCTGCTGGCGCTCGGGCAGGAGGCGCGCGCTCCCTTCCCCAAGGGCTACACGCTGGAACAGGGCGACTGGTCGCTGCTCGATGCCGTGCGCCATCGCCCGCCGTTGTGGCGCGACGACCGCACGACGACACCCGGGAAACGCTGACATGGCCGGCAACGAGAAGGTCGATGTCCTGATCATCGGCTCCGGCGCCTCGGGCGCCGCGGTGGCCTGGAGCCTGGCCGACACCAGAATGCGCATCCTGTGCCTGGAGCAGGGCGACTGGATGAAGCCCACCGACTTCCCCAGCAACGGCCGCGACTGGGAGTCCCGGCGCTACACCGATTTCGACATCAGCCCGAACCGCCGCGGGCGCGACACCGACTATCCGATCAACGACGACAACTCGCTGATGAAGATCGCCAACTTCAACGGCGTCGGCGGCGGCACGGTGATCTACACGGCGCACTGGCCGCGCATGCATCCGTCGGACTTCAAGGTGAAGTCGCTGGATGGCGTGGCCGACGACTGGCCGATCGACTACTGGGCGCTCGAGCGCTTCTACGACGAGAACGACCGCATGATGGGCGTGTCCGGCCTGGCCGGCGATCCCGGCGTGCCGCCGCGCCATCCGCCCATGCCGCCGATCCCGCTCGGCAAGACCGGCACGCATTACGCCCGGGCGATGAACAGGCTGGGCTGGCACTGGTGGCCGTCGGACACCACCATCGCCACCGAGGCCTACGAGGGCCGCGCGCCCTGCATCAACCTCGGCCACTGCACGCCGGGCTGCGCGCAGGGCGCCAAGGCCAGCACCGACATCACCTACTGGCCGCTCGCCATCCGCGCCGGCGTCGAGCTGCGCACGCGCTGCCGGGTGCGCGAGATCACCACCGACGAACACGGCATGGCGGCCGGCGCGATCTACTACGATGCCGAGGGGCGCGAGCAGTTCCAGCCGGCCGAGGTCGTGATCGTGGCCTGCAACGGCGTCGGCACGCCGCGCCTGCTGCTGAATTCGGCGTCCGGCCGGTTCCCCAACGGGCTCGCCAACTCCTCCGGCCTGGTCGGCAAGAACCTGATGCTGCATCCCTGGCCGATGATCTCGGGCTATGTCGAGGAGACGCTGGACGGCGGCCGGGCCCCGATCACCAACCTGTGGAGCAAGCAGTTCTACGAGACCGACACGCTCGCGCGGCTTCGTGCGCGGCTACACGCTGCAGTTCAACCGCGGCACCGGGCCGGCGAACGAGGCGATCACCGACGTCGCCGCCGGCCAGCCTGCCGTGGGGCCGCGACCATCATCGCGTCTACCGCGAGATGTTCGACCACCGCGTCGGAATCGGCGTCGCCTGCGAGGACCTGCCGGAGGAGCACAACCGCGTCACGCTCGATCCCGTGCTGAAGGACAGCAACGGCATTCCCGCGCCCAAGATCGACTACACGATCAGCGAGAACACCGCATCGCATGATGGAGCACGGCATCGCCCGCGCCGAGGAGATCCTGACCGCGGCCGGCGCCACGCGGCTCTTCTGCTCGCGCACCGTGCTGAACTATCCGGGCCATCTTCTGGGCACGGCGCGCATGGGCACCGATCCGGAGCGCTCGGTGGTGAACGAATGGGGCCGCTGCCACGACGTGAAGAACCTGTTCATCGTCGACGGCAGCCTCTGCGTGACGGGAGGCGGGGTGAACCCGACCTCGACCATCCAGGCCCTGGCGCTCTACATCGCCGACCAGATGAAGCAGCGTCTGGCCAATTTGTTCGATTAGGTCTTTGCTGGGAGCGCGTGCCGGTACACCGTCGGGATCTTCGCCAGGTCCTGCAGCAGATCCGGCGGCAGGTCGGACGGCTTGGCCGAATTGGCGCTGGCGCCGATCGAATCGACCAGGCCGCCGAAGCGCTCGGCGATCGCCTTGGCGATCTGGTCGTGGCGGCCGACCGCGGCGAACAGGTGCACGACGTCGTCGGACACTTCCTTCGCCATCTGGTCCCACTGGCCGGCCCGCGTCATGGCGTTGAGCTTGCGGCCGAGATCGCCCAGCCCATGGACCTCGAAGACCGGCCAGTAGGCCTGTGTCGAGCCGTAGAAGGCCACGCGGTAGCGCACCCACTCGAACAGCTTCGCCACCGCCTCGTCGTCCTTGCCGGTGACGACGAAGCCGCCGCCCGAGATCTCGAAGCTCTCGCGCGTGCGGCCCCGGGCGGCCAGCCCGGCGTCGAGGATGGGCATGATGTTTTCGGCGAGGTACTTGCGCGTGCAGAAGGAGTGGAGCTTCACGTCGTCGGATTCCTCGGCCGCCACCTTCAGCATGACGGGACCGACGGCGGCGACGCCCAGCCGAGGCAGCGGGCCGTCATAGGGCTCGGGCACGAAGTTGGGCGTCATCAGGGTGAAGCGGTAGTGCTTGCCCTCGTAGTTGAGCTTGCCGTCGCCCTTCCACGCCGCCCAGATCGCCCGGATGGCCTGCACGTATTCACGGATGCGCGGCGCGGGAGCCGTCCACGGCACCGAAAAGCGCCGCTCGTTGTGGGCGCGGACCTGGCTGCCGATGCCCAGCGTCACGCGCGCCCCGCCAAAGCTCGAGGCGAGGTCCCAGCCGACATTGGCCACGGCCATGGGCGAGCGCGCGAAGGCGATGGCGACGCCGGTGTGCAATTCGATGCGCTTGGTCGCGGCGCCGGCGACGGCCAGCGACAGGAAGGGCTCGTGCTTGTTTTCCTGGGTGCTGACGCCGGTGTAGCCCGTCGCCTCGATCGCCTGGGCAGCCGATCCGACCTTCGCCAGATTCTCCTGCGGCAGCGTCGTGAAGATACGCATTCCCCCTCCCCTGGTCTTACTCCGCCGCCTGCTTCATCGGGTCTTCGGGCGGGTTGTTCGAGGGGCGCCAGCGTAGCACCGGCTTGCGCGCCGCCAAGGTCTCGTCGAGGCGACGGCGCGGCGCGAACCGCGGTGCGGCCTTGAACTCTTCGGCCGCGGTGCCAGTCCTGGCGCGCGCGGTGAGCGAGCGCAGGGCGGCGATGAAGAGGTCGAGATCCTCCTTGGCCTGGCTTTCGGTCGGCTCGATCAGCATGGCGCCATGCACGACCAGCGGGAAGTACATGGTCATCGGGTGGTAGCCCTCGTCGATCATCGCCTTGGCGAAATCGAGGGTGCTGACGCCGGTGTCCTTGAGGAAGCTGTCGTCGAACAGCGCCTCGTGCATGCACGGGCCCTCGAAGGCCGGGCTCATGACGTCCTTCGAGCGCGGCCATCACGTAGTTGGCGGTCAGCACCGCGTCCTCGGCGACCTGCTTCAGCCCGTCGGCGCCGTGGCTCATGATGTAGGCCAGCGCGCGGGTGAACATGCCCATCTGGCCGTGGAAGGCCTTCAGGCGTCCGAGCGGCGTGCCGTCGACCGCCGCACCGTCCTCGGCGATCCGCCACCTCTCGCCGTCCTTCACGATCCACGGATAGGGCGCATAGGGCGCCAGCGCCGCCGACAGCACCACCGGACCGGCGCCCGGCCCGCCGCCGCCATGCGGCGTCGAGAAGGTCTTGTGCAGGTTGATGTGCATGCAGTCGACGCCGAGGTCGCCCGGCCGCACCCGGCCGACGATGGCGTTGAAGTTGGCGCCGTCGCAGTAGAAGAAGGCGCCCGCCCCGTGCACGGCCTGGGAGATCTCGACGATCTCCGATTCGAACAGGCCGCAGGTGTTGGGGTTGGTCAGCATGATCGCCGCCACGTCGGGGCCGAGGGCGGCCTTGAGCGCGCGCGAGATCGACCCGGCCGCGGTCGTTGGCCGGGATCGGCTTCACGGTGAAGCCGAGCGCCGCCGCCGTCGCCGGATTGGTGCCGTGCGCGGACTCCGGCGCCAGCACGACCTTGCGCTGGGCCGCTCGCCGCGGGCCTCGAGGGCGGCGGCGATCGCCATCATGCCGCACATCTCGCCATGCGCGCCGGCGGCCGGCGACATCGCCACGGCCGGCATGCCGGTCAGCGTCTTGAGCCAATGCGCCAGGCTGTCGATCAGCTCGAGCGCGCCCTGCACCGTCGAGACCGGCTGCAGCGGATGGAGGTCGCCGATGCCCGCCAGGCGCGCCACCTTCTCGTTGATGCGGGGATTGTGCTTCATGGTGCACGAGCCCAGCGGATAGACGCCCATGTCGATGGCGTAGTTCTTCTGGCTGAGCCGCGTGTAGTGCTGCACCACCTGCGGCTCGCGAGAGGCCCGGCAGGCCGATCTCGCCGGCGCGGCGCAGGCCGTTCAGGCGATCCTTGACCTTGGGCGGCTCCGGCAGGTCGACGCCGCAGCGGCCGGCCTGGCCCATCTCGAAGATCAGCGGCTCCTCGATCTGCAGGGCGCGGTTGCCGGTGAAGGTGGCGGGCGCGGCCGGCGGGTCGGTGGCGACGCCGCCGGCACGGCCCTGCGAAAGGTCGAGCGACTGGACCATCACAGCACCTCCTTCAAGCCGGCGATCAGCGGCGCCATGCCGTGCTCGGTCGCGGTCTCGGTCGCGGCCAGCAAGCAGCAGGTTCTCGACCGAGGGATCGCTCGGGATCAGGCGCGAGACGGGCACGCCCGCCAGGATGCGCTTGGCAGCCAGCGCCTCGACCACGGGTGCGGCGGGCTTGGGCAGGCGCACGCGTGAATTCGTTGAAGAAGCTCTCGTTCAGGAGCTTCACGCCGGGCAGCGCCGCGACGCGGTCGGCGAGCTCGCACGCCTTGGCGTGGTTGATCTCGGCCAGGCGCGCGAAGCCCGCCTCGCCCAGCAGGGTGAGATGCACGGTGAAGGCGAGCGCGCAGAGGCCGGCATTGGTGCAGATGTTGGAGGTCGCCTTCTCGCGGCGGATGTGCTGCTCGCGCGTCGACAAAGTGAGCACGAAGCCGCGCTTGCCGTCGGCATCGACGGTCTCGCCGACCAGCCGGCCCGGCATCTGGCGCACGTACTTCTCGCGGGTGGCGAACAGCCCGACATAGGGACCGCCGAAGCCCAGGCCGTTGCCGATCGACTGGCCCTCGCAGACCACGATGTCGGCGCCCATCTCGCCCGGCGGCTTGATCAGGCCGAGCGACACGACCTCGGTCACGACGACGATCAGCAGCGCACCGGCGGCGTGGCAGGCGGCGGCAAGCTTGGCGAAATCGCGCACATGGCCGAAGAAGCTCGGGTTCTGCACGACGACGCAGGACGTCTCCTTGTCGATCCGGGCGATCAGGTCTTCGAGGCCTTCCGGATCGGCCGTGCCCGCGACAGCGTTGAACCCCTCCCAGCGCGCCGCGGTCTCGATGACGCGGCGATAGTGCGGATGCAGCCCGCCCGAGATCAGCGCCTTGTGGCGGCGGGTGACGCGGTTGGCCATCAGCACGGCCTCGGAGGCGCCGGTCGAGCCGTCGTACATCGAGGCGTTGGCCACCTCCATGCCGGTGAGCAGGCTGACCTGGGTCTGGAACTCGAAGAGGTATTGCAGCGTGCCCTGGGTGATCTCGGGCTGGTAGGGCGTGTAGGAGGTCAGGAACTCGCCGCGCTGGATCATGTAGTCGACGGTCGAGGGCACGTGATGGCGATAGGCGCCGGCGCCGATGAAGAACGGCGCGGTCGAGGGCGAGACGTTCTTCGCCGCATAGGCCTGGAAGGCGCGCTCGACCTCGAGCTCGCCCTGGTGATCCGGCAGGCCCGCCGATCTTGGCGGCGAGCCGCGCCGAGGCCGGGCACGTCCTTGAACAGCTCGTCGACCGACTTGGCGCCGATCACGGCCAGCATGTCGCGGCGGTCGGCGTCGGTGAGGGGAAGATAACGCATGGTTGGCCTCGCTCAGCCCAGGCTCTTCACGAAGGTGTCGTAGGCCGCCTCGTCCATCAGCCCGTCGAGCTCGGCCTTGTCGGAGAGCTTCAGCTTGAAGAACCAGCCCTTGCCCATCGGCTCGGCATTGACGTCGCCCGGCGCGTCGGCGAGCGCCGCGTTGGCCTCGGTCACCTCGCCCGAAACCGGCGCGTAGATGTCGGACGCGGCCTTGACCGATTCGACCACCGCGCAGGCCTCGCCCTTGGCGACCTTGCGGCCGGCCTGCGGCAGGTCGACGAACACCACGTCGCCCAGCTGCTCCTGGGCATACTGGGTGATGCCGATCGTGCCGACATCGCCGTCGACGCGGATCCACTCGTGCTCTTTGCTGTATTTGACGCTGGCCATGAAGGACTCCTATCCGCGGTAGTAGGCGTGTTTGACGAAAGGCATGGGCACGATCTCGGCCGGCACGGGCTTGCCGCGCACGACGAGGTCGACCTTGGTGCCGTTGGCTGAATGGGCGCGCTCGACGTAGCCCATGGCGACGGCGCGCCCGAGCGTGGGCGCAAAGCCGCCCGAGGTGACCTTGCCGACGATCTTGCCGGCGATGGCGATCTCGGCGCCTTCGCGCGCGATGGCCTTGCCCTCGGGCAGCAGACCGACCCGCTTGCGCGGCGCGCCCTCGGCGATCTGCTTCTGGATGACGGACGCGCCCGGGAAAGCCGCCCTGCGCGCGGCGCTCCTTGCCGATGCTCCACAGCAGGACCGGCTTCGATCGGCGTCGTGGTGGTGTCGATGTCGTGGCCGTAGAGGCAGAGGCCGGCTTCGAGGCGCAGCGAATCGCGCGCGCCGAGGCCGATCGGCTTCACCTCGGGCTGGGCCAGGAGCTTGCGCGCGATGGGTGCGGCCGCATCGGCCGGCGTCGAGATCTCGTAGCCGTCGCCGCCGGTGTAGCCCGAGCGCGTGACGTAGCAGCGCGCGCCGTCGATCATCACGAAGGCGCCGGTCATGAACTTCATGGCCGCGACATTGCGGCGCCAGCCGCGCCAGCGCCTGCGACCGCCAGCGGGCCCTGCAGGGCCAGAAGCCCGCGGGAGAACATCGGCTCGATCTCGCAGGCGGCCGACAGGTGCTTCTGCAGATGCGCGAGGTCGGCGTCCTTGCAGGCGGCGTTGACGACCAGCAGGAGATGATCGCCGGTGCTGGTCACCATCAGGTCGTCGAGGATGCCGCCGCCCTCGTTGGTGAACTGGGTGTAGCGCTGCTGGCCGGGCTGCAGCCCGGCGATGTCGCCGGGCACCAGCGTCTCCAGCGCCTTGGCCGCGGTGTGGCCCGGCCTGGCGGTGAGCCGCACCTGGCCCATGTGCGAGACATCGAACAGGCCGGCGGCCGTGCGGGTCTGGGCATGCTCGGCCAGGATGCCGGTCGGATACTGCACCGGCATCTCGTAGCCGGCGAAGGGCACGAGGCGCGCGCCCAGCTCGCGGTGAAGATCGTAAAGCGGCGTGCGCTTGAGAGGGCCGGCGGAGGGTTCGGTCAAAAAGATCTCCAGAGTCGCGTTTCCCGACGCAAGGACTGCGCCGCGCGACCCCCTCTGTCCGGAGACCTGAAAGATTTGCCGGCGAACCGGCTTACTTCGTCGGTGGGCGCGCGCCAGATGAGGCGCCCGCCACTTTCCAGAGACCCATCCTCCTGCGGTCCGTTTGCCTGAGAGTTTCCGGGGCCGGTTGCTCCTTCGGCGCCGCCCCTCTTCGTCGCGAGGCGAGGCGGTCTCTCCCACAGGTATCGTCTGGGTGCGGTGACCTTAGGGGGCGGTTCCTGCCCCGTCCACGGGGAAAAACATCGCAAAAACAGGCTTTTGCAGAATCTGCTTGTAATTGAGTGATCGCTCACTTATAACATGAGCATTCGCTCATTTCATGGAGGTTCGCATGTTCATCCGCCGTGCCTTCACCGTCTTCCTCGAGCTGCAGAGCGCGGCCGCGCCACGCACCGAAGCCATCACCGACTGGACACTCGACTGGCGCTGGTTCTGCGAGGCCGCAGACGATCCGGCTTTGCCAAGTGAGCGCTCCCTCATAGACTGGCCGTCATGGGCAAGGCCGAGGATACCAAGGCGCGAGTCGAGCGCGCTGCGCTGACCCTGTTCGTGGCGCGCGGCGTGGCCGAGACCACGACCAAGGAGATCGCCATGGCGGCGTCGATCGCCGAGGGCACGATCTACCGTTATTTCCCCAGCAAGGAGCAGTTGGCGCGCGACCTTTTCCTGCGCCATCACCGCGCCCTGGCCGAAGCGCTGGCCGAGGCGCAGCGCGCGGCCAAGGGCCTGCGCGCCAAGATCGACGCCATCGTGCGCTGCTATTGCGACTGGGCCGATCGCGACTGGACGCTGTTCGCCTATCACCTCCTGAACCAGCACTCCTTCCTGATCCAGGTGCCCGACGACACGCCCAATCCGGTGACCGTCGTGCGCGAGGTGATCGCCCAGGCGATGCGGGCGGGCGAGATCCCCCGGCGCAACGCCGACCTCGCCGCGGCGGCGGCGATCGGCGTGGTGCTGCAGCCCGCGACCTACAAGGTCTATGGCCGTTTCACCGGCCTTCTGTCCGACCACGTCCGCTTCTTCGCCGACGCCGCCTGGGCGGTGCTGGCGGTGAAGGAGAGGTGACGCGCTAGCTTTCCTTGGCCAGCGCCGTGAAGCCTTGCTGAAACGCCTCGCGCGAACCGGCCAGCCCCGTCTCGTTGAAGATGTCGGCGGTCAGCGACTGCACCGAGGCCTCGTCGATGCGCACGCCGTTGTTGGTGAGGAAGGTGCGCGCCGCGGTCACCGCCTCGTCCATCGCGCCGCCCGCCTTGTAGAGGCGGTAGTAGTCGGGATGTCCGCCGCGGCCCAGCGCCTCGGCGATGACGTCGGTGAAGTTCACCACCTTGATCGGATAGACCGCCTCGGCACCGGACAGCGCACGATGGCAGGAGTGATACATGGTGACGATGGTATCGGCGCCGGCCGCGACCGCGCCTTCGGCCAGCCGGCGATGGATCGCCTGCTCGCGATCCTTGAATTTGGCGGCCTGCCCGCCGCAGGCATAGGAGAAGCCGGAATCCTGCTCGAGTTCCAGCAGCTCGAGATTGGGCACGGCGCGCAGGAGCTTGGCGATGCTGGCCACCGTGGCGCCGATGCCAAGATGCTCGTGGATGACCACGCGGCGCCTCGGTTGAGCCGCCACGAAGCGCGCGCGCAGCGCGTCGAGATTGGCGGCCAGGAATTCGCTGATGTGGCCCAGATCGAACGACGGCGCCTCGACGTCCTTCTCCAGCTCGTCGAAATTCTTGGTGCAGGTCGGGCACCAGGTCAGCACCTTGGCGGCGCCCGACTGGCCGAAGCGCTGGAAGGTGCGATGGCCCATGCGCTCGTAGGTCGGCAGGTCGGCTTCCTGGAACTGGTAGACGCCGCAGCAATGGGCGGTGCCGCCGACCACGTCGAAGTCGAGCTCGAGCGCATCGAGGATGTCCATGACGTTCAGCACGATGTGCGGCGTGCGCAGGACGTTGCAGCCGGTGTAGAACAGCACCTCCGCGGTGCGCCGCTCGGCCGGCGCCAGGATCTTCTTCAAGGTCTCCGACGGAAGCTGCATGCTGGCCAGCAGCCGCACCGCCTGGGCCATGTGGCGGAAGCGGTTGGCGGCATTGGCGGCGCCGACCTCGCGCTCCCGGCCCGCCTCGAGCGCCTTCATCTTGGCGATGGTCACCCATTGGCGGACGTTGATTCCTTCCGGACAGGCGTCGCTGCAGCGCGCGCTGCCGTCGCAGGCACCGAGCCATTTCTGCAGGCCGTCCGCGGCCGCGCCGCCGCCCCGCGTCAGCGCCAGAAGCTCGCCGACACGCTGCACCGCCTCGCCGGCATCGAGGCCGATCTCGCGCGCGGTCGGGCAGACCTCGAAGCACTTGCCGCAGGACGTGCAGCGATCGGCCGCCTCCGTTGCCAGCGCTTCCAACCGTTCCGCATAAGCACTCAAGGCGATTCTCCGGGATTCTGCCTCGCAGTGGACCGTCGGCATCAACCCGCTGTCAAGTCTTCGGCTCCGGCCGAAGCATCGACCGGCTGCGAGCAACCAGACTGCGCCCCACCGTCCACGGGAGGCCTCCATGACCGTCACCTGCGCCATCCGCTACGTGATCGACCCGTTCAAGCGCGAGGCGTTCGAGATCTATGCCCGCAACTGGCTCACGATCATCCCGGCCTGCGGCGGCGATCTTCTGGGCTACTTCATGCCGCACGAGGGCACGAACAACATCGCCCATGCCCTCATTTCGTTCGACAGCCTGGCGGCCTACGAGGCCTACCGGGCACGGCTCAAGGCGGACAAGGCGGCAATGGACAATTTCCGCTTCGCCGAGGCCGAGCGCTTCATCCTCAGCGAGGAGCGCACCTGGCTCCGCCCGGTGACGGCCGCCTGAGCGGCGCGCCGGTCACTGCCGGCCCGTCGCCCGCCGATTGTAGTTGAGCTCCTCCTGCGTGGGCTTCAGCCCGACGGCGATGCGATAGCCGCCGAGGTCGCTGATCTGGTTGTAAGGCAGCTGCAGCGCCAGCTCCTCCTGCGAAGAGCCGCGCGGATTGCTCGCCGACAGCCGGAAGTCGGCGGTGAACTCCTGACCCTGCACGACTGTGCCGCCCGCGTTGATCACACGCACGAAATAGGGCACGCGGGTGGTGCCTGCGCCGACCGACGGGCCGGCATTGACCGCAATGCGCAAGAACAGGGTGACGGAGAGCTGCCGGCGACTGAGCTCGCACGTCGTGCGCGACCCGGCCAGCACCGCCTCGTAGGCGATGTCGCGCGGATCGCGGCCCGGGCCGTCCTTGAAATGGGTCAGGCGTTCGGCGTCCTGCACGGTGAGCGGCGCGGGACAATAGAATTCGCCGGCGTCCTCCGATTTGCTGCCGCCGCCGAACCAGCCGCAGCCGGAGAGCGACAGCGCCAGAGCGACCGGCGCCAAAAGGACGAATTTTCTGTCGGTCATGCCAGGGTCTTGTGCGTACCGTCGCAAAGCGGCTTTTTGCTCGAGTGCTTACAGGCGCAAAGCCAATAGTCACCCGCCTTCTCCGCCGTGTACTTCAGGGGCGTGAACGCGCCGCCCTTGTGACTGCCGTCGCAAAACGGCTGATTCTTGCTCTGACCGCAGGCGCACCACCAATAGTCCTTTCCGGCTTCCAGCGTCACCTTTGCTGGCACCCTCGCCGCGACAACCGGCTCGACCATGTTGCTTTCCCCGTTGCGGCGGCTTTGTTACGGTGCCGCGCCAATCCGTTTCCGGGCGGAGTCTAGGCAATGGCCCGCACGCCTCGCAAGCGAGCGGGCCAGCACCCGCGCTGAACGATTTCTCATGATCCAGTCCGACAAAAAGCCGCTCACGATCCTGCTCGCCAGCCCGCGCGGCTTCTGCGCCGGCGTCGACCGTGCCATCCAGATCGTCGAGCGCGCCATAGAGCGCTACGGCCGGCCGGTCTATGTCCGCCACGAGATCGTGCATAACCGCTATGTGGTCGAGAATCTCGAGGCCAAGGGCGCGATCTTCGTCGACGAGCTCGACGAGGTGCCGGACGACCGGCCCGTCGTGTTCTCCGCCCACGGCGTGCCCAAGGCGGTGCCGGCCGAGGCCGACCGGCGCAAGCTGCTCTATGTCGACGCCACCTGCCCGCTGGTCTCCAAGGTCCACCGCGAGGCCGAGCGGCATCACGAGTCGGGCCGCACCGTGATCCTGATCGGCCATGCCGGCCATCCCGAGGTGATCGGCACCATGGGCCAGCTCCCGCCCGGCGCCGTGCTGCTGGTCGAGGACGCCGCGCAGGCCGAGGCGCTCGAGGTGGCCGACCCGCAGAACCTCGCCTATGCCACGCAGACGACCCTGTCGGTCGACGACACGACGGGCATCGTGGCGGCACTCCGCCGCCGCTTCCCTTCCATCCAGGGTCCGAAGATGGAGGACATCTGCTACGCCACGACCAACCGGCAGGCGGCGGTGAAGGCGATCGCCGAGCGCTGCGATGCGCTGGTGGTGATCGGCGCGCCGAACTCGTCCAACTCGATGCGGCTCGTCGAGGTGGCGGCCAACTACGGTTGCCGGAAGTCGCGCCTGGTGCAGCGCGCCGCCGACATGGACTGGAGCTGGCTGGAGGGCGCAAGGCGCCTCGGCATCACGGCCGGCGCCTCGGCGCCCGAGTTGCTGGTCGACGAACTGATCGCTGCCTGCCGCGAGCGCTACGATGTCAGCGTCGAGGAAGTGCGCACGACGGAGGAAAGCGTCGTGTTCAAGCTGCCGCGCGCGCTCGTGGCGTAGATGGTGGCCTGATGGCGGTCTACACGGAAGTCGGCGACACCGAGCTCGAAGCATTTCTCGCCGAATACGACATCGGCCAGGCCGATTCCCTCAAGGGCGTCGCCGAGGGCGTCGAGAACTCCAACTACCTGCTGACCACGAGCTCGGGGCAATACTTCCTGACGCTCTACGAAAAACGCGTCGACCCGAAGGACCTGCCGTTCTTCCTCGGCCTGATGGACCACCTCGCGGCCCGCGGCATCAACTGCCCGAGGCCCATCCATGGCCGCGACGGCAACGCGGTGCGCACGCTGGCCGGACGGCCGGCGGCCATCACGACGTTCCTGCACGGCCTGTCGCCGCGCCGCATCAGCGTGAAGCATTGCGGGCCGGTCGGCGCGGCGCTCGCCGGCCTGCATCTTGCCGGCCGCGACTTTGCCCTGAAGCGGCCCAACGCGCTGTCGGTCGCCGGCTGGCGGCCGCTGTTCGACGGCTCGCACCGCCATATCGACAACGGTCTCGCCCACGAGCTGCAGGCCGAGCTCGACTTCTTCGAGAAGAACTGGCCGAAGGACCTGCCGTCCGGCGTGATCCATGCCGATCTGTTCAACGACAACGTGTTCTTCCTGCACGATGAGCTGTCGGGCCTGATCGATTTCTACTTTGCCTGCAACGACGCCTTCGCCTACGACGTCGCGATCTGCCTCAACGCCTGGTGCTTCGAGGCCGACAAGTCGTTCAATGCCACCAAGGCGCGCGCGCTCCTGCAGGGGTACGGCAAGGTGAGGCCGCTCGACCGACGCCGAGCGCCAGGTGCTGCCGTTGCTGGCGCGCGGCTCGGCGCTGCGCTTCCTGCTGACCCGGCTCTACGACTGGGTGCACACGCCGGCCGATGCCCTGGTCAAGCGCAAGGACCCGCAGGAGTACCTCGCCAAGCTGCGCTTCCATCGCGGCACGGCGTCGATCGCGGACTACGGTCTGTGAAGCCCAGGAACTGAAAGCCATGCGCCCGGGGTCGAGATCTTCACCGACGGCGCCTGCAGCGGAAATCCCGGACCGGGCGGCTGGGGCGCGATCCTGCGCGTCAAGAAATCCGAGGGCGGCGAGCGTGAGCGCGAGCTTTCCGGCGGCGATTCGGCGACCACCAACAACCGCATGGAGCTGATGGCGGCCATCATGGCGCTCGAGACCCTGAAGCGGCCCTGCACGGTGCGTCTGTTCACCGACAGCACCTACGTGCGCGATGGCGTCACCAAGTGGATCCACGGCTGGAAGAAGAACGGCTGGCGCACCGCCGACAAGAAGCCGGTCAAGAACGTCGAATTGTGGCAGCGCCTCGACGCCGCGCGCGCGCCGCACAAGATCGACTGGATCTGGGTGAAGGGCCATAGCGGCCATCCCGAAAACGACCGTGCCGACGCGCTCGCCCGAAGCGAGATCGACAAGTTGCGCCTGTCATCTCGGACGGGGTGACTCCGGTCCCGGAGCGTAGCGAGGGACCTTTTGTAGCCCAAAGATCCTTCGGCTTCGCCTCAGGATGACCGCTTCGCGGTCAACTGCGCTTGGGCTGCCCCGGCACCGGCTTCTTCTCGACCGGCTTCTCGTAGACGAGATCGAAGTTCTCGCGCGCGCCGTCGCAGGGATTGTCGCCTTCGGCGAGACGCCACACATGGGATTTGCCGGAGCGGCGGAAATTGAGCGTGCCGGCAACCTTGCAGGCCGTGCCCTTTTCGACCTTGGCGACGCGGAACGCGACCTCGCCGCGGATCTGCACGTGGCCGGCCGAGATGCGCGCGACGACGCCGTCGATCGAGGCCCAGTCGCCCTCGCTGCCCGGCGCCACGCTGTCGATGCGCCCCTTCACGACCCAGAGGTTGCCCTGCCTGGTCACCGTGACCTCGCCGGGCCTGGCGCCCTTCAGCTTGGCATAGCGTCCCCACACGATCTTGCGTGCGTCGGCAAAAAGCTGGGCCTCCGCTTCGGAGGCGATCTCGGTATGGTCGATCTTGGCGGCGCCGGCTGCCAGCGGCGAGGACAGGCCGCTGATCGGCGCGCCCTGCTGGACCGGCGGCGCCTCCAAGGGCGGCGGCGCGGGATAATAGGAGGATGGCGGTTGCGGCTGCGCCTGGTCAGCGGGCGGTGCCTGGGCGAGGGCAGGCGCCGTCGCGAACAGGGCGGCGAACAGGACGATCGACGAGGGGATTCGGTTCATTCGTGTGGCTCTTACATCAGTGGTTGGAGCGAGGCTACCGCTTACCGGCGGGCTTGGGCGTCGAACCCGGCGCCGGCGGCTGATTGGGTGCGGGCGCCGCCGGCGGCTCGCCGCGCAAGCCTGCCTCGGCGCGCCGGGCCGCGCTCGAACCCGGCGGGACGAGGCGCAGCACCTTGTTGAAGTCGTCGTTCGCCTTGCTGCGCTCGCCGCGCGCCAGGTTGGCGAAACCGCGCTCGAGCAGCGCCTCGGAGTGCTCCGGCGCGATCTTGAGGGCGCGCGATGGCATCGTCGAGCGCGCGCGGCGGATTGCCCGCATTGCGCCAGGCCGCGGCGCGCAGCACCAGGATCTCGACATCGTTGGGCCGCAGACCCAGCGCACGGTCGAAATCGGAGATGGCGCGCGGCCAGGCGCGCATGGCGGCATAGCTCAGCCCCCGGTCGACCCACAGGTCGGGGTCGCCAGCCTTGAGGTCGAGCGCGCGGCTCTGCGCTTCGGCGGCCTTGTCGGCCGCCCCTGCTTCCATGAGGGCCTGCCCGGCCTGGGCCCACAACTCGGCCCGCAGGCCCGGACGATCCTGGCCCATGTCGCGGGCGATCGCCTCGAACTGCGCCGCCGCCTGCCCATACCGGCCGGCCTCGAACATGGCGACCGCCACGCAATGACGGGCCGCGAGGCCGCCGCCCTCGGCATGCCACTTCTCGGCGGCCGGCAGCGCCTTGAGCGGCTCACTGCGCGCCAGCTTCATGCACTCCGTATAGAGCCGCAGGTGATCGGGCGAGCTCTCGAGCGCGCCGAGGCCCTGCGCGACGGCGGGTGCGGCGAGGGGCGCGGCCGTCAGCAGCAAGGCCAACACCAGACGAGACAACAACATCCTTGAAAAGAACCGCGCGCCGGCGATCCTGACAAGATGACAGGACGTCTTTTCATCTTTGGGCTGGGCTATAGCGGCCTTGAAATCGCCAGACTCGCGAAAGCCAGCGGCTGGACCGTGGCCGGCACCTGCACCGGCAGCGACAAGGCCAAGCAGCTCGCCGCCGGCGGGCATCGAGACGCACCTGTTCGATGGCACCGCCACGTTGCCGGAGGAGGCGGTGGGCGGCGCCTCGCACATTCTCTGCACCATCGCGCCCGGCACGACCGGCGATCCGGCGCTCAGGACCTGCGCCGGCCTGCTCCGGCGGGCCCGCTGGCTGGGCTATCTCTCGACCACCGGCGTCTATGGCGATCGCGGCGGCCATTGGGTCGACGAGGCGATGCAGCCCAAGCCGGGCCAGCCGCGCAGCGTCGAGCGCCTGGCCGCCGAGCGCGCCTGGCAGGCGATGGGGCTGGAGGCCGGCGCCGCGGTCGACATCTTCCGCCTGCCCGGCATCTACGGTCCCGGGCGCAGCGCCATCGACCAGGTAAAGGCGGGCACGGCGCGGCGCATCGACCGGCCGGGCCAGGTCTTCTCGCGCATCCATGTCGAGGACATTGCCGGCACCGTGCTGTCCGCGATCAGCCAGCCGCATGCCGGCGCGATCTACAACGTGGCTGATGACCTGCCGGCGTCGACGGCCGAAGTGGTGACCTTTGCCTGCGAGCTGCTGGGCAGGCCGGCGCCGCCCCTCATACCGTGGGAGCAGGCGGCGCCGGCGATGAGCGCCATGGCGCGCTCGTTCTATGCCGAGAACCGCAGGGTCAGGAACGACAGGATCAAGAAGGAGCTGGGCGTCGTCCTGCGCTATCCGACCTATCGCGAGGGACTGCGCGCGATCGCGGCGGCGGGCTGACTCATGCCGGGCCTGGAAGACTAGGAAATCAGCTCCTCGACCGTGGCGATCAGTCGGGCGATGTCGGCGGGCGTGCTGAGACGATGATCGCCGCCTTTGATCAGGGTGGTGATCACCTCGGGCGCGTCGAGATGCTGGGCGATCTGCAGGGAATATTCCCACGGCACGTCGGGATCGCTTTGCCCATGCAACAGGCGCACCGGACAGGGCAGCGACAATCTCTTGTCGAGCAGGAGATGGTTGCGCCCCTCCTCGATCAGCTTCCAGGTGAAGACCGATGGCTCCGGCGAATATTGCGACGGACGTTCGAGCCTGCCGTCGCGTTCGAGCTTGAGGCGATCCTCGGGCGAGAGACTCTTCAGCAGCATGCGCTCGGTGAAATCCGGCGCCGCGGCGATCAGCACCAGCCCGGCCAGGCGCTCGGGCCGGGCGCGCGCCACCAGGAGCGACAACCAGCCGCCCATGCTCGAGCCGACCAGCACCAGCTTGCCCGTGGTCAGCGCATCGATCGCCGCCAGCGAATCGTCGAGCCAGCGGCCGATCGTGCCGTCCTCGAAGCGGCCCGATGATTGTCCGTGGCCGAGATAATCGAAGCGCAGGAAGGCGCGGCCGGTCCTCTCGGCCCATGCCTGCAGCGCCACGGCCTTGGTGCCGGTCATGTCCGAGCGGAAGCCGCCCAGGAACGCCACCGTGGGCGCACGACCCGGTGTCGTCGCATAGGCGATGGTGTTGCCGTCGGGGCGCGCCAGACGTTCGACTCTACCGATGCCGCTCATATCGTGTTACCTGCCAATGCTCTCCCCTTTTACCGCCGTCCCCGACAAGAACAATCGCCGTGCCTGCTCCGACGCTCCTGCAGATCGTCCCGACCCTCGCCGGCGGCGGACTGGCGCGCGCCACGCTCGATACCGCGCAAGCCGTGATCGCAGCCGGCGGCGCGGCCATCGTCGCCTCGCCGGGCGGTGCCCTGGTGCCCGACCTGCTGCGGCTGCGCGCCACTCATCTCGAGCTGCCGGAAAGCAGCCATCCGCTGTGGGCGCGACTTACTTTGCCGCGCAAGCTCGCCACCAGCCTGCGCGAGGCGCGCGTCTCGTTGATCCAGTCGCGTTCACCGGCCACCGCGTGGGTGGCTCGGGCGCTCGCCCGCCGGCTCGAGGTCAAGTGGATCGCCACGCTGCACGCGCCGTTCATGGCGAGTGGCCTGGCGGAACGTTTCGTCGAGCGACGCCAGGCGCGGGCCGACGCGGTGATCGCCGTGTCGGAGCACGTGGCGCGCGACGCGCTGCAGCGCTTCCCCAACCTCGAGAGCCGGCTGGAGACGATTCCGCCCGGCATCAACTTCGACCGCTTCGATCCGGCCGTCGTGCGCGCCGACCGGCTGATCCGGCTGGCCGGCGAATTGCGCGTGCCCGACGGCGCGCACCTCATTCTTTGCCCGGGGCGCTTCGACGAGGATCGCGGCCAGAAGATCCTGATCGAGGCGGTGAAGCGGTTGGACCGCGACGACGTGTTCTGCCTGCTGCTGGGCTCATCGGGCACGCCCACCGCCTTCGAGCGGGAACTCGAACGCGCCATCGAAGCAGCCGAGCTGCACGGTCGCGTCAAGATCGGCCCCTATGTCGACGACATGCCGGCGGCCTACATGCTGGCCGACGTGGTGGCGGCGACCGGCGGAGCGCGTCAGGGTTTCAGCCGCACTCTGGTGGAAGCGCAGGCGATGGGCCGGCCGGTGGTGGCCGAGGATGGCGGCGGCGCCGCCGAAGCGGTCCGCGCCGGCGTCACGGGATGGCTGGCGGCGGCCGGCGATGCCGCAGCCCTGGCCGAGGCGCTGCAGGCCGCCCTGTCGCTTTCGATCGAACGTCGCGCCGAGCTCGCGCGCGCGGCGCAGGAACACGTCCGTGGCCGCTACAGTCTCGTCGAAGCCAATCGCCGGCTGATCCAGCTCTACGAGCGGATGACGGCCGGAGCGGGCGTCGGATCATGATGCCGAGAGGGCGCCATGCATGCCTTGTCTTCGCCTTGGCCTGTGGCGCGATGACCGCGATGCAGGGCGCCGTCCTGGGCCAGCTGTCCGGGCCACCGGCGGGCGGCCAACTCAACCAATTCCTGGCGCCGCCGGCAGGCCTCGAGCAGGACTTCGTCGGAATCTGGAACCTCAGCTGGGACGACCCTGCCGACCCCGCCTGCCCGTGCCGCGGCACGCTCACGATCCAGGTCGACCAAGGCGCGGACAACGCAGGCGGCCTCAAAGGCTACTGGGCGCTGAAAGGCGGCGATGCGGTGTTGACCGGCGCCGTGGCATTCGACAACAACCTGTGGGCCGGCCGCTTCGCGCAGCCCGACGAGGGCGTCGATTTTCCCCTCAAGGGCCATTTCCGGCTGGAAGCCCGGGGCGGCACCCAGCTGACAGGCTCCTATCAGCGCGATGGAAGGGCTGTTCCCCTGCGCTGGAGTGCCACCCGGCGGTGACCGGTCCAGCTTGACTCGGGCGGCCCTCACACCTATCTCCACCCTCATGGAACGCCGGTTTTTCACCGCTCCACACGCCACGACCACCGTCCGAACTTGATTCGGCCGGGCGCGCGCACTTGTGCCGCTTCCCGGCCTGACGCTGCCGACCCCGTGTCGGCAGGCCGAGTCGTGTTCGGAGTCTCTCGAGTGGTGGTTACCATGATCAATATCTCCTTGCCGGACGGTTCGGTCCGGTCATTCGAAAAACCGGTGAGCGGCGCGCACATCGCGGCCGCCATCGGCCCGGGCCTCGCCAAGGCGGCCCTCGCGCTGCGCGTTGACGGCAAGATGACGGACCTCTCCCACGTCGTCGATCACGACGCCAAGATCGGCATCGTGACGTCGCGCGACCCCGAGGCGCTCGAGCTGTTGCGCCATGACGCGGCGCACGTGCTGGCGCAGGCCGTCCAGGAACTCTATCCCGGCACGCAGATCACGTTCGGTCCGGCGACGGAGGACGGCTTCTACTACGACTTCGTGCGCGAGCAGCCGTTCTCGCCGGAGGACTTCGCCAAGATCGAGCAGCGCATGGCCGAGATCGTCGACCGTGACCTGCCGATCACGCGCGAGGTGTGGGACCGCGCCCGCATCAAGGACCACTTCCAGAAGCACGGCGAGAACTTCAAGGCGGAGTGGGCCGACGCATTGCCCAAGGACGAGGAAATCTCGGTCTACAAGCAGGGCGACTGGCTCGACATGTGCCTCGGCCCGCACCTGCCCTCGACGGGCAAACTCGGCAAGGCGTTCAAGCTCACGAAGGTGTCGGGCGCCTACTGGCGCGGCGACAAGAACAACGCCCAGCTTCAGCGCGTCTACGGCACGGTCTTCTTCTCCGACAAGGACCTCAAGGCGTATCTGCACCGCATCGAGGAAGCCGAGAAGCGCGACCATCGCAAGATCGGCCGCGAGATGGGCCTGTTCCACCAGCAGGAAGACGCGGCCGGCATGGTGTACTGGCACCCCAAGGGCTGGACCTTCTGGCGCACGCTCGAGAGCTACCTCCGGCGCAAGCTCGAGGCCGGCGGCTATGTCGAAGTGAAGACGCCGCAGCTCAACGACCGCAGGCTGTGGGAAGCGTCGGGCCACTGGGAAAAATTTCGCGAGAACATGTATCTCAGCGAGAACGAGGAAGGCCTGCGCGAATTCATCGCCGATCCGGCGCAGCGTATCTTTGCGCTGAAGCCGATGAACTGCCCGTGCCACATCCAGATCTTCAACCAGGGCCTTCGCAGCTATCGCGAGCTGCCGCTGCGCCTGGCCGAGATGGGCTCGTGCCACCGCTTCGAGCCGTCGGGAGCGCTGCACGGCATCCTGCGGGTGCGTGCCTTCACGCAGGACGATGCCCATATCTTCTGCAACGAGGAGCAGATCGAGAGCGAGACGATCCGCTTCTGCAAGCTGCTCGGCGAGGTCTATCGCGACCTGGGCTTCGAGTACTTCGTGAAATTCTCCGACCGTCCGCCGATGCGCATCGGCTCCGATGCGATCTGGGACCGGGCCGAAGGCGCCCTTCAGTCGGCCTCGAAGGCGGCCGGCCTCGAGCTGATCCTCAATCCGGGCGAAGGCGCGTTCTACGGTCCCAAGCTGGAATTCGTGCTGCGCGACGCCATCGGCCGCGATTGGCAGTGCGGCACCCTGCAGGTCGACTTCATGCTGCCCGAGCGGCTGGGCGCGAGCTACGTCGCCGAGGACGGATCGCGCAAGGTGCCGGTCATGCTGCACCGCGCCATCTTCGGCAGCTTCGAGCGCATGATCGGCGTCCTGATCGAGCACTATGCCGGCCGCTTCCCGCTGTGGTTGGCCCCGACGCAAGCGGTGGTGGCCACGATCGTCAACGATGCCGACAGCTATGCCAATGAGGTCGCGGGCAAGCTCCGGGCGGCAGGCGTGCGCGTCGAGACCGACCTGCGCAACGAGAAGATCAACTACAAGGTCCGCGAGCATTCGCTGGCCCATGTGCCGCTGATCCTCGCGGTCGGCCGGCGCGACATGGACGGGCACACGGTGGCGGTCCGCCGCCTCGGCTCGGAGAAGCAGGAGGTCCTTGAACTCGGGGCCGCCGTCACTAAACTTTCAGAAGAGGCCCGGCCGCCCTTCTAGGGCGGCCGCGGTCTCGATACCCCGCCCCCGACGATCAGGAGACGGGGCTTCTAGCACAGGAGAATGAAGCCATAGCCAGACCTGCTCAACAAAGCGCGCCCACCCGCGAGGGTCCGCGCGTCAACGGCGAAATCAAAGCGCCGCAAGTCCGACTGATCGACGAGAACGGCGAGATGGTCGGAGTCGTCAGCACCCGCGAGGCCATCGAAATGGCCGAGGAAGCCAGTCTCGATCTGATCGAGATCTCGCCCAACGCGGTCCCGCCGGTCGCCAAGATCTCCGACTACGGCAAATACAAATACGAAGCGCAGAAGAAGGCGCATGAGGCGCGCAAGCACCAGAAGGTGATCGAGGTCAAAGAGATCAAGATGCGCCCCAACATCGACAGCCACGATTACGAGGTGAAGATGCGGGCCATGAAGCGGTTCATCGAGGAAGGCGACAAGGTGAAGGTCACCCTGCGCTTTCGCGGCCGCGAGATGGTCCATTCCGAACTCGGCCTGCAGGTGCTGAACCGTGTTCGCGGCGAGATGGACCCGCTCACCAAGATCGAGTCGATGCCGCGCATGGAAGGCCGGCAGATGATCATGGTGCTGGCGCCCAAATAGGCGCCAGCCTCAACCACTCGTCCGCGGCCTCATTCCTTGGACGATTTGTCGACCGGGTGCGGCGGGCGCAGGCGCAACGTCACGCTGCCGACGCTGCGCAACGCCTCCGGGTCGAAGCGGCCGTTGGCGACCGAACCGTCCGGCCAGCGCACGCTGTAGGCCATCTCGCCGGCGAACGACATCTGGCCGTCGGCCTTTGCCGGCATCCAGTAGTCGCAGCGCACCGAATCGTCGGGGTTGAGCTGCTGGGCGGCGCAGAATTGGTGCAGCAGGTAGGGAATGAACTGCACGCGCCCGCCTTCGGGCGCCGTGGTGTAGTTGAGCTGCAGCGAGCGGGTCTGGGCGCCGCAGCGATAGGTCGCGTGGACCTTCGCCGTGCCCGGCTCCGTGCGCTTGATCGCGTCGAGATCCGTCACAAGCGCCTCGAGGGCGCGCGTTTCGGCGGCCTCGGTGAAGCCCGCCGTCACCAGCGCCGCCTCGTAGCGGCCGATCGCCTCGGCGACCGGTCCTTCCGGATAGCCCGCGCGCGTGAGGTCGCGCTGCCAGGAATGGGTCTGCAGTGCCCGCACGATCATCTCGCCGGTGAGGCCCGCGCGCTCGGCCCAGTCGCCCAGCACGTTGGACGCCGTCCAGCAGTATTTGAGGAGGTTGTAGCCACCGGCCTCGACCGGCAGGGCGCGCGCGTCGACAACGCCGATCCCCTTGCGGACCACCGTCTTGAGCAGCAGGTATTGCGAGGCGGGATTCCCGCGCACCTTCTGGGAGCTCGACATGGGCACGTCCGGCTGGGTGGCCGTCTGCGCCTCCGCTTGCGTGCAGCACATCGCGGCCGCAAGGAAGGCCAGCAGCGCGAGCAGGGCAGTATTCTTTCTCATGGCAGGATGGTGGCCTCTCCGAAGGAGATAACGCCTGAAGGGTCGGTTCGTTGCGGGCGCAGCTGCCCCGACCTGTGGGCGGCTCCACTCCTACGGCATATACGCGCCGCCGTTGACATGCAGGACCTGTCCGGTGATGGCGTCAGAGTCGTCGGAAGCCAGGAACACCGCGGTGTGCGCGATCTGGTCGGGACTCAGCAGCTTGCCGCCCAAGGGGATCGTGGCACGCGCCATCTCGATCAGCTCGCTGTCGGTGTTGCCGTAGCGCGGCTGGGCGGTGTCGGTGGTTCCGGGGCTATGGCATTCACGCGAATATCGTGGGGCGCAAGTTCCAGTGCCATCGCCCGGGTCATCGAGACGACGCCGCCCTTGCTCGCGCTGTAATGCACGCCGCGCACCGCGCCGCGGATGGACTGCGAGGAGAGGTTGATGACCGATCCGCCGGGCTTGCCGGCCGCGATCAGCGCCTTGGCGAAGGCAATCGTCGCGAAGCAGCCGGCCTTTAGGTTGATGTCGAGCACATAGTCCCAGTCGCTTTCGCGCATCTCGAGGAACGTCACTCGCGGATAGACGCCGGCATTGTTGACCAGGATGTCGGGCGCACCGAGGGCGCGCACGGCCTCGGCCGATCATGGTCTCGATATCGGCGAGCTTGGCGACATCTGCCTTGATGAGATGGGCCGCCGACGGCTTGCCGGCGGGCAAGCGCGACCGCTTCGGCACCGGCCTGGTCGTCGAGCCAGGTACGGCGCACGTCGGCGCCCTCCTCCGCCAACGCCCGCCGATGGCGGCCCCGATGCCCTGCTGCGCGCCGGTCACCAGCGCCACCTTGCCTGCCAATTTCATGCAAAAACCCCCTCTTCACGGGTCCACTGTGCCATATCGGCCCGCGCTTGCGTGGGCTCGGCACCGCCGCTATAAGCCCCGTTCCTTCGAGCGGCCTGGCCAATAAGGGCATTGCCTCGGCTGCTTCGTAAGGACTTTCCGGCCTTCGGGACGGACATGCGCGCAAGCGCTAACCCTTTGAAAAGGAACAAAAATGCCCAAGATGAAGACCAAGAGCGGGGCCAAGAAGCGTTTTCGCTTCACGGCCACCGGAAAAGTGAAGCATGGCGTCGTCGGCAAGCGCCACGGCATGAGCAAGCGGGGCAACCGCTTCCTGCGCCAGGCGACCGGCATGACGCTGGTGTCCGAGCCGGACACCCGCATCATCAAGCGCAACTTCTTTCCGTACGAGAGGTAGGCCATGGCACGCGTCAAGCGGGGCGTCACGGCACACGCTCGTCACAAGAAGGTCCTCAAGCTCGCCAAGGGCTATCGCGGCCGCGCCAAGGCGGCGTTCCGCGTCGGCATCGAGAAGGTCGAGAAGGGGCTGCAATATGCCTATCGCGACCGGCGCAACAAGAAGCGCGCATTCCGCGGCCTTTGGATCCAGCGCATCAACGCCGCGACGCGCGAGCATGGCCTCACCTACTCGCAGTTCATGAACGGCATCCTGAAGGCCGGGATCGAGGTCGACCGCAAGGTTATGGCCGATCTGGCGGTACGGGAGCCGGCGGCGTTTAAGGCTTTGGTCGATCAGGCCCAGGCCGCCCTCAAGTAAACTTTGTCGTGCCGCATGAAGCGGCACGGCCAAGAAATCCGAAAGAGGGAGCCTGGACCGCAGGCTCCCTTTTTCGTGTTCGGTTCGGAGTAGCGAAGGATGGACGATCTTTCGACGATACGCAGCGAGGCGCTGGGCGCCGTGCAGCAGGCGGCCGACCTGGCCGCACTCGAAACCGCGCGCGTGGCGGTGCTCGGCAAGAAGGGCAGCGTCACCGGCCTGATGAAGACGCTGGGCGCGCTCGCGCCTGAGGAGCGCCGCGAATTCGGCGCGCGGGTGAACCAGCTCAAGGGCGAGATCGAGGCCGCCCTCGAGGCGCGCAAGAGCGCGCTCAGCCGCTCCGCGCTCGCCGCCAGGCTGGTCAACGAGAAGCTCGATGTCAGCCTGCCGACGCGTCCGGAGGGCTCCACTCTCGAGGCCGGCTCGTTGCATCCGATCGGCCAGGTGATGGACGAGCTGGCGGCGATCTTCGGCGAGATGGGCTTCACCTGGGCCGACGGTCCCGACATCGAGGACGACTGGCACAACTTCACCGCCCTCAACATCCCGCCCGACCATCCGGCGCGGCAGATGCAGGACACGTTCTATCTGCCGCCGCGCGCCGACGGCACGCCGGTCGTGCTGCGCACCCACACCTCGCCGGTGCAGGCGCGCACCATGCTCGACAAGAACGTGCAGAAGATGCTGGCCGACGGCGGGTCGCTGCGCATCATCGTGCCGGGCCGCACCTTCCGCATCGACAACGATGCCACCCACACGCCGATGTTCCATCAGGTCGAGGGGCTGGTGATCGACCGCACGACGCATATGGGCCATCTCAAGGGCTGCCTGGTCGATTTCTGCCGCGCCTTCTTCGAGGTCGACGACCTGCCGCTGCGTTTCCGGCCCTCGTACTTCCCCTTCACCGAGCCGTCGGCCGAGGTCGATATCGGCTGCTCGTGGAAGGACGGCGAGCTCAGGATCGGCGCCGGCAATTCGTGGCTCGAGATCCTGGGCTCGGGCATGGTGCATCCCAACGTCATCGCCAATTGCGGCCTCGATCCCGCGATCTACCAGGGCTTCGCCTTCGGCATGGGCATCGATCGCATCGCCATGCTGAAGTACGGCATCCCCGACCTGCGCAGCTTCTTCGACTCGGACCTGCGCTGGCTGCGCCATTACGGCTTCTGCGGCGCTGGAGTTCGCGCGATGAAATTCACGCTCGGCTGGCTCAAGGAGCATCTCGACACCACCGCGACCGCTCGCCGAGCTGCGCGACGGGCTGACCATGCTCGGGCTCGAGGTCGAGGGCATCACCAATCCGGCCGAGACGCTGAAGGCTTCGTGGTCGGCTATGTCGTCGAGGCGGTGCAGCATCCCAACGCCGACCGGCTGCGCGTCTGCCGGGTCGATACCGGCAGCGGCACCGTTCAGGTCGTGTGCGGCGCGCCCAACGCGCGCACCGGCATGAAGGGCATCTTCGCGCCGACCGGCAGCTTCATCCCCGGCAGCGGCCTGCTGCTCAAGGCCAGCAAGATCCGCGGCGAGGAGTCGAACGGCATGCTCTGCTCGTCGCGCGAGCTGCAGTTGGGCGATGACCATAGCGGCATCATCGACCTGCCGGCCGACGCTCGGACCGGCGCGCCGGCGGCCGAGGCGCTCGGCCTCGACGATCCGGTGATCGAGATCAAGGCGACGCCCAACCGCGGCGACTGCCTGGGCGTGCACGGCATCGCGCGCGACCTGGCGGCGGCGGGGCTGGGCACCCTGAAGCCGGTCAAGGCCGACAAGGTCGAAGGCACCTACAAGAGCCCGATCAAGTGGACGCATGGCTACGAACCCAGGCCCGACAGCCCCTGCCCCATCGTGGTCGGCCGCCATTTCCGCGGGATCAAGAACGGTCCCTCGCCCGACTGGCTGCAGCGCCGGCTGAAGGCGATCGGCCTGCGGCCGATCTCGACCCTGGTCGATATCACCAACCTCGTGACCTTCGACCTCAACCGGCCGCTGCACGTGTTCGATGCGAAGAAGCTTTCCGGCGACCTGGTCATGCGCCAGGCGCGCGAGGGCGAGCAGATCCTGGCGCTCGACGGCAAGACCTATACGCTCGATCCGGCGATCTCCGTCATCGCCGACGCCAAGGGCGTGCACGGCATCGGCGGCATCATGGGTGGCGAGGATACCGGCGTCAGCGAAGACACGACTGAGATGTTCCTCGAGGCCGCCTACTTCCAGCCCATCGGTATCGCCGCCTCCGGCCGCAAGCTCGGCATCCTGTCCGATGCGCGCTATCGCAACGAGCGCGGCATCGATCCGGAATCCTGCCGGTGGGGCGCCGAAGTCGCGACCCGCCTGATCCTCGAATTGTGCGGCGGCCAGACGAGCGAGATCGTGTCGAGCGGCGTCATGCCGGAATGGCAGCGCAGCTACACCTTGCGCCCCGACCGGGTGAAGACGCTGACGGCGATCGACGTACCGGCCCGGGAAACGGCGGAGATCCTGGGCAAGCTCGGCTTCGCCGTCGAAGGCAACGGGCCGTGGAAGGCGGCGGTACCGCCCTGGCGGCCCGACATCGTGGGCGAGGCCGATCTCGTCGAGGAAGTGACGCGCGTGCACGGCTTCGACAACATCCCGACGACGTCGCTGCCGCGGCTCTCGCCGATCTCGAAACCGGTGCGCAATGCGCTGCAGCGACGAGTGCCGCAGGCGCGCCGGGCGCTGGGCGCGCGCGGCCTGGCCGAGGCCGTCACCTGGTCCTTCCTGCCCTTGAAGCAGGCCGAGCGCTTCGGCGGCGGCGGCGCCGACCTGCGGCTGCTGAACTCGATCGCCTCGGAGCTCGACACGATGCGGCCGTCGATCCTGCCCAACCTGATCGAGGCGGCGGCGCGCAACGAGGCGCGCGGGCTCAGCGACCCGGCACTGTTCGAGGTCGGCCCGCAATACAAGGACGCCACGCCGACCGGCCAGCGCACGGTCGCGGCCGGCATTCGCCACAACATGGCCGTGCCACGCAACTGGGCCGGCCCCGCGCGCGCCGTCGATGCCTTCGACGCCAAGGCCGATGCGCTGGCCGTGCTGGCCGCCATCGGCGCGCCGGTCGAGAACATGTCGGCCCAGGGTGGCGCGCCGGACTGGTATCACCCCGGCCGCTCGGGCGCGATCAAGCTCGGCGATCGCGTGATGGCGCATTTCGGCGAGCTGCATCCGGAGATCACGCACGGCCGCCGGCCTCAGGGGACCGGCCGCCGCCTTCGAGGTCTTCCTCGATGCGCCGCCGCTGCCCAAGGCCAAGGCGACCAAGGCGCGGCCGAAGCTCGTGCTCTCGCCCTTCCAGCCGGTCGAGCGCGATTTCGCCTTCCTGGTCGATGACAATGTCGAGGCCGAGAAGATCGTCCGCGCCGCGCGCAACGCCGACAAGGCGCTGATCGCAGGCGCGCGCGTGTTCGACCTCTATGCCGGCAAGGGCGTGGCCGAGGGCAAGAAATCCATCGCCATCGCCGTCACCCTGCAGCCGGTCGAGCGGACCTTGACCGATGCGGAGATCGAGGCGGTGAGTGCCAAGATCGTGGCGCAGGTGGCCAAGGCGACCGGCGCCGTGTTGCGTGGTTAGAGTGAAATGACCGACCTGTCGTTGATCCGCAATTTCTCGATCATCGCCCATATCGACCATGGCAAGAGCACCCTGGCGGACCGGTTGCTGATGCGCTGCGGGGCCGTGACCGATCGCGAGTTCCACGACCAGATGCTCGATTCCATGGACATCGAGCGCGAGCGCGGCATCACCATCAAGGCGCAGACCGTGCGGCTCGACTACACCGCGCTCGACGGCAAGACCTACGTGCTGAACCTGATGGACACGCCGGGCCATGTCGACTTCGCCTACGAGGTGAGCCGCTCGCTGGCGGCCTGCGAGGGCTCGCTGCTGGTGGTCGATGCCAGCCAGGGCGTCGAGGCGCAGACCCTGGCCAACGCCTATCACGCCATCGAGGTCAACCACGAGATCATCCCGGTCCTGAACAAGATCGACCTGCCCTCGGCCGATCCCGAGCGCGTGTGCAAGGAGATCGAGGACGTGATCGGCATCGACACGTCCGACGCGGTGCGCGTCTCGGCCAAGACCGGGCTCGGCATCGACGACCTCCTGGAGGCGATGGTCAAGCGCCTGCCGCCCCCCGTGGGCGATCGCAACGCGCCCTTGAAGGCGCTGCTGGTCGACAGCTGGTACGACCCCTATCTCGGGGTCGTCACCCTGGTGCGCGTCAAGGACGGCGTGCTGAAGAAGGGCCTGCGCATCCGCATGATGGCGGCCGCCGCCTCCTACGACCTCGACAAGGTGGGCGTGTTCACGCCCAAGCCCAAGGACGTGGCCGAGCTGGGCCCGGGCGAGATCGGCTTCATCATCGCCGGCATCAAGACCATCGCCGACTGCAAGGTGGGCGACACCATCACCGACGACCGCAAGCCCGCGACCGAGATGCTGGCGGGCTTCAAGCCTTCGGTGCCGGTGGTGTTCTGCGGCCTGTTCCCGGCCGACGCCGCCGAGTTCGAGCAGCTGCGCGAATCGCTCTCCAAGCTCCGGCTGAACGATTCCTCGTTCCATTTCGAGCCCGAGTCGAGCGCCGCCCTGGGCTTCGGCTTTCGCTGCGGCTTCCTGGGCCTCTTGCATCTCGAGATCGTGCAGGAGCGGCTGGAGCGCGAGTTCGACCTCGACCTCGTCACCACCGCGCCCTCGGTCGTCTACAAGCTCAAGATGACCGACGGCACCGAGCGCGAGCTGCACAATCCCGCCGACTATCCCGATCCGATGCAGATCGAGAGCATGCAGGAGCCGTGGATCAAGGCCACGATCATGACGCCCGACGAGCATCTCGGGTCAGTGCTGACGCTCTGCCAGGAGCGGCGCGGCCAGCAGATCGAGCTTACCTATGCCGGCACGCGCGCCATGGCGATCTACCGGCTGCCGCTGAACGAGGTCGTGTTCGACTTCTACGACCGGCTGAAGTCGGTGACGCGCGGCTATGCCAGCTTCGACTACGAGATGGTGGGCTACGAGGAGGGCGAGCTGGTGAAGCTCACCATCCTGGTCAATGCCGAGCCGGTCGATGCGCTCTCCATCATCGTGCACAAGAACCAGGCCGACGCCCGTGGCCGGGCGCTGTGCGAGCGGCTGAAGGACCTGATCCCGCGCCAGCTCTTCAAGATCGCCATCCAGGCCGCGATCGGCGGGCGCATCATCGCGCGCGAGACGATCAGCGCGCTGCGCAAGGACGTGCTGGCCAAGTGCTACGGCGGCGACATCAGCCGCAAGAAGAAGCTCCTGGAGAAGCAGAAGAAGGGCAAGAAGCGCATGCGCCAGGTGGGCGACGTGGAGATCCCGCAGTCGGCCTTCATCGCCGCGCTCAAGATGGACAGCCGCTAGCGCCTGTTCGGCGCCCATGCGGCGCACCGCAAAAGGGTTTCCGCCAGTTTCCGCCGGTTTCCGCCAGGCCTCTGCGCGCCGGAAGCATGCGGCAGGCGGTGGCGAGGCCTTTGAAATCGTTGATGAATCTCGGACGGCGGATTGTTGCAGGGGGTTTCCGCCCTTTGCGCCCTTTCCGCCGGCGCTTTTCCGTCTGAAGCACTCCTTGGAATTTCCAGTATTATCGGTAGTCGCTTTCCTGTCGTCCGCCATGGATTGCCGTCGCCGCCCGCATGAACGCAGTGCTCCGCATCGCCAATTCGTCGATGTGATCGAACATCATGGCGCTCCCGTCGGGTGCCTGGAGCGAAGATATACGGACTTAATTAAAAGTCAAGTATAATATTAGTGAAAATTAAGTCACGGCTCAGGAAAGCCCGCCACGGCTGCGCCGCCGGCGGGGCGGCCGCGAGCCGATGACGAAGCCGGCCTCGGAACGCTCGCCGCCGCGTCCGCCCATCCAGAGGAAGAGCAGGCCCACGACAACGAAAGCGGGCAACGCCGGGATCATCAGGACCGGACGGACGAGCCAGTGCCACAGGGCCACCGACACGTGGCGCTGGACGGCGTTCTGGGCATCGCCCAGCGAGCGGACGTCGAGATGCGACCACAGATCCCCCAGCCCCAGCAGATGGAACGAGCCTTCGGTCCACCAGACCAGGCCATCGTGCACGATTGCTGCGACGGCCATCGCCAGCAGAAGCCACCCCAAAGCGCGAAACACCACCATCAATCCCCCAAATGGCGGCGGGCACCCTAGCCAAGCCAAGCCGCCGGGGGAAGATGTCGTTGCCCGGCCCGGCCGTCGCGCTATAAGAGCGGCCGACTGCCCTCCGAAGCCTTCGCGAAGGAGGGCCGCGCTGGGACAGGTGGCCGAGTGGTTTAAGGCACACGCTTGGAAAGCGTGCGTGGTGTAACAGCCACCGCGGGTTCGAATCCCGCCCTGTCCGCCAGCGAGCCCGATAACTTTTTCTCCATGGGCCGCCTCGTCGCGAAGGAGGCCCATTTCACGGGCGTTTTCGCACGCAAAACCACCACTATGTGCCGCACAAGTCGACACTAAATCGATCAATTCGGCGGCATCCGGCGCATTTTCTCTGGGCCATGATTGTCGGCTGGTGGTTTTGGATGCACCTCGATAACAGACTGGCCCGCTTGCAACGAAATGTGCTGCTTCCAGTCAGCAAAGCACCATCTCACGCCGGCTGAAGCGGAGAATCATTTTGCTGTGCAACGTTGCACTGCAAACGTCGATCGCCACCAACAATTCGAATCCCGATTGGTAGGAAGCCATAGACTGAACGGCCCTTTTCCACGGGACTTCATTGTCGAGTACTAGTTTCAGAGGAATTGCCGGCTCGACGGACAAGAGCTGCGCGGGCGCCTGCGGCATCCATGAGCAGGTTGAGGTCGTTGCCCGCCAGGACCATCCGCACTCCCATGCTGACGTAATGAGCGAGCTCCTTCTCCGTGTAGATGCCGCCCATCGCCGGCCACTTGCCATGCCTGCCGCACGCCGCGACGACAGTTGCGAATGCGCGCTCGACGTTCGCATGCAAATATTGGCCGGGAACGCCTAGTTCGGTCGAAAGATCGTTGGCGCCGACATGCAACGCGTCAATTCCGGGCACTGCCGCAATCTCTTCGACCGCTTCAATAGCTTGCGGCGTTTCCAGCATCGCGACGATCAGAATTCGGGCATTCACTTCCGCCATTGCCTGCGCTAGCGGAATAGTGGCAAAGCCGAGTTGTGGCATGGGGCTGGCGATTGAGCGGCACCCGACCGGCGGATATCGGAGCAACTCGACGGCTTCGCGCGCCTCGTCCGCCGTATCGATATGGGGCACGATGATCCCCAGCGCGCCGCCATCGAGCGCCCGGGTCGCCAAATCGTACCGTCCCGCAGGAATTCGTACCAAAGGTGCGATTCCGGCATAGCCCGCCGCCATGGCGAGTTGCACTGCAGTGTCCAGGGACATCGAATTGTGCTCGAGATCGATGAACAACCAGTCAAAGCCGCACGTCTTCATGGCGGCCGCAATGTCGACCGTACGAGCCTGACGCAGCCCGACGCCGACGGCTAGCTCACCCGCCTCCAGTCGTTCCCGCGCCGCATTCCTGATGCCTGCCACCTGCCTATCCTTATGATCCGAACGGCAGCGTCAGCACGCTGCGCGTCAGATAGCGACCATTGCGCAGATTCTCCAGCGCCTCATTGATGTGCCTGATCGGAACGAGCTCTCCGATGTCCGGGTCGAGCTGTCCAGAATTGACGAGGCCAACGACCTCTCGGAATTCGGCTCGGGTGAGCGCGCGCGAGCCGACCACCTGCTTCTCCTTGATGACTATTTCATAGGAGGGGATTTCCAGGACGGGATCAACGTAGCCCATTGCGACGACCTTGCCGCCATTGCGGCATGCCTGAACTGCCTCGAAAACGGTATCCTTGATGCCCACGTTGTCGACGACGACATCGTAGCTGCCCAGCCGGTGACGAGAGGCCTCGATAAAGCTCTCGCGCCTGGGATTGATGACATGCTCGGCCCCAAACGCGCGGGCACGCGCTAGCTTGCGATCGTCGAGATCGGTGCAGGTCACGCGCGCGCCCAGCATACGCGCGATCTTCACGCCCTGGATACCGAGGCCGCCAACACCGAGAATGGCGACCTTCGATCCGACCCCGATGCCGCCCACGGTCTTGAGACCACGATACATCGATGCCACAGCGTCCGGAATGACGGCTGCCTTCTCGAAGGTCACGTTTTCAGCAATCTTTTCAAGGTTGTCGGCCGGCACGTTGACCAGCTCCGCCATGCCGCCATCACGTTCGAAGCCGATCCGCTTCAGCGCGGTACAGCGGTTCAATTCGCCGCGCAGGCAGAACTCACAATGCCCGCAATTGACGTCGACACAGACTGTTACCCGATCGCCGACCTTCCAGTTGTCTGCATCCTCGCCGATCTGAGCCACTACGCCAGCAAACTCATGGCCCGGAATCAGAGGCAATTTGACCGTCGGAATCTTCCCTTCTGATATGTGGACGTCCGTAAGACAGAGGCCGCAGGCCTTCACCTCGACGGTGACTTCGCCACGCCCGGGTGGCGGCAGTTCGACATCGCGCACAATCAGGGGCTTATGATAGGCCTCGAGAACCGCAGCCTTCATGCCTTCCCTCCAAATCTATTCAGCCGGGTACGCCAAGCACCGTCGCGAAGTAGTTCTCTCGCTCGAGCCGCACCACTAGACTAAGGTCGATCATCTCTTCCGGTGCAACGGGTTTTGCGATCGCTCCGATTTTGGCCAGCGCAATGCCGGCGCCGCGCATGCCCTCGACGCTCGGAAACATCGTACCGCCCATGAGACGCGAGAAGTATATCCAAGTCAACTCCAGGATCGCCTTATCCGTCTCGCCGGTATATTTTCGCAACACATCGATGCCGAAGCTGGCATCGCAGCGGAAACGGTACACGCCGCGGCAATAGGCGCGCACATAGGCCAACGCGAGATCGGGCTGGCTCTCCACAAGTCTGCGGGTCGTGACGGCGCAACTGTTCTGGAACGCGACGTCGAGCCGTGCAAGATCATCGACCGTGTTCCAGCCGCGCCTCGCGGCCTGAAAGGGCTCGGGCGCATGGGTGATGGCGACGTCGACGCGCGAGGCATCGAGCAGGAGATCGAGCCGCGGTCTTTCGTTTCCCACCACCACGATCTCGGCGTCCCTTGCCATGTCCCAACCCCAGCGCTCGAAGGCCACGGCGATGGCGCATTCGTCGGCGTCCTGCCGCGCCACGACTCCCCAACGCTTGCCGCGCAGCGATTCGCGCGTGGTCAAGCCGGGCCGGGCCGAGATCTGCTGAGCACTCCGGCTGACGGCAGACGCAATTACGACAGCACCGCCTTCGTGGCGCCGATTGGCCATAATCACCTCCGCGCCGACTGCGTTGGTGAAGTCCGCGGCGCCAGCGATCAGAGATTGCAACGAGCGGCTGTGCCCCTGATAGGGTATGAGCTCGGCCTCCAGCCCCTGCTCCCGGAAATACCCACCCTCGACCGTCGCGAATACTGGTGCGGTCCCGGCGCCGCGATTGCCGAGGGCGATTTTTATTTTCTCCATGGTGAGCCTGCGTTAAATGGATGAGCCCGGGTCGACATTGGCGGTGCAGGCCGGACACGGGCGATTGGAAGCAGAAAAATTGACGCAGCAACTTGCCCATCGGCATGCGCAACACGTTGCAAGGTTCGCGAGACCTGCCTCGGAGAATGCCGCCGATACCGGGATACCGGCCAAGCCCCCCGGTGGGCCGGCAAGTGATAACGGTCTTCCCGGCAAAGTCGAAAGGGATTGGCGAGCGCCATTCAGCATCTCCCCGACGATTCGACTTGTCGCTGGAGTCATTTCAATCCGCTCAGGCCGAAGCCCTGCCGCACCGAACGCTGAAGAACGGCAAACAGCAGGAAAACCGGGATCGTGGCGAGAACAGCGATGGCCATCTGCTCGGTCGGTGGGTTGCCATAGTCCTCGCCGAACTGCACCAAGCCGAGGGGATAGGTGCGCATCGAATCGACCGAGACCACCGTCAACGGCCAGAGATATTGATCCCAGCTGTCACGGAACGCGAAGATGGCAAGAATGGCCAGCGCAGGCTTGCATTGCGGCAGGATCACCTTCCACAGGATCAGCAGTTCGCCCGCCCCGTCGATCCGCGCGGCCTCGATGTAATCGGCAGGTATCGAGATGATGGATTGGCGCATCAGGAAGATGCCGAAGGCGTCGATAAGAAGTGGACCAGCGACGCCCTGATATGTGTTGAGCCAGTCGAATGCATGCACCACCAGAAAGGTCGGCACCAGCGTCACTTCGAGGGGCAACATCAAGGTACTGAGGATCAGGATCAGCACCACACGGTCGCCACGAAAGCGAAACTTGGCGAGGCCGTAGCCGGCCAAAGTGCCGAAGACGAGGTTGCCCGCCATCACCGCGAACGAGACGATCCCGCTGTTGACGAAATACCGGACGAAAGGCGCGTGCTTGAGCGCGTTCGAATAGTTCTCCGGATGCCAGTCACTCGGAATCCATTCCGTCGTGAGATGGAACATCTTCTCCCCTGCCTGGAAGGATGTCGTGGTCATCCACAGGATCGGCAAGAGAAAAAGAAACGTGAGGGCGGCGAGCGGCACCAGCCGCAGCCACTCAATAGCTGTCAGGTCGGATCGTCTCATCGGAGATCCGCCTCGCTGCGCGCGAATATCCGCATCTGGCCCAAGGTGAACGCCAGCGCGATGGCGAACAGAACCACCGAAATGGCCGCGGCCCGTCCCATCTTCAAATAGGAAAAGCCGGTCTCATAGACGAGCATCGACAGCACGCGCGTGGCATTGCCGGGCCCGCCGCCGGTGATGATGAACGGCATGAGAAAAATGCGGGCGCAGAGCAGCCCAGACACGACGATCACAAAGAACATGATAGGGCTGAGCTGCGGCAGAGTGATGTGCCAGAAGCGACGCAGCGGCCCGGCGCCGTCGAGCTGCGCGGCTTCGTAGTAGTCTGCCGGAATGGCCAGAAGCCCGGCGAGAAAGACCACCATGAAGTAGGGTGCGAAGCGCCATACGGTAACGATGATGATCGCCGGCATGGCCGTGTCGGAGCTGGTCAGCCAGTCGATGCGCCCGAAACCCAGCGGCGACAACAGCTGGTTCACCAAGCCGAACGGGTGGAAGAGGAAACGCCAGACGAGGCAGACGGCGATGATGGGCATGAGGTTGGTGAGAAACATCGCCATCATGCAGTGCCGCGCGCCGGGAACGCCGGTGTTGATGACAAGCGCAAGGCCGAGCGCGCAGACGGTGATCAACGCAGTCGACCCGCCGACATAGACCAGGGTGTTGACCAAGGAACTACGGAACACCGGGTCCGAGGCCAGGCTGCGATAGTTTTCCAGGCCAATGAACTGCGGTGTCGACACCATGTCGTAAGAGGTGAAGCTGAGACCTATCGCCCACAGCATCGGGCCGTACTTGAAAACCAGGAAGAACAAAAGGGAAGGCAAGACGAACGTCGCACCCCACAGCTCGATGCGCCGCTGAAAGTGGAGTCTCAACCACGGCCTGACCGTCGTGCCGACGGACCCGCCTGTACGTCTCCCGGAGTTATGACTTGCCGACACGCTCAAGACGCACAAACACAGCGGGACGCGGCGTCGGCCCTAGGACTTCTTGTACGCGGCGGTCGCGCGGTCGATCTCCGCTGCCGCCTCGTTCAGGGACTTCTGTATATCGGCGTTGTTCAGCATGATCTGCTGGACGGCGCGATGCAGTGCGTCGGCCATTTCGTTGTAGACCAGCGAGCGCGGCAGCGGAACGCCCGTATCACGCGCGCGGATGATCTCGTCGACGTGCGGGAAGTTCTTGACCAGCGGATTGTCAGCCCAGCCGCTCTTGCGTGCGAGCGTAAATGGCGCGGTATCCTTCCAGCAGTCGAGCGGGTCACTCATGATGAAGCGGTAGAGGTCGTGGAGGGCCTCCTGCTTCTCCTTCGACGTCCGCGCGTTGATCACCAGGTTGAAGCCGTAGGTCGTGGCGTTGCCCGCCCCCGCTGCGAAGCCCGGATATTGGACGGGCCGGTAGTAGCCTTCTTCCGCCATCTTCGGGTTCTCGGTCTTGACCAACACCGGCGGCAGCGGATGCAGGAAGAACATCGAGCATCGTTCCTTGAGCCAGTCGAGCTGCGGCAGCGGATTGGTCGCGATGCAATCGGCCGGATCCTCGGCGCCATATTTCTTGGCGATGGACGCCCTGACGGTCATCGCCTTGAGGCCGGCCGCATTGTTGATCGTCGACTTGCCGTCCTTGTCGAACCAGGCGCCGCCCGCGCCTATCAGGATCGGATTGAACTGGATCACTGTCCATGCCGCGGCATGCATGGCGAACTTGAAACCCTGACGCGTGAACTTGTCGCCCTGCTTGATGGTCAGCCGCTTGGCGACCTCGCCCAGCTGCTCCCAGGTCTTCGGCGCATCCTTCTCCGGATCGAGGCCGACTTCCTTGAAGTGCTTCGTATTGAGGTAGTTGCAATAGCCATAAAACCAGAGCGGAAAGCCGTACGCCTTGCCGTCCTTGACTGCACCCGCCACGAAGGCGGGGGCGAAATCGCTCGTAAAGGCGTCGAGCGAGGAATAGCCCAGTCGCTGGACATCGAGCGGTGCCAGCAAATTCTTGTCGAACCAGGTGGGCATGAACCAATCCTGGCTGACGAAGCCGTCCGGCGCCGTGCCGGTCGCAAAGCCAACGCTGATCTTCTTGCCGAGGTCGCCGAACGGAAACCACTGAAAATCAACCGAGACGTTCGGGTTCTTTTCAGTAAAAAGCTTGATCCGCTTGTTCAGCCAAGGCCGCTGCTGCGGATTGTCGAAAGTCCAGAACGAGAGCTTGACCGGCGCCTTGGCTTGGGCGACGGCCCGCCCGGCGAAGGAGAGCGCCGTTCCCGCTGCAGCGCCGGCAGCGCCCAATCCTTTGACAACGGAACGCCGACTGTGACCGTTGCTCTGCGTGGCGAGTTTGCCAGACGCGGAATTCGTCATGATTTCCTCCCGTCGGTCGACAGCTGATTGCTGCCGAAGCGCTTCCTTCCCATGCAACCGGGCTTCTCGATCCCTCGGCCTGACAGCCGCAGCATCTAGCCCGTTTAACCAAACGCTATTTTGTCCGTACAAACGTGTCAAGTTGTCCGAACAAGCGCAGATCGGAACCCGCTTCCTACAAGCGGTAGATCCTGGCGGCGTTGGCGTAGAAGACCGCATCGCGTTCCGAGGGCGTGAGGATCGAGAGCGCGTCGGCGACCGTGTCGACAATCGACGCATAGGACGTCCACAACTTCTCGATCGGGAAATTGCTGCCAAACAGGCAGCGGTGCGGGCCGAACAGGTCCACGGTCTCGCGGAGGACCGGCGTCCAATCCTGAGCCGCACACCGGTGAATGAATGTGCCGAGACCCGACAGCTTCACCGCGACGTTGGGACATTCGGCGAGCAACCTCATGCCGGCACGCCATCGCGCCCATCCGGCTTCGCTGGTGTCCTCGAGCATGCCGGCATGGAGCAACACGAAAGGCAGGTCGGAAAAATCGCGCGTCAACCGCGCCGCATCTGTCATCTGGCCGGCAAAGACTTGCAGTTCGAAGATCAGATTGCGTTTCGCGACCAGACGAAGGCCCTGTCGCCAGCCGTAGTCGTTCATGAGGTCAGGGCGAGCGGCAAAGCGATAGTCCGCCCGTTCATGCCAGTGCAGCTGCTGGCGGATGCCGCGGAGAATGCTGTGCGCCGTCATGGCGTCGAGCGTGGCCTCGACGTGCGGCGATTGCAGATTGGCATAGCCGACAAAGCCGTGCGGGAAACCATGAAGATCGGCGACGGATTGCACCCAAGCGGCCTCCTTCAGCTCCTCCCCCGGCGGCCAGTTCGTCTGAACATAGACAGACTTCGTCACTGCCATCGGACGCGCGTCGGCGAGATATTCATCGATCGGATAGTCGCGGCGGATCGCCTGGTACGGCCCGAAGATACGCGGCTGCATGGGGCCCGACAGCCAGGCGAGGTCCGACTGGCGCCAGACATGATGGTGGGCATCGACGATGCGGGGTGGCGCGATGGGCGACATCGGCCCGCCAGATCTACCGAAACGCCTTCAGTTCACGATGCAGATCCATCGTGAACGTGTAGCGGTTCTCCGGGTGGACAGTCACGGTTGTCTCGAAATTGTCGCCACGCGGTCCGAAATAGCGGCGGATGATCGTCATCGCTGGAGAATTGGGCGCGACCTTCAGCGCGCGCGCCATCCGCGCCGGGATCGAGCTGGGAAAGATTTCGAGCTGGGCCCGTTCGATCACCACGCCGAACATCTTTTCGACCTGCTGATGGACGGGAATGCGGCCGTGATCGCGCCGCTTGACCACGGCGGCGTACGTGGGATCGACGTAAATGTCGGTCCAGGCGAGCGGAATATCCAGATCGTTGAAACGGCGGATCGAGCTGATGCAGAACCAGCGCGTGTCCTGCGAGCACTTCAGCAGCAGGGCGAGTTCCCGGCCGGCAACGATCTCCTTGGACTCGAACGTGTCGCGGAAAGTGTCATTTGGGTAGCTCAGCCATTCATTGAGCGATCCGACGCTGTGCGTGAAGACGGTGGGTTGCTCGGCCGCGATCACGACCGAACCGGCCCGAGGCTTGCGTGTGATCAGGCCCTTCTGGGTGATGGCGCGGAGCGCCTCGCGCACGGTATGCCGACTCGCATCGAAGCGTTCGCACAGCGCTAGCTCGGTCGGAAGCGCGCTACCCACCGGGTAGCGCCCCCGGCCGATATCGGCCAACAGCGCCTCGGCGATCGCACGATATCGCGGAATCGGCTTTTTCTTCTCGGCGCGGCGGCTTTTCAACACTCTGTCCATTTCATTCCCGCTTCGACCCGATCGGGAGCGGAAGATAGCAGCATCGTCCCTGCCGCCGGTCATCGTCGGCTATTTGGCCGCCCGGGGCGCCCTGCGCGCCTTACCGGCGGGCTTAACCTCTGCCGCCTGGAACACCTCGAGAGCCGCCTGATGTCCTTCAAGGGAAGCCGGTATGCCGCAATAGAGGGCCACCAGCAGCAATACCTCGCGAATCTCCGTCGGCGTGGAGCCGTTGGCGAGCGCGCCACGCAGGTGAACGCGCAACTCGTTCGGCCGGTTGCTGGCGGCCATCATGCCGACCATCGCGAGACTGCGCGTCCTGGCATCGAGACCCGGCCGGCTCCAAACGTCGCCATAGGCATAACCATTGATGATCTGCTGCAGCGGTTCGCCGAACCTGCCGAGCGCGTCCATCCGCCGGGCAACGGCTTCGCGGCCGAACATCTTCCTGCGCAACCTCAGGCCGCGTTCGTACTGGTCCCTGGTGTCCACGATGTTGTCTCGAGGCAGTGAGGTTGCCGACGCTATTTTGTGCGGACAATATAGTCAAGTTGTCCGAACATTAAGAAGGGACTGGATCACAGCGATGATCGACGCGGCAATCATTGGCCTCGGATGGTGGGGCAAGAACATCGTCAACGCAGTTCAGGGCAAGAGCGACCGCTTGCGCTTCGTGCGCGCGGTCAGCCTGGAATTGCTGGCTGTCAGCGATTTTGCGGCGGGTCATGGCCTGGAGCTGTCGAGCGCCTTCGCTGACGCGCTCGCCGATCCGCGCGTGCAGATGGTCGTGATCGCCACGCCGCATTCCCTTCACGCATCGCAAATCGCGGCGGCAGCCGCCGCCGGCAAGGCCGTTTTCTGCGAGAAGCCACTTGCACTCTCTCACGCCGACGCCCAACGCGCGGTCGACGCCTGCCGCCGCGCGGGCGTCCCGCTGGGCCTGGGCGCCAACAAGAGGTTCTGGCCCTCCATGCGCGAACTAGCGGCCGTTGTCGCGAACGGCGAACTTGGCGACATCCTGCATGTCGAGGGTCACTACAGTAACGAGAACTCGCGTAGCCTCTTCGCCTCCTGGCGCAATCTGCCTTCGGAGTCCCCGGGCGGCGCGATGACCGGCACGGCCCTGCATGTGCTCGACGCCTTTGTTCACCTTCTCGGGCCAGTGAGTCGCGTCCAGACCCAGATCGTTTCGCGACGCCCCCCGCCCGACCCATTGGATGCCGTCTCGGTGCTGCTGGAATTCGCCAGCGGCGCCAGCGGAATTCTTGCCTCGATGCGAGCGACACCCTTTTTCTGGAGAGTTCACGTCTTCGGCACGCAAGGATCGGCAGAAGCAATCGACGAAAGCGATCTTGTTCTACGTGGCCCCGGCAGGTCCATCCGCCGACTGACTTTCACACCAGTCAACTCTCTGCGCGCCGAACTCGACGCCTTTTGCGATTCCGTTATGGGTCGAGCAACGCCGCCGATCCCAACGGCCGAAATGCTCGATACAGTCGCCGCCTTCGAGACGATCGTTGGATCCCTACAAAAGACTGCCTGATCGCGCATAGTCTGCGGTCCACTCGGGTTCCACAACGCGGCTCCCTGATGGGCAAGCAACGACGAGCACGCCACCATCAGTTCGAATCCCGACCGGTAGGCAGCCAGACGTTGCACGAACCATTCTCCAGGTGCGATGCGTCACTTCATTTCTCGATTGATCGAATATGACGAGACCGACCCGGCAATTGAGCATCGCGAAGAAGGGCCGACAAAACGGACACTTGTCGCGTCGCCACAAACACCCAGTTCTCGCCACACCATCGGACGCTCGACGCACCGACGTGATGCAACCATCAAATCGCTACTGCGGGTTCGAATCCTTGCCGCTCTGGCAGAGAGTGATCGTCATTTTTTACTCTCAATACGAGTATCGCGAAACACCCCGAAAGCGGGGCGTTTCGGCGTGACAAAGGAGAAAGAAGAAGAGAGAGAGAAGAGGGACGTTAGATACCGGCCTTTTCTCCGGGCCCACGGTCGAGTGGTTGTTTGTGATGCACCGCGGACCCGGCGACCTAGCCCGCCGCCGTCCCGTACTCACGTCGCTAAGCGCAACGGTTTCCAGTGAGAACGCAGAGAAGCCCGTCGGCAAAGCTCGATTTTCACACGATGCTGTTGCCAATACCCTGCAAACCCCAGAAAATATCCGTCTGTTCAATTTCAGTTGGAGAAGCGTCCGCGTAAGCCAAAAAAAGCAATTCAGGAGGAAGCGCAATGCCTGCATCCAGTGCACCCGTGTCCACATTGCCGTGGTGGAAAGAACCCACCAAAGATCAATGGTACGCTTATTTTGCTGCATGGATGGGTTGGACGCTGGACGCGTTCGACTTCACCGTCTTTCTCCTGATCATGGCGCCGATCGCGCAGGAATTTGGGGTTCCGCTGATCGAAGTGACCGCAGTCTTCTCGGTCACGCTGGTCATGCGCCTGGGCGGCGCAACCGCGTCGGGCTGGTTGGCCGATCGATTGGGGCGTCGGGCGCCGCTGATGATCTCGATCCTTTGGTACTCCTTCTGCAATCTGGCCGCGGGGCTCTCGCCCACCTTCACGTTTCTGTTCGTGGCCAGGGCCTTGCTGGGCATCGGCATGGGCGCTGAATGGCCGGCCGGCGCGGCACTGGCGATGGAATCCGGCCCGTGCGCTCGCGCGGCTTCATGTCCGGCGTGTTGCAGGGCTCGTGGGGCCTGGGTTTCGCGCTGTCGGCCCTGGCCTATGGCTTCCTCTACGGCCCGCTCGAAAACATGGGGCACGGCTACGGCTGGCGCGGCATGCTGATCCTGGGCGTGTTGCCGGCCTTGGCCTGCGTCTGGATCCGCGCGTATGTGAAAGAGCCGGAAGTCTGGACGGAAAACAAGAAGATCCAGAACGCGACCAAGAGGCAGGTCACGCTTCCGCTGTTCGCGATCTTCAAGCGCAAATATCTGTGGAACACC
>CAWJJJ010000022.1:0-65557 GCA_963843185.1 uncultured Alphaproteobacteria bacterium
CGAGGCCGGCCCCAAGCCGCCGACACTGCAAGTGACGGTACCCTACCGAGCCCCCAACGCCGATCGTGTCCAGTCCCCCCGGCGCGCCACCCCAAGTACGCCACGCCGAAGTCGTCGAAGCGCAGGCCACATTGCGGACCTCCGCCAAAGGCGACCCTCAGCATCGCTCGGCCGCTCTGCGCCGGCCATCGGCGTGTGGCGGCAAATCCGGCCAAACTGGCTGGTTTCCCGGCCAGTTTGGCAATTCAGCCCTGAGCGGCGCGCGTCACGTCATCGTCGGCCAGGCGGAAGCGCTGGCGGTAATGCTGGGGCGTGACGCCCAGGCAGCGAAGGAAGGCGCGGCGCAGATTGTCGACGGTCTCGAAGCCGCAGCGCGTGGCCACGGCTTGCACCGGCAACAGAGCCTCCTCGAACAGGCTGCGCGCGGCGTCTATACGGATGCGTTCGACGAATTCGCGCGGCGTCTCGCCGGTCTCTTCCGCGAATGCACGCCGGAACGTGCGCTCGCTCATGCGGGCCCGCCCTGCCAGCGTCTTGACGCCGAGATCGGCCGTGAGGTTCTCCAGCGCCCATTCCTGGGCCAGCCGTACCGGCGGACTGGTCGCGAACTGTGCCAGAAGATAGTTGCTGAATTGCGACTGGCCGCCGGGCCGCTTGAGATAGGTCACGAGCGAGCGCGCGGCCCTGAGGGCCAGCGTGCGCCCGTGATCTTCCTCGATCATGCCGAGCGCCAAGTCGATCCCGGCCGTCACTCCGGCGGAGGTGTAGATACTTCCGTCGCGCACGAAGATACGGTCCACTTCGACCGTGATCTGCGGGTAACGCCGGCTCAACTCCGCGGCCATTGCCCAATGCGTCGTCGCTCGCTTGCCGTCCAACAGGCCGGCCGCGGCGAGAACGAAGGCGCCCGTGCAGATCGATCCGCAGCGGCGGGCCTTCAGCGCACCGGCCTTCAGCCAAGTGAGAAGATGCGGGTCGCCGCTCGCCTCGGCCTGCCCGAAGCCGCCGGAAACAAGCAGCGTGTCGATCGGTCCCTCGATGTCGGCAACCGCAACGCTGGGCGTGATCTGGATGCCAAGCGACGTGTCGACCGGCGCCATGCTCATCCCCGCGATGGCGATCCGATAGAGGGGCCGGCGGGCGATGGCATTCGCCGTGGCGAATGCCTCGAGCGGTCCAAATACATCCATGGCCACCACGCCGGGATAGACGAGCATCGCGACCAAACGCGGCTCGGCCTGCTCCTGGGCAACTGACGGCATCGAGCTGGTCATCCCTCCTACAATACACCGATGCGAGCACATCGTGGCCCTGTTACGCCACGCGGCGTCCGGCCAGCAGCGCCGCTGCAGCGAAGCCCATGGCGGCGACCAGCATGATGCCGGCCAGGCCCCACAGAACCGGCGTGTAGCCGCCGAAAGCAGCCCAGGCGAGCGATGCCATCAGCGGGCCGGCCGCGCGCATGACGTTGGTCGGCATGGTGAGCGCGCCGGAGACAACGCCATAACCTTCGGGCCCGATGAACTCCGGTACCGCCATGCCGCGCAGGATCGTCACCAGGCCGTTGGCGACGCCGTAGATCACGGCGAACAGGATCAGGCCGTAGACGTCGCTGACACCGGCCGCCAGCATCGCCATCGAGATCGGGAAGGCGAAGTAGATCAGCGCGCCCAGCTGGATCGTGGTGATGTGGCGCTGGCCCACCATCAGCAGCACCCGGCCAACCACCTGCATGGGACCGATCAGGGCGATGATGGCCATCACCGTGCCGATCGGCACGTGACGGTCGTCGAGCAACGGGATCAGGTGGAAGCTCATGGCGGAGAAGGCGAGGCCATAGCCCGCGAAGGCCACGACCAGTCCCCAGAAGGCCGGCACGCGCACGGCGGCGGCCAGCGGGCTCTTCTTCCTGGTGCCGGCGGCAGGCGGCACCACCTCGGCGATCGGCACCGGCTTCTCGCGCGGACCGGGAATGAAAAGCCAATGAATCAGGAGGCCAACGCCAACATTGATCGCAGCCATCACCTCGAGCGTCGGTCGCCAGCCGATGCGCTCGATCAGGAGCTGGGCGAACGGAATGCCGAAGGTGCTGGCGAGCCCGCCGAGGAAGGTCATCAGCAGGATGGCCTGCTTGTAGCGCGGTCCGTAGACGCGCGTGATCACGGCGAAAGCGGGCTCGTAGAGGATGACGGCCTGGCAGGCGCCGAGCCCGATCCACAGGGCGTAAAAGACCGGCAGCGACTCGACGCGCGACCACACCAGGAGAAGCGCGGCGGCCAGCAGCGAGCCGCCGGTCATCAGCATGCGGCCGTGCCCGCGATCGATCCAGGCGCCGACCGGGATCGAGCTGAGGCCGGCCAGCAGCAGGCCGGCCGACAGAGCGCCGAACATGGCGCTGCGCGACCAGCCGAGCTCCTGCGTCATCGGCACGACGAACAGCGGGAAGGTGTAGTAGACCAGGCCCCACGAGATGAGCTGGCCCAGCGAAAGCATCCAGAGGATGGTCGACGGGCGCTTTCGCCACGCTCCCCCTGCGCCACTCCTGGCCATAATGGACGCCGCCCTCGCCGCTCTTCCGTTGCAGAACGATGAAGGTAGCGCCGCGCCGCCCTGGAGGATAGCCGCATGAGTTCGACCAAGCGCGTCAATCTCGCCCTGCAGGGCGGCGGCTCGCATGGCGCCTTTACCTGGGGCGTGCTCGACGCCTTGATCGAGGACGGCAGGCTGGCGTTCGAGGCGGTGAGCGGCACCAGCGCGGGCGCCATGAACGCCGCCATCATGCTGCAGGGCTGGTCGCAGGGCGGCGGGCCGGGCGCGCGCGCCGCGCTCGGCGCCTTCTGGCGCGAGCTCGGCTCGATGTCGGTCGCCAGCCCGATCCAGCGCACGCCGCTCGATCGCCTGCAGGGCAACTGGAATCTCGACAATTCGCCGGGCGCGCTGTGGGCCGACCTGATCCAGCGCACGCTGACGCCGTGGCAGCGCAATCCGCTGAAGTTCGACCCGCTGCGCGAGCTCCTGCGCCGGCATTTCGACGAGAAGGCCGTGCGCGACTGCCACGAGATCAAGGCCTTCATCGCTGCCACCAACGTGCAGACCGGCAAGGTGCGGATCTTCACGCGCGAGGAGTTGTCGATCGACGCCCTGCTCGCCTCGGCCTGCCTTCCCAACGTGCACGACGCGGTGGTGATCGACGACGTGCCCTATTGGGATGGCGGCTTCCGCGGCAACCCGCCGATCTGGCCGTTCATCTACAACTGCGAGAGCCGCGACGTCGTCCTGGTCGAGGTCGACCCGCCGTTCCGAGCGGAAAGTGCCGAAATCAAACGCCGAGATCGCCGACCGGCTGAACGAGATCACCTTCGGCGGCGCGCTGATGTCGGAGATGCGCGCCATCGCCTTCGTCCAGGACTTGATCGAGAAGAATGCGATCAGCGGCGAGTTCGGCAATCCGCCTGAAGCAGATCCTCGTCCATTCGATCGCCGACCCGGCCTCGCTCGCCCCGATGGGTGCCGTCAGCAAGTTCAACATCGAGCCGGAATTCCTCGAACACCTGTTCGGCCTCGGCCGCCAGGCTGCAACCTTGTGGCTGGCCTCAACGTTTAGTTTCATCGGGGACAGGACCAGCATCGACATCAAGGCACGCTTCCTTTGAGTTTCCGGCCTAATATGGCAGTCAACAACCAAGAATGAGAAAAACCATGAAGCGACGCCTCTCCGGAATTTCCGCCCTGGCACTGGCCGCGATCCTCTCGGTATCCGCGCTCGGCACAGCGATCGCCTGTACGCGCACTCTATACGTGGGCGCCGACAACACGGTGATCACGGGACGCAACATGGATTGGAGCGAGGACATGTCGTCCAACCTCTGGGTCTTCCCGGCCGGCCTCAAACGCGACGGCGCCGCCGGTCCCAAGTCGATCCAGTGGACCTCCAAGTACGGCAGCGTCGTCACATCGGGCTACGAAGTCGGCAGCACCGACGGGATGAACGAAAAGGGACTGGTCGCCAACCTGCTGTATCTGGCGGAGTCGGACTACGGAAAGCACGACGGCAGCAAGCCCTTCCTGTCGATTGCCGCCTGGGCGCAGTTCGCCCTCGACAATTATGCCACCGTCGCCGAAGCCGTCGATGCGCTGCGCCAGGAGCCGTTCCAGATGCTGGCGCCGAGCTTGCCCAACGGCTCAGCCGCGGCACTGCACCTGGCGATCTCCGACTCCTCCGGTGACTCGGCCATCTTCGAGTATGTCGGCGGCAAGCTCACGATCCATCACGGCAAGCAATATACCGTGATGACGAACTCGCCGGTCTACGACCAGCAGTTGGCGCTCGAGGAGTATTGGAAGGGCATCGGCGGCCAGGTCTTCCTGCCCGGCACCAGCCGCGCCGCCGACCGCTTCGTGCGCGCCTCGTTCCTGCTGGGCGCAATTCCCAGGACGCTCGACAAGGCCTATATCAAGGGCGTGCCGGAGCAGTCCTACGCCTATCAGGCCGTGGCCGGCGTCATGAGCGTACAGCGCGCCGTCAGCGTGCCGCTTGGCCTCACGACCCCCGGCATGCCCAACCTCTCCTCGACCATCTGGCGAACCGTCTCCGACCAGAAGAACCTGATCTACTACTTCAACTCGGCGACCCGGCCGAACACGTTCTGGGTCTCATTGGCCAAGCTCGACCTCAAGCCCGGCGCGCCGGTCAAGAAACTCACTATCCAGAACGGCGAGGTCTTCGCCGGCGAAGCGGCGGGCCAGTTCAAGAATGCCGACCCGTTCAAGTTCTTGCCAGCCGTCACGAACTAAGGATACCAACTCCCAAGCATGCGAATCGGCATCGATCTCGGCGGCACGAAAATCGAAGGCTTGGTCCTCGACAAAGGCGGCGTCGAGCGCGAGCGACTGCGCGTGCCGACGCCGCCCGGCACCTATGAGGACACGGTGAAAGCCATCGCCGGTGTCGTCGCCGAACTCGAGCGCAGGGTGGGCGCGAGCTGTACCGTGGGGGTCGCCATGCCCGGCGCCATCTCGCCGGCTACCGGCCTGGTCAAGAACGCCAATTCGACCCGGCTGAACGACCACCCGCTGCACCGCGACCTCGAGCGTGCCCTCGCCCGCGAGGTGCGGCTGGCCAACGACGCCAACTGCTTTGCCATGTCGGAAGCGTCCGACGGCGCCGCGGCGGGTTGCGGCATCGTGTTCGGTGTCATCCTGGGCACCGGCGTCGGCGGCGGGATCGTGGTGGACGGCAAGCCGCTCACCGGCGCGCAGGCGATCGCAGGAGAATGGGGTCACAATCCGCTGCCCATGCCGGGCGACAGCGAACGGCCGGGTCCGCGTTGCTATTGCGGACGGATGGGCTGCATCGAGACCTGGCTGAGCGGGCCGCGTCTCCAGCATCAGTTCGAGGAGCGCACCGGCCGCACGATGCGCGCCACCGAGATCGCCGAGGCCGCCCTGGCAGGCGACAGCGACGCGGCGGCGCACATGGAACTCTACTGCGATCGCCTGGCCCGTGCGCTGGCCGGCGTGGTCAACATCATCGATCCCCACGTCATCGTGCTGGGTGGCGGGCTGTCGCGCATGGCACAGCTCTACAGCCGAGTGCCCGACCTGTGGAAGCGCGGCGTCTTCTCCGAGCCCCATCACATCGTCACCAGGCTGCTGCCGCCGCGCTACGGCGATGCGAGCGGCGTGCGCGGGGCGGCGTGGCTTTGGCCCGAGTAGTTCCCGTCACCTGAACGGCGGCTCGTCGATGCTGCGCAGCTTGCGCGAATGCAGCGAGGCGAGTTCGCTGCGCAGCAGGTCCACGGTCTCCAGGCCGATCCGCAGGTGCTCGCCCACCGCCCTCTGGTAAAAACGCGTGGCGGCGCCGGGCAGCTTGATCTCGCCGTGCAAGGGCTTGTCGGAGACACACAGCAAGGTGCCGTAGGGCACGCGCAGGCGATAGCCTTGCGTGGCGAGGGTTGCGCTTTCCATATCGACCGCGATGGCGCGCCCTTGATTGATGCGCCGGCGTTCCTGCGACCAGCGCAGTTCCCAGTTGCGATCGTCGTAGCTCACGACGGTGCCGGTGCGCAGACGCCGCTTCAGCGCGTCGCCGCGCTCGCCGGTCACCCGCTCGGCAGCCTGCTGCAAGGCGACCTGGACTTCGGCCAGCGCCGGCACCGGCACTTCCGGCGGCACGAGGTCGTCGAGGATTCGGTCACGCCGCATGTAGGCGTGCGCCAGCACATAGTCGCCGATGGTCTGCGACTGCCGCAGGCCACCGCAATGGCCAATCATCAGCCAGCAGTGCGGACGCAGCACCGCCAGATGGTCGGTCGCCGTCTTGGCGTTGGAGGGACCGACACCGATATTGACGATCGTGATGCCGCCGAGACCGTCCGACCGCATCAGGTTGTAGGCTGGCATCTGGAAGCGATGCCACGGCGCGGCGGTGACGGCCGCGTCGGCCACGGAGATCTCGTCGCCGCGCTGCACGATGGCGCCGCCGGGCAGCACGAGCTGGGTGTAGGGGCCGCCCGGCTTGCGCAACGCCTCGAGCGCCCAGGCCAGGAAATGATCGACGTAGCGCTGGTAGTTGGTGAACAGGATCCAGGGCTGGATCGTGCGCCAGTCGGTGCCGGTATAGTGGATCAGCCGGCGCAGCGAGAAATCGACGCGCAGGGCGTCGAACAAGGCGAGCGGCCGCGACCGCCTGTTTTCGAACGCCCAGGTGCCGTCGGCGATCTCGTCACCGACATTGGCGAGGACCGGCGTCGGAAAGTGACGGGCGAGCTCGGCGACGGAAAGATCGCCGTGGATGAATTCGTCGCCGGCGTCGGTGACAAAGGGATAAGGAATCTCCTGTTCGCTTTGGGAGACCTCGATGCGGGCGCCGAATTCCTCGGCCAGCGGGCGCAACTGCTCGAGGAGGTATTGGCGAAAGAATTCGGGCTGGGTCACCGTCGTCGAATAAAAGCCTGGCGTCTGGAACTTCGCCCAGGCCCGACGCGTGAAAGGGATGGCACCGGACGGCTGCCAGTCGAGACGCAGTTCGGGGTAGCGGAACCCGCTTCTTTCCTTGGCCGTCGGAACGACCCCCGACCGGGCATAACGCGCCAGCGCCTCGCGCAACGCGTTGCCGGCCGCGGCATGGAGCTGCTCGAGGCGGTCGACCGCTTGTTCGGGCGTCAAGCCGCTGCTCGCCGTCATGGATCAGTCTCCCGAGCGATCGCGTGCTGAGCGCGCGCCCCCAGCCTACTTGCACTCCGGCTTGGGCAGCGGCTCGAGCCGGGTGATGCGGTATTCGATGCCGCCCTCGCTTTCCTCGTGCGTGCCGTAGAGCTCGATGCCGTTGTCGAGGGTGATACTGCTCATCTCGAAAGCGGGCTCGCCCTGGCCCTTGGTGGTCTCGGCATCGAAGAAGCCGGCGCGGTAGTAAATGCGCGTGCGGCCCTCGGCCAGCGCTTCGGCGCCCTCGGGGATCTTCACGTCGGCCAGCCGCTTGGGCACCCTGCCGATCACGATGTTGACCGACTGCGGCGGTTTCACCTTCTCGCCGTAGAAGAACAGCGCGTCGAACCCGCCCTCGCCTGCCTTGGCCTGGCGGATCGTCCGCAGGGCGATGGCGACGGGGAACAGCGTGCCAGCCGGCAGCGCAACCGTCTGGCCTTCGGGCTCGGCAAAGCGCGCCTGGCCGGCGCCGCCGTCGCCCATCAGGGCCTCGCCCTTGAACAGGCTGGTCTGGCGGCCGTTGGTCGTGGTGCGGTGCTCGAAGCGCAGCATCTTGCCGTCACGGCTCTCCGTCATCTGCGACTGCTGCTCGCTGACGACCGCGGCGCGCGGGCCGGCAACGTCGAGCCTCAGGCGCTGGTTCACGACGTAACCGTCGCAGGTGAGCTTGAGCTCGTAGGCGTAGGTGCCGGGCGCCTCGGCACTGGGCTTGCCGTGGTCCAGCGTGATGACCGAGTAGACCGCACGATGCGGCGCGAGATCCTGCGCCCGCGCAGGCGCCGCCACGGCAATCGCGGCGAGCACAAGCGCAGGCGGGAGCAGGCGGAGGTTCAGCATCGCGGCCTCGGCAGGGCTTGAAGTTGGACGAGACGAGCATCTACGGCGAAGTCGCCGTAGTCGAGCAGCATCGAACGGGAAATGCCGTTGGCCAGCAGGTCGAGCGCCAGCTCGTATTCGGGATTGGCGCTGCCCTGGTCGCCGGCGGCGAAAAAGGCAAGTCGCACGCCCCATGACGGTTGATTGCGCAGCAGGCCTGTATCGCCGCGCACCGGTGGCGCTCCGGCCGTGCGCGGCGGTCGGCCGATCACGGCATTGACCTGGAAGGCACCGTCGAGCCGGGCACCGTCGAAGACGCTGTAGGACGCGGATTTGTCGCCGGCTCGGGCGTGCCGGATGAGCAAAGCGAGATGGGTGGTGGGGAACAGGGTGCCCGCCGGCAGCTCGAAGCTGCGCGCCTCCGGCAGGGTGAAGGAAGCCTTGCCCTTGCCACCTGGCGCCTCGAGGTCGGCCTGGCCACGCAGCTCCTCCTCGACCTCGTCGTCCTGGATGTTGCGCACGCTGAAGCGCAACGCCAGGCCGTCCTTCGAATTCGTAGCTGGTAAAGCTCGAAATCGGTGTCGAACTCCTCCCCGTCGTTGCGCAGGAACTTGAGCTTGATGCGCTGCTTGACCTCCCAGCCGTCGCAGGAGTCGACCATCTCCAGGACCATGCGGCCGTTCACCTCGACGATGCCGCTGTTGGGCCGAGCCACGGAGAGCTTCATGTCGTAAGTCGCCCGGTGCGGCGCCAGCACGACCTCCTGTTGCTGCTGGGCGTCGGCGCCCTTTATCCACAGGCCGAGCAACAGCAGGGTACAGACGGCGGCGAACGAGACCGCGATCTGGACGTGAGGACGGCGAAAACTAAGCGTGATCAACGGACATTGGCGGGGGGCTAGGCCTTGTAGCCGGGCGGCCAAGCGTAATATCCATGCGCGCGGAATGCCAGAATGATCGCCTGCGGCAGGGCTGCACAGGGAGGATATCGCTTATGACGACCGGCAAACCTCGGGTTCTCGCCACGCGGCACTTTCCGCCGGATGTCGAAGCCCGGCTGGCGGCGAATTTCGACGCGGTCCTCAATCCCGACGACCGGCTCTACGATGGCCCGGCCCTGATCAAGGCGACGGACGGCTGCGACGGCATCATGTGCGCCGCGGGCGACCCGCTGAACGCCGAGACCATCGCCGGCCTGCCCGCCTCGGTCCGCATCATCGCCACCTTCTCGGTGGGCTACGAACACGTCGACGTGGCCGCGGCGGCCAAGCGGGGCATCGCCGTCAGCAACACGCCCGACGTCCTGACCGACGCCACGGCGGACATCGCCATGCTGTGCCTGCTGGGCGCCGCGCGCCGGGCCCATGAGGGCATGCACATGCTGCGAACCCACAACTGGGTGGGCTGGACCCCCACCCAGCTCATGGGCGTGCACGTTACCGGCAAGCAACTCGGTATCCTGGGCATGGGCCGCATCGGCCAGGCGATGGCCGACCGGGCGCGGGCTTTCCGCATGCAGATCCACTACAGCAACCGCAGCCGCCTGCCGGCCGACCTCGAGAAGGGCGCGATCTTCCACGCCGAGCCCGAAGCCATGCTGCCGCATTGCGACTTCCTGTCGATCAACGCCCCCATGACGCCGGCAACGCGCAAATGGGTCAATACCGAGCGCATCGCCAAGCTGCCCAAGGGAGCGATCGTGGTGAATACCGCGCGGGGCGGCGTGGTCGACGACGAAGCGCTGATCGCCGCCCTGAAGAGCGGCCGGCTGGCGGCAGCCGGGCTCGACGTCTTCGAGGGCGAGCCCAAGATCCACCAGGGCTACTATGGGCTCACCAACGCCTTCCTGCTGCCGCACATGGGCTCGGCGACGACCGAGACGCGCAATGCGATGGGCTTCAAGGCGCTCGACAACCTCGAGGCCTTTCTGCTCAGGAAGCAGGCGCCGCCGGATGTCGTGAAGGCTTCTTGACCGAGCGAAGCTTGGGCTTCTTGGGCTTTGGCGCGGTTTGGGTGGCTACGGCCGGCGCCGGATCTGGCGCCATGGCGGGCTCGGACGCCGCGTCCGCGACAGCCGTGACGGGTACGGAAGGTGCCGAAGGAGCCGGCGGCGCGCTGTTGTAGGCCGCGGCGTCCCAGCTCGCGGCCGGGGCGTCGGGCGCGGCATGGAGCGGCGGCGCGTACTGCACGCCCTCCTCGCTCACCATGCGCTGGGGGTCGGTGTAATCGACGGCATAAGGATCCTTGTCGCCCTCGCGCTCCTTGCAGACCGCACGGCCACGCAGGACGCGCCACAAAGCGCAGTCCTTCTTGGAAACCATCGAGGCCAGGTGGTCGGTCGCGGTCTTGTTGCTGGCGACCAGCATGCCGCCGTCGGCGGCATAGCTTGCGCCGGTCACCACAAGCGGTGCGCCACAGGCGCCGGTCAGCAGGGCCAGGCTCGCGACCAGCGGCAACATTATCAGGGAGAGCCGGGGGAAGCTCATAATATACTTTATGAAAATTAAATAACTTACTGAATATACATGATTTTATTGATTTAGTCAATTTGCACGATCCCTACCACTCCTAGTCTTTCCCGGATGGCAGCCGCAAGCCGCTGTGCGCGCCGCCTCAGGGCGAGCCGGTTCGTTCGCTCTCCCGGACGCTCTGGACGTAGACGTTGATGATCAGGGCGGCGAGCAGGATGAGCCCGCGGATCAGGATCTTCAGGAAGCTGTCGATCTCGATATGGTCGAGGCCGTTGTTGAGGACGCCCAGGATGAGGAGGCCGATGATCGTGTTGCCGATGCCACCGCGGCCGCCGAACAGGCTGGTGCCGCCGACGACCACGGCGGCGATGGCATCCAGCAGATAGCCGTCGAATTCGTTCTGCTGGGCGCTGCCGAAATGGGCGACGCCCAGCATGCCGGCAACGCCGGAGCAGACGGCCGAAATGACCATGACGGCGCCCAGCACCAGCTTCACGTTGACGCCCGAATATTCCGCCGCCTCGCGGTTGCCGCCGACCATGTAGACGTAGCGGCCGAAGCGCGTGTAGGTCAGCACGACGTGGCCGGCGAGCAGAAAGACGCCGAGCACGACGACGATCCAGGGCACTCCGCCGATCGAACCGGCCCCCATGGCGGCGACGAAGTCGGGAACGGCGTAGGCGATCTGGCCACGCACCAGGAGGGCGCATATGCCCGCGCCGATCTGCATCATGGCGAGCGTCATGATGAAGGAGGGAATACCGATCACCGTCGTGCCGAAGGCGTTGACCAGGCCGAGCAGCGTGCAGGCAAGCAGCGCCATGACGATGGCCAACCAGCCGGGCAGCGGCAGGTTGTGGATGTTCACGTAGTTTTCCTGCAGCGTGAAATAGGCCACGACGATGCCGGTCGCGTTGGCGATGGCGGCGACGGAAAGGTCGATCTCCGCACACAGGATGACGAAAGTGAGACCGACGGCGATGACTCCAGCCACGGAGATCTGGGTCAGGATATTGGCGGCATTGTCGAAAGTCGCGAACGACTTGCTGGCGACGCTGAAGAACACGAGCAGGACGATCAAGGTCAGGAACGGCGCGATGTTGCGCAGCTGGGTGCGGACGAATGTTCTCATGCGGCGGTTCTCTTGCAGCGATCCTCAGGCGGCCTCGAGCAGGCGATCCTTGCTGATCGCCTCGCTGGCGAACTCGCGCACGATCCGCCCCTTCTTCATCACCACAATGCGGTCGGCCAGCGACAGCACCGTCTCGGGCTCGGTCGACATGACGACGATGCCGAGACCGCGATCGCGCAGCCCGCGTACGATCTTGACGACGTCCTCCTTGGCGCCGACGTCCATGCCGCGTGTCGGTTCGCTCAGCACCAGCACCCTGGGCGGCCAGGTCAACCATTTCGCCAGCGCCACCTTCTGCTGGTTGCCGCCGGAGAGGCTTCCCAGCAGCGCCTCGACCTTCGATGGGCGGATCGACAGCGCCTCGACATGGCGCCGCGCAATGCCCTTCTCGACATTCGGCTTCAGCCATAGCCGGGCGATGCGACCCAGCACGCTGATCGACATGTTCTTGAAAACCGGCTCCTGGTAGAACAGCATCGACCGGCGGCTTTCCGGGACGAAGGCGACGCCGGCCCGACGGGCGTGCGCCGTGCTGCGCAAGCGCAGCGCCTTGCCGCCGATCGAAAGCGTGCCCGTCGTGGGTTTCAGCTTGCCGAACAGCGCGCGGGCCAGCTCGAGCTGGCCGCAGCCCATGAAGCCGTAGACTCCCAGCACCTCGCCGGCCCTGACATCGAGCGAAATGGCATCGAAGGCGCGGCCAGCGCCCAGTCCGCGGGCCGCGAGCACGACCGGCGCGTCGGGCTTGCTGTCGAGCTCGATCGCCCTCGTATAGCTCTCCTCGAGATCCTCGTGGCCTCGGCCGATCATGCGTTCGATCACCCAGCCCTTGTCGATCCTGGCGGCGGCTTCGGTGACGACTTTCTGGCCATTGCGGAAAACCGTCACCGTGTCGGAAATGGCCAGCACGTCATCGAGGAAATGCGAGATGAAGACGATGCTGCGCCCACTCGCGCGCACGGCGCGCAGGACCTCGAACAGGCGCTGCACCTCGGGCGGCGAGAGCGCCGAGGTCGGCTCGTCGAGAATGACAATGCGGGCGCCGGAGAAAAGCACGCGCGCCAGCTCGATCAATTGCTGCAGGCCGATCGCCAGAGAACCCATCCGGGCGCGCGGATCGACGTCGATGCCGAGGCTCGCGAGCTGCTCGGAAGCGCCGGCGATCATGGCGCGCCAGTCGACGAAGCCGTTCCGGGTCGGCTGCTTGCCGAGATAGACGTTCTCGGCCACCGTAAGATCCGGGACGATGCTCAGCTCCTGGTGCACCATGCCGATGCCGGCGGCCAGCGCATCGCGGGCCGAGCGGAAATGAACGTCGCGTCCGTCGATCGCCATGCGCCCCTGATATTGGGCGTGGAGTCCGGCGATGATCTTCATCAGGGTCGACTTGCCCGCGCCGTTCTCGCCGACCAGGCCATGGATCTCGCCGGAGCGCAGCACGAAATCGACGTCGCGCAGCGCGGCGACGCCGCCGAACGACTTGGAAATGCCGTGCATTTCAAGCGGCGTCATCGGCGACGCGGGCCCAATTCACATGCCTCCCCCGCCCTGCCGGGGAGGCGGCCCGGGTCGGCGCCGGTTACAGCGCCTTTGCCGGACGGGGAAAGCTCCACAGACGATCTTTGAACCGTCATGATCTGAATTCGGCAGGCATTTTACCGCAATCTTCCCCCTCCACCCCCTTCGGGACCATCTCCCCGTCATACGCTACGACGTGGACACAGCCGCCCGAGGGTGCGTATCGCATTGCGAGCCGACCGGGGAATTTCCGGTATTTCCGGTATTCCCGGCAGTCGTTTTTGCCCTGCCGAGGCCGTCGGGCTGCCAGCACTGTCGGCAAGGCGAGGCGCCGCGACGACGCCACCGCCATCCGGCAGGAGCGAGGTTTTGCCTTTGAACCATCGGCAAGGCTGAGCATGGCGGTGATCCTTATGCTGGGGAAACATTGGTCCGCCATTAAGTAAATAGTCAAGTAATAGTTTAGTATTTATTCAGATGGCCAACGGTGCCCAAGGAAAGAGATGGGCACCGTCGCGGGTCAGCGCCTTGCCCCCGCATGACGCAATACCGACCGATCGCAAAGGCGAGCATCGGATGTGTCCACGCCGCGGCCGTATGACGAGGCGACATGAGGTGCGACAAGCTCAGATCAGGAAGTGATCTTCCATCCACTGCATCCCGGCGGCGTTCTCCTTGGTCACGACAGGGCCGTCAGTGACGACGCTCTTGGGAATGCCCGTGCCGGTCTTCTCGCCGCCGTTGACCGCGGCCACGCCGGCCACGATGGCGCCGCCATGGATGCGGCACGACGGATTGCGGACCGTGGCGAACATGCGCCCGTCGGAAACCGCTGCGATTGCCGGCGGCATCGCATCGACGCCGCCGATCAGGATGTTCGTGCGATTGTGCGCCTTCATGATGTTGTAGGCGGCGAGCGCCATGTCGTCGTTGTGGAAGAAGGCCGCGTCGATCTGCGGATACTTGGTGAGATAGGTTTCCCACAGGCGGGCCGTCTTGGAGACGTCCCAGTCGGCCGGCTGCGTGTCGAGCACCTCGATGCCGGGGTACTGCTTGACCACCATTTCGAAACCCTTGGCGCGGCCCTGCGCCCCGGTATGGCCGAGCGCACCCTGGGTCATGATGATCTTGCCCTTGCCGCCCATCTTGGTGACCAGCGCCTGGGTGACGGCCGAGCCCATGAACACGTTGTCCGGCGCCAGGAAGCTATGGACGTTGATCTTGTCGAGCGGGGCGATCAGCGTGTCCATGTCGATGACGGGGATGCCGGCATCGATCATCTTCTGCACGGGCTGGACGAGCGTGCCGATGCCGAAGGCCTGGATGGCGACGAAGTCCCATTTCTGCGACGCCATGTTGTCGATCGCGGCGCGTTGCTTGACGGCGTCGAGCTGGCCGTCGAACCAGGTGACGTCGACATTGTAGAGCTTGCCCCAGTATTCGGCGGCCGCCTTGCCTTGCGCGCACCAGGTGGCCTGCAGGCCGGCATTCGAGAATGCAGCCTTCAGTGGCTTTTCCGAGCGTCCCGTCGCCACGCCGGCGGCCATCGCCTCGTTGATGCCAAGAACGCCCAGCGCCGCCACGGCTCCGCCCACCGATGCGACGGTCAAAAAGTCACGCCTGCCTTTGTCCAGCTTGTCGGTCATCGCTTCCTCCTTGGTCAACCGGTCAAACGCCGATGTTGATCAAAGTCTGGCAGCGAGGAACGCGAGCGGCAAGGCATGACGCCCTCCGCGCAGGGGCAGTCAGCTAGTCCTTTTTGGGCGGTGGCAGCCGCAACGCAATGAACAACTCGCGCAGCTTCTCGGCCGGCAACTCGGCCGGTGCATCCATCATCAGGTCGACCGCCTGCTGGTTCATCGGGAAGCAGATGACCTCGCGGATATTGGGTTCGTCGGCCAGCAGCATGACGATGCGATCGATGCCGGGAGCCGCGCCACCGTGCGGCGGCGCGCCGTAGCGGAAAGCGTTCAGCAAGCCGCCGAACCGGCGCTCGACCTCTTCCTGGCTATAGCCCGCGATGCCGAACGCCTTGAACATGATCTCGGGACGATGGTTGCGGATCGCGCCCGAGCAGAGCTCGATGCCGTTACAGACGATGTCGTACTGCCAGGCCTTGATGGTGAGCGGGTCCTGGGTCTCCAGCGCCTCGAGCCCGCCCTGGGGCATCGAGAACGGGTTGTGGCTGAAATCGATCTTCTTGGCCGTCTCGTCGTACTCGAACATCGGGAAGTCGACGATCCAGCAGAACTCGAAGGCATCCTCGGCGATCAGGCCCATCTCCTGGCCGACCTTGGTGCGCACCTGGCCGGCGAATTTCCAGGCGGCCTCCGGCTTGTCGGCGACGAAGAATACCGCGTCGCCGTCTTCGGCGCCGGTCAGCGCCTTGAGCCTGGCCAGCCGATCCTCGGTCACGAACTTGGCGATCGGTCCCTTGCCCGCCCCGCCTTCGAGCACGATGTAGCCCAATCCAGGCTTGCCTTCGCCCTGCGCCCAGGAGTTCAGCTTGTCGAAGAAACTCCGGGGCTGCGCCGCGGCCTTGGGCGCGCGGAGCGCGCGCACAACACCGCCCGACGCCACGATGCCGGCAAAGACCTTGAAGTCCGACCCGGCGAAGACCTCGCCGGCATCGACGATGCGCAGCGGGTTGCGCAGGTCGGGCTTGTCGGTGCCGTAGGTCAGCAGCGCCTCGGCGTAGGGAATGCGCGGGAACGGGAAGCTCGTCACCTTGCGCGGGCTCTCGCGTCCAAACGCGGCGAACTCCTGAAACACGCCGCCCAGCACCGGCTCGATGGCGGCGAACACATCGTCCTGAGTGACGAAGCTCATCTCGAAGTCGAGCTGGTAGAATTCGCCCGGCGCCCGATCGGCGCGCGCGTCTTCGTCCCGGAAGCAGGGCGCGATCTGGAAGTAGCGGTCGAAGCCCGACACCATCAGGAGCTGCTTGAACATCTGCGGCGCCTGCGGCAGCGCGTAGAACTTGCCGGGATGCAGCCGGCTCGGCACGACATAGGAGCGCGCGCCTTCGGGGCTGTCGGCGGTCAGGATCGGCGTCTGGAACTCCATGAAGCCCTGCTCGATCATGCGCCGGCGCAGGCTGGCGATGACCTGGCTGCGCAGCACGATGTTCTTGTGCAGCTTGTCCTTGCGCAGGTCGAGAAAGCGGTACTTGAGCCTGAGCTCCTCGGGCGTGGTGTCGTTCTCGACATGCACCGGGATCGGCAGGGTCTCGGCCATCGACTGGACGACCATCTCGGCGGCGTCGAGCTCGACCTGGCCGGTGACGAGCCTGGGGTTAACCGTGGCCGCCTCACGCGCGACCACCTTGCCGCTCACCGTGATCACGCTCTCGGCGCGCACTGCTTCTGCTGTCTTGAACACCGGGCTGGACACGTCGACCACCACCTGGGTGACCCCATAGTGGTCGCGCAGGTCGATGAACAGCAGGTTGCCGTGGTCGCGCTTGCGCTGGACCCAGCCCGACAGGCGGGCCTGCTGGCCGACCTGCTCGGGCCTCAACTGGCCGCACGTATGGGTTCGGTAGATGGAAGACATTACTGATTTTCCGGGCTTTTATGGCCCGGCAAAAGGCACGGATTGCGCCGCCAAGTCAAGAGAACCGGGCCGTTCGGGCCGCGGCACCTTTCCCCTGCCCGTCCCGCCCGCTATAGATCGCTTCAATGAAGCTCATCACCACGACCGAGGAATTGGCGGCCTTCTGCAAGCCGTTGGCCGGCACCGAATTCATCGCCGTCGACACCGAGTTCATGCGTGAGCGGACCTACTGGCCCAAGCTCTGCCTGGCGCAGGTGGCGGGCCCTGATGACGCGGCCGCGATCGACGCCCTGGCCGACGGCATCGACCTCGCCCCGCTCGACGAGCTGATGGCCAATCCCAAGGTCCTCAAGGTCTTCCACGCGGCGCGCCAGGATCTCGAGATTTTTTACCTGCGCATGACCAAGGTGCCCCAGCCGCTGTTCGACACCCAGGTGGCGGCGATGGTGTGCGGCCACGGCGAGGCGGCGTCCTACGAATCGCTCGCCACCAAGCTTGCCAAGGCAAAGATCGACAAGTCGAGCCGCTTCACCGACTGGAGCCGGCGGCCGCTCAGCGAGCGGCAGATCTCCTATGCGCTGTCCGACGTCACGCACCTGCGCGTGGTTTACGAGAAACTGAAGCGCCAGCTCGACAAGACGGGGCGGTTTCCCTGGATCACCGAGGAGATGGCGGTGCTCAACGACCCGGCAACCTATCGCGCCGATCCCGAGCAGGCGTGGCGCCGGCTGAAGCCGCGCGGCGCCACGCCCCGCCTCCTGGGCACCCTGAAGGAAGTGGCCGCCTGGCGCGAGCGCACCGCCCAGCGCATCGACATCCCGCGCCAGCGCCTGCTGCGCGACGAGCAGCTGCTCGAAATCGCGAGCCACGCGCCCAAGACGATCGAGGATCTCGCCATGACGCGGGGGCTGGGCCGCGGCTTTGCCGAGGGCTGGCAGGGCCGCGAGCTCCTGGAAGCGATGGAGAAGGCGCGCACGGTGCCCGAGGCGGACCTGCCCTCGCGCGACAGGCCGGCCGAGCAGTTACGCGCGCCCAGTGCCGTCGTCGATCTCCTGCGCACGCTGCTCCGGCTGAAGGCGGAGCAATCGGGCGTCGCCGGCCGGCTGGTCGCGGGCGCCGACGAGCTCGACCGCCTGGCGGCGGGCAAGCGCGACGTGCCGGCGCTCAAGGGCTGGCGCCGCGAGGTCTTTGGCGCCGATGCGGTGGACCTCATCGAAGGCCGCCTGGCGCTGGCGCTGTCGGGTGACCAACCCAAGCTCATTCCGATTCCGCCGGCGGCCTAGGGCCCGGGCTCCAGGAACATAAACGCCGCTACGAGCCCGTCACGATCGTCGACTTGAGGTCGAACGATTCGGCAGCGCTCTCGAGGCGGCGGGCCGTCACATCGCCCAGGCTGCCCCTGGCGCCGGGCGGCACGAGCAGCCGCAACTCGCGATCGGTGCGGCGCAGCTGGATCTGCGGCAGCAGGCCGGGCGCGCCGCCGGATAGATTGTAGGCCAGCCGGAGGCAGGCGCCGAGGCGGCGGGCAAAGGTCCTTCCCCTGCTGTCCGAGAGGCGGAGCGCGGTGTCGAGCATCGCCGACTTGGGATCGCTCTTGTAGCGGTAGGCGAGTGCCATCGCGAGGATGGCACGCTCGCGGTGACTCATGCCCGGCGCCGGCAAATGGAGCACGCGGATATACGCCTGGTCGGCGCGGTAGTCGGGATGGTCGTTCCACGAGATGTCGCTGAGATGGCAGGCGACGATGCGCAGGACCCGATCGGCGTCGCTCTCGCCGAGGAAGGCGGGGCTCAGCCAGTCGAAGATCTCGGACGGAGAGAGATCGAAGCGGCGCCAGCCGGCGCCCTGCTCCTCGGCGAAGGCGATCAGCGGATGGCGCGCGCGCTCGACCTCGCTCAGCCGGGAATAGTAGAAGCCCTCGCGCAGGCCGAAGGCCGAGAAGACGACTGTCCTGGGCTTGAGCGCGGCCAGCAGGCGGTCGAGCGCCAGGCAGGCGAGCGGCAGGGTGTCGACGCGGCGGCGCGACACGCCCGGCATCTTCTCCAGCGACTTGGCGCTCTGCACCGCGATCAGGCGGGCCACCGCGCGCGCCTCTTCGGCGGCGATCTCGTAGTGGTGGATGATGTGCAGCGGATAGCCAGCCTGCTCCATGTGCAGGCGCGCGAAAGACCGCCAGGCGCCGCCCACGGCATAGAAGGTCTTGCCTGTCTCCTCGCGCAGCCAGCGCACGCTCTCGATGGCATCGAGCACGGCCCGCTTGGGATCGCTCTTGCCCGACGACATCAGGCGCAGCGGACCGACCGGGAGCGTGCTCGAGGCGCCGAGCCGTCCCTGCTCCAGCGCCACCAGTTCGAGGCTGCCACCGCCCAGATCGCCCATCACGCCCGAGGCGTCGGGCATGCCGCAGATCACGCCGTAGCCGGAGAAACGCGCCTCGTCCTGGCCGCTCACGATATGGGCCTTGATGCCGGGCCGGCGCTCGAGTTCGCGCATGAAATCGGCGCCGTCGGCGGCGTCACGCACGGCGGCCGTGGCCAGCAGGTCGAGCGACATCACCTTCATGTTGTGGGCGAGCGTCGTGAAGCGGTCGATGTTGGCCAGCGCCATCTCGACCCCCTCGGGATTGAGGCGGCCGGTGGCATCGAGGCCGCGGGCCAGGCCGCACAGCACCTTTTCGTTGAACACCGGCAGCGGCGCACGGCTTGCCCGCTCGTACACGACCAGACGGATCGAGTTGGAGCCGACGTCGATAATGCCGACGCGGCCCTTGCCTACGGAGCCAGCCGAAGCTGGGGCGCCTGCGGTCGTTTCGCCGTCCATGCGCGCTCCCTCTAGCCGAAACCGCGCGGGATTGCAGCGGCAATTCGGGCGCGACTAGGCGCCGCGGACGGCGCTGAGGCGCCGCGCTCGGCGCGGAGAAGCCGCAGGCACCGTCGGCAACCTGGCGTCAGGTGCGCAGCACCAGCCGGGGAACGGCGCCGCTCAGCTTGAGTGCGCTGCCACGACCCGACAGGGACGGGTTGGTCATGAAATAGTGATGGGCAATGAAAGGTTCCTTGCCGCACTGAGGGCGGCTGTAGGAGCCGTCCGGCGCCATGATCCAGCTCTGGCCGTCGTCCTTCAGGTTGGCGACCATGATCTGGTCGAGCACCTGCTCGTGCACCGTCGGATTCTCGACCGGGCAGAGCAGTTCGACCCTGCGGTCGAGGTTGCGCGGCATCCAGTCGGCCGACGAGATGAACACCTTGGCGTCGGGCGACGGCAGCGGCTTGCCGTTGCCGAAGCAGACGATGCGCGCGTGCTCGAGGAAGCGCCCGATCATGCTCTTGACCCGGATATGCTCGCTCAGGCCCGGCATGCCGGGACGCAGGCAGCAGATGCCGCGCACCACCAGGTCGATCTGCACACCGGCCCGCGAGGCGGCGTAGAGCCGATCGATCAGCCCGGCATCGACCAGCGAGTTGAGCTTGACCCAGATCGCCGCCGGCCGGCCGGCCTTGGCGTTGGCGATCTCCGCGTCGATCAGGCTATAGAGCGTGGGGCGCAGCGTGACCGGCGCGAAGGCGATCTTCTCCATCTGCTCGGGCCGGGCGTATCCCGTCATGTAGTTGAACAGGCGCGCGGCGTCGCGGCCCATCGCCGGATCGCAGGTGAAGAACGACAGGTCGGTGTAAACGCGCGCCGTGATCGGATGGTAGTTGCCGGTGCCGAAATGCACGTAGGTGCGGATCGACTGCGCTTCGCGCCGCACCACCATCGAGACCTTGGCGTGGGTCTTGAGGTCGATGAAGCCGTAGACGACCTGGACGCCGGCGCGCTCGAGGTCGCGCGCCCAGCGGATGTTGGCCTCCTCGTCGAACCGTGCCTTGAGCTCGACCAGCGCCGACACCGTCTTGCCGGCTTCAGCCGCCGCGATCAGCTCCTTGACGATCGGCGAGTCGTGGCTGGTGCGATAGAGCGTCTGCTTGATCGCCACCACGGCCGGATCGCGCGCCGCCTGGCGCAGGAACTGCACGACGACGTCGAAGCTTTCGTAGGGATGGTGGACGACGATGTCCTTGGCACGGATGGCGGCGAAGCAGTCGCCGCCGAAGTCGCGGATGCGCTCGGGGAAGCGGGCGTTGTAGGGCGTGAACTTGAGGTCGGGCCGGTCGTCGACGATCACCGCCTTCACGTCGCCGATGTTGAGCATGCGGTCGAGATGGAAGACATGCACGGTCGGTGTCTGGGCCGGGATCTCGAGCTGGTCGAACAGGAAGTCGCGCAGCTCGGCCGGCATGGCGCTGTTGACCGAGATCGAGATCAGGTCGCCGCGGCGGCGGCGCTTGAGCGCGCTCTCGTAGAGCAGCACGAGATCCTCGGCCTCCTCGTTGATCTCGACGTCGCTGTCGCGGATCAGCCGGAACACGGCCTGCTCGATCACCTCGTAGCCCGGGAACAGGCGTGGCAGGTAGATGTCGACCAGGTCCTCCAGCGACAGGAAGCGGATCGCGGCGCCGGGCAGGCGAATGAAGCGGTCGACCTGCGGCGGCAGCGGCAACAGGGCCATCAGCGGCCTGCGGTCCTCCTTGCGCTGCAGCTTGAGGATGGCGGAGAAGCCACCGTTGGGAATGAACGGGAACGGATGCGCCGGATCGATGGCAAGCGGCGTCAGGATCGGGAAGACCTGATCGATGAAATACTGGTCGAGCCAGGAGCGCTCGGCCTCGGTCAATTCGCCGGGATCGAGAACGGCGATGCCGGCTTCGCGCAGCTCGTCCTGCAGGGAGGCCCATACCTCCTGCTGGCGGGCCATCAGGATCGAGGCGCGCTCGCGGATCGCCACGAGCTGGTCGGCCGGCGTCATGCCGTCGTCGCTCAGCAGCGTCGACCGGGTCTGCAGCATGTCGACCAGGCCGGCGACGCGGACCATGTAGAATTCGTCGAGATTGTCGGCCGAGATCGACAGGAAGCGCACGCGTTCGAGCAACGGATGGCGCTTGTTGCTGGCCTCCTCGAGCACCCGCATGTTGAAGGCCAGCCACGACAATTCGCGATTGATGAAGCGCTGCGGACTGTCCGGTGCTATTTCGAGGGCCGAAGCCTGGATGGTGGTCGGAGTTAGGGCGTCCATTGTCGGCCCCGCGGGGGGCGCCTCCCGGGATTGTTCACAGGCACGGTACCGCCTCTGCATGACAGTGTCATGGCAATTCAATAAGTGATTGTTGCAAAACGATTTTATCGGATCGACTCGGTGAGGACCATTCTCCTGCTACGGCACGCAAAATCGGCCTGGAGCGACCCCCGGCTGGACGACCATGAGCGCCCCCTGAACGGGCGGGGCGAACGGGCGGCCAAGGCCGTAGCCGACTACATCGTCCGAACAGGCCCCCGCCCCGACCTGATCCTGTGCTCGACGGCCATGCGGACGCGCCAGACGCTGGCGCCGCTGGTAAAGCGGCTGGCAAGCCCCGCGCCGCCGATTTCGCTGGAGAAGAGCCTCTACCTCGCCTCCGAGGACGCTTTGCTAGCCCATATCAAGGCCGTGGCCGACGATGTCTCGACGGTCCTGCTGATCGGCCACAACGACGGCATCTGGCGCCTCGCCGAGGCCCTGGCAGGCAGCGGTCCGCCCGACACTCTCGCCGCCCTCAGGGAGAAATTCCCAACCGGGACGCTGGCCACGCTCAGCCTCTCGGACCAACCCTGGCGGGACCTGACGACGGGCTCCGCCAAGCTGGTGGCTTTCGTGCGGCCGCGCGACCTTGCGGTGACCTAGCGCGTCTCAGTTGCCTCCCCTCGTCTTACGAGGGGCGGTGCCCGCGCAGCGGGCGGAGGGGTCAGAGGCAACACGACGTGCGTGAGCCCATGACCCCACCGGCCTTCGGCCACCTCCCCACTTCGTGGGGAGGAAGCATGGCTAATACGTCCCTGGATACTGGCCGCCATCCATCAGCAGGTTCTGCCCGGTGATGTAGCTCGCATGCGTGCTGCACAGGAAAGCGCAGGCGGCGCCGAACTCCTCGGCCGTGCCGAAGCGGCCGGCCGGGTTCATCTTGGCGCCGGCCTGGTACTCTTCCTCGTAGCTCTTGCCGCTCTTGGCGGCGCGCGCCTTGTAGGTGCCCCGCAGCCGATCGGTGTCGAAGGGGCCGGGCAGCAGGCCGTTGATGGTGACGCCATGGCGGACCGTGACGCGCGCCACGCCTGCCACGAAGCCGGTGAGGCCGCTGCGCGCGCCGTTGCTCAATCCCAGGATGTCGATCGGCGCCTTCACCGAGCTCGAGGTGATGTTCACGATGCGCCCGAAGCCGCGCTTCATCATGCCGTCGACCGACGCCTTGATGAACTCGATGGGCGTCAGCATGTTGGCGTCGATCGCCTTGATCCAGTCGTCGCGATTCCAGTCGCGGAAGTCGCCCGGCGGCGGGCCGCCGGCATTGTTGACGATGATGTCGGGCTCCGGGCAGGCGGCGAGCACCTGCTTGCGGCCGGCGTCGGTCGTGACGTCGACGGCTATCGGCGTGACCTTCACGCCGGTCTTCTTGCGGATCTCCTCCGCCGTGGCCTCGAGCTCCGCCTTGGTGCGGGCGTTGATGACAAGGTCGACGCCCTCCTGGGCCAGCGCCATGGCGCAGCCCTTGCCCAACCCCTTGCTCGCCGCACAAACGATCGCCTTGCGGCCCTTGATGCCCATATCCATCGCCACGCTCCCTATTTGATTCGCGTCCAGATTTGCGTTTCGCCGAACATCGGCGAGCCGACATAGCCGCGCAGCCGCAGCTTGCCGTCGGGCTGCAGGCTGACGTTGGCGTTGTAGGTCTTGCCGTTCTCGGCGCTGTAGATGTGTCCGTCCTCGAAGGCGTTGGGATCGGACGTCTTCTTGAAGCCCCAGATCAGGGGCATGCCCAGAACCTTGCGGCCGCGCAGCGCCGGATCGGGATTGCGGAAGTCGACCGCCGCCTCGGGCGCGACCACGACGCCGTTCGGACCCTTGGGATTGATCAGGCCGACGATGACGCCGCAGAGCGGCCCGCTCGCCGCATCCGGGCACGGGCCGACGCGCACCTGGGCCACGCCCGAGGCCGAGAGCCAGGTTCCCATGATCGGCGACTGTTGCGCCGAGGCCGTCGACGCAAGCACGCCAAGCAGCGCCGCCACGAGCAGTGCTCTTCATTCTTCCTCTCCTCCCTCGCCTCGCTACGTCCCGGACAGTTCGGCCAGGACATCGGCCGCCAGGCGGCGGTCGATCTCGCGACGTTCGGCCAATGCCCGGCGGTCGAGGGCGGCGACCACGCGCCGTGCGCGATTCAGCCGACCGCTCCATGTGCGATACCAGATAGTGCACGACCCCCGCGCCGGCGTGCAATTGCCGATCGGCGAGCTGCTTCAGGATGATCGACCCCAACAGCTCGTCGTCGGGCGGCGCCACGGTCGCCGCGGGCGCCGCGCGCAGCCGCGATGCGAGATCGGGCAAGGCGATCGACCAGTGGGCCGGCAGCGCGGTCGCGATCAGCAGCAGATGGCCGCCGCCGTTCGCGCATCAGATTGTAGAGGTGGAACAGGGCCCGTTCCGGCGCGCGGTCGGCGTTGTCGATCACGATCGCGGCCGAGGCCGCCGCGAGCTCCGACAGGTCCGCGACGCTCTTGCCCTCGAGCGCTTCGCCCTCCATCAGCGCGGCGCCGGCACGCGCCGCCCAGATGCGGGCGAGATGGGTCTTGCCGCAGCCGGCGGGGCCGCCCAGCGCCAGCACCGGCGCCGGCCAGTCGGGCCAGCGATCGATCCAGGCGAGCGCCTCCCGATTGCCAGGCGCCGCGACGAAATCCTCGCGCGCGTAGGTCGGCGGCGGCAGCGCCAGGTCGAACGTGAGCTGGTTCGCCATCGGCGCTCAGCCCGGATCGGCGCCGCGATAGATCCCGCTCTCGCGATAGCGGCCGAGCAGGTGGCGCACGACGACGCCGATCACCGCCGCCGTCGGCACCGCGATCAGGATGCCGACGAAGCCGAACAGCGACCCGCCGGCCAGCAGGGCGAACATGATCCAGACCGGATGCAGGCCGACCCGATCGCCGACCAGCTTGGGCGACAGCACGTTGCCTTCCATCGCCTGGCCGAACAGGAACACCGCGGCGACCTTGGCGACGCTCCACCAGTCCGGCGGAAACTGCGCCAGCGCCATGCCCAGCGCCATGACGGCGCCGACGAAGGTGCCGACGAAGGGAATGAAGGAAATGGCGCCCGCGATCAGGCCGATGACCAGCCCGAACTGCAGGCCGACCAGCGACAGTCCGATGGCGTAGATCGAGCCCAGCGCGATGCAGACCAGCGCCTGGCCGCGCACGTAGCCGGCGATGGCGGCATTGGATTCGCGAGCGAGCTTGCGGATGGTGTCCGCATGGTCGAGCGGCAAGGCGCCGTCGAGGGCGGCAATCAACTTCTCCCAGTCGCGCAACAGATAGAACGTCACGACCGGCGTCAGGAAGACCAGCGCCAGCAGATTGATGAGGGCGGCACCGCGCCTCGCCAGCCCGCCGGCCAGGCTGCCGGCGACGGCAAGGGCCTGTCCCGCCCATTGAGTGGCTTCTGCCTGAATGTCCTGCAGGCTGAGGCTCGGCAGGCCGAGCTTCTGGCGCAGCGGCTCGATCAGCGGCTGCATCCGCGCCGCCGCCTGCACCACGTACTGCGGTGCCTTGACGATCAGCGACTGCACCTCACCGAAGAGCGGTGGCAGGATCGCCATGCCGATGCCGACGGCAAACAGCACGGCAAGGATCGTAACGGTCGTCGTCGCCCAGGTGCGCGACATGCCCAGGCGCTGCAGGCGCCCGACAACGGGATCGAGGAAATAGGCGACAGCCATGCCGACAACGAACGGCAGCAGGATGTCGTTCAGGAGCCACAGGATCAGCAGGAAGACGACCGCCGCCGCCGCCCAGAAGCGCCAGCGCGTGGCCGGAGCCGGATCGGTCATGTCTCCGCCCCACGATGCGCGATCACCGCGGCTGCAGTCGCCACTTGTCGGCTTCCTTGTCGAGCGTCAGACCGGCCAGCGCCAGGGTACGTTGCAGCTCCTCGGTGGTACCGAAATACTCCAGGCGCAGCTCGGCACGATCGGACTCGAGGTTGCGCACGACGACGCTCTTGAGCGCCGGCACGCCGCCCAGCCGCTGGCGTACCTGGACCCAGTCGCCGAGTGTGCGGATCGGCACGTAGACGTCGAGCGAGTCCTGCGCGTCGCGCCGCACCACGGCGATCCCGCGCCACTGCTCATCGAGTTTGGCGTGCAGCTTCTTCGCCGCATCGGCGAGTTGACCGGCATCCGGCACGGTTACCTTGGGAAGCTCGCTGCGCGCGCCGGTCTGCGTGTCGTAGCGCAGTCCGCCGATCGTGAGCGGGCCCGACTCCTTGTCGCCCTCGACGATCGCCACGACGATGGTCGGGGCGCGGTAACGCTCGTTCAGGCGCGACAGGGCGGAAACGTCCCCGACATAGGCCTCCTCGGCCGATATGGCGTTCTGATCGAGCTGGTCGCCACGGATCACCGTCACCGGCACCGCGCTGCCGGCGGTGTCGAGCGTCCGCCAGGCCTCGCGCCAGGGGTTGCGCGTCGTCGAGCGGCTCGACGCCGGCTTTGCCCTTCCATAGCGGGATCACCAGCGCCGGCCGCGACACCGTCTCGGCTATCTTGACGCCGCTTTCGCCCAGCCAGGCTTTCACCGGATCGGGTTGGAAGACGACGTTGAGGGTGGCGATGTAGCGGTTGGGCGCGGAGCGCTCGCGCACGAATTCGATGCCGCGGACCATGCCTTCCAGCCTGCCGTCGTCCGGTATCACCACGCGGGCGCGGTCCTCCGGCGCCACCATGCGTTCGACGAGCATCTTGGCGGCCTTGCGACGGGCTTCGCGAAGGCCCTGCTGGCGCGCCTGCACGGCGTCGGCGGCATTCACGTCGACATCGACACCCGCCACCGTGTAGGTGCTGCTGTCGGCCTGCGCGCGCACGTCACAAGCGGCAAAAGCCGCCAGCAAAACGATGCAGATCGTGGAAAACCAGCGGGTGTAAAACCTGCTCAGGGGCGGCATTGCGGAGGTCCGGTTTTTGGCTATGTTCGCGCCACCTATCTAGCACGAATGAGCTTGGCTTGAAGCCCGACGCCCCCGGCCACAACCGGCCACCCCTGACCTACAAGGACGCCGGCGTCGATATCGATGCGGGCGATGCGTTGGTCGAGCACATCAAGCCCCTGGCCCGCAGCACGGACCGGCGCGGAGTCATGGGCGGCCTGGGCGGCTTCGGCGGATTGTTCGACCTCAAGGCGGCGGGCTTCAAGGATCCCATCCTCGTCTCGGGCACCGACGGCGTCGGCACCAAGCTCAAGGTCGCGATCGAGGCGGGCATTCCCGACACGGTCGGCATCGACCTGGTGGCGATGTGCGTCAACGACATCGTGGTCCAGGGCGCCGAACCGCTGTTCTTCCTCGACTACTACGCCAGCGGCCGGCTCGATGTCGACGCCGGACGTCGCATCGTCGCCGGCATCGCCGAAGGCTGCCGGCGCGCCGGCTGCGCCCTGGTCGGCGGCGAGACGGCGGAGATGCCGGGCATGTATGCCGAGGGCGACTACGACCTCGCCGGCTTCTCGGTCGGCGCCGCCGAACGCGACGGGCTGCTGCCGCGCAGCGACATCGCAGCGGGCGACGTGGTGCTGGGGCTGGGATCGAGCGGCGCGCATTCCAACGGCTATTCGCTGGTGCGCCGCATCGTGGAGCGCAGCGGCCTCGGCTACGACGCCGCCGCTCCGTTCGCCCCGGGATCGCTGGGTCAGGCGCTGCTCGAACCCACGCGCATCTACGTCAAGCCGCTGCTGGCGACGATCCGCGCCACCCGTGCCGTCAAGGGCCTGGCCCACATCACCGGCGGCGGCCTGCCCGGCAACGTGCCGCGCTGCCTGCCCGACGGCACGCGCGCGCGCCTCGATGCCGGCCGGTGGCCGGCGCCGGATGTGTTCCGCTGGCTGCGCGAGGTGGGCCGCGTGCCGACCGACGACATGCTGCGCACCTTCAACTGCGGCCTCGGCATGATCGCCGTCGTGGCCCGGAAGGACGCCACGGCGGTCGCCAAGGCGCTCACGGATGCCGGCGAGAGCGTGCACGAAGTCGGCATGATCGAGCGCGCGCCCGGCGATGAAGCCGACTGCGTGGTCGACCACGCCGAGACGCTATGGCGAAGCTGAAAGTCGGAATCCTGATCTCGGGCCGCGGCAGCAACATGGCCGCGCTGATCGCGGCCGCCAAGGAAGCCGACTATCCCGCCGAGATCGCCCTGGTCGTGAGCAATGTCGCCGATGCGCCCGGCCTGACGATCGCCGAGAAAGCGGGCGTGCCGACAGCGGTCGTGTCCCACCGCGGCCGGCCCGATCGCGAGACTTTCGACCGCGCCGTGTCGGCCGAACTCGAACGGCACGGTGTCGAGCTCGTCGTCCTCGCGGGCTTCATGCGGATTTTCAGCCCATGGTTTCCGATCCGTTGGGCAGACCGTCTGATCAACATCCATCCCTCGCTTCTGCCCTGTTTCAAGGGCCTGGGCGTCCAGCGGCAGGCGATCGACGCCGGCGTGCGGCTGAGCGGCTGCACCGTGCATTTCGTAACCCCCGACCTCGACGCCGGCCCGATCATCGCCCAGGCGGCCGTGCCGGTGCTGGCGGACGACACCGAGGACACGCTGGCGGCACGCATCCTGCGCCAGGAACACCGGCTCTACCCGCTGGTCGTGCGCTGGTTCGCCGAGGGCCGCATCTCGGCGCCGGAAGGCCGGGCCGCCGTCAAAGGCGTTCCGCCCGGCGCCACCCTGCTCTTCTCGACCGATCCCTAATTCGCTATAAAAGCCCCGCGACTTTCAACGAGGAACAGACATGGCCGAAACGCAGGACGATCTTCCCGCCCATCTGCAGACCTACCATTCGTTCAGCAAGCTGGTGCTGTTCGCGGTCCTGTTCATCGTGCTGCTGCTCGCCAGCATGGCGCTGGGCCTGATTGGCAGCGCCACCATCTTCGCCTTGCTGCTCGGCATCGGCGGCACCGTGGCCCTGTTGGTGGCTTTCGCCGTCCTGGCTTGAGCCGGCCACCGGCCCAAAAGAAAAGCGGCCCACCCAGGCCGCTTTTTCATGTCCGATCGCCCGGCTCAGCCGACGATTTCGGACCCGGCGAAGAAGTAGGCGATCTCGATCGCGGCATTCTCCGGCGAGTCCGAGCCGTGCACCGAGTTGGCCTCGATGGATTCGGCGAAGTCCTTGCGGATCGTGCCGGCGGCGGCGTTGGCCGGGTTGGTGGCGCCCATGATGTCGCGGTTCCTGGCGATGGCGCTCTCGCCTTCCAGCACCTGGATCACGACCGGGCCGGAGGTCATGAAGGTGCAGAGATCGTTGAAGAACGGCCGCGCCTTGTGCACGCCGTAGAACTGCTCGGCCTGCTGGCGGCTCATCCAGATCCGCCTCTGGGCCACGATGCGCAGGCCCTTTTCCTCGAACCGGGCGTTGATCTTGCCGGTCAGGTTCCGGCGGGTCGCGTCCGGCTTGATGATCGAGAAAGTGCGTTCTACGGCCATGGAATCCTCTTGCAGGCGATATCTTGGCGAGTGGGCGCGCCTTATAGACGCGGGGTTTCGGCCCGGCAAGCCGGTTGGACCGGCCCTTTCGGCGTGCTAAACGCCGCGGCCCCATGCTCCACGTCAACGACCTCTCCTTCCGCCATGGCGAACGCGTGCTGTTCGATCGCGCCTCCGCGGCCATGTCCGACGGCTGGAAGGTCGGCCTGGTCGGCCGCAACGGCGCCGGCAAGTCGACTCTCCTGCGCCTGATCCAGGGCGCAGATGGAGGCCGATGGCGGCAGCATCAGCCTGAGCGGTCGAAACCGCATCGGCTCGGTGCCGCAGGACCCTCCCGGCGGCAGCATATCCGTCCTGGATGCCGTGCTGGCCGCCGACGTGGAGCGCACCGCGCTGCTGGCGGAATCCGAGGCCTGCCACGACGGGCTGCGGCTGGCCGACATCCACGCCCGGCTCGACGAGATCGGCGCGGCCTCCGCGCCGGCGCGGGCCGCCTCGATCCTGCATGGCCTGGGCTTCGACAACGACGCCCAGGCGCGGCCCTGCGGCGAATTCTCCGGCGGCTGGCGCATGCGCGTGGCGCTGGCCGGCACGCTGTTCAGCAATCCCGACCTCCTGATCCTCGACGAGCCGTCGAACCACCTCGACCTCGAAGCGATGCTCTGGCTCACCGAGCACCTGCAGCGCTTCCGCCACACGCTGCTGATGGTGAGCCACGATCGCGACCTGCTGAACGACGTCTGCGACCATATCGTGCACATCGACCAGCAGAAGCTCGTCACCTACAACGGCAACTACGACCGCTTCGAGCGCACGCGCGCCGAGCGGCTCGAGCACGACGCCGCGCAGCAGGCCAAGATCGCCGCCCAGCGCAAGCACATGCAGGCCTTCGTCGACCGCTTCAAGGCCAAGGCGAGCAAGGCGCGCCAGGCGCAGTCGCGCGTCAAGATGATCGAGAAACTTGGCCCCGTCGCATCGGTGCCGATCGACGAGCGCGTCTCCTTCAACTTTCCGCCGCCCGAGCAGCTTGCCTCGCCGATCGAGACGCTCGACGAGGTCTCGGTCGGCTATGGCGACGGCCCGCCGGTGCTGCGCAAGCTCGACCTGCAGGCTCGACATGGACGACCGCATCGCGCTGCTCGGCCAGAACGGCAACGGCAAGTCGACCTTCATCCGTCTGCTGTCGGACCGCCTGCAGCCGCGCGAGGGCAAGGTCAAGCGCACGCCACGGCTGCGCATCGGCTATTTCTCGCAGGACCAGGAAGAGAGCCTCGACTACGAGGCGACGCCGTTCCAGCACATGAGCAGCGCCCTGGGCTCCGGCGCCGGCGAGACAAAGGTGCGCGGCCAGCTCGGCCGCTTCGGCTTCTCGCGCGATCGCGCCGATCTCAAGGTCGGCGTATTGTCGGGCGGCGAGAAGACGCGGCTGCTGCTGTCGCTCGCCACGCGCAACGCCCCTCATCTGCTGCTGCTCGACGAGCCGACCAACCATCTCGACATGGACGCGCGCGCGTCCCTGGTCGACGCCATCAACGACTTCGAAGGCGCGGTCGTGCTGGTGAGCCACGACACGCATCTTGTGAAGATGGTCGCCGACCAGCTCTGGGTGGTCGCGGGCGGCAAGGTGACGCCGTTCGACGGCGACATCGACGATTACCAGAGCAAGCTGCTGCGCGAACGCAATGGCGGCAGAGGCGGCAAGGGTAGCAAAGGCGCCAAGCGCGAGCGCGAAGAGGCGCAGGCACCGCCGGCCATCCTCGAGTCGCCGCCCAAGAAGGATCAGCGCAAGCAGTCGGCCGACACGCGCATCAAGCGCGCGCCGCTCAAGCGCACGCTGGAGACGCTGGAGAAGAACATCGCCGGGCTCAACAAGCAGCGCGCCGGCATCGACGCCAAGCTGGCGGACCCGGCGATCTATGGCGATCCCGCCATCAACGTCGCCGACCTGCAGCGCGAGAAGGTCCGCCTCGAGCGCGAGCTCGCCCACGCCGAGCACGAGTGGCTGGTGGCCCAGGAAGCCTACGAAGCCGCGTAAGGCTATTCCGCCGCCGCGGTAACCACCGTCGGCACGGTTGTCTGGCGGATCGCCATCACCAGGACCGCATTGATCAGGTAGAGGACCGACGGCGATCCAGAAGATGATGCTCGGAGTGCCGGCCGTCATCAGGAAGCCGAACACCGGCGGCGCCAGGAACGAGCCGACGTCGAGCCCGGAATAGACGAAGCCGAAGACCTTTCCGGAAGCGCCGGGCGGCGTGGCGTTGCGCACGATCATGTCGCGCGATGGATTGGTGATGCCGCCGGCGGCGCCGGCCAGGGCCAGCAGCGGCAACAACAGCGCTGGCGTGACGGCCTGGGCAGCGATCGGCACGGTCAAGGCACCGGCCGCAAGCAACCCCAGCGTCGCGATCCGGTCGTGGCGGCGCACCCGGTCGGCGAAGATGCCACCCACCAGCACGCCGCCCGCCGAACCGACGATGAAGACGATCAGGCAGAGCGCCGCATAGTTTTCGCCGACGCCGAACATTGCTGGTCCAGGCCGGCACGGCAAACTGCTGGATGCCCACGGTGTTGGCCGCGAGCAGCGCGAAGTAGACGAGGCAGAGCAGGATCGCGGGCTGCAGGAAGAGCGCGAGCATGGACGTCGTGCCATGCTGGGCCGCGGCCGCCCGCGCCTTGACGCGGTGGTCGACGAGCTCGGTGCGATGGATCCACACCAGCACCGACAGGATCAGGCCCGGCAGCGCGCCGATCAGCGCCGCGCCCACCCAGCCGAACATGCTGTCGAGAAAGTACATCACCGGAGCGGCGGCCCAGCCGAGCGAGCCGCCGACGCCGTGGATGCTGTAGGCGCGGCCGAGCCGGTTCTGGTTCACCGACGAATTCAGGAGCGCGAAGTCCGCAGGATGGAAGACGGAGTTACCCAAGCCCGCCGATCACGGCGATGGCGGCAAAGCCTGCGAAGGAATGGGCCACCGATATCAGGGCGAGCGCACAGCCGACCACGGCGAGGCCGCCGGCCAGGATCGGCCGGGCGCCGAAACGGTCGACCGCGAAGCCCGCCGCTGTCTGGCGAGATGCCCGACACGCCGTAGAAGATGCCTGCCAGCAGGCCGACATCGGCGAAATTCGAGGCCCGGCTTCCTGCCGCACGATCAGCAGCATCGTGGCGAAGGCGAGCTGGTAGTAATGGCTGGTTCCATGAGCGACGCCGATCAGGCTGATGACCCGGACGTCGCGATTGAGGGGAGCGCTCACTGCGGACATTGAAACCTCGTTGGGCCGGCATGATAGACGATCCACAGGACGGAGGTTTGCGGAATTGCGCCTAGGAGCCATGCGTGCGTGATGACGCACCGGCCGCGCCCAAGGTAGTCTCGCCGCCGGCAACAGGGAGAGTGAAATGAAGCGCTGGAAGCACCGCCCGGAAGGGTTCGACCTGGGGCGACTGGGGCGATGACGATCAGCTCGGCCGGCTGAACCTCATCACGCCCAGGAAGGTGCTCGAAGGCATCGCCGAAGTGAAGGAAGGCCTTTCGTTCTGCCTCAGCCTGCCGCTCGACTCTGCCCGGCGGCAACGTGCTCAACCCGCGGCGGCTGCCGCCGGTGCTGTCGCCGACAGGCGACGAGAACGGCTGGCGGTTCAACTTCCACACCAACACGATCAACCCGCTGTTCATGGACGTGGCGAGCGACGACCGCGTGATCCTGACCCTGCAATATTCCACGCAGTGGGACACGCTCGCCCATGTCGGCGGCATGTTCGACGCCGACGGCGATGGCGTGCCCGAACCGCTCTACTACAACGGCTTCAAGGCCGGATCGGACGTCGTCGGGCCCCAGCCGGACGCCGGGCGCGACGGCTGCGGCCACATGAGCTACGCCCACAAGCTCGGCGTCGAGAACATGGCGGCCAAGGCGATCCAGGGCCGTGCCGTGATGGTCGATCTCGAGAAGCACTATGGCCGAGACCACAAATACGTGAACTACGACGACTTCCGTCGCGTGCTCGAGGCCGACAGGGTGGTGGTCGAGCCGGGCGACATGCTCCTGCTCCATACCGGCTTCAGCGACGAAATCGTGAAGATGAACAAGAAGGTCGATCCGGCGCGCGCGCACGCCATGTGCAGCGTTCTCGACGGCCGCGACAAGCGGTTGCTGCAGTGGATCACCGACAGCCAGATCTCGGCCCTGATCGCCGACAATTACGGCGTCGAGGCGGTGCCGGCCAGGCCAGGCCCCGACAATGCCGAGCATCCCTCGCTGCCGATCCACAACCACTGCCTGTTCAAGCTCGGCCTCAATCTCGGCGAGATCTGGTGGCTGAAGGACCTGGCACTCTGGCTGCGCGACAAGAAGCGCTCGCGCTTCCTGCTGACCGCGCCGCCGCTTCGGCTGCCCGGCGCCGTCGGCTCGCCGGCGACGCCCGTAGCGACCGTCTGATCTCCGGCATGCCTTTGTCGTTCTCGGCGTTCGTCGCCGAAAAACTCAGGGCGGAAAATTTCGCGCTGCTCGACATCGGCTGCTCGGGCGGCATCGATCCGAGATGGCGTGCCTTCGAACCCAGGCTGCGCGCGCTCGGGATCGACGCCAGCGAGGTCGAGTGCCGTCGCCTGGCCGCTCTCGAGCGCAATCGCGACGTCGCCTACGTGGCAGCCTTCGTCGGCAGCTCCGCGAACAAGCCCGTCGATCATTCCGCCGGCTGGGCGTCGCCTCTGATCATGAAGGTCCGCGACCGCATGAGCTTCATGCGCACGCGCGAGATCCGTGAAGGGCGTCTCAAGGACGCTTCGACCGAGGAGAAGCTTCGCCACAATGCCTGGGAGCTGACGGGCCTTGCCGATCCCGGCAAGCCCATCGTCGTCCCCGACCTGCTGGCCGAACGCGGCTGGACCGATCTCGACTACATGAAGATCGACATCGACGGCGATGACTTCGAAATCCTGCAATCCTTCAAGGGTCGCTTCGATACGCTGGGCCTCATCGCCGTCCAGCTCGAAGTCAACTTTCTCGGCACCGGCCAGCCGGACGAGCATTCGTTTCACAACACCGACCGCTTCATGCGCGGCGAGGGCTTCGACCTGTTCCGGCTGGATGTGCGCAATTGCTCCTCGCGCGCCCTGCCCGCCCGCTATGTCTGGCCAACACCGGCCGAGACCGTGTCGGGCCGGCCGTTCCAGGGCGAGGCCTACTATGCACGCGACGTGCTGGCGCCCCATCGCGCCGAAGCCGGCGCGAGATTGAGCGTCGAGAAAATCGCCAAGCTCGCGGCTGTGTTTTCGGCATGGGACGTACCGGACGCCGCCGCCGAGCTCATAACCTCACAACGCGAGACCCTGGCGCCGCTTCTCGACATCGATGCCGGCCTCGACCTGCTGGCCGCCCAGATCCAGGCGGGCCGCAGCCGTCCGCTGAGCTACCGGGCGTATATGGCGTCGTTCGAGGCCGACTCGCCTGCGTTCTACCGGCCCGAGGGTCCGGTGCCGATGTCGGAGCGGATCAAGTCGGCGTGGCGCGGCTACTGGCATCCGCGCGAAAAGCGTCCCTAGGCCTTCTTCTCCCAGCCGCCGCCCGGCGTCTGCTGCCAATAGACGACGGTGTGGCCGGCTGCCTTGTAGGCCTTCCAGCGCTCGCGCGACTCAGCAACGGCCGTCTCGTCGCGACCGTCGAACAGCTCGAAGCAGCGCTTATAGTCGGCCACCTTTTGCGAGCGCGCGTGATCGGCGACGAACAGAAAGCCGGCGCCGTTGGGATTCTCGTCGAGATGCGTCAACCACACCGGCTGGCGGTCGGCGTCGCCATCCTTCGCGGCGCCATGCGGCAGGAAGCCGTTGGGATCGTAGGTCCAGAGGTGCGTATTCAGCGCATCGACCCGCTCGGGCGAACCCAGCATCACCACCGCGCGCTCGCCCGCCTGCAGGGTCTTGGTCAGCAGGCGGGGCAGGGCGTCTTCGAGCGACGATCGGGTCAGATGGTAGAAATTGACCTCGGTCGCCATGGCGCCCTCAGCGCTCGTAGTTTTCGGCGATCAACGCGTCGAGCAGGCGCACGCCGTAGGCCGTGGCGCCCTTGGGCGTCGTGTCGTCGCCCTTGTTCGACCAGGCGACGCCTGCGATGTCGAGGTGGGCCCAGGCGACACCCTCCTGCACGAACCGCTGCAGAAACTGCGCCGCCGTGATCGAGCCGGCGTCACGGCTGTTGGTGACGTTCCTCATGTCGGCAATTTCGGAATCGATCATCTTGTCGTACTTCGGACCGAGCGGCAGGCGCCACAGCTTCTCGCCGATGCCGGCACCCGCCGCGCGCAGCTTGTTGGACAGCGCGGTGTTGTTGCTGAACAGGCCGGCGCGTTCGTGGCCCAGCGCGATGATGATGGCGCCGGTCAGCGTCGAAAGCTCGACCATGGCCTGCGGCTTGAACTTCTCCTGCGCGTACCACATGGCGTCGCACAGGATCAGCCGGCCCTCGGCATCGGTGTTGATCACCTCGACGGTCTGGCCCGACATGCTCTTGACCACATCGCCCGGCCGCTGGGCGTTGCCGTCCGGCATGTTCTCGACCAGTGCGCAGACGCCCACTACATTGGCGCGCGCCTTGCGGCCAGCAATCAGGCGCATGGCGCCGGTGACGGCACCGGCGCCGCCCATGTCCCACTTCATGTCTTCCATGCCGCCGGCGGGCTTGATCGAAATGCCGCCGGTGTCGAAGCACACGCCCTTGCCGATCAGCGCGACCGGCTTCTGGGACTTCGCGCCGTTCATCCAGCGCATCACCAGGAGCTGCGATTCACGCTCGCTGCCTTGGCCCACGCCCAGCAGCACGTTCATGCCGAGCTTCTTCATCTCGGCCTCGCCCAGGATCTCGACCTTGACACCGAGCTTGGTGAGCTCGCGGGCGCGCCGCGCGAACTCCGCGGGATAGAGGACGTTGGCGGGCTCGCTCACCAGGTCGCGGGTGAAGAACACCGCATCGATCGTGGGCGCAAGGCGCTCGTAGGCGCGCCGCGCCTCGGCCGGACCCGCGACGACGATCGTGAGCTGATCGAGCGAATTCTTCTGCTCGGGCTTGTCCTTGGTCTTGTACTTGTCGAAGCGGTAGTTGCGCAGTTGCGCGCCGAGCGCGATGCGCGCCGCGATCTGGCCGGGCGTCAACCGGCTGCCTTTCACAGGGTCGACGACGACAGTCACCGTCTTCTGGCCGGCCGCATTGGCCTCGGCCGCCACCTTCCCTCCCAGGCTCTCCGCACTACGCGCATCCAGCTCGCGAGACTTGCCCACGCCCAGGAGAGTCAGGCGTGCGATATTACCGGACTGGCCCAACAGGACCAGGGACTGGCCCTTGGCGCCAGTGAAGCGACTGGCATCGATTGCCCGGATGATCGTTCCGCCGACTTCGGTGTCGATAGCCTGCGCACTCGCCAAGAGTTGCTTATCGGCCGCGACGAACGCCGCCACATTGCCCGAGAAGGCCTTTGGAAAGGCCGAAAATTCCACTTTCATCCGGTTCCCTCGCTTGTGGCGCGCTTTAAACGGCGATTTTTCGCCCCTGCGACGGGACGGCGCAAGCTGCGATTTACCGCCAAAGCGCTGCAAATTCGGGGTGGCGTCCCGCGCCGGCCGACAGTATCAGTACCGGCCCTCAAAACGGACATGCAAATGCCTTCAGCAACTCTGCCTCGCGTTTCGGTCGTCGGTCTCGGCAAGCTCGGTGCGCCGCTTGCCGCAGTGCTCGCCAGCCGCGGCTTCACCGTGGTCGGTCTCGATGTCAGCAAGACCCTCGTCGATGCGTTGAACGCCGGCAAGATGCCGATCGTGGAGCCGCAGCTCAACGAATTGATCGCCGCGAACAGGCAGCGTCTATCCGCGACAGATGGATCCGAACGAGGCAGTCGAGAAGAGCGACGCGAGCTTCGTGATCGTGCCCACGCCGTCGGACAGCACCGGCTTCTTCTCCAACCGCTTCGTGCTCCAGGCGATGGAGTCGATCGGCAAGGCGCTGCGCAACAAGACGGGCTACCACATGGTGGTGATCACCAGCACCGTGATGCCGGGAACGACCGGCGGCGAGATCAAGGCCGCCCTCGAGGCGGCGTCGGGGCGCAAGGTCGGACCCGATCTCGGCCTTTGCTACAACCCCGAATTCATTGCCCTGGGCAGCGTCGTGCGCGACATGCTCCATCCCGATTCGATCCTGATCGGCGAGAGCGACGCCAAGGCCGGCGACATGCTGCAGACCATCTACCTGCAGATGTGCGAGAACAAGCCGCCGGTACAGCGCATGAACTTCGTGAATGCCGAGCTGACCAAGATCTCGGTGAACACCTATGTCACGACCAAGATCTCCTACGCCAACATGCTGGCCGACATCTGCGACAGACTGCCGGGCGCCGATGTCGACGCGGTCACCAAGGCGCTGGGGGCCGACACGCGCATCGGGCCGAAGTATTTGAAAGGCGCGATGGGCTATGGCGGGCCCTGCTTCCCGCGCGACAACGTCGCCTTTGCCGCGTTGGCCCGCAAGATCGGCGCTCGCGCGGACGTCGCCGAGGCGACCGACCGCATCAACAACTACCAGATGGACCGCCTGACGGGCCTGGTTGCGAAGTTCGCCAAAGCGGGCACACGCATCGCCATCCTCGGGCTGTCCTACAAACCACAGACTCCGGTGGTCGAGGAAAGCCACAGCGTCAAGCTCGCGGCCAAGCTCGCGGATGCGGGCTATATCGTCGTCGTCCACGATCCGCTGGCGCAGGACGCGGCGCTGGCGGTCCTGGGAGACAAGGTTGTGGGCGCTTCTTCCATCGAAGGAGCAGTGCGCGACTGCAACCTGCTGATCGTCGCGACTGGCTGGCCGGACTACAAGGGGATCGATCCGGCATGGTGCAAGCGCAATGGCCAGCGCCTCACCGTGCTCGACCTGTGGCGCACGCTTCCGGCAGAAAAGTTCGCCGATGTTGCCGACGTGCTCTACCTAGGGGCCGGCCGCTAGGCAATGGCCGGAAAGGGCGGCTCCCGACCGGGCGGTCCGCCACGAGCATGGACGGTGCTCGAATCGAAATACACCTTCGCCGATCCGTGGCTTCGCCTGCGCAGCGATACCATGTTGCTGCCGGGCGGCCGGATCGTCTCCCCCTGTCACATTTTCGAGTACCCCGACTGGGTCGATGTGATCGCGCTGACGGACGAACTCAATGTTGTCCTGGTCGATCAGTATCGTCATGCCGTTGGACAAACGCGAACCGAATTCCCGGCCGGCGTGGTCGACAATGCAAGTGAAGAGCCGCTTGCGGCCATAAAGCGCGAACTGCTGGAGGAGACCGGCTACGCCAGCGAGGAATGGCATCTGATCGGCGCGGCCGCGGTATATCCCGCCCTGCAGACGAACCGTATCCACTCCTTCCTCGCCCTCGGCGCACGCAAGGTCGCCGAGCAGGACCTGGACGAAGGCGAGGCCATCCGGACGTTCGAGCTGCCGTGGCCCGAGTTCATCGACAAGGTCGGGTCCGGCGCCATCGAACTGCCCGCCTTGCAGCTCGCAAGCCTGTTCTGGCTGCAGAGTTACCTTCGGAAGTGCAGCGATCCACGCCTTATGCCGCTGCGGGCGTAGGCACCGCCCCTATTCAGCCGTAGCGGCCCCGAAATCGCAGTATCTTGCCTTTCAGGGACTCGTCTTCGCGCGGCAACCCGGCCAGCACCTGACTGCAGAACGGGTTGATGTTCGCGCCGACGTAGTCGGTGAAGGTGGTCCAGAACATGTTGTAGATGACGTTGACGCCGATGAAGCGGCGCGGCACGCGGCGACCGGCAGGTCGTGTCTCCGATTCGCTCGCCGCCGCCCGCTTGAACAGCCTTTCGACGACTTTCAGCCGCTTCTTGTCGAGCGGCGCCCTCGCCCGCCCGGTGCGCACGGACTCCGTCGCGGTCTGCGTGGCGAGGCCGAATTCGAAGATGAAGACGTCGGCTCTCGACAGCTGGTCGGCGAACGGGGCCCTTTCGACGCCCTCCAGGTCGTCCGGCAGCCCTTCGCATTCCGCGGGAACAAGAATTGGTCCGGTGAAGCCCATGGCCTTCCAGGCTTTGGCGAATCCGGTGACGAAGTCGGCCCGGGTGGCCACCACCATGATCGCCGTCGACCGTCGAAAGGTGACGACCTGGTCGCAGACGAACGGCAAGGTATGCGGCAGGTCGTAGGTGAGATCCTCGTAGAGGTGCCATTCCACGCTGGTGCCCGTGAACGGCGTCGTCGCCGGCTTGATGGCGCTGTCGAGCCCCGCGGTGAACCGCTGGTAGGAAGTGTCGCGGTCGAGGCGTACTTCCTCGATTTCGATGTCCGGCCAGCCCCACGTCTCGGCCTGGGCCGGTACATAGGGCGACGCCACGTTCCAGATGAAGCGGTCCTGGTCGTTCATGCGGGTCGCGCGACCCTTGTTGTTGGCCGCCGCAACGCGCGTGTGGTCGCAATGATAGCCGAATACCTTGTCGATCAGGGTATCGACCCGACCGCGATAGAGCGCGAGCCGCGCCGCCAGGTTCGAATCGCAATGCCACCCCAGGATCATGCTCTCGTCGAAGCCGTGGATGGCGAACATGTCCTCGCGCAGCGCCGCCTGGAAATCGCCCAGAGCATCGTATTTCATCGGCATGTAGTTATGAACGACCTGGTTCAGGTGGAAACGGACAGCCCATTCGCGCAGCTTGGCGAGGTTTCCGGCGGGATCGCGCCGGTCGAACGCCGCCTCCCACAGCATCTCGGGAATCTCGAACCGCGGCACCTGATAGAAGCCGTCCGCCAGGTCGCCCAGGATCGTGCTCAGCGACTCGCGCTCGTCGCGCGGCACCAGCAGCATGTCGGTGTTGGTATAAAGGATCCACCGATTGCGTGGATTGGAGCGCCGCAGCGCGACGTTGCGCGATTGCGCCTCCAGCGCCACCAGATGGGTCTTGCCCCGGAGATCGGCATGCTGGTCGGGTCGCACGCGCAAGATGCGCATGACCTTCTTCGTCTTCTCCGTCAGCGTGTCGTGAATCGCCTCGGGAAAGGTCGGATGATCGTCCGGCGTGTTGTAGTCGACGAACAGGATCTCGTCGTCCGGATCCGACATCACCTCGGCAAGCGCATTGAAGCTGATCGCCGCGCGCTTGTGCAGATTGTAGCCGTGGCTGTCGTTGCGGCCGTACAGGATGACAGAAAACATGCGATCCTCGCGGAGGGCGGGCGGCTACGAGCCGGCTCGCGCCAGTTCATTGCGGGCAGCGGCATATTCGATCAGCGACGGCGCCCCGCCATCGACGACTTCCCGCCAGTGACGGCAAGCGGCCGCCGGGTTGGCAGCAAAGGCGAGGACGCCCATCTGGAACCGTGCTTCCGCGGCCCGGCAGGGCGTGTTGGCTTGGCCTAACAGCGCCTCCTCCGTCACTTGGCCCGCCTGAAAGGCGATCAGCACGGCCGGCCAGGGGTCGCCAGCGGAAGCGGCGACGGGTTGCGCCGAGCACGCCGGCCAGGCGGCCGGCGGTCAGACGATAGAGCAGCCAATAGGGGTTCGCGGGCTCCTTCGTGCGGGCCAACTCGAACTCGTGAAAAGCCGCGCCATAGTTGCCCTGGCGCATCGCCACGCAGGCGCGCGCCGCGGATTGCGCCGGGGACAACAGTTCGAGCTGACGACGCCAGTCATCGTTGGCTTCGCCCACGCGCCCGAGCGCCATGCGGGCGATCCCGCGGCTGTTCAACGTCTCCGTATCCGCCGGCAAGGCCGCGAGCACGGTGTCGAATGCCTGGATCGCCTCCTCGTATCGCCCCAGCGCGGACAGGGCCTCGCCTTTCAAGGCAAGGATTTCCGGCAGGTTGGGTTTCACCTTCAAGGCGCGCTCGTAACTATCCAGCGCCTCGCTCGCGCGACCGCGGATCAGAAGCGCATTGCCATGCGCCAGGTGCGGCAGGATCCGGTTCCTGACGTTGTTGCGAACCAGATCGTAGGATTCGATCTCGAACGCAAAGTGACCGTGGCGCCGAAAGAGATACCGTCTATCGGGAGCGCCCGCCGGCATCTGCGACCGCAGGCGGCGCACCTTCTCGTAATCGCCGCGCGCCGCGTCGCCTCTGCCCTGTCCGTCGAGCAATTCAGCCCGGGCGAGCGCTGCATCGGCCAAGTCGGGAAACCGGTCGAGCGCTCGGTTGAACTCGGCTAGCGCACCATCGAAGTCGCCCTGGCGCATCTTGACGAGGCCATTGCGATAGTGCCGCTCAGCCGCCTGCTCCGCGCTGTCGACTTTTCGATCGACCGCGGTCGATGCCGGTCGCCGCCAAAGCCGCGCCAACGGTGCGATAGCCGCCTGCAAGATGCCGCCGTTACTCAATGGTGCCGAATTCTCCGCTGCGCTGATCCGTCGCCGCCGCCTTGTCTACGCAGTGGGAGTAACGGTTGTGTGGCCGGTTGTTGCATTCCAGGCGGTAAATCTGCGCACATTTAGCCTTCGGCGGCGCTTTTGCCATTATTTGAACGTTCAGGAGGCATTCCGCTAGCCTAACCGGTTTGGGGCGTCAAGCCGACGCCCCTTCCAGTCCCTGAGGTTAACGAGTAGATAGTGCGCGCGCACAATTTGTCTTCCAAATGCGGCAAGCGTTAGCTGGTCACACCACCAAAGTTGTGCAAGAAATCCCCGGATTAGCGTTATTGCTCGATGACCAACCTCAATCACAGTGAAAAGACGCCCGAGGAACGTGTCCTGCACGTTATCGATGGCAAGACGATTCTCGCCCGGGACTACAACTGGCTGGAGCGTGTCGGCAGATTCCTGATCGAGCCGTTTACCGGGGCCTGGCACCACCGCGATCTCATTGTGGCAATCCTGCGGCGCGAACTGCGGGAGCGCTTCAGCGGATCGATCGCGGGCTGGGTGTGGGCGGTCGTGGCACCCCTGATCTCACTGGTGACCTATACGGTCGTCTTTGGCGGCGCCGCCAAGCTGCCCAACAATACCGTGTCGAATTCGTCGATCGACTACGCCCTGTTCGTCTTTGGCGGTTTGATCGCGTTCAATTTCTTCACGGAAATGGCGTATCGCGCGCCCTCCCTGCTGCATGAGTATGCCCACTACATCAAGCAGACCATGTTTCCGGCCGAATTGCTGCCGGTCATCTCGACCTTGCGAGCCATGACCTACGCCGCAATCGGCCTCGCCCTGATGCTGCTGTGCCAGTTCATTTTCACCGGAACCCTTCACTGGACCGTGTTGCTGCTGCCCTTGTGGCTTATTCCCTTCCTCGCCTTCCTGCTCGGGATTGGCTGGCTCTTGTCGGCGATGGGCGCCTTCACCCGGGACACGGCCTATCTCATGCTGACCATCGCTCCCGTGCTGATGTTCGCGACGCCGGTCTTCTTCTCGCACGAAGTGCTGAGCCCCGACATCAGGCTGCTGATGTACGCGAATATCCTCACCGGCTTCATTGAGATCATTCGCGATATCGTTGTCTTCGGCCAGCTGCCCAACATCCTGGTCGTGGCCTGGACGGTGTTCTTGTCGACGGTAACGTTCTGGTTCGGCTACTGGTTCTTTCGCCGGCAACAGGATGGCATTGCCGATGTCATCTGACGCTGGCCTCGTGATCAAGGCGAGGCACCTCGCCAAGGCATACAAATTGTATGACAGCCCCAGCGATTGGGTGAAGCAGCAGCTCGTCGGCTCGTCGAAGACTTACTACAAGTCATTCTGGGCCTTGAAGGACATCAGTTTCGATGTCCCACGCGGCGAGAGCCTTGGGATCATCGGTCGCAACGGCTGCGGCAAGTCCACCCTTCTGCAGATTGTCTGCGGCATGACCCGGCCCACGAAGGGCGAGATCTGGGTGAAGGGCCGCGTCGCACCGGTACTGGCGCTTGGTGCCACGTTCGATCTGGAGGCGACAGGCCGGGAGAACGTGCTGATCGGCGGCGCCGTGCTGGGCCTCAAGCGCGCCGAGATCATCGCCAAGTTCAATTCGATCGCCGATTTCGCCGGAATCGGCGCCTTCATGGACCAGCCGATCAAGCTCTACTCGACAGGAATGCGCACGCGCCTGGCGTTCGCCATTTGCGCCCACATGAACGCCGACATTCTGATCGTCGACGAGGCGCTGTCGGTCGGCGACCTTGCCTTCCAAAAGAAGTGCATCGACTGGATAGACAATTTCCGGCGCACCGGAACGTTGCTCTTCGTAAGCCACTCGGTGGGCGACCTGGAGCGGCTCTGTCGGCATGCACTGTGGATTGACAATGGGCGGGTGCGCGAAGCCGGCGACGTCGCCAATGTCGCGCGGGCCTACAAGAGGGCGACGTTCCTCGAAAAGGACAGCATGAGCCGGTTTTCGGCCGTCTAGGACGGCTGTGGTGAAATCGCTCTGACGCGCGATATCAAAGTTCGCGCCTTATGGATCTGCTTGCGGCGCACCTCATCCCAGCTGCCGATGGTCGCGTTGCTCTCCATCCGATGCTGCCAACGCTCCGGCAGCAATTCGCCGAGGATGATCGCGCACCATCGCAGGGCATAGAGCGGCATCAAGGCCTTCATGCGATCGATTTCGCGATGCCTGTCAAAATGATTCAGAAGAGCATGCTGGTAGCTGCGCTTCTGGCGCTCCGTAAGTCGCATGCCCGGGTGCATGACAAAGTTTGCGATGCTTGTGATGGGATCGTCCCAGCCGAAATATTCGAAATCCAGGAAGTACAGGCTGCCATCCCTGGCGCGCAAGGCATTATGCGCGCCGAGATCGGACGGAATGAGGGTGCGGAACTCAGGGGCGATCTCCTCGAAAATATCGAACCCCATTCGGCGATAGGCTTCGCATGCCCGATCTTCGAACTCGCGCAGAGAGGGGACGAGGACGTCGTCGAAAAAGGAGGAAAATTCAGGGACGTCGTGCTTGACGGCCTCAAGCTTCTCATATCGTCGTTCGATTTGAGAAATGATCCGCCGCCCCGAAAGACAGGCTTCGGAGGCCTCGCCAATCTCCGCCCTTGCTTGCGCATCGATGGCGCGGTCGATCCCGATCTGGAAGGCCGCGAATTCGGTCGCGTCGCTATCGGTGACGACCTCCACGGGATCACCCTCGATCCAGGTGAACAGGGCGAAGCGGAGGTCCGGCGCCACGGAGACGACTTTCGGCGTCCGTTGCACGCCTTTGCGCTCGAAGAAGCGCAATGCGCCGACTTCCGCCTCAAGCCGGTTCCGGTGGTCGGTGACAGGGTATTTCTTCAGCGCGAACCGGCCGCTTTGCGTGTCGACCTGAAAAATGCGGCTGTTGTTCCCCTTGCGGAGTTCCGAAACCGCTTTCACCGGCTCGGCGCTCAGCGTACGGGCGATCTCTTCAATCTCGTCAGGAAGCCGCAAAGACCGCATCACAAACTTCGTGCCAGGAGGCATATTGTTCAAATTCACTTTGCGGATCGCTGCCGAACAGGATCTTTCGGCAAGTCGGCGGCATCTCGGCGTGGGCGAGCACGTCGGCAAGATCGTCGACAAACAGGTCGCATTCAAGTGCCCGTATCCGCCTCACCTTGTCCTCTCTCGTGCCTTCAAAGTAGACGTTACATCGATCCAGACCCAGGCCTGATACATCGAAGAAGTGATTGGCTTCCATCCACTGGAGCGCGGCCGCGCGCAGATCGGTCAGGAGAGGGTCGTGATGCGCAAGCTCCGTCTTGTGGCTCACAATTGCCACGGCATCGGACCGCGCCCGGCACATCTCCAGGAACTCGGTCACGCCGTCGAAAAGTGTCGCCGCATCGATCCGCCGACCGTAGACGAGGCCCTGGAGCGCCTCCCAGAGATAGCCATCGGACTGTTCCGCCAGCAGGGCACGTTTGACCGCAACCTTGTTTCCCTCGAACGATGCCGGCAGAATTCCCTCTTCCTTTCCGACGCGCAGGAAAGCCTTATCATAGCAGATCAGCGTGTTGTCGAGATCGAGACCGATCCGCATCACATGACCTCAGCCTCAGCCCCGCTCGGACGTCGCGAGGCCTCGTGTGGCCAGCGGAAATCTTGCAAAGAGCCCTTCCAAGACGTCATGAGAGCACCTCAGTGGGACGTCCAAAGTTCTTGCAATCTTCTCACTTGAGAGGGTCGTATGGCGATGCCGATAAATGGATGGTACGTCGGTCTCCGTTACGGCTTCACCGATCACCAGGCTACCCGCCACATGCTGCATCTCCGCCATGAGCCGCGCCGCATCAAAATACTTGATCTCGTCTCTGGCGCCGAGATGCCAAATGCCGCGATGACGGCCGGCAGCGAGCAACCTCGCGGCGCGGGCGACCTCGCCCACGATGACTGGCGAAAACGCCATATTGGTCGCTGCACGGATGGGGTTGCCCGCGGTGAGAGCTTCGAACCAGGTCTTGAACACCCCGACCGGACAACTCCCGAACACCTTCGCCACACGCAACACGGCAGCAGGTAGTTCCAGGCGCCAAATCGCCTCTTCGACCGCGAGCTTCTGCGCGCCATACTCGTTCTTTGGGCTCGTCGGGGCATCCTCTCCCGGAGAGGGTTGCTCGCCGTCGAATACCTGGCTGGTGGAAAAAAACACGAGATTGGTCTGCTTGTCGGCAAGCCGGCGCATCAGCTCGATCGTGTTGCCTACATTGATCCGCCTTGTGGCCACCGGATCACTTTGGCACGCCCGCATGTCCGTGACGGCTGCACAGATGAAAGCAAATTCGCAGCGCATCCGCTCGAGCGACGCGAAGTCGGGATCGCCGAGATCGAGATAGAAGCCTTTCGTGCCTCTGCGCCGCGAGGAAACCTCGACGCGAAGGCCAAGCTCGTGACATTGCGACTGAATGGCGGAGCCGACCAGACTGTCGCCGCCGACGACCAATGCGATACCGCTCCTATTTCCCTGGAAATGGCTGCCTTTCATCGCTGCATCTAGTTAAGGTTAACCTTCTGCATCATCTTGATATTGAAGTAGCGTGGGTTCTCGAGCGAATCCGGAAGCCGGCCGTCCTTGAAAGCCTTGATGAGGTCGACGACGGCATCCTCGATCGAATGCGTGGCCTCGAAGCCGAGCTCATCTTTGATCTTCTTCGATGAGACGTGATAGGAGCGCATGTCGTTGGTCGGTCGTACCTCGAGCTTGACATGCGGGCCGACGTTGCGCTGAACCATCTCGGCCAGTTGCATCACCGAGTGGTTCTCATACCCCGCGTTGTATACTTTGCCTTCGACGTCCTTATCAGCGGCCGAAAGGAGAAGCAGATAGGCGTCGGTCATGTCCTCGATATGGATATTCGGCCGCAGTTGCGCCCCGCCGAAGACCAAGACCTCGCCCTTGTTCCAGCCGAGATTGGTCAAGATGTTGACGACGACATCGAGCCTCTGCCTCGGCGAATAGCCGCAGACCGTGGCAGGCCTGATCGTAACCGTGATGAAGCCGGGCTCCCTTTCCTTTTCGAGCAAGACCTCGCATTCGGCTTTGAACTTGGAATAGTCCGTGAGGGGATCCAAGGGAAGATCTTCGGTCACTTCGACGCCTTCCTTGATGCCGTAAACGGAGGATGAGGAGGCGTAGACGAAGCGCTTGACCTTCGCTCGCTTAGCGGCCCACACGAGGGGCACGAATGCGTCAAGATTTATCGACCGTCCGAGGTCGGGGTTCAGCTCAAATGAGGGATCGTTCGAGATGCAGGCAAGATGGATGACAGCGTCGCAGCCCTCGAGAGCCAGTTCGACAGCCGTGCTATCGCGAATATCGCCTTTGACTTCCTGCAGGCCGGGATTGCCGCGATATTCCTTCAGGACATCTTCGCCGTAGAGATAGAGATCGAGCACGGTGACCTGATATCCAGCCGCTAGCAGCTTCGGGACCAGCACTGCGCCGACATAACCAGCCCCCCCGGTTACAAGGACGCGGTTGAGTTTGGGGTTCTTCCTGTATCGGCTCATGGAAATGCCATCACCCAATGATTATGCCTGCACCATGCAACGACCGCGAATTCTTGGGGGTCTCGCCGGCCGCTGGATCGAGAGGACGATCCCGAAGCCCTTTTAGCCAATCATTTCAACAGCGTCGACAGATACTTCAAGAGTTCAGGCTTGGTGATCTGATGGCGCTGTCCGACAATCCTTACCTTCATCGCGCCCACCGCATTTCCAATGAAGGCGGCGACGAAAGGGTCGCTTCCACTGGCCACGAGTGGCGCCGCAATGGCGAAGAAAGCATCGCCCGCCCCGATCGTATCGATTGCCTCTCCGGTCAGCGCGGGAATGCGCCTGACACCTGCCCGCGGCGTATAGACGATGGTGCCTAGCTTGCCGTGGGTGACAATGAAGGTATGGCAATCAATGAGCTTCTCGAGCTTATCCCGCAACACGGTCTCGATCGGTCCATAGCGCTCCACCGCGGCCAGACGCGCTTCTGGTTCGTCGATGCAGATCAGGTCAGCGCGGGGGTATTTCGTGATTAGATTGAAGCCCCGATTAGCGCTGTTGGTTTGGGCGTTGACGGCGAGAAACCTGGATTTCCGACAAACGATGTCGACGAGGCGCGAGTCGATCATCCCGTGGCCGAAGTCATTGACTATCACGGCATCGTAGTCTGCGATCTTGGCGTCAACCCAGTCATTGAGGGCCACCTGTTCCGGTTCGGGCAAGGCCTCATCTGAAAGATAGGCGACCTCGATGAGCTTCTTGAAATAGGAAGGATCGACGAGCCGGCTCTTCACCGTCGTCCGCCCTCCCTGTCGATAGAACGGCACGAAATTGATGCTATCGTGAAGGTTGCTTCGGATTAGGTCCTCGTGGCTTTCATTCTGACCAAGCAACGTCACGAGATCTACGTTCTGGCACAATTGAGCGGTGAGATTTGCGGTCGCTATCGCGCCGCCGCAGAAGATTTCGCGCTCCCGGTATTTGGTCGCAATGATGTTTTCCTTGGCAGGCTTTCCAAGCGGCTCGACGTAAATGTATTCGTCAAGGATGGTGTCGCCGATGACCAGGCAACGCTTGTTCTGGACAGCAGCGACTTCCTTCAACAAATCAGCCGCCGTCATATGCGTGCGCAGCTCCTTGAGAAACTGTGCAGCGTCCTCCGGGTAGAGCTGCAGCATCCGGTTGGAGAGATTGGACGAACTGAAGGTGATGTCCTCGGTGTACAACACCTCACCGCCGAACTGCTCAACCGTTTGTCGCTCCGTCTTGATGCGACCCGTGACGTCGCTTTCTTCGTCGCTGTATTCCGAGCCTTTGAGATAGAAGTTCGGCCTTACGATCTCGATGACGTGCTCGGCGCCCGGATCGGGCGAAATGGCGACATAGTCGACGCTTGCTAGGCCCGCGACCATTTCGGCGCGCAGCTTCTCGGCGAAAACCGGCCGATCAGGACCCTTGTTGACGAACTTGTCCGTGGTCAGCGTGACAATGAGGATGTCGCCATGGCGCTTGCCGATATCGAGATGGCGCTTGTGCCCGACATGGAGAATGTCGAACACGCCATGCGCCAGCACGACTTTCTGCCCCTTGGCTCTGGCTTCCGATGCGATTTCCCTCAGTTGGCCGAGCGGTTTGATTTTCTCGAGCATCATCTCCTATTCCCGGTCAGGGTCCCTCCACTAGCCGCAGTGAACATTACTGTCGGCCGAGGTAGGTGAACCAGTCCTTGGTAGCCTCCGCAATTGTCTCCGGCGTCCAGACCGGCGCGTCACGCCAATAATCTATTGCCTCGATCATATGTCGTACGCCGTCCTCGATCGGAACGCGCGATTTCCAGCCGAGCTCCAGTTTGATCCGTGCGGTGTCCGCAAAAGTGCAGTCCGGTTCCCCGGGCCGCTTGGGAATACGCACCGTCGCCGGCGCCTCGAGCAGCTTGGTCAGGTAGTTGACCGAGACCGGATTGTCGCTGCCGACATTGAGGCACAACCCTACCTTGCGCGATTCTGCAGCGCAAATCAGCGCGTCCACGGCATCGGAGACATAGGTGAAGTCGCGCGTCTGTTCCCCGTCGCCAACAATCGTCAGCGGCTTACCCGCCAGCAACTGGGCAAGGAACACGCCAAAAACCGCACCGTACGTTCCGCTGGTACGGGCGCGCGGCCCGTAAATGTTGAAGAAGCGAAGCGAAAGCGCCGGCAGGCCATAAACCTGCGACCAGTGCATGACCTGGCATTCGCCCAGCCATTTCGTCAGAGCATAGGGATATTGTGGGCGAATCTCGGCGGCTTCCGGCGTGGGGTAGACATCGGGAATGCCATAGCAGGAAGACGAAGCCACGTAGACAAACCGCTGGATTCCCGCCGCGCGCGCGGCCTGGAGCGTCACGAAGGTGCCGACGACGTTTGACCGGAAGTAGCCATCCGGATTCTGGATCGACGGCACAATGTCGGCCAAGGCGGCGAGATGGAACACCCGCTCAACGCCGGCCATCGCCGCGTCCATCGTCGCCGGATCGGCAACGTCGGCCACCCGCACCTCAAGCTTGGGATTGCCCTTGTGCTGCTGAAGGTTGCGCGGATTGCCGGACGCCATGTTGTCAACGACGCGCACCGAACGGCCGAGAGCGAGCAACCGATCCGTGAGATGGGAGCCGATAAATCCAGCGCCGCCGGTAACGAGGTCAAGCATCGTATCGATCACCCAATCCTAAGCCGCGGGCCGTCGCTGCAGCCACCGACGGAGCGTCGTGCGCAATTCCGACCCGCAACGCCATGTTCATTCGAAAAAAATGAAACCCCAGTCGCCCTGGTAGCCGCATTGCTTGTAGATCCATTCCCAGTTCTTCACGTCGTGGAAGGATTCGCAGGTCAATTGCCAATAGAGAAGGTTCATGCGCTCACGTTCGTTCCGCCAGGACTCCACCATGATATACTTCTTGTTTCCCTTCCCTACCCGCTCGATCTCGCGGATCGCGTCGTAAAGGTGCATGATTGGAAGATTGTGAAGAGCCCCCAGCGACACGACGAAATCGAAGGAGTTATCCGGGAAAGGCAGTGATATCGCGTTACCGACCTGAAGGTACGGCTTCACTTCTTCCTTTGCATTGGCGATAGCGTAGTCCGATATATCCAGCCCGACGACCTCGACGTCCGGCACCGCCCGCGTGAATTCGTGAAGCAGAAACCCCTTTCCACAGCCAACATCGAGGATGCGATCGCTCGGCTTCAGGCCATAGCGCTTGACCATCGCTTCGGCGATCGGCAGCCAGCGCCCATCGTACTTGTACCCGCCATAGCCATACTGACGCTCCCCGTCCCAGTAGTCCTGTCCATACTTCTTGGCGACCTCGCCGCAGGTCGCCTTGTCGTACTGGACAACGCGCGCGACATAGTCGCGCTTGGTCCGGCTATGAAGGGCTCCGAGGAAATCTACGTAAGCCATCGCTCGATCTCTTGATACTTCAGGCCCCTGCAAATATGCGCCGTCTGCAGCACATTCTCCCAACGCTCGACGTCCGCGTCGCTCTCGAGGACGAAACCTTCTACGGCAGCGTGAAGCCGGCAACCAGCCGCCAAAAATCGCTGGTATACGCGACCACGCTGCTCTGCCTCGGGAGGCAGCATGAACATGGAGTACAGGATCACTCCGTCGAGCGCCGGCAGATCGGCCAGAACCTGCTCCATGATGAGATAGCAATCCGGCATGGCATATTCGGTCGCGCTCAGCAGATAGTGCAATTTGCGCCGCGTTGCGTAGTCCCGGATCACCAAATTCTGGATGTGCTGCGGCACCCTATGATTGTCGACCGGTCGACTGAAGACGTAACCGCGATAGCCCTTCTGGTTCGTCTGCATCAGGTGACCGACGGAAGCTTGTACCTGGCACCAATCGTGGTCGCCGGCCGCACCAGAATCGGCTCGAAGAACTCGCCAAGCTTCTTGTCGTGATAGGGCGAAAACACGCTCTTGAAGCGACAGTTGCTGGACCACCGGGTGTCCAGCTCCCGATTGACGATGTTCCCGTGCATGACATTCTGCGTGAAGAGCAGAACGTTGCCATACGGAATATCGAGCCAGCGCAAATCGGGCTCGATTGTGCGGTAGAGCTCTTCGGCGGATTTCAGTTTGAGTTCGCTCATCTTCGCCTGATATTGGCCATCCTTCTCCCGCGGCAGGATGAACATCGTCTTGGTCCCGTAGACATCGACATACGGTATCCACAAAACGACCTCGTACGGCGAATTGCCCGCCCATACGTCGGCATGGACCGGCAAGAGCGAGCTGTCGTCGTTCGGCAGCTGGATGCTGAGGTTGATGCGCAACTGCATGGCAAGCTCGTTGCCAACCAGAATCTCGAGAGCCTTTCGGGCGGTGTTGAAGTAGGAAAGCCGCGTCCAGGACTCTTCGTTCATTTCGCGGATAACGGCGAGGCGAAGATCATTCAGTCGCTGGACGTCCACCTTCTCGTGGATGCGGTTCAGGAAGGCGCCCTTGTCCTCAGGACAGGGAAGCTTGAGATATGAGGCCGCTATGTCGGCCAACAGATCGCGAATCCGGTCGAGATCCTCGCGTGATTCGGACGGAAGAATGACGTAGCCGTCCCGTACGAACGTGTCGGCCAGGGCACGCTCGTCGGGGCGCCAGAAGCTCGGCACATTACTCACTGCCCAAGCCCCGCCAGCAACGTGCGCACAGTCGAGCCAATGCCTTCCGCGTGGAAGCCACAGTCTTCCATCAGCGCCTGCTGGCTGCCGTAATGGGCCGAGAACCGGTCGGGAATACCGAGGCGCTTCAGGGGCGGCAAAGGTCCCATGATCGCGTCCGAAAGGGCCTCCAGGACGGCGCTGCCGAGGCCGCCTACAACATTGTGCTCCTCCACCGTGACGACCACGCGCGTCCTGGTCGCGGCATCGACGATGGCGTCACTGTCCAGCGGCTTGATTGTATGGACGTGAAGCACGCGGCAATGAATCCCCTCCGCCGCCAGTACGCCGGCGGCCTTGAGCGCCTGCGTGGTCGCAACGCCTGTCGTGACGAGCAGGACGTCCGAAGCGCCTTGTTCTCCGTCGACCATGTCGATCGCCTTGCCGATCGCGAAGCCACGCTCGGGCTTGCTGATGACGGGATCGCCACCTTTGCCGAGGCGAATGTAGATCGGGTGCGGCCAATCGAGCGTCGCGTTCATCAGCCGGGTCATTTCCTCGGCGTCGCAGACGGCGGTGACCGTCATATGGGGCAGCGCACGCATGATGGCGATGTCTTCGATCGCCTGATGGGTCGGTCCAAGCGGAGCGTAGACATAGCCGCCGCCGTTGCCGATCAAGCGCACCGGCAGGTCGTGGAGGCACAGATCGACGGCCACCTGCTCGTAGCAGCGTCGCGTGATGAAGGTCGCGATCGTGTTGACGTAGGGGATGAACCCCTCCATCGCCATGCCGGCGGCCATGCCGATGACATTGGCCTCTCCGATCCCTTCCATGTAGTAGCGGGAAGGGTATTCCTTTTTCATCTCGCCGAGCAGGTTCGGAGACAGGTCGGAGCCGATGAACACCACGCGCTCGTCGCGGCGTGCCAGCGCGTGGACCATGTCGAGGCTTCTCTTGCGCATGATTTCAGCTTCCCAGGGCGCCGCGAATCGCCCGCAGGTCGCCGTCCGAAAGGTCCGACTTGTGGTGCCACGCCGGATTGTTTTCGGCCACAGGGATGCCCTTGCCTTTGACGGTATGACAAATGATCGCGCGCGGCCGATCACTTTGCGCTGCTGCCGCGTCGCGGAAAACCTGCTTCAGCTCCTGCCACGTTGTGGCCATTGCACTCGAACACGCGAAAGCCAAAACTCGTCCACTTGTCAGCCAGCGGCTCCATGCTCTGGATCTCGAAGACGCTGCCGGCCGACTGGATCTTGTTGTAGTCGATGATGGCCGTCAGGTTGGACAGGCGATGCTTGCCGGCGCAGGCGGCGGCTTCCCAGACCGACCCTTCGTTGATCTCACCGTCGCCCATCAGCACATAGACCTTGCTGTCCCGTGCCGTTCATGCGCGCGGCCAGTGCCATGCCGATACCGATCGAAAGCCCATGGCCGAGCGCGCCGGTGCAGGCTTCGACGCCCGGGAACGACCGTCTCGGGATGCCCGCCGAGGAAGGAATCGAGGTGGCAAAAGCGGTCGAGTTCCTCGAGCGGAAAGAAGCCGCGATCGGCCAGAACGGCATAGAGCGCCAGGCAGCCATGGCCCTTGCTCAGGATGAAGCGATCGCGATCGCGCCAGCGCGGCTCGGCCGGATCGTGGCGCAGAAAGTCATCATAGAGGACACGAATGATCTCAACCAGACGAGAGCGCAGGCCCGATATGGCCGCGCCCACCATTCTCGATGGCGCGGAAAATCAGGCGCCGAAGATGCCGGCTGCGCTCGTCCAGGCGTTCAAGCTGGACCGAATCGAGATCGGTATCATAGTTCAGCAACACCCCATTTTTCATATTGGTTATTGTACTATCTCCATTGGTGTCGGTCAGCACCTTTGGCTTCCCCGGAAGGAGCCGTTGTCGCGGGTCGGTATGGGCGGGGCCTCCTATGTCGGCAGCTGACGATGACGCAAGACGTCTGAATTCCTGTAGTGAGTGAGCACGAGGCCGATCCTATTCTGCAAGGTTGGTCTGCAAGGTTGGCAGAGTTGATCCAACGCGTTGCGCATAGTTGTCAAGTGAATTTGCATTCCCTTCGTGATGCCGGAAATAGTAAGGCGTAGGCCACTGGAATACCATAGTTGGAGAAACTCTGGTCATCGGCGCAAGGCATTCAGTAACGTCATTCGTGAGCGTCACCAGAGCTTTAGCAAAGCCAGTCGTTAGATGGTGTGGCATTTCGTGGCATTTCAGAGACACAACGGCTGGAACACTTTCACACCGGCTTTCGGACGAATTTTCCGCTAGCATCGAAAGTCATGCACAATTCAATCGTCGGTATTGCGCACCCGCTTCTCTGCGGCTTCGGGTGCGCTCTGCAATTCCCGGCCCTCCTCTTCCGCGGGCCGGGCGGTCTCAAGCCACTGCCGACAACGGCAGTTGCGCAGCCAGAAGATGCAGGCCTCGTGTCCTGCCGGCAGTGCACCGTTTAACCGCAGGAGAGCACGGCGCGCGTGCTTTGGTGAGGTGTAGCTCACCGCCGAGGAAGCCCGCGAGCTCCTAGTTGGCGGCGCCGAGCAGAAAGTAGTTGTGCGCGAGGTTGCAATGTTGATGTTACGAATTATAGCTTGTCGGATGTCCGAGAAGGCGATTACCGATTCTTAATACTGTGAGTGTGGGCACTTTTAGGGCGCAACATTGCACATGGTTGTCAAGAGAGGTGGCTCGGTTTGTTTGAACAGTTTCGCGGGCTTTCTAAGTGGAGCCTCTGCCGGGGTTAGGCCGCCGCGAGTAGCGGCGGCCGGTTGAAGTACGCCCGATCCGGCGGTTGCCGGTCAAGACTCGAATGCGGTCGACGCGAGTTGTAGAAGGCGATGTATCTGCCGAGTGAGCCGCGTGCGTCGCTCACCGTGTCGTAGGCGCGCAGGTAGACCTCCTCGTATTTGATCGTTCGCCACAGCCGCTCGACGAAACAGCCGCTCGACGAACACGTTGTCACGCCACGCCCCTTTGCCGTCCATGCTAATCGCGATCCCCTTGGCGAGCAGCGCGCCGGTGAACTCGGCACTGGTGAACTGACTGCCCTGATCGGTGTTGAAGATCTCCGGTGTGCCGTAACGCGACAGAGCTTCCTCCAGTGCCTCGACGCAGAACGCCGCCTCCATCGTGATCGACAGCCGCCATGCCAGAACCCGGCGGCTGAACCAGTCGACAACGGCCGCCAGATACACGAAGCCGCGCGCCATCGGGATATACGTGATGTCCATGGCCCACACCTGGTCGGGCCGTGTGACCGCCAGTTTGCGCAGCAGATACGGGTAAATCTTGTGCCCGGGTGCCGGTTTGGACGTGCTCGGCCGGCGATACAGCGCCTCGATCCCCATGCGCTTCATCAGCGTTGCGACGTGCAGGCGCCCGACCGCGAAGCCTTCGCCAGCCAGCAGGTCGCGCAGCATCCGGCTGCCGGCGAACGGGAAGTTCAGGTGCAGTTCGTCGATCCGGCGCATGACGACGAGATCGGATGCCCAATGCCAGAGCCTGCCGGGCCACCGGCAGATCATGCGATCGATCGATCATCGCTTTGCGCTCACAACGCCCGCCTTGCCGAGCGCTCCTTCCAAAAAATCGTTCTCCAGTGTCAGCTCCCCAATCTCGGCATGCAGAGCCTTCAGGTCGACAGCCGGTTCACGACGTCGGGCTCCGTTATCGAACACACCGGCAGCGCCCTCCAAAAGCTGCGCTTTCCATTGCGTGATCTGATTCGGATGAACGTCAAATCGTTGCGCAAGGTCCGACAGCGTCATCTCGCCCTTCAACGCCGCCAACGCCACTCTCGCCTTGAAGGCCGCTGTGTGGTTCCGCCGTGTCCGTCTGCCCATGATAGCTCCTGATCCTCGGCCATCCTGGCCGTCGTCAGGCAGAAACTCCACTTAGCCCACTGTGCAGATTTCCCGAGCCACCTCTAAGCCCAAACATGATGACGCAAGTCAGATAATTTTTCCCACCACAAGGCTGGTGCAAGTCGCTCGCAGCAGGCGCGAAAATACCAGGGGTTGGTATTGTTCTTGCCCGTGATGCCAGCAATGCTGCCAAAAGAAATCCGCGCCAAAGGATCTCCCTTCGCTCAAAGCAGCGCATAGAACATGCCATACCACTGATCGCCTAAGCAGGCCCATTCTCTAAGACCCTGGGACCATCTGTTACCAGAAAGAAATCGATGAGCGCAATCTAACCAATGCGACCTCTCGTGATGCATTGCGAAGCGGGCGAGCGGTTCGACATCTCAGGGGAGGGCTTCAAGGCTTGGCACCAATCGCCGGCGTTCGAGAAGGATCTTCTCGTCCTGTTGCGACTATCCTTCGCGGTCGGTCATGAGCGACGAGAGCCGAGCGTTGCTGCACCACTTGATATTGATACGCCGGCCCGAGCGCGTCCTAGAAAGCGGTACCTACTATGCCGGGACCACGGAAGTAATGGCACGTGCTCTGTGGGAGGCCGGCCACGGTCACATCGAGACAATCGATCCCTTCGGCCGGGAACGCTGCCCCCGATCATCGCCAGTTATCCACCCGAGCTTCAGGAGCGGATTTCCTTCTACCCGGTAAACTCCGCCGCCCATTTTGACCGGGCACTGAGCCGCGGCGCTTTCTACGACATGGTCTTGATCGATGGCCAGTCACGAATTCGAGTTCGCTTTGTTCGACCTGCTGTGCGCGGCACGGCTGATACGGCCGGGCGGCCTTATCGTGCTCGACAATGTAGAACAATCAGGGCCGCGGTTCGCGACCAGGATCTTTCTTCAGGAGAATCCGGAATGGCGGGAAGTGGCGGACGTCGTCCGCTTTGTCGACCTTGCCGCGCCCTTCGCCAAGGTCGTGCCCTCTTTCCCAGATACGGACTTCTATCTGCTTGAAGCGCCGCCCTATTATCGCGTTCGCGCCTTCCCACGCAGCTTGGGCTCCGTTGAAGTCGACCGCGCGCAGGTCGAAGGCATCGAACTCAAGTTGGCCGGTCCGGCACACGGCAAACTTCATATCCTTGTCTACGCGCGTACCTTCGGACTGCTGCATCCCCAGGAACTCCAGTGCCAACAAACCTTTGAACTGGACCACTCACAAGTACCACGGGATCCGCGGCTTCTGCTGCCGTTAGACAAACAATTGCACTCCGCTTATCCAGACGATGGTCTAATTCGCCAGATCGAAATCACACTTACCTTCACGGGCTCCTGAAGCAGCTCGGCGGCCTTGGCGTCGTCGTCAAAGGCGCCGGCCTCGTACTTGCTGACCCAGATCCGGATCAGGTTCCGGGACACGTCGTGGCGCTTGGCAAGTCCATAAGGGTCTCGCCGCCGATGAATTCCTGTGCCACCTGGCGCTTGAATTCGATGCTGTGGGAGCGGTGTCTGGGCATTGGCTTCCATCCTTCGAAAGCCTCGCCCACGGGTCAATCCTGCGGTCTCGACCTGTCCGGCAACAGGGGCGCACTCCACTGGGACGACAGGAATGGGCTTATCCCCACCAAGGCGTTCGGCATCGTCGACATGGCCTTCTGCCTGGGCTTCGTGCAGGGGCCGGCGATCGGCGGACTTTTGGGCGGGCTCGATCCGCGCCTGCCGTTCTGGGTGTCGGCCGCGGCATGCCTGGTCCGCCTTCGGCTAGTTCGTGCTGCCCGAATCGCTGCCGCCGGAGCGCCGCATGGCGTTGGCCTGGAAACGCGCCAACCCGGTGGGCGCGCTCAGGATGCTCAGCCTGGACCGCCAGATGCTCGGCATAGCGATCGTCGATTTCCTGGTAAACGTCGCTCATCAAGTGCTGTCCTCGGTGTTCGTGCTCTACGCCGCCTTCCGCTACGGTTGGGACCAGACAACGGTGGGCCTCACCCTTGCCTTCGTCGGCCTGTGCTCGGCTCTGGTGCAGGGCCTGCTCGTCGGACCGGCCAGGGCCTGGCTCGGCCCGCGGCGCGCGCTGATTGCGGGCATGCTGCTGGGCGGCCTGGGCATGGTGATCTATGGCGTGGCGCCCAGCGGCGCCTGGTTCCTGCTCGGCGTGCCGGTGATGGCGCTGTGGGGCATCGTCGGTCCGACGATCCTCGACATGATGAGCCGCAAGGTGGGTCCGTCCGAGCAGGGCCAGCTGCAGGGCGCCAACAGCTCGTCACGCAGCGTCGCGGGATTGGTCGGCCCGGTGGTCTTTACCGCCACCTTCGCCTGGCTCCTTCACTGGCTGCCCGGCGCGCCGTTCCTGCTCGCGGCCCTGCTGATGGCCGCGGCAGCGGCCGTCGCGTGGGTCGCTACGGCGCCGATACCAGACGCCGGCCGAGGTCCGTGAGCTTGCAGACCAGCCAGTCGGGCTTCAGCGGGTTGTTGAACCACGGCTCGGCCCAGCCGCGCTCCAGGCAGCGCCGCACGATGGCGGCGTCGACGTCCTGGCCGTCTAGGTCGAACAGCGGCAGCTTGCCACCCGCCTGGGCAAGCCCGCGGCGCAGGTAAAGAAGTTCAGCCAGAGCAGGAAGGTCACCTTCCAACTCATTGTCATTCAACGAAAAAACGTCGAACGTCCGCACCTCGTGGCGCGCAATATTTCGATCAGCAATCACGGCGGCGTCCCCCTCTGACGATGCCGGTGCAACGGTCCTTCATCGGCCGGGATTGATTCCGTCCGACGAAAAACCAGGAAAAATCAGGTGGTTGCCGCCGTTTCTTGCGACGTCCACCCGATCTGGTGGTTCCCCTCAGAATCCAACTCGCCAAGTCCTTGGATCGCAGCCCCCCGGCGGCGATCGGCGGACCTGGTCAGTTGTTCGCCTTCAACGTCGTGCGCAGCTGCGTCAGCGCCTGTTCGAGATCCTCGAGCACCGATTCGATTTCCCGGCGCTTGTGCAGGTCGAGCATGGTGGCCCGCGGCGTCGTGGTCGACGGCTGCGGCCCGGTGCGCGGCAGCGGCTGACGACCTCCGCCGGTCATCGCCTCGGCGCGGGCCGACACGATGCGCAGGCTCTCGAGCGCGCTTTCCGCCGCAAGGTCGAGCCGCTGCTGCTGCGGCAGGCGTCCCCGGCCTTCCTTCAGCAGGCGCTGCACGCCCTTGATGGTATAGCCGTCGTCGTAGAGCAGCGTGCGGATGCGGCGCAGGAGATCGATATCCTCCGGCCGGTAATAGCGCCGCCCGCCGCCCCGCTTGAGCGGACGGACCTGGCTGAACTTGCTTTCCCAGAACCGCAGCACATGCTGCGGGACGTCGAGCTCGGTCGCGACTTCGCTGATCGTGCGAAACGCCTGCGCCGACTTTTCAATCCGCCTTTCGGCGGTCTGAACCGATACGGCCATGACTAGACCCCCACATTTTCCCAACTACCCCTTGTTCTCGCCGGGCGCCCCGTTGATCAGAGACTTCAGGACGTTCGACGCTCGAAAGACGAGTACCCGGCGCGGCAGGATCGGAACCTCCTGCCCCGTCTTCGGATTGCGGCCCACGCGTTGGCCCTTGTCGCGAACAGTGAAGCTCCCGAACGACGAGATCTTTACCAATTCGCCACGCGCCAAGGCCTCGACGACTTCGGAGAGAATCGTCTCGACGAGATCGCTCGAATTCGTTGCGAGAAGTCCCACTTCCTGGAACACCGACTCGCTCAGATCAGCACGCGTGATAGTCCGGCCTTCCATCCGGTACCCTTCCTTCCCCCAGTTAATCCTTACTCTAAGGTTGGAAAGCGGTCAATATCAGTAGGATAGAGGCTGGCCTTAAATCGCCGTCTGTTCCCGTTCCGTTGCGGACGGGTTTGTTTCGATTGTCAGCGGCTACCAGCGGACGAGCGAAGCGCCCCAGGCGAGGCCGCCGCCGATGCCTTCGAGCAGCAACAAATCGCCCTTCTTGATGCGGCCGTCCTTGACCGCGGTGTCGAGCGCCAGCGGGATGGAGGCGGCCGAGGTGTTGGCGTGGTGGTCGACGGTGATCACCACCCGCTCCGGCGGCAGGCCGAGCTTGCGGCCGGTGCTGTCGATGATGCGCTTGTTGGCCTGATGCGGCACCAGCCAGTCGATGTCCTTGGGCTGCAGACCCGCCTTGGCCAGGACTTCGCCGACCACCGCCGCCATGTTGACGACGGCGTGCTTGAAGACTTCCTTGCCTTCCATGCGCAGCAAGCCGGTCGTCCGGGTCGAGGACGGCCCGCCGTCGACATAGAGGATGTCGTGCTGGCGGCCGTCGGAATGCAGCGTACTGGCGAGCACGCCGCGGTCGGCCGACGTGCCCTTGCCCTCCTCGCCGCGCAGCACGATCGCGCCAGCGCCGTCGCCGAACAGCACGCAGGTGCCGCGGTCGTTCCAGTCGAGGATGCGCGAGAAGGTCTCCGCGCCGATCACCAGCGCGGTCGAGGCGGCCCGCTCTTGATCATGCTGTCGGCGACCGACACGCCGTAGACGAAGCCCGCGCACACCGCCTGGAGGTCGAAGGCCGCGCCCCTGGTCATGCCGAGCGCGGCCTGGACGCGGGTCGCCGTTGCGGGAAACGTCTCGTCCGGGGTCGCGGTCGCCAGCACGATGAGATCGAGCTCCGACGCACTCAGGCCGGCATGGGCCAGCGCGCGCTCCGAGGCCTTGAGGGCGAGATGCGAGGTGAATTCGCCGTCGGCCGCGATATGGCGCTGCCGGATGCCGGTGCGCTGCTGGATCCACTCGTCCGAGGTATCCACTTTCTTGGCGAGCTCGTCGTTGGTGACGACCCTGTCCGGCAGATAGGCGCCGCATCCCTGAACGACGGAACGAATCACTCGGCGCCTCCGCTTGCCTGCAGCGCCGGCGTATGGCGCCTCGGCCGTCGACGACACCTGGCGCAGCCTGGCCAGCCCCTCGACAAGCTTGTTCTTGTATTCGTAGCGGACCAGATCGACCGCCACGCCGATGGCATAGGCAAAGCCCAGCGCATCCGTGCCGCCGTGGCTCTTCACGCAGACGCCGTCGAGCCCCAGGAAGACGCCGCCATTGTAGCGGCGCGGGTCGACCCGCTTGCGCAGCTTGACCCAGGCACCCGACGCGAACAGATAGCCGATCTTGGCGAAGGTCGAGGTCCGGAAGGCGTCGCGCACGAACTGGGTGTAGAGCTTGGCGGTGCCCTCGATCGACTTCAGCGCGACGTTGCCGGTGAAGCCGTCGGTCACCACGACGTCGAACATGCCGGCAGTGATGTCGTTGCCCTCGACGAAGCCGTGGAAGTCGATCGGCGAGCCTTCGCGGCGCAGCAGGGCGGCCGCCTGCCGCAGTTCCTCGTGGCCCTTCAGTTCCTCGGAGCCGACATTGAGCAGGCCGACCCTGGGCCTGTCGAGGCCGAGCAGGACCTGGGCGAACACGCTGCCCATGACGGCGAACTCGGCGAGATTGTCGGCGTCGCATTCGAGGTTGGCGCCAAGGTCGAGCATCACCGTCTCGCCGCGCGCAGTCGGCAGGAACGAGGCCAGCGCCGGACGATGGGCGCCGTCGAGCATGCGCATGGCGAACATCGAGATGGCGAGCAATGCGCCGGTATTGCCGGCGGAGACCACCGTGTCGGCGCGGCCCTGGGCCGCCGCCTCGACGGCCAGCCACATGCTCGACTTGCGGCGGCGTCGCAGCGCAAAGGACGGCTTGTCCTCGGCCAGGACCGCGTCCTCGGCCGGCACGATCTCGAGCCGTGGGCAAGTCCCTTGCGCTTGTCGACCAGAGGCTTCAGGCGGGCCGGATCACCGAACAGCAGGAAGGACGTGCCCGGGTAGCGTTCGCGGGCGATGTCGGCGCCATCGACGACGACATCGGGCGCGTGGTCGCCGCCCATGCCGTCAAGCGCCAGGACGATCTTGCCCGCGCTCACCGGGACGCTCCGTCTGTCGGGTGCCAGCCCATCGCCGGCGGCGTGCTGGGACTACTTCTCGGCCGACGCGCGTCGGCCAGGACCGGCATGTCCTCGCGATAGTAGCCGCAGTGCGAGCATACCGCGTGCGGCCGCTTCAGCTCGCCGCAATTCTTGCACTCGATATAGGCCATCGACGGAATGGCATGATGGGACCGGCGCATGTTGCGGCGGGACTTCGAAACCTTCTTCTTGGGAACTGCCATGACGATCTCCACGACGGGGCGGCGCTGCGCCTGCCCCAAAAAAGCTGCGGCCGCGCTCTATAGGCGCGGCGGGCGGCCTTCTCTAGCCAAAACGTCTCACCACCGCAACAATTTAGCGGCCGCGGCGCGGCTTGTCCCTGAGCGCCGCCAGGCCGGCAAAGGGATGGCGGCGCTTGTCCGGCGGCGCCCGGCGGCCGCCCCCGCGCGGCTTTGGCAGAACGTCCTCCAGGTTCGCGCCCGCCCGCCGTGGATAGGGGTCGGCCGCCAGCGAAAGCTGCTCGGCGACGATTTCGCCGACATCGAGCATATTTCCCGCCAGCGGCTCGGGAGCGTCGGGCTGGGCGCTCAGCACCGCCTCGCCGCTTTCGGGATCGCGGTCGTCGGCCAAGTGCTTCTTGAAGACGATGCGGAAGGCTCGTCGAGTTCCTGTGTCACCGGATCCAGGGTCAAAACGCAGGCCTGCACGATCCTCCCGCGCATCCGGCCCTCGACGACGACCTGGCCGCCGGGCCGGAGGTCGACGGTGACCCGGGCGGAAAAGGCCGGCAGCCCGAGAAAGCCGAACCGCTTGGCCAGGGCCGCCCGCTCGCCGTCGCTGGCACGATGTCCAGCGCCGCGCCGTTGGCCCGGGTCCGGTCGAGGTCGACGATGCTTTCGATTTCAGATTTATGTTCTTTTTCAGGGAGTTGTGGCATTTTCTTAACTATTTTATCAAGTCATGGCGGGGCGTTGCGGCGAGCTGCTCGGCATATTGGCGGACATGGGCCTCCAGCCGCGCCACGGCCTGATCGTCGGCAGGCGGCCTACCGCCATAGGCGTTGCGGCGCAAGACTTCGCCAGCGACGGCGGCCCCCCGGCCAGCGCCTCGCGGTAGGCAAGGGCCCGGCCATGCAGGCCCTCCGCCATGATCTTGATGCGACGCCCGACCCCCAGGTCCTGGACGCCGATCTCGCGCAGGGTGAGGTCGAGGTGGCGGAACATGGCGTCGAAAAAGGCCTGGGCCAGCGCCTCGCCATCCGGTTCGCGGCGCAGGCGATCGATCGCCAGGGCGGCATGCAGGGCCAGCGCGTCGAAGCGGCCGTCGAGCGTGTCGGGAATGCCGCAGGCCTCGAACAGCTCGGGCGCCGCGCGTGCTCGGCCGTGCGTGCATAGAGCGCGGCCGCGAATGTCTCTTCAGGCTTCTTGCGGCGGAACACAGTCCTGCTCCCCCCGACGGCCAGCGGTTGACCCGGGATGACCGTCACGACATGTTGTGCACCCTCTTTCCAACGAACCCAAGAAGCCGTCCATGCGTCGCACCGTCCCGCTCGCCCTCGCCGCCGCTCTCGCGCTGGCGGCCTGCGACAACATCGCAGACCTGCGCGGTTTCGCGCCTTCGCCCGGCGCGGTGGACAAGCTCGAGGTCGGCACGCAGAGCCGCGACGACGTCGTGCGCCTGGTCGGTTCGCCGTCGGCCGTCGCCACCTTCAATCCGAACGTCTGGTACTACATCAGCGAGAACCAGGAATATTGGGGGCCGTCCCGGCCTGGATCAGCGAGCAGAGCGTGATCCAGATCACCTTCAACGAAACCGGCCGCGTCGGCGACCATAAAGTACTACGACCTCAAGGATGCGCAGAACATCGCCATGGTGTCGCGCATCACGCCGACCTCGGGCAAGGAACTGACCGTGCTCGAGCAGATCCTGGGCAATGTCGGCAAGTTCAGCGGGCCGCGGCAGAGCAACCCTGGCGCGCCGACCGGCGGCGGCAGGCTCTAAGGCGCGCCCGCCAAGCAGCCAAAGAAAAAGCCCCGGTCTTACGACCGGGGCTTTTCCTTTGGGGTTTCTCCGATCGTCAGTGCGCGAGCACGGCGAGCAGCAGCAGGGCCACGATGTTGGTGATCTTGATCATCGGGTTCACGGCGGGGCCCGCCGTATCCTTGTACGGATCGCCGACGGTGTCGCCGGTCACCGCGGCCTTGTGCGCCTCCGAGCCCTTGCCGCCGAAATGGCCTTCCTCGATGTACTTCTTGGCGTTGTCCCAAGCACCGCCGCCGGCCGTCATCGAGATGGCGACGAAGATGCCGGTGACGATCACGCCGAGCAGCATGGCGCCGACAGCCGCAAAGGCATCGGCCCTGCCGGCGATGGCGGAGATCACGAAGAACAGCACGATCGGCGACAGCACCGGCAGCAGCGACGGGATCATCATCTCCTTGATCGCCGCCTTGGTGAGCATGTCGACGGCCCGGCCGTAGTCAGGGCGATCCGTGCCCGCCATGATGCCGGGCTTCTCCCTGAACTGCCGGCGGACTTCCTCGACCACCGCCTGCGCGGCGCGGCCGACGGCCAGCATCGACATGCCGCCGAACAGGTACGGCAGGCCGCCGCCGATCAGCAGGCCGACCACGACGTACGGGTTCTGTCAGCGAGAAGCTCGACCGCCGTAACGCCGAGCTTGCCCTGGGCGATGAAGTAGTCGAGGTCCGAGGTGTAGGCCGCGAACAGCACCAGCGCACCGAGGCCGGCCGAGGCGATGGCGTAGCCCTTGGTGACCGCCTTGGTGGTGTTGCCGACCGCGTCGAGCGCGTCGGTGTTCTTGCGCACTTCCTTGGGCAGGCCCGCCATTTCGGCAATGCCGCCGGCATTGTCGGTGACCGGGCCGTAGGCATCGAGCGCCACCACCATGCCGGCAAGCGCCAGCATCGCGGTCGTGGCGATGGCGATGCCGAACAGGCCGGCCAGCACGTAGCAGATCACGATGCCGGCGCAGATCAGCAGCGCCGGCAGCGCCGTCGCTTCCATCGACATCGCGAGGCCGGCGATGACGTTGGTGCCGTGGCCGGTGACCGAGGCCTGCGCCACGGCCTTGACCGGGCGATAGTCGGTGCCGGTGTAGTATTCGGTGATCCACACGATCAGGCCGGTGATGGCAAGACCGACCAGCGAGCACCAGAACAGCGACATGCCGGTGAACGAGCGGTCGGCGACCTTCAGCACCGTGCCCATGCCGACCAGCTAGTCGGTGACGAACTAGATGGCGGGGATCGACAGCACCGCGGCGACGATCACGCCCTTGTACATCGCCCACATGATGCTGCCGTCGGAGCCGAGGCGGACGAAGTAGGTACCGATGATCGAGGTGATGATGCAGGCGCCGCCGATGGCCAGCGGATAGATCATCAGCTTGGCGACCAGCGGCGGGTCGGCCGCGAAGAAGATCGAGGCCAGGACCATCGTGGCGACAGTCGTCACGGCATAGGTCTCGAACAGGTCGGCCGCCATGCCGGCGCAATCGCCGACGTTGTCGCCGACGTTGTCGGCGATGGTGGCCGGGTTGCGCGGATCATCCTCGGGAATGCCGGCTTCGACCTTGCCGACCATGTCGCCGCCGACGTCGGCGCCCTTGGTGAAGATGCCGCCGCCGAGGCGGGCGAAGATCGAGATCAGCGAAGCGCCAAAGCCCAGCGCGACCAGCGCATCGATCATCGTCGCGGCTGCCGCCCGGCACGCCCATGTTGAGCAGCACGCCGTAGTAGCCGGCGACGCCGAGCAGAGCGAGGCCCGGCCACCAGCATGCCGGTGACCGCGCCCGCCTCGAAGGCGAGGTCGAGGCCCTGCGCCAGGCTCTTCTGCGCCGCCACGGCGGTGCGCACGTTGGCGCGCACCGAGACGTTCATGCCGATGAAG
>CAWJJJ010000023.1:0-146946 GCA_963843185.1 uncultured Alphaproteobacteria bacterium
GCGCCACCGAAGGCGTCATCGCCCGCATGGCCGCCGAGCGGCGCACGGCCGCCGAGGCGGATGAGTTCCGGCGCCTGTGTGCGTCACTGCTGTCCGACGCAGGCCGTCCGGACGACCCCGATGCCCGCTTCGTCGAACTCCGGCAGCGCAATCGCCGCCGCTATGAAAGGCTGCACGAACTCGCCCGCTCGCCGCTCAGCACCGATATTGCGGAAACCTATTGGGACCGCAGCGACTTCTATATCAGGGTGACCTTCGGAGGCCGCGGTCTGCCGGGCTATGTGCGGGCCGGACACGCGGCGTTCATCGCCGCGGTCGTCGCCGGTGACGGCAGGACGGCGGAGCACGCGACACGGCACTATCTGGTCCGCCTCGGCCAGGACGTCGCCGCCGTGCTGGAGCGGCAAGGCCGGGAAGAGCGTCGGTGATGTTCGGAGTCCGCCCTCAAGGGTGGACGCCGTGGCGGAAGGCAGCAGCCGCAAGTAAGTTGCGGCCGTGGCAGGCCGCCGGCAGCGGCGCATCAGGAACGCCCGCATTGCGGCCGGGGAGGAACCATGGAATTCGACGTCATGACGCGCGCGACCACGTGGGACAACGTGGCCGACCTCGCCCGGCGCGCCGAGGCCGCGGGCTTCTCCGGCATGCTGTTCACCGAGGGCCACCAGGTGCCGTGGATGAACATCGCCGCGGCTCGCTGGCCGCGCCGTCGCTGCATTTCTCGACCGGCATCGCCATCGCCTTTGCGCGCAGCCCGATGGTCACCGCCGAGATCGCCTGGGAGCTGGCGCAAAATACCAAGGGCAGGTTCCGCCTCGGGCTCGGCAGCCAGGTGAAGGCCCATATCACCCGGCGCTACGCCGGCACGTTCGACAAGCCCGCGCCGCAGATGAAGGACTACGTGCTGGCCGTGAAGGCCTGCCTCAAGGCGTTTCGCCGCGAGGGCCCGCTGCAGCATGACGGCCCCTACTACAAGCTGAGCCTGCTGCCCGAGCAATGGACGCCGCCGCGCCACGACTACGAGGACGTCAAGGTCGACATCTCGGCGGTCGGGCCGATCATGGTCCGGGTCGCGGGCGAGGTCGCCGACGGCGTGCACGTGCATCCGATGCATTCGATGCACTACATCAACAACCGCCTGCTGCCCGGCCTCGCCGAGGGCGCGGCGCGGGCGGGCCGCGATCCCGCGGCGATCGACAAGATCATCCCGGTCATCGTGGCGGCCGGCGACACGCCGGAGGAGCGGGCCAAGCCGATCAAGGAAGCCAAGACGACGCTCGGCTTCTACGGCGCCACGCCAAACTACGCCTTCCAGTTCGACGACCTCGGCCACACCGGCCTGCGCGACCAGCTGCGCGACTGCCTCCGGGCGGGCGACAGCGCGCGAGCCAGGCGCTGATCACCGAGGAGATCCTCGACCAGTTCGCCGTGGTGGCGCGCTGGGACGACGTCGCCGACCGCATGATCGAGCGCTACAAGGGCATCGCCGCGCGGCTGGTGATCTACCTCGCCTCGCACTGGCGCGAGGTCGACCCCAAGATGCTCGATCGCTGGGGCGAAGTGGCGCGCGCGGTGCGCAAGGCGGGCTGAGAGCCCAAGTGCGAATGCCGTCACAACGCAAGGTCATTTCAGCCAGGCTCGCGATCATCTCGCCGATGCGCAATGGCGTGGCGCCTCTTTGGAGCTTGCCCGCGCCGACCGTTCGGTCACAGCAGCAAGTTGCCGGCAATCAAACCCAGGATGAAGAATGTCACGGCGCCCGCGATCACGACGGCGGCACGTGTTGCCTGGCCCGACAGGACGATCGCGCTGTTCTTGGACCGGTCGCTGAATGCGCCGCGCGTGCGATGCAGGCCTGTGACGGGCGCGAAGAGATTGTCCAGCCGGCCCGGCTGCACGGCCGCCTCGCGCATCTGGCCCGACACCGCATGCCTGGCGAGATAGCGGTCCATGTAGGCGGGCACCAGGACATTGCCCATGATCGTCAGGAACGTGGAGGCGCCGACCCAGTACTCCCGCGCCCTGGTGCGGGACGCGCGAAACACGGCCTCGGCACACGCCTCGGGTTGATAGACCGCCCCGCCGGCCGGCTGGGGTTGCCTGGCGAGGTGAACCCGCGCCCAGTCGAATTGCGGGGTGTTCATTGCCGGCATTTCCACGATCGACACGACGATCTGCGATTGGCCATGAATGAATTCCGCGCGCAGCGCATCGGTGAAGCCGTGTATCGCGTGCTTGGCGCCGCAGTAGGCCGATTGCAGGGGAATGCCGCGATAGGCGAGGGCCGATCCGATCTGGATGATCTGGCCCCGGCCGCGCGGGCGCATGTGCCTGAGCGCCGCCATCGTGCCGTGGACCTGGCCGAGATAGGTGACGTCGGTGACGTGGCGGAATTCCGCGGGTGTGATCTCCTCGAGCGACGCAAAAACCGTGACCATCGCATTGTTGATCCAGATGTCGATCGGTCCAAGCGCGCTTTCGAGGCTGGCCGCAGCCGCCATCACCGCATCTGCATCGCTCACGTCCGCTACCGCATAGGCAGCGACGCCGCCGGCCGCTGCGATCTCCTTTCGCAGCCCCTGCAGCGGGCCCTCGTCGCGCGCAATGAGGCCGACCTTGTCTCCCGCTCGGGCGAAGCGGGCGGCAATGGCGCGACCCAGCCCGGCCGAGGCGCCGGTAATGGCAACGACCCGTGCAGTGGGCATGCAAGCGCTCAATTCTTGAGGACAGAGGCTAATGGGGGAACGCGATGATCCCGCGAGGGTTCCGACGTGCGACCGGCTACCAAGGCGTGGCGTCGGCCTTCAGACTTCACTCCCCCGCCTGATGACGCCTCGCAGGATGACGGCCGCGGCCACCGCCAGGATCGGCAGCATGAACAGTGACACGCTGGCGCCCAGCGGGGGTCGCCGCTCAGAATGCCGACATTGAACGCCCAGGTGGCGAATACCTGGGTCGTGCGGAGCGGGCCGCCCTGGGTCAGCACGGCCACGACATCGAAGGCGGCGAAGGTGCCGACCAGGGAGGCCAGCACGGTGATGGCGATGACGTTGCGCATCATTGGCAGGGTCACGTACCGGATGCGCTGCCACCACGTCGCGCCGTCGATCGCCGCCGCCTCGTAGAGCTGCTCGGGCACCGACTTCAACGACGCCAGGTACATGATCATGAAGAACGGCGCGCCGAACCACACGTTCGCCAGGATGACGGAGAAGCGCGCCCAGCCGGTCTCGCCGAGCCACGAGACGCGATCGAGGCCAAGGTGCTCGAGAATCCAGTTGAAGGCCGAGTAGGACGGGTCGAACAGCCACCGCCAGGCGAGCGTGCTCAAGGCGGGCGGGATGACCCAGGGCACGAGCAGCATGCCGCGCCATTTGCGCTGGCCCCTGGTCGGGACGTTGTGAACGAAATGGGCGATCACGAAGCCGATGACCACCTTGAAGAACACGGCGGTAAAGGTGAACAGGCACGACTGGTAGACGATCATCCGGAAGGTATCGCGCCTGAGCAGGAACTCGAAATTGCCCAGGCCGACGAACCTCGTCATGCCCTTGTTGAGCATCGCCAGATAGACGGCATAGCCCGCCGGATAGGCCACCAACACCAGGATCAGGACGATCAGCGGCAGCGTCATCAGGAAGGCGATGGTTGATTTGTGCCGCATCACCCTGTTTGAATCCTCTCCCCTACGGCGCGATTGCGGCGACGCGGCGGGCCTTCACGCCGATATCGGTGGCCGGCTGATCATCACGGAACGACCACGTGTCAGCCTGCCTTCAGAACCAGGACGCCTTGTCGACCTGATTACGTAGGGGGAGCCCGGCGGCGAAGGCGCGGCAGTTGTCTGCCATGATTTCGAACCGACGCTCATCGAGATATGGCCCGTGTCCCGCCATGTGCGGTGTAAGCAAGACGTTGGGCAATCCCCAAAGCGGGTGCTCGCTTGGCAGCGGCTCCTGCTCGTAAACGTCGAGTGCAGCGCCGGCAATCTCGCCGGCTTGCAGCGCCGCGACCAGGTCATCCAGCCTGGTCGTCATGCCGCGGCCGATATTGATGAAGAACGCCGTTCGCTTCATGCGCTGGAAGCGGGCGCGGTTGAAGAAACCTTCGGTCGCCGGCGTATGCGGCACCGTCAAGATCACGAAATCCGCGCGTGGCAGCAGATCGTCCAGTGCTTCGGCCGGATGCAGCTCGGCCACCCCGCCAGGCGCCACCCCACCGGGAGCCACCGTGCGGCGCGCATCGGTTGCCAGCACGGTGACGCCGAAAGCTGCGAGCAGGCGCGCGGCCTCGGCCCCGATGCCGCCCAGGCCAACGACCAGGGCCGTCGCTTCGGGCAAATGCACGACATCGCCGGTCTCCATCGGGCTCTTCTTCCATTGGCGGCGCAGTTGTTGCGGAATGAACACATGCAGCCCGCGGGCAAAAGCCAGTACGAATGCCAGGATGTGGGCGCCGATATGGTCGTTGAAGATCTCACGGAAGTTGGTGACGCTCACGGGATGGCGGATCAGCTCGGGATAGTAGTAGCCGGCAGCCGGCGCCGCCTGAGGCGCCTGCAGCCAGCGCAAGTTCTTGGCCTTCGACAAGAGCTCCTTGCCGAGCCAGCCAAAGGCGGCTTCTGCGTCGGCGATCTCGCGCGCGGCAGTGTCCGCGTCTTCGGCAAGAACCACACGAACCTCCGGCACCGCTTCGCCCAGGCGCTTTGCCCAACCTCGGGTCGTGTCGGTCTGCGGTGGGAGCATCACGAACTTGAAGGAATTCCTGCTGACCACGGTGGTTCCTCTTCTTCTCAGGGGCGGACGTAGTGTAGACCGGTCCAACGTAGATCAGCAAAGTTCCGGCACTGCGAAGCCGCGCCGCTTGATCCAGGACGAACAGATGAAGCAGATTCCGCTGGGAACCACAGGAACGTCGACATTGCGCGTAGCCCCCGAACACCTTGCCAATCAATTCAAGGACGCCATGTTGCCGCAAGTACTTGCGACGCCCGTGATGATTCTGATCATGGAGAACGCGGCGCTCAGTGCCATTAAGCCGTTTCTGGACGCAGGCGAAAGTGCGGTCGGTGTTGCCGTCGATGTAAAGCACCTCGCCGCCACGCCAGTAGGCCACGAGGTACGCGCGACGGCCGAGGTCGTCGGCGTCGATGGAAAGCGGATTGACTTCAAAGTGTCGGCAAGCGACGGCAAAGAGGAGATCGGCAAGGGAAGCCACCAGCGAATCGTGATCGATCTTCGTTCGTTCAACGAACAACTCGCTAAAAAGACCATGTCGTAACGAGGCGGTCGGTCCGACAGGGCAGGCAGCGAAACGTATTTTCTCGCCCCGTCTCGAATTTTCAGACGGGGCCGTCTGATACCGGTAGGCAGCGAAAGGACACGTAATGGCAACGGCAAAGAATACGATTTGCATCTGGTACGACAAGGACGCCGAGGCTGCTGCCCGCTTCTACGCCGCGACCTTTCCCGACAGCGCGGTGAGCGCCGTCCACCGTGCACCCAGCGACTATCCATCCGGCAAGAAGGGCGACGTGCTGACGGTCGAATTCACGGTTGCCGGCGTCCCTTGTCTCGGCCTGAACGGCGGTCCCGCGTTCAAGCAGAGCGAAGCCTTCTCGTTCCAGATCGCCACCGACGATCAGGCCGAGACCGACCGCTACTGGAACGCCATCGTCGGCAATGGCGGCCAGGAGAGTGCGTGCGGCTGGTGCAAGGACAAGTGGGGCGTCTCCTGGCAAATCACGCCGCGCGTGCTGACCGAGGCGATGGCGGCCGGCGGCGATGAAGCAAAGCGCGCGTTTGACGCGATGATGGGCATGAAGAAGATCGACGTCGCCGCGATCGAGGCGGCGCGGCGCGGCTGACGTTCCTCAGTCGCCCTCCCGCCAGAACCGATAGAGCGCGGTGGTGTCGCCGTTGAACAGGTTGCGATCGCAGTGGCTGACGCCGCGCACGATGCTGGTCTGGCCGTAGGCGGGGCGGCCCGCACTCTCGTCGCCGGCATACTGCCAGAGCCGCCAGCCCTTCGCCGCCCAGGCGAGCGGAACCTCGGGCGAATCGTGGTAGTCGGCGACCCACAGGCCGCAGCGCGCCAGGATCGAGTCCGGCGTGATGCGGGCGCCGAGGCTGAGGCCGGAATTGGGCAGCGGATCGCCGTTGGCCCAGGTCGGATGCACGTAGACCACCGGCAGCCGGCCCGTCGCCTCGGCCACCGCCTGCACGAAGGCCTCGGCCTGGTCGAGCCGCATCGAGTTCGACGGATTGTTTTCATTGGCCTCGAGGTCGAGGGCCAGGAGGGTCCGGGGGCCCGGCCGTGAAACGCGCAGGAAGAACGCCGCCTGCTGCGCACCCGACATTTGCCCGGTGCCGAAGTGATAGGTGCCCCACAGCAATCCCGCCGCCTCGGCCTGCGGGCGTCGGGCGGCGCACAGTGGGTCGGCATAGTCGCCGCCTTCGGTCGCCTTGTGGATGACGCCCAGGATGTTGCTCGGCCGCACCTGCCGGAAGTCGGTGACGGTCACGAAGCGGCTGATGTCGATCACCGCGTCCAGTCCCAGCGTCGCGCGATCCGGCGGCGGCGGCGCAATCGGATATTGATAGGGCGCCGGGGGCGCCTGGCGGGTGCTGCAGCCGGCCGCGGTCGAAGCGGCCAGGCCCGAGAGAAGGTTCCTGCGAGAGATCATGTGCCGACAGTAAGACGTTCGGCGCGCGCGGCAAGGACGATGGGCCATTCCGGCTCGAGGCCGATCGCCTTCGGCACGGCGCCGATCTTGCGGATCCAACGTCGCTCGGATCCGGTCGAGGGGTTCGCAACGGGATAGTCCTTGCAGGCGTGGCTACCGCAATTGAAGATGCGGCGGGGCCACCATCGCGGATGACCGAAACGGGAAGCCACGGCCGCGTGCGCCGCACCATCAAGCTGTTCATCGCGTCGCCAGGCGACGTCATGGACGAGCGCAACGGGAGGATGTCATGCCGCGGCATTTCGGGATCCTGGTCCCCTCTACCAACACCACGGGTGAGATCGAGTACTGCCGCTTGCCCGCGGAGCTGCAGGTGCACACCGGCCGGCTCGGCAAGGGCGGCAACACGCCGTTCTCGCCGAGCCTGGATGCCGACGTGGCCTATCAGGCGAAGTTGCTCGGCGAGGCCCGCGTAGAGGTGATCGCGCTGGCGCAAACCTCGGCGAGCCTGTTCACCGACGACTACGATGCGGTCACGGTGAAGCGGATGACCGAGGCGTCGGGCGTGCCGTCCCTGACCTCCGCCCAGGCGATCGGCCGGGCGCTGAACGCCCTCAAGGCGTCGCGGGTCGCCATGGCGACGCCCTATTCGGAAGAGGTGATCGGACGGGCCCGGCGCTACTATGAGACGAAGTACGGTATCGCCGTGGTCGCCTCGGAAAGCCTGGGTGCTGCCAATGCCTACGCCATCGGCAAGATGGACGCCGGCATGGCCGAGGCGGCGTTTCGCCGGATCGATCGGCCGGATGTCGACGCGCTGGTGGTGCCGGGCGGCAACTTCCCGACCATGGACTGGATTGCCGCCTGGGAGCGCCAGTTCGGCAAGCCGGTGATCACCACCAATCAGGCGGCGTTGTGGGCGGTGCTGCAGACCATGAAGTTCGACACGCCTCTCCCCGGCAAGGGCCGGCTGCTCGAACAGCTGCCCGCGGGCTGACGCGTTCGTCCGTCAAGAATTTCTGAAGGGGAAAACACCATGGGTCAGGGTTCCGGCATTCGCGAGGTCGCCTGGATCGATATCGCCGGCGGCGGCCAGGTCGTCCTCGACGGCAACACCGCCTATGTCGGGCACATGCAGCCGCCGCACGGGACTTCGGTCCTGGACGTGGCAGATCCGGCGAATCCGAGGGTCATCGCTTCGATCGACATTCCGCCGGGGCTGCATTCCCACAAGGTGCGGGTGGCGAACGACGTCATGGTGGTCAACCGCGAGCGTACGCGGGGCGACAAGCCGGCGGGTGATTTCGTCGGCCTGCGCATCTTCGACGTCAGCCGGCCGGGCAATCCGCGCGACATCTGCCATTGGCAGTGCGCCGGGTCGGGTGTGCACCGTTTCACCTTCGATGGCCGCTACGCCTACATCTCCACGGAGCAGGAGGGCTATGTCGGCACCATCGTCATGATCCTCGACCTGAAGGACCCGACCAGGCCGGAAGAGGTCGGCCGCTGGTGGATGGAAGGGCAGTGGACCGCCGGCGGCGAGACACCGAGCTGGAAGGCGAAGAACCACCGCTGCCACCATCCGATCCGGCGCGGCGATCGCCTGTATGTCAGCTACTGGTACGGCGGCGGCGTCATCCTCGACATCAGCGACATGACCAGGCCGAAGCTGATCGCCCAGCCTCGACTGGAGCCCGCCGTTCGGCTGGCCCACGCACAGCCTGGTGCCGATCGATGTGCCGATCGCCGGCCATCGCTGGATGCTGGTCGCCGACGAGCACGTGCAGCCGCTGGATCCCAAGCTCTCGCCGGAGCTGCCGGCGGCGCTCTGGATGGTGAACATCACCGACGAGACGCGGCCGATACCGGTCAGCTGCTTCCAGCTGCCGGAACTGGTCGGGATCGAGACGCCGTTGATGACGGCGTGCCATCAGCCGGTCGAAACCATCATCGGCAACGAGGTTCCCGCCGCCTGGTTCGCCAACGGGCTCAGGGTGATCGATATCGCCAATCCCCTGTCGATGAAGCAGGCCGCCTGGTGGATGCCGGACGTGCCGGCGGGGGCCCAGCGCGTCTGCAGCAACGACGTCTACGTCGACCATCGAGGCTTGATCTACCTGATCGATCGCAACCGAGGCCTGTCGATCCTCGAGCGCGTGTAAGCGCCGTGGACGATTGTCGTCCGCCGCAACCATTCGGCCCAATCAGGTGTTTGCTCTGATCCGGGGGAGCCCGTTTATGAGTTTCACGGCCTAACATGACACGCTCCTGCATTCACTCATGATGGACAGAAGGGGGCGGAAAACCCGCGGCGGCTCAGGTCAGCGGTTCCCGACGTCCGTCGTCCGGTCAGCTCATCCCCTGGACGGAGAACACGGAGATCTCGAACATCACGCGCACATCGCCCGCCTTCGCATAGGGGTTCTTGTCGAGCCCCATATACTTGTGCGCCAGCTGGTCGATATGCGCCGCGGCGACCTCGTCCTGCCGCACGCGGGTCACGGTGCCGCGGAGCTGGACGTAGCGGTCGGGATTGTCCGGATCCATGATCGACAGGGCCACTTTCGCGCCCAGCTTCATGTTGCGCACTTTGGTCCGCCCCAGCGCCGAGTTCACCCGGATCTTGCCGTCGGCGAAGTCGAACCACACCGGCGTGTTCTGCGGCGAGCCGTCGGGCATCACCGTCGCCAGGTGGGCGAAGGCTTTCTTCTCCAGCAGCAGATCCAGGTAGACATCGGGAATCTCGGTCATGGACGGTTCTCCTTGCCGGCGCAGGATAGCTGCTGATGTGTGAGATGCCAGCGCCGCCCTCGAATTTCTGGGCAGCACGGTGCCCAATAATTCCCGCTTAAGTTTTCTAACAGTTTTGCTTGACTATTACCAAAGTATCACTTATCTCTGGAAAACGACAGGGATACACCCTGCCCCAACCGGAGGATGACATGACGTTCCCACTGCAGCGCGCGCTCGCGCTGGCCATGCGCCAGCGCTTCGACAATCCGACTCCAAACCCGGCAACCGGCGGCTTCCCGCCGACCCAGTACCTGCCCGGCTGGTTTGTCCCGTTCAACGACGGCGTGAAGACTGCCGGCGTCTGGGTGAGCAGCAACAGTTTCGATGTGGCAAGCTCGGTCGACTACTATTTCGAGCCGCAATCGGCGACACCCGGCCAGCGCAGCATCATCACGCCGCTCCGGCTCAACGCGGGCAACTATCTTGGCGAAAACTGGGACGGCAGCCCGCCGCTCGGCAATTACACCCAGGTCGAGTACCTGACCGGAGATGTGTCGATCGTCACCACGGGCGGCCCCGATCCGGCCATCGCCGGCCCGACGCTCGATCTCTACACCGGCAGCACGTTGACGGCGGTCGCCGGCGTGCAGCGCACGATCGGCACCATCGGCGGCAACTTCTCGTGGTCGGCAGTTCTGCGCAACGATGCCGGCAGCCAGCACCAGGACGATGCGCTCAACATCATGGTGCAGAACTACGCCGGCAAGGTCTGCCACCTGCGCTATTGCACCGGCAACGTCTATCACTCGATGGACGGCGCCATGCGGTCGGTGATCGCCCACGGCCCGACCGACTTCTGGGAGAGCTGGGCGCGCATTTTCCCGGCGGGCGGCGGCAACGACACTTTCGAGTTCTACGCCGGCACCCAGCTCGTCTACAGCCGCACGGGCGTGCTGCCGACCGGCATGCTCTCGAACAACCAGATCTATCTCTCGCAGCAGAGCGGCCACTCGACCGACCGGCGCGGCCAGATCGCGCAGATCACCTTCGGCAGCGACCCGCGGGCGACCGTCATGCAGGCCTGTTCCAATCTTCAGCCGCAGCCGGCCGCGAGCTCTCCGGCCGTGGGCTATCTCGCCTTCACCGTCGAGGATGTCGACCTGGCGCTGCTCGACGGCAGCGGCAACGTGGTGGGTTGCGAGGCCTTCATGTGCCGCAACAACAAGGGCACGTGGATCCCGGCGCCGCTGACCAATCTCGGCCAGTGCGGCTGGGGCGACATCGACAACACCAAGCCGAAGTACCTGCTGGTGGCCGATGCCGTGCCCTTCACCGGCGCGGCCGGGACCGGGATGCGCTGGCTGTTCAAGAACATCGACGGCCATATGCTGACGCTCTCGGCCGCCGGCATGTTCTGGGATTATCCCTAGCGGACGCGCAGACATTGCCATCATCGGGATAGAGTTTCTGCGCACTTCGGTGCGCAGAAATTCCTCAAGTTTCACTTATCTCCCGGAGGAACCAGACCGAGGAGCATCGCTCGGGAGAGAGAAGAAAGAAGGAGTGACCCGTGCCGGATACGATCGAACTCCTCGACGCCCAGAGCCATGACGCCTGGCCCGAGACCGACCCCAGCCTTCTGGAGGAAGGCCGCCCTGCCCTGCCCGCCTTGCCGCTGCACACCTTCCACCCTGGTGGCGCGACTGGGTGAGCGAGACGGCGGACGGCGCCGGCGCGCCCGTCGACTACGTCGTGCAGGCCCTGCTGGCGTCGGTTGCCGGCGTCTGCGGCGCCGGCGTCGTGGCGCAGGTCACCGAAACCTGGAGCGAGCCTCTCATCCTGTGGCAGGCGCTGGTCGGCGGGCCGTCGAACGGCAAGACGCCGGCGCTCGAGGCACTGCGCCGCCCGCTCGCCGCCGTCGAGAAGATGACGGCGACGGAAAGGCGCGGCCCCGTGGTGGTCGACCATGACACCAACCCCTGCCGCGCTGCTCGCGGCCGCGCGCGCAGGCAACCGGCCGGCGCGCTGCTGTGGCGCGACGAGCCCGCCGCCTGGCTGCGCGCGCTCGGCTGCAACGGCCGCGGTGCGCCGCGATCGGTCGGCGAACTGCTCGACGGCTGGTCGCCGCTCCGGACGGCGCAAGGTCCGGGCAGCCCGGCGCTCAGCATCATCGGCTGCCTCGATCCCGCGCGGCTCGACGCGGCGCTGCGCGGCAGCGACGACGGCCGCGCCGCCCGCTTCCTCTATGCCTGGCCGCAGCCCGCGCCCTATCGCTCCTTCCTCGACCTGCCGGCGTGCCGCGAGAGCGATGGCGTGAACGCCCTGCAGCACATCGCCCGCGTCGCCGGCAATCCCGCGCATCCGCTGGTGCTGAAGCTCGCCGAACCGGCGCGCCGGCACCTCGACGGCCATCTCGGCCGGCTGCACCGCGATCTGCAGTGCAGCGAGGGGATCGAGGCCGCCTGGCTCGGCAAGGGCCGCGGCGCGGTGGTGCGGCTGGCGCTGGCGTTCGCGCTGCTGGGCTGGGCGGTAAACGCCTCGCCCGCCACGCCGCCACCCGGCACGATCGGCGGCGAGGAACTTTTCGGGGCGTGCCGCCTGTGGGGCTACTTCCGCGCCCACGCCCGTGCGGTCCTCACCCGCGCCTTCGCCGTCGGACGGCGAGCGCCTCATGCGCCAGGTGCTGGCCTGGATCCGCGCGAGCGGCGCGGCCCGGATCGGCCGCGAGGACGTGCGCCGCGAGGCGCTCGGCCAGGCGCTGAACGCGCACGAGGCGCTGCAGGTGATCGAGTCGACTGGAGCGTGCCGGCTTCCTGCGCAAGGTCGCGCACCAGCCGGACGGCGCGGGCCGGCCGCCGTTGCGCTGGGACGTCAATCCCGTCGTGATTGGCAACTCACTTGCGGAAATTGCGGAAATTCCTCCGGCCCCCGCCGCCGTGCTATGACTCCCTCCTCACCCTTGGACGAAGGAGACAGTCATGGAAGCCAAGCTCGCTCCCAAGATGCCGCAATGGATGGTCGATCACGCCAACAAGTATCTCTCGAGCGGCGGCACCGAGGGCCACATCTACAAGATCAAGCCGCCCAACTACGGCGACCTCGAGGTGCCGTCGCTGCTGCTGACGACGACGGGCCGCAAGTCGGGCGAGAAGTTCATCTTCCCGCTGTTCTACGGCAAGACCGGCGACAGCTACCTCATCGTCGCCTCCAAGGGCGGCGCGCCGGAGCATCCCGGCTGGTACAAGAACATCCTCGGCAACCCGGAGGTCGAGGTCCAGGTCGGCACCAAGAAGCTGAAGGCGCGCGCCCGCACCGCCAGCGGCGCCGAGCGCGCCAAGCTGTGGGAGCAGGCCGTCAAGTTCTGGCCGCCCTACACCGACTACCAGAAGAAGACCGAGCGCGAGATCCCGGTCGTGGTGCTCGATCCGGTTCAATAAACCCTCCCCACGCGTTGCGTGAGGAGGAGGACAGGAGCCTAGCGCCGCACGAACTCGCGCAGCGCCCGCAGGAACGCTACCGGGTGCTCGACCTGGGGAAGGTGGCCGGCTGCCGGAATGGTCACCAGCTTGCAGTCGCCGAGCGCGGGCGCCATCTGCCGCGCGCCGCGCTTGTCGAGCACCGGCAGGCGGTCGGCCTCGCCCCAGACCAGCAGCGTGCGGACCTGCGGCGCAGGGCACACCGGTTCCGCCAGCAGGAGATCGAGGACGGCATCGACCTCGGCCGGCGAGAAGCGGTCGAGCGCGCTGGCGATCGCGGCCGGCGCGTTGCGCCGATCGTGGAACGCCGTCGCCAGCGCCTCGCTGCCGTAGACGCTGCGCAGGAAGTGCGCCCGCACCAGGCGGCGCAGGCTGGTGTGGGCCGCCAGCCAGCGCACGGCGCGGTTATAGGCGGGCTGCGGATAGCCATTCACCATGACGAGGCCGCGGCAGCGTTCGGCATGTTGCGACGCGAAGCGCCAGGCGATGGTGGCGCCCAGCGAATTGCCGACGATGGTGGCGCGGTCGATGGCCAGGCTGGCGAGCAGCGCATCGAGCCACGCCGCGTAGGCGCCGAAGGTCGGCAGCAGTTCGCCCGGCGCGCCGATGCCGGGCAGCTCCGGCGCCACGACCAGATGCGAGCGTTCGAGCTCGCCGGTCACCGTCGACCAGTAGGCCTCGGCGCCCGCCCACTCGCCGTGCAGCAGCACGATTGCCTCGCCGCTGCCGCCGGTCCAAACTCGCGCCGGGCGCTGGCCGAGTGGAATTGTCCTGGATTGCACGTGACGCCCTCGTGAATGAACGGTGGGAGAGAATAGAAGATGGCGTCGCGGAGAACAGCATTGATCACCGGCGCCGGCCGCAATATCGGCCGCGCCTGCGTGCTCGGCCTGGCCGAGGACGGCTTCAACGTCGTCCTAAACGGCTCGAGCGATCGTGCCGCCTGCGAGGGTGTCGCCCAGGAAGCCCGCAAGCTCGGCGCCGAGACGCTGGTCGTCATGGGCGACGTCGGCAAGCCCGAGGACTGCCGGAAGATCGCCGACGAGGCGATCAAGACGTTCGGCACGGTCGACGCGCTGCTCAACAATGCAGCGCTCCGCCCCAACAAGCCGTTCCTCGAGATGAGCGAGGCCGACTGGCAGCGCGTCATCTCGGTCGACCTCAATGCCGCGGTGTGGCTGTCGCGCGCCTGCCTGCCCGGCATGCTGCAGAAGGGCTGGGGCCGCATCGTCAATTTCACCGGCATGAACGCCATCCATGGCCATGCCGGACGCGCGCCGGTGTCGGTCGCCAAGCACGGCGTGTGGGGACTGACCAAGGCGCTGGCCATGGAATTCGGGCCCCGGAGCATCACGGCCAACGCCATCTCGCCTGGACCGATCGCGCCGGACAGCGAGGAGAAGAACGCCTCGGCGCAGGCCCGCGCGCAGACGGTGGCCCGGGTGCCGCTCGGCCGCATGGGCACGCCGGTCGAGGTCGCCGCCGCGGCGCGGCTGCTGGTCTCCGAGGCCGGCGCCTATATCAATGGCCAGATGATCCAGGTGAACGGCGGCGCGGAAACGTGAACAAAATTACCGCACGCATGATGATCCAAGCTTGCGGTATTTCAATGGCTTGGCGGATTATGTTCAATTGTGATCACGTTGCATGATGGATCGCGACCGCCTATCTAAAGGGTGATAGGGATGTGAAACGATCGGTCTGCTTGGGGAAGCAGCAACGCTTGCTGTGACCGATCCTGAGATTCTCGTGAAAAATCTGGGCGAGGCACTTGGCAGTCGTGAGACGCCAGGCGTCGCCGTGTTGGTCGTGCGGACCATGAGGCTCCGCACGGGTGGTTGCGCAGGTGCATTGCATGATCGGATTGAGCGTCAAGACCCTGTTTCTGACCAATGTCTCGGTATTGTTGCTGAGCGCCGCCACCTCTTACTATTTCTGGCGCCTCTACCGCGAATATGTCGGGCTTCTCTGGTGGTCCCTTGCTACTGCCGCGGCTGGCTTCGCCACCTTGGCGTTCGGACTCTTCGGTCCGTTTCCGCCCATAGCGATCGGCGTCTCGAGCGCCACGCTGTTCGTTGCCGGCTGCATCATGGCCTGGGAAAGCATGCGCCGTTTCAACGGCCAGCCGGCGGCGAAGGGCCGAATGGCCATCTGCCTCCTGGCCTTCGTGGCGATCTTCGGCACCGCTTTGTACATGGGTGCCGAAATGCATCAACGCGTCAGCGTGCTGGCACTCGCACTATCATTGTTTGCCGCCTTGTCCGCCTGGGAAGTCGTGCGCGGCCACAGGCAGGAACCGTTGCACAGCCGCCTGCCCATGGCGGTTGTGTTTGCCGTGATGGCGATCTTCCTGGCGCTTCGCGCCGCCCTGTCCTGGTTTCAGCCGTCGGGTTCGAGTATCGAGTCGTTTTATGACGCGATGGGCGATGTCGTGCCGCTGGTGACCTCGATCGGCATCGTTTGCATCAATATCGGCCTCATGATGATGGCCACCGAGCGGCTGAGCAGCCGATATCGAAAACGAGCCCTGACCGACGAACTGACCGACCTGCCGAACCGGCGGTTTTTCCTTGAACAGGCCGACCGGCTCAGTCGACAGGCCCAACGGGATCGCGCGAGCGCCTGCATCCTCATGATGGACCTCGATCACTTCTCGGGTGTCAATGAGCGGTTCGGCCATGCCGGCGGCGACCAGGCCTTGGTGGCATTTGCCGGGCTCCTCCGGGAACAGGCGTCGCCGAAGGATATCTTCGCCCGCTACGGCGGGGAGGAGTTCTGCGCGTACCTGGCGGACGTGGAGGCGGCGGAGGCGGCGCGGATCGCGGAACGCCTGCGCGCGACGGTCGCCCAACGGGCCATCGACGTCCGCGGCCAGACACTCAATATCACGGTAAGCATCGGGGTTGCGGCCCTGCACGATGGCGACGTTCGCGCCTCCCTCCGCTATGCCGACGAAGCCCTCTATCGGGCCAAGGACCGGGGCCGCGATCAGGTCGTCGTTGGCCCACGCGACTGGCCGAATTCTAGAGGCGTGAAGTCCTCCGCGTTCGGCTATGCGGCGGGTGACTAGACGTCCTGGCAGCGCTTCGCCGTCACTTGGGAGGATGGGCGCGCAGCCCGGCCTCATCGACCTCCACGCCCCAGCCCGGACCCGTCGGCAATAGGTAGTCGCCGTTGTCGATGACCGGCGGGGTGTTGACGATCTCGTCGCGCCACGGCACGCCGTCGATGTCGATCTCCATGACGCGGAAATTCGGCACTGCGGCGCAGAAATGCGCGCTGATGGCACTGGCGAGATGGCCGTAGAAATTGTGCGGCGCGACGTTGACTTCATAGACGTCGGCCAGGGCAGCGATCTTCAGCGATTCATGGAACCCGTTCCAGATGACATCGACGATGGCCGTGTCGAAGGCGTAGGCCTCGAAGTAGGGCCGGAAGTCGCGGCGCTCCAGCAGCGTCTCGCCCGAGGCGATCGGACAGGGCGCATCGCGGCGCAACAGCGCGATCGACTGCGGATCGTGGATGTCGAGTTCTAGCCAGGTGAGCCGCGCCGGACCGACCGCCTCGGCGATGCGCCGGAACCCTTCGGTGCGGAAATGGAAATTGGTGTCGAGCATGATGCCGACGTCCGGCCCGCACCCGGCGCGGAAGGCCTCGACGGTCCGGGCGGCGCTTCGGGCGATGAAGTCGTCCCAGTTGCGTTCGGGAAAGCCGCGGCCGACGACGAAGCCGGGCCGGTAGGCGATCAGCTTGCCGTCGACCTCGAGCGCGATGTTGGTCTTCAAGCCGGTGAAGCCGCGCGCTTTGACCTCCGCGCCGAGCCTGGTCATGTCGTCGTAGGTCCGCACCGCCGGTGTCCCGATGATGTCGGGATTGCGCAGCCGGTAGGAGCCGCAATGCGACCAGTAGACCGGAATGCGATCGCGCAATCTGCCGCCGAACAGGTCATAGACGGGAACACCCAGCGCCTTGCCCTTGATGTCGAGAAGCGCGTTCTCGATCGCCGCGATCGCTTGGCGGACGACGCCGCCACGCGATTGCGTCGATCGGGTCGCGAGCACGGCGTTGACCAGCTCGATCTGCATCGGGTTCATGCCGATCACGTTCGGCATGAGCGCCTCGATCACCGCGGACAGGCCGGGGCTGCCGAAGCTTTCGTTGTACTCCGACCAGCCGATGATGCCGTCGTCGGTGACGATCTTGAGAAACGAGAAGGTCCGCCATCCGGCGTCACACTTGAAGACCTCGTACCCTTTGACCTTCATCGTTTCCCCCAGCTCATGCGGCGCCTTATTCCATCGGAATATTGACGGCCCTGGCGATGCGACTCCAGCGCTCGACCTCGCGGCGCACGAAATCGGTGAACGCGGCGCGGCTCTGGAGATCGACCTGAGCGCCCTGCTCGGCCCAGATGTGCTTGACGTCCTCGGTCGCCAGCGCCGCCTGGATGGCGCCGTGCAACGTGTCGAGCGGCCCCGCCGGCGTCGCCTTGGGCGCGAACAGGCCGTACCAGGTGCTGACGTCGAAGTCGGGCACGCCGGCCTCGGCGAAGGTCGGTACGTCGGGGAAGATCGCCTCGCGCTTGGCCGTGGCGACGGCCAGCGCGCGCAGGCGGCCGGACTGCACGTAGGACGCGACGGTGCTGAGCGGCGCGAAAGTGGCGTCGATCTGGCCCGCCATCAGGTCCTGCAGAGCCGGGCCGCCGCCGCGATAGGGCACGTGGGTGAGCTTGATGGCTGTGCGTTGCTGCAGCAGCTCGATGGCGAGATGCGGGATGGTGCCGAGGCCGGACGAGCCGATATTGATCGCTTCCGGCGACTTGCGCGCGGCCGCCAGGAAGGCCGCCAGGTCCTTGGCGTCGATCTTCTTGGGGTTGACCACCAGCGCGACCGGCACGCGGGCGATCGAGGAGATCGGCGCGAAGTCGCGCAGCAGGTCGAAGCCCGAATCGGGATAGACGATGGGCGCGAAGGTCAGGCTGGGATTGACGACCAGCAGGGTCGAACCGTCGGGCGTGGCGCGCGCCGCCACCATGCCGCCGATCGTGCCGCCGGCGCCGCCGCGATTGTCGACAACGACCGGCTGGCCCAGGCGCTCGCCGACATGCGCCGCCACGGGACGGGCGAAGATGTCGTTCGAGCCGCCGGGCGGGAACGGCACGATCCAGTCCATGGCGCGCGACGGCCGCCAATCCGCGGCACGGAGCGGACCGGCGATACCGGTGACGAGCAGGCCGCCCAGCGCGGCACGACGCGGAAATTTCATCGGTTACTCCATCTGGACGTTGGCGGCCCTGGCAATGCGACCCCAGCGCTCGATCTCGCGGACGACGAAGCGGGCGAAATCGGCGCGGCTCTCGAGTTCGACGCGCGCGCCCTGCTCGACCCACAACGTCCTGATCGCCTCCTCGGCGAGCGCGGCCTGCACCGCATCGTGCAGCCGATCGAGGATGGCGTCGGGTGTGTGCCTGGGAGCGAACAGCCCGAACCAGGTGGTGACGCGGAAGTCGGCGAGACCCGCCTCCTGCATGGTCGGCACGTCGGGCAGCATCGGTTCGCGCCGGCGATTGGCGACAGCGAGCGCCCTGAGCTGGCCCGCCTTCACGTGGCCCGCGATGGCGCTCGGCAGAACGAAGGCGGCGGCGACCTGGCCGGCCAGCAGGTCCTGAAGCATCGGGCCGCCGCCGCGGTAGGGAATATGGGTGAGCCGCACGCCGGCCCGCGCCTCGAAGACGCCGATGGCCAGGTGCGTGACGGTGCCGAGGCCGGCCGAACCGATGTCGATCGCGCCGGGCTTCTTCTTCGCCGCCGCGATGAACGCCGCGAGCGTGGCGACATCGAGCTTGGCCGGATTGACCGCCAGCACGTATGGCACCCGCGCCAGCGCGCTTACGGCGGCGAAGTCGCGGCCGAAGTCGAAGCCCGCCTTGGGATAGATCACCGGCGCATAGGTGAGGCCGGTGTCTCCCAGCAGCAGCGTATAGCCATCGGCCGGCGCGCGGGCCGCCACCGCGGTGCCCAGGGTGCCGCCGGCGCCGCTCCTGTTGTCGATCACCATCGGCTGGCCGAGGCGGTTCGCCACCTGCGCGGCGATCGGACGGGCGAACGTGTCGGAGCCGCCGCCGGCCGGAAACGGCACCAGCCAGGTGACGGGCCGCTCGGGCCATCCTGCCGCGCGCGCGGGGCCAACCGCGCCTGCCGTCAGCAGGCCCGCCAGCGCCGAGCGTCGCGAAAGATCGATCATGCCATCCGGCTCCGCCCCCTGCGTCGCCACCTTAACGAGAGGGTCGGGATGTGGCCACCACGCGGCAAGCGACGGCCCCACGCCGTTGGTTACGATCGTGTTGCAGCCTCGCGGTCAGGCCTCTGCCGTCGGCAGGTCGAGGACGCTGGCGCGCTCGCCGCCGTTCAGCAGGGTGAGCAGCGGCGGACGGCCGTGCGGCGTCTGCACGAAATGGTCGGCGTCGCCCCCGGCGATCGACAGCCTGATGCGGCTGCCCGCCGCGAAGCGCCACGCCGTCGGCAGCAGGGCGAAGCGCAGGAGCTGCGGCTCGCCGGCCGGCATCGGACGGGCGTCCTTGCGGGCATAGCTGCGCCACGGCCAGGTCGTGCGGTAGTGGCGCGGCGCCGGCGCCTCGGCGCGGTGGATGGCGCGCAGCACGCCCTCGGTGACATAGCGCGACGTGCCGTCAGCCTCGACCTCGGAGAGATAGACGAACACCGCGGCGTCGGGCTCGCTCGAGGCGAGCCACAGCGACACCACCGGGTGGCCGGCGATCTCGAGCGGCGCAGCAAGCGGCGCGGTCGTAAAGCTCAACAGCCCGCGCTCGCGCTCCGTCCAGTCGGCGTAGTACGACGTGGCATCGATGCCGGCGATGCGCTCGTAGCGCGTCTGCGTCCCGCTGCCGAGCGTGAAGTCGGCCTGATAAGGCTCGGACGTGCCATCGTTGGGCCGGGCGCCGACAAGTTCATGGCCGGGCGCGGTGAAGAGCTGTCGGCTGCCCTTGACCGGCGGCCAGGCGGCAGCCGACCGCCATTCCTCGGCATGCACGGTGAAATAGTGGATCGGATCCTCCTCGCCGAGGCCCGTCTCGCGGCCGGCAAGATGCTCGTCGAAGAAGCGCAGCACCTCGCCCAGCACCGGCAGCTCGGGCTCGACCCGCGCGCGCCACGGCGAGGCGTTGACCCGCGCGCCATGGTCCCATGGCCCCAGCATGATCCGGCGCTCGGCATTGGGCAGCGTCAGGAACCGCGACAGCGCGCCGTTGGCGTAGCCGGCGCCGTCCATCCAGCCGGAAATGGCGTAGACGGCGACGTCGCGCGGGATCTCGTCGAGGTAGTTGTAGGGGCTGAACGAGGCGCTGGTGAAGGAAGGATCGTAGGGCAGCGCGTCGTCGCGGAATTTGAACTCGGTGATGAAGTCGGGCATGCGGAAATTCGCCAGATGCCCCTTCACCGCCTCGCGCGCGAGCGCGCCGTCCGTGTCGTCGTCGACCGGCATGGGTCCCTGCAGCGCGGGATCGGCGAAGTAGCTGAACTTCGCACGCAGGTCGCGCCGGTCATGGTCGAGCGCCAGCATCAGCTCGTCATAGACCAGCGCCAGCCGCTTGATCAGCATGCCGCCGGGATAATAGTTGTCGGCCCAGGTGTCCCACACCGCGAACAACGGCGCGATCGCCTTCACCGCCTTGTGGCCGGTGCTGGCGAGGAAGTCGCACGCCGCGCCGAGATAGGAGATGCCGGTCGCGCCGATCCGTCCGTCGCTCCACGGCCTGGGCCACGATCCAGTCGGCGATGGCACTGTAGTCGCCGCGCTCGCGCGGGCTAGCGGAAGGAATCGCGCGTGCCGAAGCTCGCGCCCGGTGCCGCGCGCATCGACCACGACCAGCGCATAGCCGCGCGGCACGAACATGTCGCGATACTTGTAGGTGTTGGGCGAGGGCTCGACGTTGCTGCCCGGCGCCAGCTCGAAGCGGCGGATGTAGGGCGTGAGGATGAGCACCGTCGGCCAGCGCTTCGACGCATCGCCGTCGGGCAGGATGACGTCGACGGCGAGCCGGCAGCCGTCGGCCATCGTCACGTAAACCGAAGCGGGTGCCCCCACCCTGTGCTCGGCCGGGCGGCCGGCAAGGTAGCGGCTGGGCGGCACTTTCCAGGCCGACCCTCGGTCGTCACGATCCGGCATGGTCGATCCTTTCGAACGGTCGTTTCGCTGCTATTGATGTTTCAACGGTCGCCAAAAAGCCATGAAAGAATGGAGGCTCTGCGACATGAAAAGCGCCCTCTCCCGCCGCCGCGCGCTGGCTCTCGCCGGCGGCGCGTTCGCCACCCCGATGCTGGCCTCCGGCATCGCCCGCGCCGCCGACGACTGGCCCAGCAAGCCGGTGCGCTACATCAATTCCTTTCCGGCCGGCGGGCCGACCGACGTGCTGTCGCGCATCGCCTGCCAGAAGCTGAGCGAACTGACCGGCCAGCAGTTCATCGTCGAGAACAAGGGCGGCTCGGGCGGCAATGTCGGCGCCGAGGCGATCGCCCATGCGGCGCCGGACGGCTACACGATCGGCCTCTACAGCGTGGCCTCCCACGCCATCGCGCCCACGCTCTACGCCAAGCTGCCGTTCGATGCCGGCAAGGATTTCACGGCCGTCACGCATGCTGTGGTCGCTGCCCAACCTCCTGATCGTGCGGCCGGGCCTTAATGTCCACACGGTGCCGGAGCTGATCGCGCTCGCCCGGGCCAATCCCGGCAAGTATTCGTTCGCCTCGTCGGGCTCGGGCACGACGGTTCACCTGAGCGGCGAGCTCTTCAAGGTCATGGCCAAGATCGACCTGCTGCACGTGCCCTATCGCGGCAGCGCGCCGGCGACCCAGGATCTGCTGGCCGGCCAGGTCGACATGATCTTCGACAATATCCCGGGCTCGCTTGCCCAGATGCGCGGCGGCAAGGCGGTCGGGCTTGCCGTCACGTCGCTGCAGCGCAGCCCGGCGGCGCCGGGGATTCCGGCGATGGCCGAGTTCCTGCCGGGCTTCGAGGTCAATTCGTGGGGCGGCATCTGCGGCCCGGCCGGCCTGCCGCCGGCGATGGTCGAGAAGCTCTCGGCACTCGCCAGGAAGGCGCTCGAGAGCGACGACCTCAAGGCCACCTATCTCAAGCAGGGCGCGACGCCGTTGTGGATGAGCCCCGCCGACACCGCGGCCTATCGCGCCGCCGACGAGAAGCGGCTGGCGCCGGTGATCAAGGCCTCCGGCGCCAGGGTGGATTGATCGCACCCACCGGGCATCCGTGGCCCGATGGGCGATGACGGATCCTTCGCTCGCTCAGGATCGACGGGCGGCTACGCCTCGTCACATCCCGAGCTGGCTCACGAACTTGGTGTTGAGGTAGGCCTCGAGCGCTTCGGTGCCGCCTTCCGAGCCGTAGCCCGAATCCTTGACGCCGCCGAACGGCACTTCGGGCAGCGCCAGGCCGTGATGGTTGATCGACACCATGCCGCTTTCGAAGGCCGCGCCGATCGCCGCCGCGGTCTTGGTGTTCTTGGTGTAGGCATAGGCCGCCAGGCCCCAGTCGAGGCGATTGGCTTCCTTCACCACGCCGTCGAAATCCTTGAACGGGGTGATCGGCGCCAGCGGGCCGAACGGCTCCTCGTTCATGATCCTGGCGCTGAGCGGCACGTCGGTCATCACCGTGGGCTCGTAGAAGTAGCCCTTGTTGCCCTTGCGCTGGCCGCCTGTCTTGATCTTGGCGCCCTTGGCGATGGCGTCGCTCACGAAGGCGTCCATGGCATGCAGGCGGCGCTCGGCCACCAGCGGGCCCATCTTGGTGTCGGGATCGAGTCCGTTGCCGACCTTCATGTTCTTGGCGAACGCGGTAAAGCGCTCGACGAACTCGGGATAGACCTTCTCGTGGACGAGAAAGCGCGTCGGCGCCACGCAGACCTGGCCGGCGTTCCGGAACTTGTTGGCGCCCAGCACATTCACCGCCTGCTCGAGGTCGGCGTCCTCGAACACGATGGCCGGCGCATGGCCGCCCAGCTCCATGGTGACGCGCTTCATGTGCGCGCCGGCCAGAGCCGCAAGCTGCTTGCCGACCGGAGTCGAGCCGGTGAAGGTCACCTTCCTGATGATCGGATGGGGGATCAGGTATTCGCTGATCTCGGACGGCACGCCATAGACGAGCTGGATCACGCCCGCCGGCACGCCGGCATCGACGAAGGCCTTGATGAGCTGGGCGCACGAGCCCGGCGTGTCCTCCGGTCCCTTGATGATGATCGAGCAGCCGGTCGCCAGCGCGGCCGACGCCTTGCGCACGACCTGGTTGATCGGGAAGTTCCACGGCGTGAAGGCCGCGACCGGGCCGACCGGCTCCTTGGTCACGAGCTGGTAGACGTTCTCGGCGCGCGCCGGCACGATGCGGCCGTAGGTGCGGCGGCCTTCCTCGGCCATCCAGTCGATGATGTCGGCGGCGAGGTTGGTCTCGACCTTGGCCTCGAACAGCGGTTTGCCCTGCTCCGTGGTCATCATGGTGGCGATCTCGTCGAGGCGCTGGCGCATCAGCTCGGCGGCCTTGCGCATGATCTTGTAGCGCTCGAAGGCCGAGACCTTGCGCCACTGCTTGAATCCCTTGTCGGCGGCGGCGAGCGCGCGATCGAGATCGCTCTTCTCGGCATGCGCCACCTGGCCGATCACTTCCTCGGTCGCCGGATTGATGACCGGAATGGTGCGGCCGTTGGCGCCCTTGGTCCAGGCGCCGTCGATCATCAGGGAGACATCACCGTAGGTCATTCTTTCCTCCTCTAACTTCCGCGATAGGTCGAATAGCTCCAGGGCGTGCAGAGCAACGGGACGTGATAATGCCCCTCCGGCTCGGCGATGGAAAAGCGCAAAGGCACGATATCGAGGAAGGGCGGATCGCCGCTGTCGATACCCCTGCTGCGAAAGTGGTCGCCAACGGCGAAGCGCAACTCGTAGCGACCGATCGGCAAGGGCCGGTCGCCGATCAGCGGTCTGTCGGTGCGGCCGTCCGCATTCGTTATAGCCGTTTGAATACAATGGGTATTTTCGCCGGCGAATTCATGCAGTTCGATGGCAACACCGACAGCTGGACGGCCGGCATGGGTATCGAGCACATGAGTGCTGAGCCGGCCATTGACGGCCGGCATGCCCTCGCCCGTCACCTTGGCAGCCACCCGGAGCCGCGTGATGTAGAAGACTTCCTGCAGGGCGGCCGCGAACTCGGTCGCGGCGTCGTTGCCCAGCCGGCGTTCGAACTGCGCCAGGATCGAGTCGCGGCTGTGGCGGCGCACGCAGATCATGAAGGGGAAGCCGAACTTCGCCTTGTACGCGTCGTTCAGGCGATGGAAGCGGGCGAACTCCTCGTCGCCCAGGCTGTCGAGCCCGACGCTCGCCTGTTCGTGCCGGGAGTCATCGGTCACCGCGCCGGCGCGGGCGGCCTTGCCGGCGAGATCGGGATGGCCGCGCAGGAACTCGAGCTGCCGCTCGCGCGGCGCGGCGTGCACGGCGCCCATCATCGCCTCGTGCAGGGCGCTCACCGTGGCGAAGGGCCGCCTGGCGGCGGCGGCCTCGGCCACCCAGGACGCCCGCTCGAACGTGTCGCCGACCGCGGCCGCGAAGGCTGCGGGGGCCATTTGATTGAGCTCGTCGAGCCGCACCATCATGGCGGCCGACCTAGCACGGCGTGCCGGCCGTCTCTATAGTCCGACCAGCAAAATGACAGGGAGGACCACATGACTGTCGATAATCGTTTCACCCGCCGCCGCCTGGGCAAGACGGCGCTTGCCGGTGCCACGCTGCTCGGCGCGCCGCTGCCGCTGCGCCATGCCCTTGCGCAGGCGCCGGCCAACCTCAAGGTCGCGCTGCTGCTGCCGACCTCTGGTCTTCAGGCCCAGATCGGCCAGGCCTGCCGCCGCGGCGCCGACGTGGCCAACGACGTGCTGGCCGACATGAAGATCGCGGCGAAGCTCGACATCGTGAACTACGACACCGAGACCAAGCCCGACGTGGCGCGCACCCAGGCCGAGAAGGCGATCGACGCCGGCGCCAACATTCTGGTCGGCGCGTTCGATTCCGGCCAGACCATCGCCATCGCCCAGGTCGCCGAGCAGCGCGGCGTGCCGCTGATCGTCAACATCGCGGCGGCGCCGCAGATCACCGAGCAGGGCTACAAGTTCGTCGTGCGCAACTTCCCGACGGCTCCGATGCTGATCACCGGCGCGCTCACCCTCCACAAGGAGATTTTCAAGGCGTCCGGCAAGACGCCCAAGACGGCGGTTCTGATGAGCGTCAACGACACGTTCGGCACGGCGATGATCAACGGCATCAAGGCGCTGTTTCCCAAGCTCGACATGCCCTACCAGATCGTCGAGACCATCAGCTACGATCCGGCGGCCAAGGATCTCTCGGTCGAAGTGGCGAAGGCCAAGGCGACCAAGGCCGAGCTGCTGATGCCGGTGTGCCGCCTCAACGACGCCAAGCTCCTGGTCCAGGAGATGGTCAAGCAGCGTTGGGATCCGATGGGCGTCATGAATCCCGGCGCGCCCGGCCTCTACGAGCAGGACTTCCTCAAGACCATGGGCAAGTACGGCGACTTCCTGATCTCCAACGTGCCCTGGCTCGATCCCAAGACCGCGATGACCCAGGCGCTGGAGAAACGCCACGCCGCCCGGTTCCCCAACGACCAGCTCGACATCAACGGCGGCTTCACCTTCGAGGCGATGCTGATCGCGGCACAGGCCTGGCTCGCCGCCAAGTCGACCAAGGCCGACGCGCTGATGGACGCGCTGCGCAAGACCAGGATCGACCAGCACGTCATGGTCGGTGGTCCGATCCAGTTCGACGCCAAGGGCCAGAACGTCAACATCAAGGCCGCCGCGGTCGAGAACCTCAAGCGCAAGCCCACCGTCGTGATGCCGCTCGACTCCGCCGCCGCCCCGCTCGTCTTCCCGATGCCAGGCTGGACCGACAAGCGGCGTACTTGATCGTCAAGACAACCATCCGCGTTCAGCGCCCTCTCCCCCCGCTGCGCGGGCGGCGAGGGCGTTTGACGCTCGCGGCGGCATTGGCCTGATGACCTCCGACTTCCTCCTGTCGCTCGCCCAGGCCGTCACCAAGGGCCTGCTGACCGGCATGGTCTACGGGCTGATGGCGCTCGGCCTGTCGGTGATCTTCGGCGTCATGCGCGTGGTCAACTTCGCGCATGGCGAGATGATGGTGGTCGGCATGTATCTCGCCTGGATGGGCTTCGAGTATCTCGGGGTCTCGCCCATGCTGAGCCTGCCCGCCGTCGCCGCGATCTTCTTCGTGGCGGGGTACGCCCTGCAGCGCAGCCTGATCTCGCCCTTCATCGGCCGGCCCGAGCACCAGCAATTCCTGCTGATGCTCGCTGTCGCCATCCTGCTGGTCAATGCCTGCCTCGCCATTGCAGGTCCCGATTCGCGCGGCGTGCAGCTCGAATCGCAGTTCGATTCCTACGAGCTGGGTCCCCTGGTGTTCGATGCCGTGCGCCTTCATGCAGCGCTTGCCGCCGTCGCCATAGCGGGTCTGCTGTGGCTGTTCTTCACCCACACGCGCACCGGCAAGTCGATCCGCGCCGCCGCCGACAACCACATGGGCGCCCTCGTTGTCGGCCTCGACGTGCGCCGCCTCTACGCTTTCACCTTCGGCGTCGGCGCTGCCTGCGTGGGCGCCGCGGGCGCGCTCATGATCACCATCATCCCGGTGACGCCCTTCCTTGCCGGTGAATACACGCTCCTCGCCTTCGTCATCGTCATCGTGGGCGGGCTCGGCAGCATGACCGGCGCGCTGATGGGCGGGCTGCTGATCGGCGTCAGCGAGGCGGTGGCCGGGCTGCTGCTGCAGCCCTCGCTCAAGAGCATGTTCAGCTTCGGCCTGCTGATCCTGGTCCTGCTGCTTCGGCCGCAGGGCCTGTTCGGCAGGAGCAATTCGTGAGCTTCGTGCGACGCCTCGTCGGTGACGCTGCGCCGCGCACCCTTTGGAGCCTCGGTATCCTGCTCGGGCTGCTGATCGTGGCGCCGGCCGTGCTCGGGAAATACTGGCTCTCGGTTCTGATCCTGATCCTCTACTTCGCCTATGTCGGCCAGGCCTGGAACATCCTGATGGGCTTCGCCGGCCAGCTCTCGCTCGGCCACGCACTCTATGCCGGCCTTGGCGGCTACGTCGCCGCCGGCCTGTTCTTCCACTACGGCATCGGCCCGTGGGCCGGCGTCTTTGCAGCGGCGGCGGCCGCCGCCCTGGCCGGGGCGATCGTGGGCTATCTCGGCTTCCGTTTCTCGCTGGCCGGCGTCTATTTCGCGCTGCTCACCATCGCCTTCAGCGAGTTCACCCGCCTCGCCTTCGATCACTGGGAGTGGGCCGGCGGCTCGGCCGGCCTTTTCCTCAAGGTCGACGCCACGACCGACATCGTGAACCTGCGCGGCGGACCGCTGCTCTTCTATTACGTGATCCTGGCGCTGGCGGCCGGCGCCTTCATCCTCTGCCGCGCGCTGCTGGAAAGCCGGCTCGGCCGCTACTGGCTCGCCATCCGCGAGGACGCCGAGGCGGCCCAGGCGGTCGGCGTGCCGGTCCTGCGCTGCAAGATGATCGCCATCGTGATCTCGGCGGCGCTGACGGCGCTCGCGGGCGTGTGGAACGCCTTCTACTACAACAACCTCTTCCCCGAGACGGCCTTCGCCATGGGCCGCTCGATCGAGATCACCCTGGCGCCGATCATCGGCGGCCTGGGCACGCTCTTCGGCCCCATCGTCGGCGCCATCGTGCTGACCGGGCTTGGCGAGGCCTTCACCGACGCGGGCGATGCGCTCAGCATCCCCGGCATCAAGCAGATCTTCTACGGCCTCGCCCTGTTGTTGATCGTGATGTATCGGCCGGCCGGCGTGTGGCCATGGCTCGCCGGCAAGCTCGGGTTCGGGGAGCGGCGGCCATGAGCGGCGCGCGGCTTGAGCTCGACGGCATCGGCAAGAGCTTCCGCGGCCTGCGCGCGGTGCACGACGTGAGCTTCGGCGTACCGGCCGGCGCGATCCATGCGCTGATCGGCCCCAACGGCGCGGGCAAGACCACGATCTTCAACATGATCGCCGGTGTCTTCGCCCCAAATGCCGGCGCCGTCAGCCTGGACGGCAGGGTGATCTCGGGCCTGCGCCCCGATCGCGTCTGCGATGCAGGCGTCGGCCGCACCTTCCAGCTCGTGAAACCCTTCAAGGGCCTGAGCGTGCTGGAGAACGTCACGATCGGCGCGCTGCACCGCAAGCCGGGTCTCCCCGAGGCCCGCGACAGCGCGGCGGCGATCCTCTCGCGGCTCGGCCTCTACGATCGCCGCCACCAGCTCGCCGAGAGCCTCACCCTGCCCGACCGCAAGCGCCTTGAAGTGGCGCGTGCGCTTGCCACCGAACCCAAGCTTCTGCTGCTCGACGAGGTGATGGCGGGCCTGCGGCCGACCGAGGTCGACGTCATGGTGGCCTTCCTGCGCGAGCTCAACGGACGGACCGGCCTCACCATCCTGCTGATCGAGCACGTCATGCGTGCCGTGATGGCGCTGGCGGCGGAGATCGTGGTCGTGAGCTATGGCGAGAAGATCGCCCAGGGCACGCCGCAGGAGATCGCCCGCCACCAGGCCGTGCTCGACGTCTATCTCGGCGAGCCGGAGGCGCCGTGAGCGCCGCCCTCCTCCGGGTCGATGGCCTCGACCTCTTCTATGGCGACGCCCAGGCGCTGGACGGCGTGTCGCTCGAGATCGCCGCCGGCGAGATCGTGGCCATCGTCGGCGCCAACGGCGCGGGCAAGAGCTCATTGATCCGCGTCCTCCACGGCATCGAAACGCCGGCGGCAGGCACGGTGCGCTTCGATGGCACCGACATCACCGGCTGGCCGAGCCATCGCGTGTGCGAGGCCGGCATCGGCCATGTCGCCGAGGGACGTCAGGTGTTCCCCAACCTCTCCGTGCTGGAAAACCTCGAGATGGGTGCCACGCCGCGCCGGGCACGCGCCGCCGAGAAGCAGACGCTGGAGCGGGTGTTCGCGATGTTCCCGCGGCTTTCCGAACGGCGACGACAGGCTGCCGGCACCCTGTCCGGCGGCGAGCAGCAGATGCTGGCGATCGGCCGCTGCCTGATGGGCCAGCCCCGGCTCATCATGTTCGACGAGCCGTCGCTGGGCCTGGCCCCCACGGTCGTCCAGGAGGTCTTCCGCATCGTGCGCCGTCTGAACGAGGAGGGTCTCACCATCCTGCTGGTCGAGCAGAACGTCATGGCGTCGCTCAAGATCGCCCATCGCGGATACGTTTTGGAGAACGGTCGCATCGAGCTTTCCGGGGCCGGTAACGAGCTCTTGAACAATGACCGCGTGCGCCAGGCCTATCTCGGCCTCTAGCCGCCATTGACGGCGACGGCACTGCCCTGCAATCCTGCCGACTTCCGATACAGACCGCTGCCGCGTGCGGCGCGGATTTGAGGCGGGATGGTTTGGACAGGCCCGTCGACGGGATGCCCACCCTCCCCGGCACGACAAGCCATGGGAGGATTTGAAGATGAATCGTCGCGACATGTTGAAGGCCGGCGTCGCCGCCGGCGCTCTCGGTCTGGCGCCGCGCCTTGCGTCGGCCCAGGTGACCTATGCGCCGGCCCCGAAGGGCTGGCGCGCCTATGTGCTGACCACCAAGGTCGAGCCGACGGGCGGCGCCACCAGGGCGTGGATCCCGTTGCCGACCTTCGAGGCGGCCGATTGGCAGCGCCCGGGCAACGTCACCTGGACGGGCAACGCCAAGGTCGCCGAACGGGTGCGCGATCCCCGGTACGGCGCCGAGATGCTCCGGGTCGAGTGGGCGGCCGACCAGCAGGCGCCGGTGATCGAGGTCGCCACGCAAGTACAGGCGCAGGACCGCGCGGTCGTCCCCGGTCAGGGCTCGGCGCCGCCGCTGAGCGATGCCGACCGCAAGCTGAACCTCGCCGCCACCGATCTGCTGACGACCGACGGTCTGGTGAAGGAAACGGCGGAAGAGGCCATCAAGGGCAAGAAGGGCGACGTCGCCAAGGCACGCGCGCTTTACGACTGGATCGTGGACAACACGTTCCGCAATCCCAAGACGCTGGGCTGCGGCGTCGGCGACATCCTGACGATGGTCAGGACCGGCAACCTCAACGGCAAGTGTGCCGACCTCAACGCCCTCTATGTCGGCATGGCGCGCTCGGTCGGCCTGCCGGCGCGCGACCTCTACGGCATCCGCGTGATGCCTTCGCAGTTCGGCTACAAGGCGCTGGGCGCGGGATCGGAGGTCGTGAGCAAGGCGCAGCATTGCCGCGCCGAGGTCTGGCTCGCCGGCAGCGGCTGGACCCCGGTCGACCCGGCCGACGTGCGCAAGGTCGTGCTCGAGGAACCGCCGGGCAATCTCGCCATGACCAATCCCAAGGTCGTTGCCGCACGCAAGGCGCTGTTCGGCTCGTGGGAGGGCAACTGGGTCGCCTTCAACGACGCCCACGACGTGAAGCTGCCCGGTTCCAACGAACCTGCCATCGCCTTCCTCATGTACCCGCAGGCCGAGAACAAGAACGGGTTCCTCGATTCGCTCGACCCGGACAAGTTCAGGTACCGCATCACGGCGCGCGAACTGACCGCCTGACGACCGGCTGCCGGGCCAGCGGCGCGACGGGCGGGGCGTTTCGCTCCGCCCCGATCCGCTCTATATCCGGCGCATGACCGCTTCGATCCAGGCCGTGCCGCGCACAGCCGCCGCCGGTATCCTGCGCCGCTACTACATCGCCATGGCAGCGCCGTTCGCGGTCGATCTGGTGAGCCTCCTCGCCTATGCCGCCATCAACCTCGCGCCGGAGATGCTGGCGCCGGCAGTGACCGTGTCGGCAGCGTTCCTGCTGGTCGGCACCGGCATCTGCGCCTATTTCCTGATCCGCCCGGTGGCCCGCTTCGTGGCGGGCGAGGTGACCTTCGCCGGAATAGAACGCCGCCTCGCCTGCCTGCCGCGCGACTCGGCAATCATCGTCGGCCTCTTCTCCGCCCCCATGCTGGGCCTGCGCCTGCTCTCGCACCGCTTCGACATCACCTTTGGCGCCACGCTCGACGTCGTGGAATGGACCGACGTGGTCGCCTCCTTCGTCGTCGGCACGGCCTTCAACATCGTGCTCACCTTCTTCGTGGTCAGCGCCTATCTCGATCGGCTGTGCGAATATCTGTTCACCACGCACGGCGTCAATATCAGTATCTTTCGCGGTCACTTCCGCCGCAAGGTGGGCTTCGCCCTGATCTTCGTGTCCTTCGCCGCCATGATCCTGCTCGTCGGCGACATCGCGAGCTACGGCGGCGCCAGGCTGATCCGCGAGGCCACGGTCGACGTCACCGCATCGGTGACCGGCGCGGCGATCATCTACTACTGGATCACGCAGGCGCTGACCCGGCCGATGGACCGTCTCGACTACGGCATGCGCCGGGTTGCGCAGAGCGATTACACCGTGCGGCTGCCGGTGACGTCGGATGACGAGATGGGTCACGCGGCCAGCCGCTTCAACGAGATGGTCGCAGGGCTGTCGGAGCGGGAATACCTGCGCCACACGTTCGGCAAATATGTGAGCGAGAGCGTGGCCGCGGCGATCCTCGACGACGGGCGCCGCACTGGCCGCGCAGTCGACACGAGCGCGGAAGCCACCCTGATGTTCACCGACATCGAGGGTTTCACCGGCCTGTCCGAGCGCATGGCGCCGGCCGAGGTCGCGCGGGTCCTGAACGCCTATCTCGCCACCGTGGTGCCGATGATCCAGCGCCATGGCGGTGTCGTGAACAGCTTCATCGGCGACGGCCTGTTCGCGAGCTTCAACCTGCCGCTGGCGCTCGAGGATCATGCCGCCGCGGCGCTCCGCGCGGCGCTCGACATCCAGCAGGCCCTGCGCACGGCATCCTTCCGGGCCGAGCTCGATGTGCGCACCCGCATCGGCATCAACACCGGGCCAGTGATCGGCGTCACGATCGGCACCGAGAACCGCCTGAACTACACCCTGCTGGGCGATGCGGTGAACATCGCCTCGCGGGTCGAGCAGCTCAACAAGCACTTCGACACGTCGATCCTCGCCACCGAAAGCACGGTGCGCGCTGCGGGCGCCGCGACCTCCTGCGTGCGGCTGGGGGAAACCGACATCCGCGGCCACCAGGGCAATGTCGTCGTCTATCGCGTCGGTGCGGCGACATGAGCACAGCGACATCAGCCCAGATCTCGGCGATTCGCCGGCGCTATCTGTGGATGGCGACGTCGATCTTCTTCCTCGATCTCGCGATTACCGTGATGTTCACGGCCGTCGCCGGGTCGTGGTTCAATCTGTGGCGCACGGGCGGAATCGGCGTGGTGCTGCTGCTGGGCGTCAACTGGCTGCTCGCCCGCTGGCTGTTCGAACCGATCCGGCACTTTCTCGAAGGCCGCGCGTCCTTCGAAAGCGCCGAGCGCCGCCTCACCCAGCTTCCCCTGCTCACCGCCCGCAGCGTCGCCGTCCTGGCTTTCCTGGTGTCGGCCTTCCGGCTGTCGACGCCCTTCTGGGTCGATTCGACCGTCCTCCAGCTGGTCAAACCGACGATCGCCGACTTCATCACGACCTGCGTGGTCCTGACGGTCTTCTATTTCACCTACACCTACTTCGTCGTCAGCGACTACCTCATGAGACTCTGCGACTTCGTCTTCCTCCACTACGGCCGCAATCTCAGCCTGTTCTTCGGCAGCTACACGCTGAAGCTCGTCGTGGCCTCGCTGGCGATCTCGGTGGTCCCGCTGACGGCGATCGTCGTCGACCTGTTCTCCTACGACGGCGCGCGCCTGCAGGACGAGATCCTGGTGGATGTGAGCGCAGCACTCCTCGGCGTGGCGATTTCCGCCTTCTTCATCGGCCGCTCGCTGCTGCGCCCCTTCGGCACGCTGTTGCGCGCCATGACCAAGGTCGCCGGCGGCGATCTCGCGATCCGGGTGCCGGTCACCTCCAACGACGAGGTCGGCGAGCTCACCGGCCAGTTCAACAACATGGTCGAAGACCTGCGCGAACGGGAACAGCTGCGCGAGACGTTCGGCCGCTATGTCGACGAAAGCGTGGCGTCGACCATCCTGCGCCGCCAGGGCGAAGGCACGCTGGCCGGCGAGACCGGCGAGGCCACCATCCTGTTCACCGACATCGCGGGCTTCACCACCATCGCCGAGTACCTGGCGCCGCAGGAACTGGTGGCGGCGCTGAACGACTATCTCGAAACCGTGCTGGAGCCGATCCGCACCCATGGCGGCGTGGTCAACACCTTCATCGGCGACGGACTGTTCGCCTCGTTCAACATGCCGCTCGCCTGCGAGGGCCATGCCGCCGCCGCGGTGCGGGCGGCCATCGACATCCAGCGCGCCGTCGCCAGCCGCACCTTCGGCGATCCGGGCGTGGCCTTCGCCACGCGCATCGGCATCAGCACCGGCAACGTGATCGGCGGCTCGGTCGGCGCCGGCCAGCGGCTCACCTTCACCTTGCTGGGCGACACGGTGAACCTCGCGGCGCGGCTCGAGGAGTTGAACAAGCAGCATGCCACGCGCATTCTCGTCTCCGAGAGCACGCGCGAGGCCTGTGGCGATCACTTCATCTTCGCCGGTCTCGGCAGCGTCACCGTGCGCGGCCGCACCGATGCGGTCGGGATCTTCAGCATCGACCCCACCGGCCAGGGATAGAGCTCATGAACGCTTCCGGACTATCGCCCGACCAGCTTAGCCTGCAGGCCCGCGCCCGCGAGCTGGCGGCCGGTCCCGTGACCCGGCGGGCCGCCGAGGTCGACCGCACCGAGCAATATCCCTGGGACAATGTCGAGCTCCTGAAGGACGCCAAGCTGATCGGCATGACGATCCCCGAGCAGTATGGCGGCCAGGGCAGGAACTGGCTCGATGCCGTGCTGGCGATCGAGGCGCTGTCGGCGGCCTGCGCCGTCACCGGCCGCATCGCCGTCGAGACCAACATGGGCGCGATCAGCGCCGTCATGGCCTACGGCTCGGAAGAGCAGAAGAAGATGGCGGCCGACATGGTGCTGGCCGGCGACAAGCCCGCCATCTGCATCACCGAGCCCGACGCGGGCTCCGATGCCAACGGCATGACCACGCGCGCCGACAAGAAGGGCAACCGCTACGTCGTCAACGGCCGCAAGCACTGGATCACCGGCGGCGGCGTCTCCCGCCTGCACCTGATCTTCGCCAAGGTCTACGACGAGAAGGGCAACGAGGAAGGCATCGGCGGCTTTCTGGCCATCCGAGACGAGACCCAGGGCCTCAAGATCACCAAGCGCGAGCCGACCATGGGTCTGCGCGGCATTCCCGAGGCGGTGATCGACTTCGAGGAGATGGAGCTGCCGCCGTCGGCGCTGGTCATCCCGCCGCGCGGCCTGAAGAAGGGCTTCGCCGACCTGATGACCGCCTACAACAGCCAGCGGGTGGGCGCGGCCACAGTGGCGCTGGGCATCGCCCAGGGCGCCTATCAGCTGGCGCTCGACTGGTCGGAGACGCGCCACCAGTTCGGCCGGCCGATCAACGAGTTCCAGGGCCTGCAGTGGAAGCTGGCCGACATGTCGATCAAGCTCTCGGCGGCGCAGGCGCTGGTCTACAACGCCGCGCGCAGCGGCGAAGGCGGCTTCCCCGACATGCTGCTGGCGGCGCAGGCCAAGGTGTTCACCTCGGAAAGCGCCATCCAGGTCGTGAACGACGCGCTGCAGTTCTTCGGCGCGCGCGGCTACTCGCGCGAGCTGCCGCTCGAACGCATGGCGCGCGACGTGCGCATGTTCACCATCGGCGGCGGCACCGCCGAGGTGCTGCGCACCGTCGTGGCGGGCGCGCTCCTCAAGAAGAAGCTGCCGCAGACGCGCGACGGCTGGGGCAAGGCCTGCGACGCGTTCAGGCCCGCCTCATGCCTTGATCAAGGACGCCGACGGGCCTGGAGGCCCGCGGTCCGGCATGAGCATCGCGGCCGAACTTCTTCCAGCTGCCGTCGGCGCCGCGGATGACGACGAACTCCGTGCCCTTCTTGCCCGAAGCCTCGCGCGGCGTGCACGTCACCGCGATCCACGACGGATGATCCCAACGGGCCGAACAGCTTTCCGTCTCGCAGGGCAGCGCGAATTTCCGCTTCCGTCGCGAGCCCGTCGCCGGCGGAAGTTTGTATGACGAGGCTGCCGCGCGGCGGCAGCAGGGAACAGGCCACGGTCAGGAACCTCGACTTGTCGGACGCCCAGACCGGCGCGCCATGGACGGTGAACAGCCGGCCGGTGCGCATCAGCACCAGCGTGTAGGAGAAGTCGTCACGTGCCTGCGTTCGGATCACATGGAAGCCGCCGGCCTGGTCGTATCGCTCATAGAGGTACCGGTAGGCGCCGTCGCCATAGGGACAATCCGCCAGCTCGACCGTCTTGCCGCCGTCCAACGCCAACCGCAGGCGATCGCGCTGGCGCGACACCATCTGTTCGTTGCTCTTGACGCGCTGGGCTTCCTGCTGCCAGTCCTTGGTGCTATCGCGCTCGTAGTCCTGGCCGGGCGCGCCGTCGCGCACGCAGGCTCGCGGTTCCTCGCCGCTCTGCGCGCCGGCGGAGGCGCTGCAGGCGATCATGGCGCACAGGACAAGAAGCTTGAACCTCATCGCGCTGGTTTCAGCATCGTCTCCAGGCTGATCGACCGCAAGGTCGCCTCGGCGATCTCGTCGATTTCCGCGAGCACGCGCTGCAGCGTGCCGCCGATGTCGGTGTCCTCGCCCGGCTCCTTCGCCCGTTGCCCCGGCGCGGGCTCGAACAGGGCGACCACGTCCATCAGGGTCGTGCGCCGGCGATTGCCGGTGAAGCGATAGCCGCCGGCGGCGCCGCGGCCGCCGCGCACCAGCCCGGCGGTCGACAACGTCCGCAGGACCTTGGCCAGGTGATGGCTCGACACGCCGAAGCGCTCGGCGAGGTCGGCGGCCGAGAGCGTGCGCTCGGGATCGCGCGCCAGCTCGAGCACCGCGTAGAGGCCGAGCCGCGTCGCCGTCTGCAGCTTCACGACAGCTCTCTCATGGCAACTCCTTGTCGAGCTGCAGCGACGGGCCCGCCACCATGCCCTGGGCGCGGAAGAAGGAGAGGATCAGGTGATCCTTGCGATCGACCAGGGTGCGCACGCGGGTCACGCCCTCGGCCTTGAAGCGCGCCACCAGCGCCTCGAACAGCGCGCTGCCGATGCCGCGCTGGCGGATCCTGGGATCGATCTGGATGGCGAACACCCAGCCTGCTGCCGGCTGGCCGAACTCCCAGGCCCGCACCTCGCCGGCAATGAAGCCGGCGAAGGCGCCCTTGTCGGTCTCGGCCACGAGAAAGTGCAGGCCGAGCGCCAGCCGCTGCTGCCAGTAGTCCGGCTTGGATGTCCCGGTCAGCCGCGCATCCAAGGCCGAAATGGCGGGCAAATCAGCCGCTTGTGCAGGACGGATCAGGGCCATTTGTGTCGACGAGAATGCCCTTGCGGCGGGGAAAGTAAATAGGTATTTCAGTACCGAATTACGGATATAGGGACCGCCATGGCCGAGACGCCCATCGACTTCCGTACCCAGCCCGACCGTTACCGGCACTGGAAGCTCGCCCTGGAGAACGGCGTCGCCTACCTGACCATGGACGTGAACGAGGATGCGGGGCTGCGTCCCGGCTACAAGCTGAAGCTCAATTCCTACGATCTCGGCGTCGACATCGAGCTGGCCGATGTCGTTCAGCGCCTGCGCTTCGAGCATCCCGAGATCGGCGCCGTGGTGATCCGCTCCCAGCGCGACCGCGTCTTCTGCTCCGGCGCCAACATCAACATGCTGGGTCTGAGCACGCACGACCACAAGGTGAACTTCTGCAAGTTCACCAACGAGACGCGGCTGGCCATCGAGGACGCGTCAGAGCATTCCGGCCAGAGCTACATCTGCTCGATCAACGGCATCGCCGCCGGCGGCGGCTACGAGCTGGCGCTGGCCTGCGAGCAGATCCTGCTGGCCGACGACGGCTCGAGCGCGGTGTCGCTGCCCGAGCTGCCGTTGCTCGCCGTGCTGCCCGGCACCGGCGGTCTCACGCGCCTGGTCGACAAGCGCCTGGTGCGGCGCGATCACGCCGACTTCTTCTGCACCACGGCCGAGGGCCTGCGCGGCAAGCGGGCGCGGGACTGGCGCCTGGTCGACAGATTGATCCCGCCCAGCAAGCTCGCCGACGAAACCCGGAAGATCGCCGAGGAGGTCGCGGCGAAGTCGAGCCGGCCGAAGGACGCCAAGGGCATCGCCCTGCCGACGGTCGAGCGCAGCATCGATGGCGACACGATGCGCTACGGCACGCTCACCGTGGAGATCGACCGCGAACGCCGCGCCGCGCGCCTGCGCGTGAACGGCCCCGCGTCGGCGCCGCCGGCCGATGCCGCGGCGATCCAGGCGCAGGGCGCCGCCTTCTGGCCGCTGGCGCTGGCGCGCGACCTCGACGATGCGATGATGCATCTGCGCCTCAACGAGACCGAGATCGGCACCTGGGTGCTGCAGAGCCAGGGCGATGCGGCGCTGGTCGAAGCCTACGATTCCCTGCTCGCGAAGGAAGCGTCGAACTGGCTGGTGCGCGAGATCGTGCTCTACTGGAAGCGCACCCTGAAGCGGCTCGATGTCAGCTCGCGCAGCCTGATCGCCCTGGTCGAGCCCGGCTCGTGCTTTGCCGGGACGCTGTTCGAGCTCGTGCTCGCGGCCGACCGCTCCTACATGCTGGACGGGGTGTTCGAGGGCTCGAACCTGCCGGCCGCCACGGTGAGGCTGACGGCGATGAATTTCGGTCCCTACCCCATGGGCAACGGCCTGACGCGCCTCGCCAGCCGCTTCCTCGCCGAGCCCAGGCATGTCGACGAACTGAAAGACGAGATCGGCAAGGCCATCGACGCCGAAACGGCCGACGCGTTGGGCCTGGTCACCTTCACGCCCGACGACATCGACTGGGAAGACGAGGTGCGGCTCGCCCTCGAGGAGCGCGCCGGCTTCTCGCCCGACGGGCTGATCGGCATGGAGGCCAATCTGCGCTTCGCCGGCCCTGAGACGATGGAGACCAAGATCTTCGCCCGCCTGTCGGCGTGGCAGAACTGGATCTTCCAGCGGCCCAACGCCACCGGGCCGGAGGGCGCGCTGAAGCTCTACGGCACGGGCAAGCAGAGCAAGTACGACCGCAAGCGGGCTTAAGGAGGCAGACATGGCCATCGATTACAGCCAGCTCATCCCCAACAACGTCGATCTTTCGAGCGACCGCCGCCTGCAGCGCGCGCTGGAGAACTGGCAGCCGCGCTTCCTCGACTGGTGGAAGGACATGGGGCCGGACGGCGCCTCGGGCTTCGACGTCTACCTGCGCACGGCCATCTCGGTCGACGCCAACGGCTGGGCCAATTTCGGTTACGTCAAAATGCCGGAATACCGCTGGGGCATCTTCCTCGCCGGCCAGGATCCCGACCGGCAGATCGCCTTCGGCGACAACAAGGGCAAGCCTGCCTGGCAGGACGTGCCGGGCGAGCTGCGCTCGACGCTGCGCCGCCTGATCGTGACCCAGGGCGACACCGAGCCCGCGAGCGTCGAGCAGCAGCGCCTGTCTGGGCAAGACCGCGCCCTCGCTCTACGACCTGCGCAACCTCTTCCAGATCAACGTCGAGGAAGGCCGTCACCTGTGGGCCATGGTCTACCTGCTGCACGCCTATTTCGGGCGCGACGGCCGCGAGGAGGCCGAGGCCCTGCTGGAGCGCCATTCCGGCGATCCCGACAAGCCGCGCATCCTGGGCGCCTTCAACGAGGCAGACGCCGGACTGGCTCTCCTTCTTCATGTTCACCTTCTTCACCGACCGCGACGGCAAGTACCAGCTCGCCTCGCTGGCCGAATCGGGCTTCGATCCCCTGTCACGCTCCTGCCGCTTCATGCTGACCGAGGAAGCGCACCACATGTTCGTGGGCGAGACCGGCATCAGCCGCATCATCCAGCGCACCTGCGAGCTGATGAAGGAGCACAAGACCGACGACGTGCGCGCGCTCGGCGCCATCGACCTCGCGACCATGCAGAAGTACCTCAACTTCCACTTCTCGGTGTCGCTCGACCTGTTCGGCCAGGAAGCCTCCACCAACGCCGCCAACTACTACACGATGGGCGTGAAGGGCCGCTTCCTCGAGACCCGCATCGACGACGATCATCTCCTGACCAACTCGACGTACGAGATCGAGACCGTCGAGGACGGCCGCATCGTCCGGAAGGCCGTGCCGGCGCTGCAGGCGCTGAACGAGCGGCTGCGCCAGGACTACATCGAGGATTGCGCGAGGGGCGTGCTGCGCTGGAACAAGATCATCGAGAAGGCCGGCATCGATTTCGAGATGAAGCTGCCGCACCGTGGCTTCGACCGTCGCATCGGCGCCTTCGCGGGCGTGCGCGTGTCGCCCGACGGCAGGATGCTGAGCGAGGCCGAATGGAAGGCGAACGAAAGCAAGTGGCTGCCGACCGACGAGGACCGAGCTTACGTCACCTCGCTGATGGGCCCGCCGTCGTGCAGCCCGGCAAGTTCGCCCACTGGATCGCGCCCCCGGCGCGCGGCATCAACGGACAGCCTGCCGATTTCGAGTACGTACGGTTCAATTGATGGCGGACGGCATCTCGATGGCGCGCCCGGGAGCACGGCAGCACGAAGGTTCGCGGTGCACGCTTTCAACTCACCGCGGGAGGCGCTCCTTCGAGGTAGGTGCTCTTGCCCGGGGCGAACGGGTCCAGCACCGGCCAGATGAACAGGACGCGCACAGTGCCAGGGCCCGCCGTTCCCCAGGCATGGGGCGTGCGCGGTGGAATGATGACCGACTGCCCGGGGGTCGCCGTCAGCCGGACCTTGTCCAGTTCGACCCAGATCTGCCCGGCTTCGACGAGAATGACCTCTTCATACTCATGAAAATGCCGTGGCACGGCGACGCCGGGCTCGACGGTATTGGAGAGCACGCTGACTGCCGTCGACCCGTGCTCGTGCCCTGCGATCCACTTGCCGGTAATCCCGGCCCGCATGGGGAATTCAGGCAGCGCCGCGTAATCAACAACCGGCATCGCTCGCCTCCTTCGACCGACACGTCTGGTCTGACCGCCGGCTCCAGGCGGACTCTACATGATCGCAACGCTCACCGACACGCACCCCCGGAACCGGGATCGTGCGTCCCGCCGAGGCGTTGCGATCCGGCCGCCCTGCCATTCGGCGGCGGCTTGGGCTACATGAAGAATCTGTGAATTTCGGTTCGGGTCCCGCCATGGCACTTCCTTCGGGCATCTCCTTCGGTCCAGACCTTCGGGTGAAGCTGCCCGATCGCTTCAATGTCGCCGTGCCGTTCATCGACCGGCACCTGGGCGAGGGCCGCGGCGCCAAGGCCGCCATTCGCACGGCGCAGGAGACGGTGACCTATGCCGAACTGGCGGAGCGCGTGAACCGCGCCGGAAACGCACTGCTGGCGCTGGGACTGAAGCCCGGCGATCGCCTGCTGATGGTGGTCAAGGACTGCCCGGCGTTCTTCTATCTGTTCTGGGGCGCTATCAAGGCCGGCATCGTGCCGGTGCCGCCCAACACGCTGCTGCGCGCGCCCGACTACGCCTACATGATCGAGGATTCGGGCTGCGGCCTCGTCGTCTATTCGACCGAATTCGCCGGCGAGATCGAGCCGGCGCTGAAGCAGCTCGGCGCCAAGGTCGCCCAGGCGCTGACGGTCGATGCCTTCCTCGCCGAGATGGCGAAGGCCTCTGCCGAGCTCGAGGCGCGCGCTCGCCGCGCCGACCGACGATTGCTTCTGGCTCTATTCCTCGGGCTCGACCGGCCGGCCCAAGGGCGCGGTCCATGCCCAGCGCGACATGGTGGTGACCAGCGAGCTCTACGGCGTGCGCGTGCTGGGTGTCGCGAGCACGACATCAGCTATTCCGCCGCCAAGCTGTTCTTCGCCTACGGGCTGGGCAACGCGCATGACCTTCCCGCTGTGGACCGGCAGCACGGCGGTGCTCGACGACCGCCGGCCGACGCCCGACACGACCTTCGAGAACATCGAGACGCTTCAAGCCCACGCTCTATTACGGCGTGCCGACGCTCTATGCCGCGCAGCTCGCGGCCCTCGAGGCCAAGCCGCGCGATCTCTCGTCGGCATGCGCGCCTGCGTCTCGGCCGGCGAGGCGCTGCCCGCCGACATGTTCCGGCGCTGGAAGGAGAAGACCGGCACGGTGATCCTCGACGGCATCGGCTCGACCGAGGCGCTGCACATCTTCATCGGCAACCGGCTCGGCGATTACCGGCCGGGCACCAGCGGCAAGCCGGTGCCGGGCTACGAGGTGCAGCATCCTCGACGAGAACGGCAAGCCGGTGGCGAAGGGCGAGAGCGGCGCGCTGTGGATCCGGGCCGAATCGGCCGCCAAGTACTACTGGAACAAGCCCGAGAAGACCGCCGAGACCATGGTCGACGGCTGGCTCAATACCGGCGACACCTACCGCGAGGATCCCGACGGCTATTTCATCTACGAGGGCCGCAGCGACGACATGCTGAAGGTCGGCGGCATCTGGTGCTCGCCGGTCGAGATCGAGAGCTGCCTGATCGGCCACTCCGCCGTGCTCGAGGCGGCCGTCGTCGGCCACGCCGACGCCGACGCGCTGATCAAGCCCAAGGCCATCGTCGTGCTGAAGCAGGCCGGCGACGGCGGCGCGGCTCTGACCGACGAGCTGATGGCCCTCTGCAAGAAGACGCCTGGCGCCCTACAAGTACCCGCGCTGGGTCGAGTACGTGCCCGAGCTGCCCAAGACCGCGACCGGCAAGATCCAGCGCTTCAAATTGCGTTCATAGGCTCCCTCCCGCGCGGGGCTCGAAGGGGCGGAAAGATGTTGTTGCACCGGCATTTTCGGCTTCTATGGCGCTCAATCAGACGACAGGGATCAAACAGGGAGACGAACCATGAAAACCAAATTGTTTGGGACCGCAACAATTGCGGCGCTGGCCTTCTGGCTGCAGCCGGCGGTGGCGCAGACACCGATCAAGATCGGCTTCATCACGCACCTTGTCCGGCTCGCAGGCCGCGATCGGCGAGGACATGCGCCGCTCGGTCGAGCTCGCCAAGGAGCATCTCGGCGGCAAGATGGGCGGCAAGCCGTTCGAGATCGTCTACGAGGACGATCAGTTCAAGCCCGACGTCGGCAAGCAGAAGTCCGAGAAGCTGGTGCAGCAGGACAAGGTGAATTTCGTCGCCGGCTACATCTGGTCGAACGTGCTGCTGGCCTCGCTCAAGACGGTGACCGACGAGGGCGACACCATCCTGATCTCGGCCAATGCCGGCCCGTCGCAGATCGCGGGCGAGCTGTGCAACAAGAACTTCTTCTCGACCTCGTGGCAGAACGACCAGACGCCGATGGCGATGGGCGAGTACCTCAACACCAAGGGCGTGAAGAGCCTCTACCTGATGGGTCCCAACTATGCCGCCGGCAAGGACATGCTGGCGGGCGTCAAGCGCACCTACAAGGGCAAGATCATCGGCGAGGACTTCACCAAGTGGCCCGACCAGCTCGACTTCTCGGCCGAGCTCGCCAAGATCGGCGCCGCCAAGCCCGATGGCATCTTCATCTTCTATCCCGGCGCGCACGGCGTGCAGTTCGTCAAGCAGTGGGCGCAGTCGGGCCTCAACAAGACCGTGCCGCTCTACCAGGTGTTCTCGATCGACGCGATCACCCTGCCGCAGCAGGGCGAGCTGGCGCTCGGCACTCTGGGCGCCCAGGAATGGGTCAACGACCTGCCCAACGAGCAGAACAAGCGCTACGTCGCCGACTTCAAGAAGAAGTACGGCACCTATCCGTCCTACTACGGCGCGCAGAGCTACGACGCGATCATGCTGATCGCCTCGGCGGCCGACGCGCTGAAGGGCGACCTTTCGAACAAGGACAAGGTCCGCGCCGAAATGAAGAAGGCCAACTTCAAGTCGCTGCGCGGCGGCTTCAAGTACAACACCAACCACTTCCCGATCCAGAACTTCTACATCCAGGAAGCGGTCAAGGACCCCCAGGGCATGATGACGGTGAAGACCATCGCCACGGCGGTGAAGGACGCCAAGGATCCCTACTACGAAAAATGCCCGATGAAGTGAGGCTTGCGGACCGGCGGTTGACGGGAGCGCGGCGACGCGCTCCCGTTTCGTTTGAGGGGTGATGCGGGGGACATGGACTATCTGCTGCTCCAGGTGCTGAACGGCGTGCAGCTCGGCCTGCTGATGTTCCTGCTTGCCGCCGGCCTGACGCTCACCTTCGGCATCATGGACCTCGTCAACCTGGCGCACGGCTCGCTCTACATGATGGGCGCCTACATCGCCTGGACGCTGATCGGCTGGACCGACTCCTTCGTGCTGGGCGCGCTGCTGGCGCTGCCCGCCACCTTCCTGCTGGGCGTCGTGGTCGAAGCCCTGGTGATGCGGCGGCTCTATGCCCGCGACCATCTCGACCAGGTGCTGGCGACCTTCGGCCTGATCCTGTTCTTCAACGAGCTGGTGCGCGCGGTCTGGGGGCCGGCCGGCAAGAGCATCGCCGTGCCGTCGTTCCTCGCCCACACCGTCGAGATCCTGCCCGGCGTGCCCTACCCCGCCTACCGCTTCGCCATCATCGTGGTCGGCGCGCTGGTCGCCGCCCTGCTCGCCTGGCTGGTGGCGCGCACGCGGCTCGGCATGCTGATCCGCGCCGGCGCCTCCAACCGGCGCATGATCGGGGCGCTGGGCGTCAACATCGAGGTCCTGTTCAGCCTGGTGTTCGGCCTGGGGGCGGTGTTTGCCGGGCTCGCCGGGCTGATGGCGGCCCCGCTCACCTCGGTGAAGATCGGCATGGGCGACGACATCCTGATCGTGGCCTTCGTCATCATCGTCATCGGCGGCATCGGCTCGATCAAGGGCGCCTTCGTGGCCGCCATGGTGGTCGGCCAGATCGACATCGCCGGCCGCGCCTTCCTGCCCGACCTCCTGAAGACCTTCCTGAGCACCTCCGCCGCCTCGAGCGCCGCGCCGGCGATCTCGCAGGTCCTGATCTATGTCCTGATGGCGGGCGTGCTGGTGTGGCGGCCAACCGGCCTGTTCGGCCAGCGCCCATGATGGCGGCCTTGCGCACGCCGCGCGGGCTGGCAACCGTTCTCGTGCTGCTGGTCCTGGCCGTCCTGCCGCTGCTGACCCAGGCCTTCGACCAGCGCTACCTGCTGTCGGTCGGCACGCGCATCGTCATCTGGGCGATCGCCGCCATCAGCCTCAACATGATCCTGGGCTATGGCGGGCTGGTAAGCTTCGGCCACGCCGTGTTCTTCGGCATCGGCGGCTATGCCGTGGGCATCCTGTCCCATCACGGCGTCCAGAGCGGCTGCATCCAGTGGCCGGTCGGCATCGCCGCTGCCGCCCTGTGGGCGGTGCTGATCGGCGCGCTGTCGCTGCGCACGCGCGGCCTCTATTTCATCATGATCACGCTCGCCTTCGCCCAGCTCGTCTACTACCTGGGCGCGGGTCTGGAGGCCTACGGCGCCGACGACGGGCTCAACATCAGCCGCAGCCGCTTTTCCGGCCTGATCGACCTGCGCGACAAGGCGTCGTTCTACTGGCTCTGCTTCGCCCTTCTCTGCGGCACCCTGTGGTTCTGTGGCCGCTACGCCAATTCGCGCTTCGGCCTGGTGATCCGCGGCGCCAAGTCCAACGAGCTGCGCATGACGGCGCTCGGCTTCCCCGTGTTCCGCTACCGCCTCGCCGCCTTCACCCTCGCCGGCGCCCTCGGCGGCCTGGCCGGCATCCTGCTGGCCAACGAAGGCGCCTATATCTCGCCCGCCATGATGTCGTGGGTGAAGTCGGGCGACCTCATCGTCATCGTCGTGCTGGGCGGCATGGGCACCCTGTTCGGCCCGCTCTACGGCGCCATCGCCTTCTTCGCGCTGGAGGAGATGCTGAACCCGCTGCTCGACCTCGTCCACGAGGGCTGGGGCGAATACTGGCAGATCGTGTTCGGCCCGATGCTGGTGCTGATCGCGCTCTATGCCCAGGGCGGCATCGATTTGTTGCTGGGGCGACGCCGTGGCTGAGCCGCTGCTTGCCACCGACCGGCTGATCAAGCGCTTCGGCGGGCTGGTCGCCACCGATTCCGTCTCGATCGACGTCCGGCCCGGCGAGATCCATGCCCTGATCGGGCCCAACGGCGCGGGCAAGACCACTTTGGTGGGCCAGCTCACCGGCAACCTCAGGCCCGATTCCGGCACCATCCGGTTCGCCGGCCGCGACGTCACGCACCTGCCGACGCACGCCCGGGTGCGGCTGGGTCTGGCGCGCTCCTTTCAGATCACCTCGGTGCTGCGCGAGTTCACCGCCCTCGACAACGTGGCGCTCGCCGTGCAGGCCCATGCCGGCCACTCCTTCCGCTTCCTGGCCGACGCCCGCCGCGACGAAACACTGCGCGGCCCGGCACGGCAGGGCCTCGCCGACGTGGGCCTCGCCGAACGCGCCGATACGCCTGCTTCCGCCTTGAGCCATGGCGAGCAGCGCCAGCTCGAGATCGCCATGGCGCTGGCTGGCGATCCCAGCCTGCTGCTGCTCGACGAGCCGATGGCCGGCATGGGGGCCGAGGAATCGCAGAACTTGATCGGCTTCCTGCTTGGGCTGAAGGGCCGCCGCGCCATGCTCCTGATCGAGCACGACATGGATGCCGTGTTCCAGCTCGCCGACCGCATCACCGTGCTGGTCTACGGCCGCGCCATCGCCAGCGGCACGCCCGACGAGATCCGCGCCCATCCCGACGTGCGCCAGGCCTATCTCGGCGAGGAGCTGGCGTGATGTTGAGAGTTCGCGAGCTGGAAGCCTTCTACGGCACGAGCCAGGCACTGTTCGGCATGGAGCTGGCCGTCGATGCCGGCGAGGTCGTGACCCTGATGGGCCGCAACGGCATGGGCAAGACCACGACCGTGAGTGCCATCATGGGCCTGCTGCCCGCGCGCAGCGGCGTCGTCGAATTCGAAGGCAGCCGGCGTCGACCAGCCTGCCCGCCTTCCGCATCGCCCGGCTGGGCCTCGGCCTGGTGCCCGAGGGCCGGCAGATCTTCCCCAACCTTTCGGTGCGCGAGAACCTGGTGGCCGCCGCCGCCAACCGCACCGCGCGCGGCAATCCCTGGACCCTTGGACGCGCCTTCGAATTCTTCCCGCGGCTCGCCGAGCGCCAGCGCAACATGGGCAACCAGCTGTCGGGCGGCGAGCAGCAGATGCTGGCGATCGGCCGCGCGCTGATGACCAATCCCAAGCTCCTGATCCTCGACGAGGCGACCGAGGGGCTGGCGCCGCTGATCCGCCACGAGATATGGTCGTGCCTCGGCCGGCTGAAGCGCGAGGGCCAGGCGATCCTGGTGATCGACAAGAATGTGGCCGCGCTGATCGGCCTCGCCGACCGCCACCACATCGTCGAGAAGGGCCGCGTCGTCTGGACCGGCAGCTCCGACGCGCTGGCGCAGGACAGCGACCTTCAACATAGATATCTTGGCGTCTGATCTCGCGGAGTTGTCGATGCGTCTGCCTCTTCTCGCCTCTCTCCTTGTGCTGGCTGCGGCACCGGCCTTCGGCCAGGGCTCGGTCAACGTCTACAACTGGTCGGACTATATCGCCGAGGCCGAGCTCAAGAATTTCGAGAAGGCGACGGGGATCAGGGTCAACTACACGACCTACGATTCCAACGAGATCCTCGACGCCAAGCTCAAGACCGGCCGGTCGGGTTACGACGTCGTCGTCCCCACCGCCTCGCCGTTCTTCGTCCGCCAGCTCGCCGCCGGCCTGTTCCGGCCGCTCGACAAGGCCAGGCTCAAGAACTTGGGCAACCTCGATCCCGACATCATGGCGGCGCTGGCCAAGTACGACCCCGGCAACGCCCATGCCGTGCCCTGGATGTGGGGCACGACGGGCATCGGCTACAACGTCGCGGCCATCAGGAAGCGCCTGCCCGACGCGCCGGTCGATTCCCTCAGGATGATTTTCGATCCGGCGGTGGTGTCCAAGTTCAAGGATTGCGGCGTGATGATGCTCGACAGCGCCACCGACGTGCTGCCGGCGGCGCTGAACTATCTCGGTCTCGATCCCGATTCCAAGAAGCCGGAGGACCTCGCCAGGGCGGCCGACGTCGTGAAGGCGGTGCGGCCCTTCATCCGCAAGTTCCATTCCTCGGAGTACATCAACGGCCTGGCCGGCGGGAACATCTGCCTGGCCTTCGGCTATTCCGGCGACATCTTCCAGGCGCGCGACCGCGCCGCCAAGGCCAAGGACAAGCAGGACATCGCCTACGCCATCCCAAAGGAAGGCTCGCTGCTCTGGATCGATGTCGCCGCGATCCCCAAGGACGCGCCCGATCCCGACCAGGCGCTGCGCTTCCTCGATTTCATGCTCGAGCCCAAGGTCGCCGCCGCCTCGAGCGAGCTCACCGGCTATGCCAACGCCAACAAGGCGGCGACGGCCCTGATGCCCAAGGACATCACGGGCAATCCGCTGATCTATCCGCCGCCCGACGTGCGCGCCCGCTTCTACACCATCACCGCCGGCACCGCCGAGCAGGTGCGCGAGCGCACGCGGCTGTGGACCACGGTGAAGACGGGACGTTGAGCCCGATCGTCGAAATCGAGGGGCTCACCAAGCGCTTCGGCGCGATCGCCGCTGTCGACGGCGTCGACCTCGAAGTCGGACGCGGCGAGCTGTTCGCCCTGCTGGGCGGCTCGGGCTGCGGCAAGACCACGCTGTTGCGCATGCTGGCGGGCTTCGAGACGCCCGACGAAGGCCGCATCCTGATCGACGGCCAGGACATGACCGGCGTGCCGCCGCACCGCCGGCCGGTCAACATGATGTTCCAGTCCTACGCCCTCTTCCCGCACATGAACGTGGCGGAGAACGTGGGCTACGGGCTGCGTCGCGAGGGCCTGCCCAAGCCCGAGATCGCGACGCCGCGTCGCCGAGGCGCTGGAGCAGGTACGGCTGGCCGACCACGCCGCGCGCCGCCCGGCGCAGCTCTCGGGCGGCCAGCGCCAGCGCGTGGCGCTCGCCCGAGCGCTGGTCAAGCGGCCCAAGCTCCTGCTGCTCGACGAGCCGCTGGCCGCGCTCGACCGCAAGCTGCGCGAAGGCACGCGCTTCGAGCTGGTGCGCCTGCAGGAAGAGCTCGGCCTCACCTTCATCATGGTGACCCACGACCAGGAGGAGGCGATGTCCATGGCGGGCCGGCTGGCCGTCATGAACGACGGCCGCATCGTCCAGGTCGGCACGCCGCACGAGGTCTACGAGCGGCCGCGCTCGCGCTTCGTCGCCGATTTCATCGGCATCGCCAACATCCTGCCGCTGGACGGCGGACGGCGCTGGCTGGCGCTGCGGCCGGAAAAGATCGTGCTGTCTGCGGCCGAGCCCAGCACCGAGCATGCCGAGACGGGCCGGATCGTCGAAATCGCCTACGAAGGCGGCCGCTCGCTCTACCGGGTCGCGCTGACCGGCGGCAGCGTGCTGCTGGTCTCGACCGCCAACGTCGCGCGCACCGCGGAGGCGTTCCGGCGCGGCCAGGAGGTCTGGCTGGGCTGGGCCGCCGACGCGGGCCATGAGCTCGATGAATAGACAAGATCGCTCGTTGCCGGGGGCGCGCCACTCCAGTGGCGCGGTGATTGTCGACGCAAGCAAAGACGCGCCACTGGAGTGGCGCGCCCCCAGCTAAGACAATGCGCTTCGTCATCGCGCTGCCCTACGCCTGGCTGGTCGTCTTCTTCCTGCTGCCGTTCGCGCTGGTGCTGGGAATAGCGTTGGGCACCAACGCGCCCGACCAGGCGCCGCCGGTCGCGCTGGGCCTCAATCTGAAGAACTTCGCGCTGCTGTTCACCGACGATCTCTACGTCGCAGCCTGGCTCTCCTCGCTCCGCATTGCCGCCAGCTCGACGCTGATCGCTTTGCTGCTGGGCTACCCGATGGCCTACGCCATCGCCCGCGCCACACCGCGTCGCCGGCCGTTGCTGCTGATGCTGGTCATCCTGCCGTTCTGGACCTCGTTCCTGATCCGCGTCTATGCGTGGATCGGCCTGCTCTCCAGCAACGGCATCCTGAACCAGTTCCTGCGCGCGACCGGACTTTCGGCCGATCCCGGCACCATCCTCGGCACCGAATGGGCGGTGCATCTCGGCATCGTCTACGCCTACCTGCCGTTCATGGTGCTGCCGCTCTACGCCGCCCTGGAGAAGCTCGACACCGGCCTGCTCGAGGCGGCGGCCGACCTCGGCGCCAGGCCGTTCGCGGCGTTCCTCACGATCACGCTCCCGCTGTCGCTGCCCGGCATCGTCGCCGGTTGCCTGCTGGTGTTCATCCCGGCGGTCGGCGAGTTCGTGATCCCCGACCTGCTGGGCGGCACCGACACGCTGATGATCGGCAAGGTGCTGTGGGACGAGTTCTTCACCAACGCCGACTGGCCGCTCGCCTCGGCGGTGGCGATCTGCCTGCTGGTGCTGCTGGTCGGGCCGATCGCCCTCTTCCAGCGCCAGCAGGCGCGAAGCCTGGAGCGCCGCTGATGGTCGGCCGCGCCCGCTTCGCCTTGGCCGTGCTGGCTTTCGGCTACGCCTTCCTCTACCTGCCGATCGTCCTGGTGGTCGCCTATTCGTTCAACGAATTGCGGCTGGTCACGGTGTGGGCGGGCTTCTCGACCAAATGGTGGAGCGCGCTGTTCGCCAACGAGGCGATGCTGCGCGCCGCCTGGCTGTCGCTCAGGATTGCCGTGGTGAGCGCCACGGTGTCGGCAGTCATCGGCCTGGCCGCGGGCTACGCGCTGGCCCGCGCGCCCTCCTTCTTCGGCCGCACCCTGTTCGGCAGCCTGGTCATCGCCCCCATGGTGATGCCCGAGGTCGTGATGGGCATCTCCATGCTGCTGCTGTTCGTCGGCTCCGAGCGCCTGTTCGGCGGGCCCGACCGCGGCTTCCTCACCATCGCCATCGCCCACATCACCTTCTCGATCTCCTTCGTCGCCGTCGTGGTACAGGCACGGCTGGCCGATTTCGACCGTTCGCTCGAAGAGGCGGCGATGGATCTCGGCGCCACGCCCTGGGTCACCTTCCTCACGGTGACCTTGCCGTTGATCGCGCCGGCCGTCGCCTCGGGCTGGCTGCTCGCCTTCACGCTCTCGCTCGATGACCTGATCATGACCCAGTTCGTCTCCGGCGCGCAGTCCGAGACCCTGCCGATGCGGGTCTATTCCAGCGTGCGGCTGGGCGTCGATCCACAGATCAACGTGCTCGCCACCATCATCGTGGCGGTCGCTGCTTGCGCCCTTATTTTCTCCGGCTGGCTGACGCGCCGAAAGGCTTAGGCTATCCTGGGCGTTGTCCGAAAAAAAATAACCACCGGAGGAGGACCGCCATGATCGACAGAAGGACCCTGTTCAAGCAGTCCAGCGCCGTGGCAGCGACGCTCGGCACGGCGTCCATCTTCGGTTCCCTGCGCGCCCTTGCCGACACGGTCAAGCTGCCGTTCGAGAATGGCGAGCGGCCGCTCGTCAAATACCCGCAGAAGCGCCCCATGATCGGCCTGACGAGCCGGCCGCCGCAGCTCGAGACGCCGTTCTCGGTCTTCAACGAAAGCGTGATCACCCCGAACGACGCCTTCTTCGTGCGCTACCATCTCGCCGGCATTCCGCTCGAAATCGATCCGGACACCTTCACCGTCGAGGTCAAGGGCAAGGTCGACAAGCCGCTCAAGCTGTCGCTGGCCGAGCTCAAGCGGATGCCGTCGGTCGAGGTCGTCGCCGTCAACCAGTGCTCCGGCAACAGCCGCGCCTTCTTCGAGCCGCGGGTTGCCGGCGGCCAGTCGGGCAACGGCGCGATGGGCAATGCCCGCTGGAAGGGCGTGCCGCTCAAGGCCGTCCTCGACCGCGCCGGGGTGCAGAAGGATGCCCGCCAGGTAACCTTCAACGGCCTCGACACGGCAGTGGTCGACAAGACTCCGGATTTCGTCAAGGCGCTCGACGTCGACCAGGCGCGCGACGGCGAGGTGATGCTGGCCTATGCCATGAACGGCCAGGACCTGCCCTTCCTCAACGGCTTTCCCCTGCGCCTCGTCGTGCCGGGATATTACGGCACCTACTGGGTCAAGCATCTCAGCGAGATCGCCGTCATCGACCACGTGTTCGACGGCTTCTGGATGAAGACCGCCTATCGCATTCCCGACAACGACTGCAACTGCACCGAGCCCGGCACGCCGCCCAAGACGACGGTTCCCATCGGCCGCTTCAGCGTGCGGTCCTTCATCACCAGCCTGGCCAACGGCGCGAAGGTCACGGCCGGCCAGCAGACGGTGCTCAAGGGCATCGCCTTCGACGGCGGCACGGGCATCAAGGAGGTCGCCGTCTCGACCGACGGCGGCGGGAGCTGGGCGCCCGCCAAGCTCGGCCAGGATCTCGGCAAGTACTCGTTCCGGGAATGGCAGCTTCCGGTCACGCTCGCGGCTGGCCCGCACGAGCTGATGGTGCGCGCCACCAGCAACGGCGGCAAGACGCAGCCGATGAAGCCGCTTTGGAATCCCGCCGGCTACATGCGCAATGTCGTCGAAACCGTGCGCGTCACGGCGGCGTGAGGAGCATGACCATGAAACGCTCGAAATTCCTCGCGCTGGCCGGCCTCGCCGGATTGACCGTTGCCCTGTCGGGCGCAGGCCTCGTCAGCGCCAAGCCGTTGACCTATGTGCTTCCCGATGAAACCGCTGCCTTCAAGCCCGGACCCAATCTCGATATCGTCCAGGGAAACTGCGGGGCCTGCCATTCGGCAGACTACGTCATCACCCAGCCGCAGGGGCCGGCCTTCAAGAAGGCGTTCTGGGAGGCCGAGGTCGCCAAGATGATCAAGGTCTACGGCGCGCCGATCGACCAAGCCGACGTGCCCAAGATCGTCGAGTACCTGACCCAGACCCACTGACGCGGCTCAGGCGGCGACCGCCTTCGCCCACTTCTCCGACCAGCGGTGGAGCGGCAGGAAAAGCTGCAGCAGTTCCCGGCCGAGGGCGGTGAGCCGGTAGCCGGTTTCCTCGTCCAGCTCGACAAGCCTGGCGGTCCTGAGCTCGGCCAGACGTGAATTGACGATGGTCGGGCTGGCGCCGATCAGGTCCTGCAGTTCGCGGAAGCGGCGCGGCCGCTCGCGCAGCTCCCAGACGATGCGCAGCACCCAGCGCCTTCCCAGCAGGTCGAGCAGCGCCATGATCGGCCGGCCGGTCCTGGAACCGCGGACGCTCTTCACCATCTATTTCACTCCTTTACTACATTTCCTGTAGCGCCGTAACTACAGAAAATGTAGCACATGACGGCGCTGACAAAAACCAACGGAGACGAACCATGGCACGCATAGCCCCCGCCGAACCGCCCTATGAATCGCAGATTGCTGTCGAACTGGCGCGCATCATGCCGCCGGGCGTGTCGCCGCTGGTGCTGTTCCGCACCCTGGCCAGAAGCCCGCGCGTCTTTGCCAGGCTGTTCGCCGGCGGTCTTTTGGACAAAGGCCCGCTGGGGCTGCGGCAGCGCGAGATCGTGATCGACCGCACGACGGCGCGGCTGGGCTGCGAGTACGAGTGGGGCGTCCACATCGCCTTCTTCGCCGAACGCGTCGGCTTCACGCCCGAACAGGTCGCCGCCACCGTGAACGAGCCCCGCGACGCCGCCTGCTGGGCGCCCGACGAGAAAGCATTGCTTGCCCTCGTCGACGATCTGGTCGACCGGCACGTCATCGGCGAGGAGACGTGGAAGCAGCTCGCCGATCACTTCGACGAGGCGCAAATTCTCGAGTCGATCGCCCTGGTGGGCTACTACCACACGATCAGCTTCCTCGGTGTCGGCCTCGAATTGCCGCTCGAAGGCTACGCCGCCCGATTTCCCCACCCGCCGTTGGCGCCCTCCACGTCCTGACGGGGGCCGTTTCCGCCTCAGAATTGACTCGAGTCCCCGGCAAACCGTTTCCTACGGGCCGACTGACGGCCTTCAGGATGGGAGAACAGCACATGACCGCCAACTTCCGCCGCAAGCTGCGCTTCGGGTGCTTCGTGGCCCTCCTCGGCATCGGCGCGGCTTTGCCCACGCTCGCCCAAGTATCCGGGCCAGTGTCCGGGGCGACTGGTCAACCTCAATTCCGCGACCCGAAGACCGGGCAGATCTGGACACCGGAGAATGTCGGCGGCTCCAGCGGCCCAAACACGCCCCAGGATCGCGCGTTCAATCCTATGGGCCAGACGTCGGTCGTCCAGGGGACGGTCGTGCAAACACCGCGAGTCACGGTTCTGGGATCGGTGCCGATCACGGCGGGGCCGACAGTGCCCATCGCCATCATCGACGACGCCTCCCTGTCGGCCATCCCCTCGCAGCGCTGGCAGGTCACGCTTTATCTCAACAACAACAGCGCCGGCACGATCAGTCCTGCCATCGACTGTCGATTTACCAATGCCGGCAATACGGTCCTGGACGCCCACGCCAACCTTCCGCCGGTGGGCGCGGGTCAGCGCGTCGGCCTGGTCATCTATGGCCCGCCAACCAACCTCTTCGTCGATCGCGCCGAGTGCCGCCTTGCTCCTCTGTCGTGAGTTTGGAGGTTGCACCCGTTGGCGCCGTTCCTCGAAGCCATCGCCTTGGCGGGCTACTACCACACGATCAGCTTTCCGTGCCGCGGCCTCGAGCTGCCGCTGGAAAGCTACGCCGTGCGCTTGCCGGTTGAAGCGGGCTGTGCATCCGGCCCCAGGAAAGAAATGTGAGGCCGGCTCGGCAGCAGAACTCGAGCATCACGCCGAGCAGCAGCAGCAGGGCGGCGCCTATCGGCATGGCAAACATCCGGGTTGGATGGGCGAGGATGGCCTGGGCGACGAAGAGGCCGATCAGCACGAGGGCGGCGCCCTCGATCAGGAAGCCCTGGGAGAAGCCAAGTCGTCGCCACATGCCGAACGCCGCCGCGCCGACGAGGTGGGCCATGGCGAAGATCAGGACGAACGCCAGCGGCGGTGCCGAATCAAGGATGCGGTCGGCGAGAACAAGCTTCGCCTTCTCGAAGTAGATGCGCATCACTTCCAGCGGCGCGTCGGAGAGCTTGCTCCAGTAGAGACTCCACAATATCCGGTAGTATTCGGGTGAGCTGTTGACGACCGTGGGCGAAACGGCTTCAACGCTCGCCCGCGCCACTTCGTCGTCGTAAGTGATGCCGAACTTGTTCGGCACGGCGCCCAGGCCGATATAGAGCGTGTGCGAGAAATTGTGCGTGGCGACGCGTTGCGCCGGCTCCATCTCGAAGAAGGCATCACGCGCCGATACCACCCACGCGGTCGACGCCGAAGCGGCCCAGACGAGCCCACCGACGGCGAGCAGCCCCCACAATCGGCCTCCCGAGCGCAGCCGACGCACGGCCAGGACGCCGATCACGCCGATCGAGGTCACCAGTCCCATTACGCCGATCGGCTCGCGCACCAACGCCGCGACGCCGAGGCCCAGGAGGCCCACGATCACGTACGCGTTGCCCGATCGGCGCCACAGAAAGCCGAGCTCGCGCGCGATCAGCGCCATGGGAAGGATCAAGGCCATGCTGGTGACGCCGATGAAGCTCCAATGCGGCGAGATGCCGATCCATGCCAGATAGACGACCGGCCCTAGGATGAGCAGCACGATCGACGTGACATAGGCGCGAATGGCAAACAGGAAGCTGGCGAGAACGATGAGACCGGCCGCGTTCAGCCCGACGTTCAGACGGGCCACGTCGACGAGCGATACGGAGTTGTGGGTCGCCATCGCCCAGACGCCGAGGAGCAGGGCATGGCCCGGATCGTCGCCGAACGAGTACTCCGACATCGGCACCAGCCTGTCGCCATCGCAAATGGCCAGCCACGCGCCGCGCAGCCGCGTGCACTCCGCGGCCTCGAGCCACATATTGGTCGGAATCCAGTCGGCCTCCTCGACGCTGGCGTAGCGCGTCGCGTCGTCAAAGGCAGTGATTAAGGCTCCAGTCCCAAACGCTACTAGGCAGGCGACGAAGGCCAGCCATTTCACGGGGCCTCGCATTTCAAGAGCGTTCAGGATGCCCCACGCAATCTCACCGCCGCGTCGGCAGACGCCGGCTGTGCCAGCCCCATCGTTCCAGATTCCCAAGTCGCCTCCCCTAAGGCAGGAACCGACTAAACTCCACTATGGGCAGAGGAGCAAGAGTGCTCTCGACTTCAGGTGCCGACCGCGATCTCGCCGATCCGGCCTATGAGGCGGCTCCAGCCCGGGCTCATGGCGTCGTAGGCGAAGTCGTTCTCGGGTGAGCGGAAGCCGGTGTGGACCATGCGCAAGCGCGTGCCGTCGCCCTCAGGCTGCAGCGTCCAGGTGACGACACTGTCGAGCCGCGAGGCATAGTTGGCCTTGCCGTTGTTGCCATCGGTGCCGCCCGTCCAGGAATAGACCAGTCGGCGTTGCGGCACGATCTCCAGCACTCGGCAGTGCACGACGCCATCCCAATCGCCGATCGGCCGGGTCGTGAAGGTGAAGCGCTTGCCAACCACCGGCTCGAAGTCGTTGGGCATTAGCCATCGGCCCATGAGCTCGGCCGTCGTCAGCGCCTTCCAGACCTTCTCAGGCGGCTGGGCCAGCACCTCTTCGACGACGATGTCGCGTGTCGCGGCGACGCTTGCCTGTGGGCCCATGATCCATCTCCTGCAGGACGTTCCTGAGATTGGCGAAGCGCTCACGCCAGAAGACGCCGTAAAGGCCGAGCCAGTCGACCAAGGGCGCCAACCCGCGCGGTTCACAGCGATAATGGATGAGCCGCCCGTCCCGCCGCTCGCCCAGCAGGCCCGCCTCCTTCAGCGCGCGCACGTGCTGGGAGATCGCCGGCTGCGAGACGTCGTTGCCGCGGGTGAGCGCACCCACCGTGAGCTCGCCCGCCTCGACGATCTGCTCGAACACCGCGCGGCGGGTCGGATCGGCCAGCACGCGCATGACGGCGGCGATATCGTTGGCAGGCGACATGCGAATCAATAAGTCAATCGCTTATGGATTGTCAAGTGGCAGGGAACCCTTGATCCGGCGTTTTGCCGGCATTGTCAGTCAACGCCTGAGCGCGCGTTCCACGGCGAGGACGAGAAGGCCGAAACAGAGGCCCCAGAAGGCCGCGCCGACGCCCATCAGGGTGATGCCCGAGGCGGTGACGGCGAGCGTGCCGGCGGCGGCGAAGCGCTCCTTGTCGGCGGCGAGCGCCGTGCCCATGGCGGCGGCCATCGAGCCCAGCAGCGCCAGGCCGGCGACGGTGGCCAGCAGGGCCGGGGGCAGCGAACCGAACAGTCCGACCAGCGAGGCACCGAACAGCGCGATCAGCGCCCACCACAAAGCGTAGAACACGCCCGCCTTCCAGCGTTGGGCGGGATCGGGATGGGCGTCGGGGCCGGTGCAGAGCGCCGCCGAGATCGCCGCCAGGTTCGAAGTGTGCGCGCCCAGGAAGGCGGTGCCGAGCGACACGGCGCCGGTGACGGCCAGCACCGGCTGGGTCGGCGGCTGGTAGCCCGAGGCGCGCAGCACGGCGAAGCCCGGCAGGTTCTGCGAGGCCATGGTGACGAGATAGAGCGGCACGCCGAGACCGATCAGTGTCGCCACGTCCCACGCCGGCGCCACGAGCTCGAGATGGGAGAAGCCGAGCGACGGGATCGGCTTCACCAACCCAAGTGACCAGGCGAGCAGAGCGCCGGCCAAAAGCACGATCAGCGAGGCGAGCGCGGGCATCAGACCGCGCGCCACCAGGAACAGCGCGATCAGGGGCAGCACCAGGAGCGGCGCGCCCGGCACATGCTCGACCATTGCCAGCACGAGGCGCAGCAGGATGCCGCCCAGCATGGCGGCGGCGATGCTGGCGGGGATCCGCTCGATCAGCCGGCCCAGCGGCCGGATCGCGGCGGTGAGCAGGATCAGCATCGCCGCCAATACGAAAGCACCGACGGCCGCGCGGAAGCTTGGCACGCCCGAGGTCGAGGCGATCAGCGCGGCGCCGGGAGTAGACCAGGCGGTGATGATCGGCATGCGGTAGCGCACGCTGAGCAAGAGCGCACTCAAGGCGGTGGCGATGCCGAGGCCGGAGACCCACGAGCTTGCCTGCCCGGGCGTGGCGCCCACCGCCTGCGCCGCGGCCAGCACCACAGGCAGCGTGCCGCCGACCCCTGCCACCGTCGCGACCAGGGCGGCGGCCGCGACCGAAACCAGTCCCGATCTCATGCGCCGGCCCTACGCGTTGGCCCGTTCGACCATCGCCTGCAGCAGGATCTGGCAGCCGGCACCCGCGTCGTCCTTGGTGGCGTCCTCGATCTCGTTGTGGCTGATGCCGTCCTTGCACGGCACGAAGATCATCGCCGTCGGCGCCACGCGCGAGACGTAGCAGGCGTCGTGGCCGGCGCCGCTCACGATGTCCATGTGGGGGTAGCCCGCCTGCTCCGCCCCGCGCCGCACGGCCTCGACCAGCTCCTGGGCGAAGGGCGACGGTGGGAAGTACCAGATCTCCTCGATCTTCACCTCCAGGCGATGGCGCCGGGCGATGTCGGAAGCGGCCAGGCGCATCTCGGCATCCATCTTCGTCAGCTCTCCGTTGTCGGGATGGCGGAAATCGAGCGTCATGAACACGCGTCCCGGGATGGTGTTGCGCGACTGCGGCAGGCTCTCGATCACGCCCACCGTCGAGCGCCCGTTCGGCCGGCTGCCGATTCGGCGGGCCTCGACGATCAGCTCGGCGGCACCGACCAGCGCGTCGCGGCGACCTTCCATGGGCGTGGTGCCGGCGTGGCTTTCCATGCCGGTCCACAAGATCTCGTACCAGCGCTGACCCTGCGCGCCGGTGACGACGCCGATCGTCTTCTTCTCGCGCTCGAGGATCGGCCCCTGCTCGATATGCGCCTCGAAGAAGGCGCCGACCTCGCGGCCGCCCACCGGCTCGGGGCCGTCATAGCCGATCTTCTTCAGCGCCTCACTGAAGCTCACGCCGTCGCGATCCTTGATGTTGAGCGCATGGTCAAGCGTGAAGGCGCCGCCGAACACGCCCGACGCCACCATGGCCGGCGCGAAGCGGCAACCCTCCTCGTTGGTCCACACGGCCACTTCGATCGGCGCCTCGGTGACGTAGCCCGAATCGTGCAGCACGCGCAGCACTTCCAGCCCCGCCATCACGCCATAGGCGCCGTCGAACTTGCCGCCGGTCGGCTGGGTGTCGAGATGCGAGCCGGTCATGACCGGGGGCTTCGCCTGGATCGCGGCCCTCGCGACGGGCGAAGATATTGCCGAGCTTGTCGACCTTGATGGTGCAGCCCGCTTCCTTGGCCCAGCGCACGAACAGGTCGCGGCCTTGCCGGTCGAGATCGGTCAGCGCGATCCGGCAGACACCGCCCTTCTCGGTGCCGCCGATCTGCGCCAGCTCCATCAGGCTCGACCACAGCCGGTCGGAGTCGATGCGCAGGTTGGGGCGGTCGGCGGCTTTCATGTCAGCAACTCCACATAACAACGTTCGCAACCATAGCCGCGTCGGCGCTAAATGCCAGCCAGCGAAACACGGCGCTTGAGCTTGGCGGCGCAGCCTTGCAAGGGTGCGGTTTGAGGAGGAAATCGCGCCCATGCTTCCGCTTTCCGACACGCTCGTTCTCGACCTCACGCAGGTCATCGCCGGGCCGACAGCCGGCCAGATCCTGGGCGACATGGGCGCCGACGTGATCAAGGTCGAGCCGCTGCACGGCGAGCATTTCCGCCCGCATTTCGGCGGCGCCTGGGTGCCGTCGATGAACCGCAACAAGCGCGGGCTGGCCCTCGACCTGCGCACGGAGGGCGGCCGCGACGTGCTGATGCGGCTCGTCGCCAAGGCCGACGTGTTCATGGAGGCTTTCACGCCGGGCGTCATCGACAAGCTTGGCTTCGGCTGGGAGAAAGTGTCGAAGGAGAATCCCAGGCTGGTCTACGCGTCGGTGTCGGGCTACGGCCAGACCGGCCCCTACTCCGGCCGCGCCGGCTATGATCCCTGCATCCAGGCCGAGATCGGGCTGATGGACGCGACCGGTCCCTATCAGGGCGATATGTGCCGCGTCGGCACCGCGGCCATCGACTACGCGACGGGTTCCTTCTGCGCGGCCGGCATCGCCTTCGCCCTGCTCGGCCGCCACAAGACCGGCCGCGGCCAGCGGCTCGACCTGTCGCTGTTCGATGTCGGCATGCACATGATGAGCCACTGGATCACCAACCACGGGCTCACCGGCGAGGATCCCGAGCGCATGGGCACCTCGAACACGATCCTTTGTCCGCTGCGTGTCTTTCCCACCAGGACCCAGCCGGTGTTCATCGCCGGCACCAACGACGCCTTCTGGCGGCTGTTCTGCACCGCGCTCGGCCGGCAGGACTGGCTGGCCGACAAGCGCTTCGCCACCAACGCCGAGCGCGTCGCCAACCGCGCGATCCTCGAGCCGATGATCGAAGACGTATTTCCTGCAGCACACCGCCGACGAACTCCTGGACAGGCTGATCCCCGCCGGCATGGCCTGCTCGGCGGCCTACAAGATCAGCGAAGCCATGGTCAGCCCGCATGCGCAGGCGCGCGGCAGCGTGCTGGAGATCGACTATCCCGGCATCGGCCCGGTGAAGTCGGCCAACAATCCCATCAGGCTCTCCGATGCCGCCGTGGAGACACGACGCAAGTCGCCGGGGGTGGGCGAGCACACGGTCGAGATCATGCGCGAGGTGGGCTATAGCGATACCGAGATCGCCACCCTGCGCGACGCCAAGGCCATCGCCACCCGGTAAAATCACGCCATGAAGATCGTCTATTCCGACAGGCACGCGAAGCACGACCCGCAGACCTTCCTGGTGCGCGGCGTCATCCAGAAAAGCGCCGAGCAGCCCGAACGCGCCGCCCGGCTGCTGGCCGCCGCCAAGGAGGCCGGCCATGAGGTCGCCGCACCCCGGCCCTTCGGAATGGCGCCGGTCCAGGCGATCCATACGCCCGAATACATCGACTTCCTGCAGGTCGCCGCACGCGAATGGGCGAAGCTGCCCGGCGCCGGACCGGAAGTCGTGCCCAACGTCCATCCGGCGCGCTATCCCGCGACCTACCCGAAGAGCCTGGTCGGCCGCGCCGGCTGGCACCAGGTCGATACCGGCTGCCCGATCGGTCCCGGAACCTGGGAAGCGGCCCTCGCCTCGGCCGAGGTGGCGACCACCGCCGCCGAGACCGTGCTGTCGGGCGCGCGCGAAGCCTATGCGCTCTGCCGGCCGCCCGGCCATCACGCCTTTGCCGACATGGCGGGCGGCTTCTGCTTCCTGAACAACACGGCCATCGCCGCCCAGCATCTGCGCCGCCGTCACGCCCGCGTCGCCGTACTCGACGTCGACGTCCATCACGGCAACGGCACGCAAGGCATCTTCTTCGAACGCGACGACGTGCTCACCGTGTCGATCCACGCCGATCCCAGCGCCTACTATCCCTACTTCTGGGGCCACGCGCACGAGACGGGCACCGGCAAGGGCCAGGGCTTCAACCTCAACCTGCCCTTGGCCCTGGGTTCGCCCGACGCGCCCTGGCTCGAGGCCGGCGACAAGGCGCTGGCGCGCATCCGCGAATTCGCGCCTACCGCGCTGGTCGTGGCGCTGGGCCTCGACGCCAGCGAAAGCGATCCGCTGCAGGGTCTCAAAGTGACCGGCCCGGGCTTCCACGCCATGGCCGCCAGAATCGCACGCCTTGGCCTGCCCACGGTGCTGGTCCAGGAAGGCGGTTACCTGAGCAACGATCTCGGGCGCAATCTCGTTGAGTTCCTGGATGGATTCGAGAAGGGCCGCGCGCTTCCGCCGAGCTAGGGCTGCGTGGCATAGTCCCACCCCGTTCCCCTAACAAGATGGAGCCTCGCATGGCGCGCACGATCGCCGACCTGATGGCCGAAACCCTGACCGTTGCCGGCGTGCGGCGCATCTACGGCGTCGTGGGCGATTCGCTGAACGGCTTCACCGATTCGCTGCGCAAGCAGAAGAAGATCGACTGGATCCACATGCGGCACGAGGAGGCCGCCGCCTTCGCCGCCGGCGCCGAGGCGCATCTCACCGGCGAGCTCGCCGTCTGCGCCGGAAGCTGCGGCCCCGGCAACCTGCACCTGATCAACGGCCTGTTCGACTGCCATCGCAGCCGCGTGCCGGTGCTGGCGATCGCCGCCCAGATCCCGAGCGCCGAGATCGGCAGCTCCTACTTCCAGGAAACCCATCCCGAGCAGCTCTTCACCGAGTGCGCGCACTATGTCGAGCTCGTCTCCCATGCCGAGCAGATGCCGCGCGTCCTCGAAAAGGCGATCCGCATCGCCGTCGCCCGGCGCGGCGTGTCCGTGGTGGTCGTTCCGGGCGACGTCGGGCTGCTGGCGACCGACGCCAAGCCCGCGACCTGGCTGGCGCCCAAGCCGCCGGTCGTGCGGCCCTCCGATGCCGATGTCGACGCCCTGGCGGCACTGCTGAACGATGGCGAACGCATCACCATGATGTGCGGCGCGGGCTGCGCCGGCGTCCATGCCGAGGTCGTGGCCCTGGCGGGGGCGCTCAACGCGCCCATCGTGCATTCGCTGCGCGGCAAGGAGCATGTCGAGTACGACAACCCGTTCGACGTCGGCATGACCGGCTTCATCGGCTTTCCCTCGGGCTATGCGGCGATGAAGAACTGCGACACGCTCGTCCTGCTCGGCACCGACTTCCCCTACCGCCAGTTCTATCCCGAGGGCGCCAGGATCGTGCAGATCGACATCCGCGCGGAAAGCCTCGGCAATCGCTGCCACCTGGCGCTGGGCGTCGTGGGCGATGTCGGCGCCACGGTGGCGGCACTGCTGCCCAAGCTCAAGAAGAGGACCGACCGCAAGTTCCTCGATGCCGCCCTCGCCCACTACAAGAAGGCGCGCGAGGAGCTCGACAAGCTCGCCGAGGGCAAGCCCGGCGGCAAGGTCATCCATCCGCAATATGTCGCCCGCCTGGTGAGCGACCTCGCCGCCGACGACGCGATCTTCACCTGCGATGTCGGCACCCAGACCGTGTGGGCGGCGCGTTACCTCAAGATGAACGGCAAGCGCCGCCTGATCGGCTCGTTCAACCACGGCTCGATGGCCAACGCGCTCCTGCAGGCGATCGGCGCGCAGGCGACCGATCGCAAACGCCAGGTCGTCTCGATGTCGGGCGACGGCGGCTTCGCGATGATGATGGGCGACTTCATCAGCCTCTCCCAGCTCGGCCTGCCGGTGAAGGTGATCGTGCTCAACAACGGCACGCTGGGCTTCGTCGAGATGGAGATGAAGGCGAGCGGCTTCCTCGACACGGGCTGCGAGCTCAAGAATCCCGACTTCGCCGCCATGGCGGAGGCCATGGGCATTCACGGCATACGGGTCGAGGATCCGCAGAAGCTCGAAGGCGCGCTCCGCGAGGCGCTGGCGCATGACGGCCCGGCCCTGGTCGATGTGGTGAGCGCGCGGCAGGAGCTCGTCATGCCGCCCAAGGCGACGTTCGACCAGGCCGTGCATTTCAGCCTGTTCATGGCCAAGGCGGTGATGGACGGCCGGGCGACCCAGGTGATCGACCTCGCGCGTACCAATCTCAGGATCTGAGAACAGGGGTAACGTCGGATGGCTGATGGAATATTCGCTGGCCTGCAGGTCATCGATTGCGCGAGCTGGATCGCCGGTCCGGCGGCGGCAACGATCCTCTCGGACTTCGGCGCCAGGGTGATCAAGATCGAGCCGCCGGAGGCCGGCGATCCGTGGCGGGCCTCGACCCCGGTGCCCGGCAAGATCACCGACTACTGGTGGCAGTTGACGGCCCGCAACAAGCAGAGCCTGGCCCTCGACCTCAAGCACCCCGAGGGACTTGGCGTTCTGCGCCGCCTGATCGCCTCGACCGACGTCTTCATCACCAACTTCCCCCTGCCGGTGCGCGAGCGCCTGAAGATCGCAGCCGCCGACCTGCTCGCGATCAACCCGCGGCTCGTCTACGGCTCGATCACGGCCTATGGCGAGGCCGGCGAGGAGGCGGCCCGGACAGGCTTCGACGCCACCGCCTACTGGGCGCGCACCGGCCTGATGGACATGGTGCGCGCCACCCCCGAGACGGAGCCGGTCCGCTCCATGCCGGGCATGGGCGATCATCCCACCGCGACGGCGCTCTATGCCGCCATCGTGACGGCGCTCTACCGTCGCGAGAGGACCGGGCAGGGCGGCGTCGCGCAGACCTCGCTGCTGCAGAACGGCCTGTGGGCGAATGGCTGCTTCGTGCAGAACCGGCTGTTCGGCGAGCATGTCGCGCACCGGCCGCCGCGCATCGAGGCGCCCAACGCGCTCGCCAATCACTATTGCTGCCGCGACGGCCGATGGTTCCTGATGGCGCTGCACAACGAGCCCCGTCAGCTGGCGAGCTTCCTGAAGGCGATCGATGCGGAGCACCTCGCCGAGGACCCGCGCTTCGCCACCACCCCGGCGCGGCGCGCCAACGCCGCGGCGCTGACCGCGATCCTCGACGGCATCTTCGTCCGGCGCGACCTCGCCGACTGGCGACCCATTCTCGAGAAGGCGGGCGTCACGTTCGGTGCGGTGTTCTCGGTCGACGAAGCAGCCGACGACGCGCAGTCACGCGAGATCGGCGCCCTGGTTCCCTTCGCCGACGGGGCCGGCCTCACCGTGTCGAGCCCCTTCCATCTCGACGGCGCGACCAAGGTCGCCCCGGTCCGCGCGCCCGCCGTCGGCCAGCACTCGGAGACGGTGCTGCGCGACGCGGGCTACGCCGCCGACGAGATCGCGCGGCTGAAGGCGCTCGGCGTATTATCGCCGTAGAGGCAAGGGCGTCCGCTCAGCGACGAATGCCCTCGAGTTCCCCTTTCGCCCAATCGATCACCTGCTTCGCGGTGTTTCCCGACACCACGCGCGCCACCATTCCCGGGATCATGTACTGGCTCCAGATCTGCATGCCGATTTCCGGCGGCGCGCTTGAGCCGACGATGTAGTACTCGGCATCATGGTGGGGCCGTACAGGATAGTTGTAGAGCGTGCCCTTCGGCGGCTCCATTTCGGCCCACACCGGCAGATCCGACATCGACAGAAACGGCGGGATGTCATAGCCCGCCGCCGGAACGCTGAGCTTGGTGACGATGTCGCGCTGGCTGATGAACGTCAGCAGGTCTTCCGCCGCCGGTTTGTTGTGTGCCCATTGCCAGATGCCCCAGAAATAGGGGCGATGAGGCACAAGTCGACCCGTCTTGCCCCTGGGATTTGGAAAGGTCCAGCTGTCGGCTGCGATGGCAGGCGCGTCACGCTTGGCCACGGCCCAGGCACTGGGTGGGTTCCAGATCAGGGCCGCCGAGCCTGAAACGAAGGCCTTGTTGTTGGACGCGTCATCGTAGGAGATGGTTTCGCGAGGGAGGTAGGGGACGAAGCGCTTGACGTAGTCGAGTACCTCGCGAACCGGATCGGAATCGACGGTGATGTTGCCCTTGGCGTCCGCGAGATGCGCCCCGAACGCCCCGAACGTCGCCCCCCAGGTCTGGTTCGCATCCGTGCTGTTGGCGCCGCAGCCAAGCGCGAACAGGTGGCCCCCCTTGTGGCACTGCTCGGCCATCTTCAGCTGCTTTTCGTACGTCCACTCGGCCGCGCCTTTGGTCTTCACGTCCTTGGCCGGGTACCACTCGGTCACATTTTCTCCCGTAAACTCCTTGATCATGGAGATGCGGGCGCACGGCGGCAGCGGAGCCGAACCCCAGGAGACCGGCACGGCCAACCACTTCCCATCCGACGTGCCAAGGTATTCCACGGCCTTGCTCACCGGCCCGTACTGCTTGATCAGCCCATCCATGATGCCGTTCACGGGTGTCAGCTTGTCGCCGTACTGCTGGGCAGCCCATTGATCGAAGGCAAGGATGTCGTGCCCGCTCCGCGCCTGCGCCTCGGCAGCCTGCGTGAGAATCATCTTGTTGCCGGCGGAGGGAATGAAGTCGATCGTTACTTCAACCTTGTTCTTGGCGGCCCATTCGTCGACCAGGCCCTTCAGCACCGGATTGGCCGCCGGTACCCAGTGATCCCAGATGCCCATCGTCAGCTTGCCGGCAGCGGCTGCTGTCTGGATATGCACCAGCGGCAGGGTCGCGCCGACGGCGCCCGCCGTCATCTTGAGCGCTCGGCGACGGGTGATCCGACGGATACGTGTCATGGCCTGTTCCTCCCTTTATTTTGTACGCGTTTTTTACCTCTACTTTTTTAAGCTGAACTTCCGATGCCTCCGGCACTCTCGATGCGCGCTGAGGCTCGCCGGGCAATATACTGGCTTTGGCCGGCTCTTGTCCCGTTCTGCATGAGCCGCTCTAGGTCGCCGGCCGGATTTCCGTTACACTCCCCAGTCGATGGCTATGGAGAGGAGCAAGTCCATGACCGCGCAGACCAAAGGCCGCATCCGTCACATCGCACTCAGCGTCAAGGACCCTTGGGAGACCGCCGAATTCTACAAGCAGGCCGTCGGCCTGCAGGAAGTTACGGAGCTCGACGGCCCATTGGCCGAGGGCGTGTTTCTGACCGACGGCGTGGTCAACCTCGCCATCCTTCATTTCAAGAGTGACGAGGCCTCGCAGGGCACCGGCGTGGACTATGTCGGCATCCACCACATCGGCTTTTGGGTCGATGACGTGGTGGAACAGGGCAAGATTGCGCGCAACGTCGGCGCGACCTGGATCATGGGCGACCCCGACAATCCAGACGGCTATGAAGTGAAGCACACCGACCTCAACGGCATCATCTTCGACATCGCCGCGCACGGCTGGGCCGGTTCGCAGAAGGACCCGGGGTCGGAAGACAACGTTGCGAATGGGAACCCACAGCGCCGGCTGGCGAAGTTCGACGAGCGCCGCGCTCGGGCCAAGGCGAAGTTCGCGGCGATGCGTGGGAAAAAGTACCCTGCGGCGGCCGAGTGACGAGCCGGCGCAAATAACCAGCGCAAATAAAAAAGGACGCCCGCAATCCCGGACATCCCGCTATCGGGTGTCAGCCTAGACAAAAAGAAACAGTCTGGCAACGCCGGGAGCATCTCTATAGATCAGTTCCCCTTCGCGCATGAAGGGGAAGCGGATGATCGCCTGCGGATTGGATTTCGGTACATCGAATTCGGCCATCGGGGTGGCTCGCGACGACACGGCCGCGCTCGCACCGCTCGAAGCCGGCAATACGCTGATCCCGAGCGCGGTGTTCTTCGACTACGAAACCAAAGGCCGGGTGTTGTTCGGCAGCGATGCCATCGCCGCCTATGTCGGTCAGACCGAGGGCCGGTTGATGCGGGCCCTGAAGTCGATCCTGGGCTCCTCCCTGATCGACGAAAAGACCAGCCTGGGCAACCGCATGGTGCCGCTGGCGGAAGTCGTCGGGATCTTCGTGCGGCACCTGAAACGCAAGGCGGAGGAATTCGCCGGACAGGAGATCACGTCCGTCGTGCACGGCCGGCCGGTGCGCTTCGTCGATGATGGCGACAAGGCCGATGCCAGGGCGCAAGAAGCGCTCGAGGCCATCGCCCGGCGGGTGGGCTTTCGCGACATCTCGTTCGTCTATGAGCCGATCGCGGCCGCCTATCACTATGAACGCACGGTCGAGACCGAAGAGCTGGTGCTGATCGCCGACATCGGCGGCGGCACGAGCGACTTCTCCATCGTCCGCATCGGGCCGCAGCGCCGCGAGCGGGCGGATCGTGACGGCGACGTGCTGGCAAACGCCGGCGTGCGCGTGGGCGGCACCGATTTCGACAGCGCCCTCAGCCTCGCAACGGTGATGCCGCTGCTCGGCCTGGGCACGCATCTGGTCGAAAGGAATCTGCCGATGCCGAACGCGCTTTACCATGAGCTTGCGAACTGGCCGACGATCAACTTCGCCTATAGCCACAGGAAGGAGCGCGAACTGGCCGAGCTGCTGGCGGCTGCACGCGAACCCGAAAAGGTCCGGCGTCTCCTGAAGGTCGTCCGTCAGCGCCTGGGCCATCGCCTGGCGTTCGCGGTGGAGGATGCCAAGATCGTGCTGAGCGGCGAGGGCCATGCCGCCCTGTCTCTTGCCTTCGTCGACGACGGCCTTGCGGCCATGGCGGAACGCGGCGACTTCGAGCGCGCGATCGAAGCCAGGACCGCCCGGCTGTACAGGACGGAGAGCGATTGCATCGCCGCGGCTAGCGTGAGCGCCGCGGCGGTCGACACGATCTTTCTCACGGGTGGATCGAGCCGCGTGCCGGCCGTGCGGGCAGCGATCGCTCGTGCCGCGCCCGCGGCGCGCATGGCCGCGGACTCGGACTTCCTGTCCGTCGCGCTGGGATTGACGCAGATGGCCGCGACCAGGGCCTAAAGGCAGGGTCACGCTTCAGGCGCGGCCGAGCTGGACCCGGCGGTCGACGGCGATCCACGTCGCTCGGGCCACGGCCAGCAACGTTCCAGCCTCACCATGGGCCGCGGCCTCGGCGACGCGTTTGCGGCCGTCGCGGCCGGCCTCCCAGGCAGTGATGACGCAGCGCTCTCCCGGACGCGGCCGTGCCTCTATCCGTGCCGACATCCGGCCCAACAGGATCGGCATCCGGTCGAAGCTGCCGCTCTGCCGGTCGAGAGCGGAAGCATAGCCCGTGGGGCAATCGAGAGCCGACCAGAGGAATTCGGGCGCGACGAAGCCATCCTCCGCCGCCAGGGTCGGATCCGGTGTCCAGGTCGCCGCGAGCACAGCCGACGCCTTGCGGGACTGACGCACGAGCGGTCCGGCAAAAATGCGCAGGCCGTCTCCCGGCGCCCTTGCAGGACCGCACACGAAACACGTCGGCAGCAGATGCTCGTGCGGCTTGACCGGCGTCAGCAGCTCGGCCGCACAAGCCTCGTCGATGCTTGCCGTCTCCAGGCGTGCAAGCTCAAGACGTGCCGGCCGTCCGGTGGCGATGACTGTGGCGCCATCGCGAAGCTCCCAGGACCCGTCGTCCGTTGCGGCGACATCGAGCGGCTTGTCCAGCGGAGGCGGTACACGCAGCGTTACCTCCGCATCGCCGGGAATGTGCCGGGCCAGCCGGCCGCAAACATAGCCGCCGTTCCCCGAGTTCGGAGGACCGCGGTAGCGCCTGTCGATAATGATCGCCGTCATCGATCCCTTCCTCCCTTGCCGCCGCCGGCGACCTACCTCGTCCTGAGGACGATTCTTCCCTGAACCGTCCGATTGGCCACCGCGCGCATCGCTTCCGTGACCTGTTCCAGGGGAAGGACGCGATCGATATGAGGGCGAACCTTCCCCTCAGCCAGCAACTGCGCCAGCGTGTCGTTCAGGCGCGCAGCCTGCTCGGGGAATTTCTCCGCCCAGGCGCCGGCAAAGACACCAACGATGGAATAGTTCTTCAGGAGCGGAAGGTTCATCGGCACCGAGGGAATCTGGCCGCTGGTGAAGCCGATCGGCATCAGCCGTCCACCCCACTTCATGAGCCGCGCCATCTGCTCGAAAATCGTCCCGCCGACGTTGTCGAAGCAGATATCGACCCCTTCGCCTGCGGTTATCGACTTGATCCGCTCGCGCAGGTCTTCGCTCCGATAGTTGATGACATCGCAGGCGCCGTAACCGCGCACCAGACCTGCCTTGTCGTCGGAGCCGACACCGGCCACGACGTCCAGGCCCAAATGCCAGGCGAGGTCGACGGCGGCGAGGCCAACCCCGCCTGCGGCACCGCTGACAAACACCGTTTCGCCCGGTTGCGCACGGGCCGCCTCGACCAGGGCGTAATAGGCCGTGCCGTAGTTGTGCGTGACCGTGGCCGCCGTTTCGAAAGCGACGCCCGGCGGCAACCGCACGCTCTTCCATTCCTTGGCGACCATCCGCTCGGCATAACCGCCCGTCCAGCTCCCGCACGCCACACGATCGCCCGGCTGGAATCTCGTGATCTTTTCGCCAACCGCGACGACGACGCCGGCCGCCTCTGTGCCGGGCACGAAGGGCGTCGGGGGGCGCATCTGGTAAAGGCCCGAGACCACCAGATGATCCATGAAACTCACGGAAGCCGCATGTACGTCGATCAGGATCTCGTCGCTGGCCGGCTTCGGCTCATCGATCTCGCCGATGCGCAGATCCTCCGGGCCGGTGAACGCGCTGCACAACACGGCTCTCATAGCGGCGCTCCCGCCCGGCGGCGGCCGTAGATGCGCGGCAGCAGCATGGGGACACGCCGACGATACTGCCGGTAGGCCGCGCCGAACCGGGCGATCAGATCCCGCTCCTCGAACTGCAGGCCGACCAGGATGTAGCCTGTGGTCATGATCGCGAACAGCAAATGGCCGGCGGTCATCTCCGGCGCGGCCCAGAATGCGAGCAGAAAGCCCAGCATGAGCGGATGCCGCACGATCCTGTAGAGCAACGGCGTCCTGAACGATTGACCCGGCACTTCGGCCCCGCGCAGCGCGAAGAAAGCCTGGCGCAGGCCGGACAGATCGAAGTGATCGATCATGAAGGTCGAGGCAAACACGATCGACCAGCCGAGCCCATAGACGCCGATCAGCAACCAGGCTGCAATTCCGTCGACCTGCCAGACGGGTACCGGGATCGGCCGCCACTGCCAGAACAGCAGAAGAAGGATCAGGCTGGAGAGCAGCACGTAGGTGCTGCGCTGGCAGGCCACCGGAAGGATCTTGACCCACCATCGTTTGAAGGCCTGGCGCGCCATGACGCTGTGCTGGATTGAAAATATGCCAAACAGCAGCAGGTCGACGGCGATCGCCTCGCTCGAGTTCGCCGCGCCGCCGACGTCGATCGACTTTGGCACGAGATAATTGCCGACAAAACCGACCGCGTAGAGGGAGGAAACGAGGAAGACGGCATAGCTCGCGATGGCGTAGAACAGGATTGGCAGACGTGTGGACATGAATGGTTTCCCTATTGTGCCGGTGGCAGTGGTGCCGAATGCATAAACATGGACCGTTCGATAGCGAGCGGGCTCGATCGGGCACGACTGCTATCACCGGACCGTCCCCTGCGTGTCCCCTGGGGCGCCGACAGGGGCGAGACGTGATTTCGTGACCAGCTTCTCGCTTCAGACGCTGGGATTCCCGGAGATCCACGGCGACGACCGCCCGATCAGGCTGAACCTGCGCAAGGGTCTTGCGCTGCTGATCTATCTCGCCGAGGCCCGGGGCGCCGTTGCACGCGACGTCCTTGCCACGCTGCTATGGCCCGAGAGTCCCCCGAGACCGCCCGCGCGCGATTGCGGCGCATGCTTCATCGCATCGAGCTTGTGCTCGGCCAGCCTGTTTTCGAGGCCGACCGCACCACCGTGCGGTGGTCTCCGGCGGTCGACCTCAGGGTCGATTCGCATCTGTTCGAAATCGCCTGCGACCGAGGCGCCTTCGAGGAAGCCTGCCTGGGCTATCGGGGCGACTTCCTCGCGGGCTTCTCCCTGGCCGATTGTCCCGAGTTCGACGATTGGGCGTTCTATCGCCGCGAAGCGCTCAGGGGCCGCCTCATGCATGGGCTGGAACGTCTCGTGCAGGACAAGAATGCCGTGGGCGAACATTTTGCCGCGGCAGCCCACGCGGGACGCCTTGTCGAGCTCGATCCGCTGAGCGAGGTATATTGCAGGTATTTGATCCGCAGCCTCCTGCTCGCCGGCGATCGAAGCTCGGCAGAACGGCACCACGCGGCACTGACACAGCGGCTGCGTGACGAGCTGGGGGTTGCGCCCGAAGCCGCGACCGACGCGCTCATGGACCTGGCCACGGCGCCGCAGGCCCGTGCCGTTCCGACAACACTCTATGTAAAGGGCGCCGGCGTACATCTGGCGTACCAGACATACGGAAGCGGCGAGCTCGATATCCTGATCATGCCTGGCTTCGTGTCGCACGTGGAGCGCGCCTGGGAGCATCCCGCGTGCCGGGCATTTCTGGGTTCATTGATGTCGCTTGGGCGACTCATCATGTTCGATCGGCGCGGCGTCGGCCTGTCGGACCGGGTCGGATCGGCCCCGAGCGTCGACGTCACGGCCGAGGATATCGGCACCGTGCTGCGGGCGGCACACACGCGCCGCGTCGTGCTGTTCGGGGCGTCGGAATGTGGGCCGGCCTGCATCAAGTTTGCGGTCGATCAATCCCGCCTCGTGGCTGGCCTCATTCTGTTCGGCTCGTTGGCCAAGGGCTGTTGGGCGCCGGACCATCCGTATGCGTTGCGGGCCAGCCAATATGACGCCTGGCGCCGGCAACTCGTCGCCGAATGGGGTGGCCCTGCCGGGATCGACACCTTCGCGCCGAGCCTTTCTCGTGACCCCCAGGCGCGGGCCTGGTGGGCCGGGCTGCTGCGGGCAGCCTCCAGTCCCGGCAGCATCGGGGCCGTGCTCACGGCGCTGCGCGACACCGACGTGAGACACCTCCTGCCACGGGTTTCCGTGCCCACGCTGGTGCTTCACCGCCGCAACGACCAGGCCGTGCGTATCGAGGCCGGCCGCGACATGGCGAGCCACATCACTGGCGCCCAGTTCGTCGAACTCGACGGCAATGATCACTGGTTCTTTGCGGGTGCCCAGCAACCGCTGCTCGAGGCAGTCAAACGATTCGTCGACGCTCTGCCGCGCAGCAAGAGGCCAACGCGGCAAGGCTAGGTCGGGGCGAGCTGGGTGCTGAAGGACCGCTCGCACCCGACCACAAGGCTGGCCCTAGGGCCGGGCTTCGAGCACCATGTTGAACGGTCCTTCGGCGGCCCGGCGAACCTGTCGAAATCCGCCGTCCTTCAAGATCTCGGTCAACTTGGCCTCTCCCGCCTGGGCACCCAGACCCTCGCCGACCTCCTGGGCGAGGGAGGTGGGCAGGCAGATCATCGTCGAAGCGTTGTAACTGAGCCTGCTGACGGGATTGCCGATATTGTCGGCAGGGCGATCGGCTGCAATGGGCTCGACGAGCATCCATGTGCCGTCTGGTTTCAGAAGCTGGCGCAGGTGCTTCGCGCAGCCGCGTGGATCTCCCATGTCGTGCAGGCAATCGAACATGGTGACGAGATCGAAGTCGCGCTCGACGATGTCCTTTGCCCGGGCGGTCACGAAGCGAACACGATCAGCAAGACCATGGGCCTCGGCGTGCGCTTTGGCCTGCTCGATGGACGGCGCGTGAAAGTCGTAGCCGACGAACGAACTCGATGGGAAAGCCTTTGCCATCAAGAGCGTGGAGAATCCCACGCCACAGCCGACATCGGCCACCTTCGCGCCGTCCACTATCTTCTGTTGGACACCGTCCAGGGCGGGCAGCCACGATTGAACAATGCTGTTCATGTAACCCGGCCGGAAGAATGAGCCGATGGCGCAGAACAGGCATCCGCTGCTTTCGCCCCAGGCAACACCTTGACCGGTTCGAAACGCCGCCTCGACCTTGGACTGTCCCTCGACCATGGCTGCCGCCAGGTCGAACGCGCCTTCCAGAAACACCGGGCTGTCCTTGATGGCAAAAACCATCGCCTGTTCCGGCGAGAGGCTGAACCGCTCCTCCTCCGCGTCGAACACGGCATATCCGTTGGCTGCCTGAGCCATCGCCCATTCCCGCACGTACCGCTCGGCCAGGCCGGTCTGCGCCGAGAGTTCGGATATGCGGGCTGGGCCGTGACGATGAAGGGCTTCGAAAAGGCCCAATCGATAGCCAATGCGCACCGTGGGAACGCTGAAGGCACCGCCCAAGTCGCCAAGCATCTTGCCAACCAGCGCGCCGAGCTTGTCGTTGTCGATATCACTCATGACTGCGAATTACCTCCTGAAGGGGAACCAAGAGGACGCGGCCTGTACTCCGGCCCGTCCTGTCTTGCGATCGGTCGCCGACGATCGGGCCGGACTGTTATCAGCGGACCGTCCCCTGCCCGTCCCCTGGCGCCCTCCCAAGGGGAGCCGCTGAGGGGCCTCGGTCAGTCGGTCTCGATCGGCAGAGACTCCGTCTTTGCCCACTCGCCCATCGAGGCGTCGTAGAGCGTGATGTCGTCATGGCCGAGCTGGTGCAGCAGGAACAGGTCGATGGTGGCCGAGATGCCGCCGCCGCAATAGCAGATCGTGCGCTTGTCCTTCGCAACGCCCTGGGCTGCGAACTTCGCCGCCGCGTCGGCGAGCGGGATGAAGCCCTTGGTCGCGGGATCGACCAGCGTGGCCGCCGGCACGTTGACGCTGCCGGGCACGCGGCCGGGTCGGCCGTAGCGGCTGGGTTCCAGGCCGCGATGGAACTGCGGCCCCAGCGCGTTCACGGTGACGGTGTCGCGGCGCCCGATGGCGGCCCTCACCCTCGCGGCATCGACGAACATGCCGTCGCGCGGCGCCGCCGTGAAGGTCGCCGGCGGATAGCCGCGCGGCGCGCCTATCTCGAGCGGCCGGCCTTCGGCCTTCCATTTGTCGAGGCCGCCGTCGAGCACGGCCGCGTCGTCGAAGCCGAGCGAGCGCAGCATCCACCAGAAGCGCGTCGCCCACATCATCGTGCCGATGCTGTAGAGCACGACGCGCGTGCCCGGGCGCGCGCCAGTCCCGACACCGTGCCGGCCGAACGCGGCCTCCAGCTTGGCGATCGGCGGCATCATGAAGTGCAGATGCGTGGCGCTATCGGAGAACTCGCCCTGCAGGTCGAGGAAGTCGGCACCGGGGATGTGGCCGTCCTCGAACGTCTTGCGGCCGGGCACGGCGATGTAGGGCTCGGCTGAGCCGGCGGGCGCCGGGTCGAGGGTGGTCGTGCAGTCGAACACGCGCAGCGACGGATCGCCAGGCGAAGCGGCCCCAGACGCGGCCAGGGAAGCCGCAAGTGTGGCGGTGTCGATCAGGGCGCGCGGGTCGCGCATGGCGGTGTCCTCCGGGTTTCACGGCAAGGTCACACCGGCGGTCGCGATTTGCAATCATCGGAGGTACGCTCGGCTCGCCCTTTCACGAGGAACCCCGAATCATGACCACGTCCGACATTGCCTATACGCCGATCCTGCCCGAGGGCTGGACGCGCCCGCGCGGTTTCTCGCATGGCGTCGTCGCCGCCGGCACGAGGAGCGTGCGCATCGCCGGCCAGATCGGCCGCGAGCCCGGGCAGGCCCATATCCCCGTGGGGACAGACGCTGGCGCGCAATGGAAAGTGGCGCTCGGCAATCTCGTGGCCGTCCTGAAGGCCGCGGGCGGCAAGCCCGAGCACCTGGTGGCGCTGCGCGCCTACGTCACCGACATCGCCGAGTTCAACGCCGCCGGCACCGCGATCGGCGCTGCGTGGGGTGCCACGCTCGGCCGGCACTTCCCGGCGATGACGCTGGTCCAGGTCTCGGCCCTGATCGATCCCCATGCCAAGGTCGAGATCGAGGGTGAAGCCATCCTTCCGTGAGCCTCGTGGGCGCGTACCTCCCCTGCCCTCCCGGCCGCAAATAGGCTCTACTTCCCTGAAGAAAAGGCCCCAAGGAGGAGCCCATGACCACCGCCGTTCTCATCGTCCGGGCAAGACTGACGAAGCTGGCCGATCGGCCGGCATTCGACACCTGGTACCGGGCAGAACATCTGCCGAGCGGCGTCAGGCAATTCAAGGCTCAACGCGGATGGCGCTGCTGGAGCAGGACCAATCCTCTGGTTCACATCGCCCTTTATGAGTTCCCGAGTGTCGAGGAGGCCGAGAGCATCCTGGACTCGGCGGCGCTGGCTGCACAAATCGCCGAGTTCGACCGCGTCTGGGGAACGGGCGTCGAGCGCACGCGCGAAATCGTCGAGGTGGTCGAGGAACTTTCCACGCCGCTCGATCGGTAGCCCCATGTCCGCACCTGACCTCGACGGCCGCATCGCGCTCATCACCGGCGCCGCCGGCGGCATCGGCCAACCCCTCGCGCGCGCCTTTGTCGATGCCGGCCTGCGCGTTGCGCTTTGCGACACGTCCGAGGAGAGCGTCCGTCGTCTCCAGGGCGAACTCGGCACCGACCGGACACTTGCGCTTCCCCTGGACGTGTCGGACCCCGCTGCCTGCCGCGACAGTGTGAGCCGCACGATTGCCCGTTTCGGCCGCCTCGACGTGCTGGTCAACAATGCCGCGGTGGGGATGTCCACGGTGCGCGCCGACCATATGCGCCGTGTCGTGCAGATCGAGGACATCGCGCCGGACGTCTGGGCCCGCTTCATCGCGGTCAACCTGTCCGGCCCGTTCTACATGGCCCACGCCGCCGTGCCCGGCATGCGCGCCCAAAAATTCGGGCGGATCATCAACGTCACCACCAGCTATTTCACGATGCTCAATCCGGGCTTTGCACCCTACGGCCCGGCCAAGTCCGGCCTGGAAGCCTGGAGCACCAGCCTGGCCGGGGAACTGAAGGGCACGGGCATTACCGTCAACGTCGTGGTGCCAGGCGGGCCCACCGACACGCCGATGGTGCCGGACGACGGAACCATGGAACGCAGCCAGCTGATCCGCCCGGAAAAGATGGCTCCGCCCATGCTGCATCTCGCGTCCGATGCCGGCGGCGGCATCACCGGCATGCGCTTCGTTGCCGCGAAGTGGGACTCCTCGCCCTCGGTCGCCGATGCCATCGCCGCTTCCGGTGCGCCGGCCGGCTGGCCTGACCTTGCACAAAGCCCGGTCTGGCCGGGCGGCGGCCCGAAGCGCTGATCCGCTACCGAGGAATAGCGATTTGATCCCTGCCGAGAATGCGTCGCGCCGCACGCCCGGAGCCTTCGTCGTCGTCGACTGGGGCACCAGCAGCTTTCGCGGCTGGCTGATGTCGGCCGACGGCGAGGCGCTGGCGGAAAGCCACGGCGGTGAAGGCATGCTGCACTGTGCCGGTGCCGGTGCTGGATTTGCGCCGGTGCTGCGCGATCACCTCGCCCGGCTCGGCGCGCCGGCGGACGCTCCTGTCCTGATCTGCGGCATGGCGGGCGCGCGCCAGGGCTGGGCCGAAGCACCTTATCTCAAGACACCGACGCGGCTGGATGCCCTGCACGAGGGCGCCATCCGGATCGACTGCGCCCGGCGACATCCGCATCCTGCCCGGCATCGCCCAGGTCCGAGCCCGACCGGCCCGACGTCATGCGCGGGGAGGAAACCCAGCTCCTGGGCGTGACCGAACCCGACTTCACTGGCCTCGTCTGCATCCCCGGCACGCACAGCAAATGGGTCAGGATCGACGCCGGCCGCATCGTCGAGTTCTCGACCTACATGACCGGCGAGCTGTTCTCGGTGATCGCAGAGCACAGCATCCTCGCCCACGCCCTCGAGACGGCGGGCCCCTCTCCGGTCGACGGCCCACCATTCCGCGAGGGCCTTTCGACAGCGCTGGCGGCGCCCACATCCTTGACCGCGTCGCTGTTCCGCCTGCGGGCCGCGCAGCTTCTGGGCTTCGCGCAGCGTGCAGAAGGTGCTGCGCGGCTGTCGGGCCTCCTGATCGGGACCGAGCTCGCCGATGCGCTCGCCGACACGGGCCGCTCCGGTCGCTGCGGCTGATCGGCGCCGGGTCGCTGGGGCGGCTTTATGAGGCGGCGCTCGATCGGGCAGGGTCTCGACGTGACAGTGGTGGATGCCGAGCAGGCGTCGCGGCTCGGCCTCGCCAAGGCCGCCACCAGGATCTGGGGGTCGATCTCGGAAGCAAAGGTCAGGACATGACGGAGCCTGTACCCTGGCCGGCGACGGACGTGGTCGCCGGCGCGGTCGGCGCGTATGACCTGGCCCAAGACAGTGCCCCGTCCGAGGCGGCCGGCCAGAAGGAGCGGTGATGGAATACAGGCCTCTCGGAAAAACCGGCCTCACGGTCAGCGTCGCCGGGCTCGGGTGCGGCGGCAACAGCCGCCTTGGCCTCGGCCGCGGCGCGAGCTTCGACGATTGCGTGGCGGTCGTGCGCACGGCCGTCGATCTCGGGGTCAATTTTCTCGACACCGCCGAGGCCTATGGCACCGAGGAGATCGTCGGTGCCGCCGTCCGGTCTTATGACCGCACCAAGCTGGTGATCTCGACCAAAGCCATCTTCAACACAGGGGATACCGGCGAGACGGTAACCCGCAAGGTGGAGGCGGCGCTGCGGCGGCTGAACCTCGACTACGTGGACGTCTTCCATTTCCACGCCGTGTCTCCGGCGGCCTACGACCACCATCGTGATGTTCTTGCGCCCGCTCTCGTGAAGATGAAGGAACAGGGCAAGGTGCGCCATGTCGGCATCACCGAGACCAGCCCCAACGATCCGGAACAGAAAATGCTGGCCCGGGCAATCGAGGAGGAGCCCTGGGAAGTCACCATGCTGGCCTATAGCCTCATGAACCAGGGAGCGCGCCGCAAGATCTTTCCCGTGACACAGCGTCGAGGCATCGGCACGCTCCTGATGTTCGTCGTGCGCAATATCTTCAGCAACGCCGCCTATCGTGCCGACATCTTCGCCGGGTTGGTCGAGCAAGGCCATCTCGATGCGTCGATCCTTGCCACGGCGATCCGCTCGGGTTCCTGGTTGCCGAAGGCGGTGTGCAAAGCATCACGGACGCCGCCTATCGCTACGCGCGCCACGAGCAGGGCGTCGATGTCGTTCTCTTCGGAACCGGCAACAAGGCGCACGTCAAGGCCAACGTCGGCTCGATACTCCGTCCACCCTGGCGCCGCCGATCATCGAGCGGCTTCACGCCATGTTCGGAGACCTGACCGGCGTCGGCCTCGACCGGCCCGGAGCTGTCAAAAAGTGATCGGCATTCATTCGCCCGCCCGTCTTCGGGCAGGGTCGGCAAGGACGACCCTGCACCGCACCGCGTGGTGCGCTCCCTGTGATTTTCAGTCGTATGCGGTCTGCCGCCCGTCAGGCCGCTGGCTTGAGCTCCGTCGGTGACGGGACGATCCGGCCTGCCTGCAGCAACGGCTCGAGATCTCTCACCGACAGCGGCTTGGCGAACAAGTATCCTTGCACTTCGCGGCAGCCCCAGGACCTGACGAGGCGCAACTGCTCCGCCGTCTCGACACCCTCGGCGATGACATCGATCTCGAGTTCACGGGCAAGCCCGATGGTCGCTTTCACCACCGCCGCGCTGCCTGCCGAAGTACTCGCCCCGGTGCCGAGCTCCAGCACGAAATTCTGCGCGATCTTGATGCGATCCACTGGAAACTGGCGCAGGTAGTCGAGCGAGGAAAAACCGGTTCCGAAATCATCGATCGCCAGTCTGATGCCGCTTGCGCGCAACCGGACAAGAAGCTCGTTGTTGGCGTGCGATGTGGCCATCAGAAGGGATTCGGTGATCTCGAGCTCGAGCATGCCGGGCGAGAGACCCGACGCCGCCAGGGCAGCGAAGACGTCCTTCTCGAGTTCGAGCGGAGCCTTGAACTGGAGCGTCGACAGGTTCACCGCCATGATGCCAGGGGCAAGGCCGGCTTCGCGCCATTTCCCGGCCTGACGGCAGGCCTCCCACAGGACCCAACGGCCGAGAGCGACGATCAGGCCGTTCGTCTCGGCCGCCGGAATGAATTCGACCGGCGAAATCATGCCGAGCGCGGGGTGGCGCCAGCGCGCCAGGGCCTCGACTCCGAGGATGCGGCCGGTCGAGGCCTCGACCTGCGGCTGGTAGACGAGAAAGATCTGCGGCGAACCGATGGCTTCGCGCAAGTCGTGCCCGAGGGAGACCCTGGTTCGTACGTCGGTATCCATCGATTCGGTGAAGAACCGAAAGGTGCCACGGCCCTCGCCCTTCGCGCGGTAGAGCGCGAGGTCGGCGCGCGACAGCAGCATCTCTGCGTCGGTGGCATCCAACCCGTAGATGGCGATGCCGATGCTGGCGCCACTGCGCATCTGGCTTTCGCCGACGGAGAATGGCTGACTGAAGGCCTCCAGCAGCCCTGCCGCCAGGACGCCGGCATCCGCCGGCTCCTTGATCTCGGTGGCGAGGATCGCGAACTCGTCGCCGCCGAAACGGGCGACCGTGTCGGTTTCCCGCACGTTGGCTTCCAGACGCTTGGCGACCTCCCGCAGCAGCGCATCGCCCACGGGATGTCCCAGCGTGTCGTTGATGTCCTTGAAATGATCGAGGTCCAGATAGAGGACGGCGAAGCCCGGGCCGCCGTGTCGCGCCCAGGCGATCGCCTTCTGGACCGCGGCGGCGAACACGGCGCGGTTGGGCAGCCCGGTCAGGAGGTCGAGCCGCGCCAATTCCACGAGCTTTGCCTCGTTGCGTTTGTGCAAGGTGATGTCGCGAATCGCGGCCGTGACCAGGATACCCTCGTCACTCTTCAGAGGGCTCAGCATGATCTCGATGGGAAACTCGCTGCCGTCCTTGCGCTTGCCGGACAACTCGATCCCCGTGCCGATCTGCTGGGCCAGCGCATCGGCGGTGCTGCGCGTACCATCAGCGATCAGTCGCTCCGCGAATCCCCGCGGAATGATGTCGGTGATCTGTCGGCCCACCAGGTCGTCACTGCCGTAGCCGAACTGCTTCCCGGCCTGGAGGTTCGACAGGACGATCTCTCTGCTCTGGTTCACCACGACCATGGGGTCCGGCGCCGCCTCCAGCAGGCCGCGGTACCGGCCCTCTACCTGCGCCAGGTGCCGTTCGGCCGCCTTGCGCATCAAGCCGTCGCGCCGGGCGCTCCAGGCCGCGGCGGCTACGATCAACAAGCCCAGAATGGAGCCGAAGATGACCACGCTTTTGGCCTCTTCCTCGCTCTCGCTCGAGGTCGCGTTGCGCAGCGCCAGCAGCCGCAACTCCTCGTTCTGCAGATCGTGAACGATCGCTTGAACCTCATCCGAAAGCCGCTGGCCTTCTCCCCCGGCGAACGCATTGGCCACCCCCTGCAAACCCTCGGTGCGGCGCAGGCCAATGACGACTTCCGCCCGCTTGATCTTCTCGGCGGCCAAGGCTTCGAGGGCTGGAAGCCGCGCCTGCTGTACGGGATTGTCCACCGTCAATCCGCGAATGGCGGCTTCGGCCCGGTCCGCGCGCACGACGCCGGCGCCGTAGGACTGGAGATAGGAGTCGTCTCCACTCAAGGCAAATCCGCGTACGTTCGAGTCGATGCTTGCCTGCGCGGAAAGCAGACTATCGAGTGTCCCGAGAAGTCTCCCGGGTATGCTGCACCCATCGGACGTCTTCGTCGGAATTGACCATGAAGCGATAGGAGGCCCCGCCCACGACGAGCAGGGTCAAAAGGGCGACACCAAATGCGAGCGCCGCCTTCCAATTCGATCGAGACACGATTTTCATTGCATGCCGCCCCCGTCCCATGCCGGGCGAGGCGTCGAAGAACGGACGCATGGGTGCGATAGAACGTCGCCGGCTCTCATATATTGTCCTTATGCGCGGGTCTGAAATCCGCGCCTCGGAGGCGAGCCAAGTCGTTTCCGCGAGCCTGGAGCGGACGGTGAGACATCAATCCAACGGTGAAGTGAAGTAAAGGTTGCAACAGAGGATCCGCACACTCGCCAGATGCGAACTGGTCGCGGTTGACTGTGTCCTGGACTGCGTCGCCCTTCTTCCCGACCCGTCCTGCCTCACATCAGGAAAACGCCTTTGCCGTCCGATTGCTTGTCGAACAGCCTGTAGGCCTCCTCCGCCTGGTCGAGCGTCCAGCGGTGCGTGAACAGCCTGTCGACATCGACCTTGCGCTCGATGCAGAACGCCGCGCACTCGGCCTGGATGACGGTGGAGAAGGTCCACGACGCGATCAGCGTCATCTGGCGCCTGAGCAGGTGCGGGCTGACGTCGATCGTGACGTCGCCGCCCTCGCCCACGAAGCACATGGTGCCCCAGACCTTGGTGCTGCGGATGGCATTGAGACGGGCCTCGCGGTTGCTCGAGGTATCGAGCGACAGGTCGGCGTATTTGCCGTGCGTCAGTTGCTTGATCGCCTCGACGGGATCGTTGGAGCCCGGGTTGACCAGCTCGTCGGCGCCGAATTCCCGGGCGCGCTCCAGCCGCTGCGGGTTGGTGTCGAGCGCGATCACCCGCGCGCCCATCGCCTTGGCGAACTGGGTGCCGGCCAGGCCGACCGGCCCCTGGCCGAAGATGGCGATCGTGTCCCGGCCGGAGACGTTCATGCGCCGGAGCGCGCCATAGGCGGTGCCGGAGCCGCAGGAGATGGCGGCGCCCGCCGTGAAGCTCAGGCCCTCATGCAGCGGCACCATCGTGTTGGCCGGCACCTTGAGGTATTTGGCATGCCCGCCATGGGCGTTGTTGCCATAGACCTTCACCGGCACCTCCTGGCAGAGCTGCTGCCAGCCGGAGCGGCAATGGCTGCACTGGGTGCAGCCCTGGTAGTGATGCACCATCATGCGGTCGCCGATTTTGGCTTCCGCATCGGTGACCCCGGCGCCCACCGCCACGACGATGCCGCAGGGCTCGTGCCCGGCGATTACGGGCTCGGTGCTCGGCGGGATGCCGGTGCCCGCGCGGGGCTGGTTCTTCGGCCGGCGATATTGGTGAAGGTCGGACCCGCACATGCCGGAGGCCTTCATTTCAAGCACCACTTCGCCCGGACCCGGCGTGGGATCGGGAAAGGTCATGATCTCGACAGCCCGCTCGCCGGGAAACACGACGCCACGCATGGCTTCCTCCGTTTGTTGTTCGTTGCGACGAAATCTATCGGGGTTTGTCGCCTCTCCCTACCCGGAAATCGCCGGGGGCCGCCGCCGCGAGACCCGCGACCGCAAGGTGAGCCGGCGCGCCGTCGGCCAGATGCCAGGCTGCCGACACCATTCCGTCATTGTCGGCAGTACCCGCCGCCGGGCAGCGCCATCAGTGCGCCGACTGCTGCAAAGCCCGGCGGGAAAGCAGCCGCACCCCGACATAGCCCACGATGACCAGCGCGGTCTGGATGAGAGCGAGCACCGACGCCGCCTCCTGTCGGCCGGTCACGGTCCAAAAGAAGATGTCCACCGACAACATGCGCGCGCTCGATCCTGCCAGCAGCACGACGACATCCAGGACGCGAACGGCAATGACGAAGAGAAGGATCCACGCGCCGACGACAGCGGGGCGCAGCAGCGGCAACCAGATTCGCAGGAACGTCCGGAACCAGGAGCCGCCGTGAATGCGTGCCGACTCTTCGAGCTCGGCGCTGAGCTGGACCATGGTGCTGGTGAAGAACCTCGAAGCGACCGGCAATCCGCGCGCCACAAGAGCCAGGACCACGACCCACAGCGTGCCGTAGATGGGCAGCCAGACGAAGGCCCAGAGGAAGCCGAGGCTCATGACCAGACCGGGGATCGCCCACGGGCCCCAGGCCATGATGTCGAGAGCCTTGCGTCCGCGCCAGCCGGTTCGCGTCACGACGTAGGAGATCAGCACCGAGATGACGACGCCCAGGGTGGCCGCCACGACTCCGACCATGAGCGTGTCCATGATCGATTTCAGCACCTCGTCACGCCCCAGCGCGTTGCTCCAATGCACGGTCGTGAACATCTCCCGGCTGATGAAGCCGCTCAGCTCCATGAACGAGTTCAACAGCAGCACGATGAACGGCAGGGCGCCGAAGATGACAAAGAAGGCGAGGATGGCGCCGAACGCGATCCATCGCCCGGACCCGAGATCGAGGGGCTGTGCCTTGAAGCCGCGGCCGGAAACGGTCGTATAGGACCGGCCGCGCAGGAGCCGCCACTGCACCACGATCAAGCTGCCGGTCAGCACGAGCAGGATGACCGCCAGTACCATCGCGGCGCCGAAATTGGCAACATGCCCGCCGTAGGCCAGATCGTAGATCCGCGTCGTGAATACGAAGATGCTGGCCGGTGTGCCCAGCAGCTGCGGGATCTCGAAGGATTCCATCGCCACCACGAACGACAGGATGCCCGACGCGAGCAGGGCCGGCAGAAGCAGCGGGAAGTTGATCCGCCACAAGGTGCGCCATCCGCTGGCGCCGGCCATGCGAGCCGCCTCCTCGAGCGTCGCGTCCATGGCGAGAAGAGCCGGAAGGATGAACAGGAACAGCACCGGAGCCGAACGCGCGGCGCCCAGCACGATCAGGCCGCCGTAGGAATAGACGTTTATCAGGCCTTCGCCGCCCGGAACCAGCGCACCGAGCCATTGATTGAGCAAGCCGACATTCGGTGCGCCCAGCAGCATCCAGGCGAGGACCCAGGGCAGCTCGGGCAGGAAGAACATGAAGACGAGAAGGCCTTCCAGAAGACGCTTGCACGGGGCGTTGGTGCGGGCGATGCACCAGGCGAAGGCCGTGGCCAGGAGCAGCGCCAGCAAGGTGCGGGGAACCGCAATCGCCAGGCTGGTCAGCAGGACCTCGAACGTGGCGGAGTCCGACAGCACGGTCGCCCAGTTCTCCAGGGTGAGCGTGCCGGGCTGGCCGGGAGCGGCACTCCAGAAAGTCCCGAAGACGACCATCCCCATCGGATAGACGACCAGAGCGGCGACGAGCACGGTAAGGGCGAGCGGCAGCATCGACTCCAGCCGAAGGCTGCGGCGCCGGCGACGGCGGGAAACCGGGGCCGCCCGCCGGCCGATCGAGCTTTCCGCAGTCGCCATCCGCTACTTCTTGAGGCCCGCCGCCTTCAGGTACGGCTCGGCTTTCGCCGACCATTCGAAGAACAGCTTCGAGCCGAACTCGTAGGTGTCAGGGTTGCCGGGAAACGGCTTGGCGGTGGCGAAGTGCGCCAGCTCCGGAACCTTGGGCGTCACGTCCGTTGCGGACAAACGGTCCGCCGGGGTCGTCGGCGTTGATCTGCTGAGCGGACTTGGTGAGCGCGTAGTTCATGAACACACGCGCAGCATTCGGATGGGGGGCGTCCTTCAGCAGGCTCATTCCGCCGGTGAGGAGCATCACCCCGTCCTCGGGCACCACCAGCCGGAACGGGCGGGGCTCGGGCAGCTTCCAGATGTCCGCAGCGCCCACCTGGGTGGGATGGATGAAGATGCCGTACTCACCGCGGGCAATCTGCTTGGGGGCCTCGATCTCGGCACGCGTCAGCGCCTTCACGTTGTCGATCACCTTGCGCAGGTGATCGTCGCCGTAGGCCTTCCAGGCATAGGCCGCCCAGCGCGATCCCGGCGAAGGTCCGATAGGCTCGGACAGAAGAATGAGACCCTTGTATTTCGGGTCTTCGAGGTCCTTGTAGCTGCGCGGCCCGCCCGCCGGCGGACAGAGCTTGTTGTTGACCAGGATGAAATAGCCGCCCGCGCTCGTCATCAGCGTATGGCCGTGGCCGGCCTTCACATCGACCAGCGGATCGATGATCCAGGGCACACCCGGCTCGGCCGCTGCCGGCAGCGTGCCGAAGGGTTGATCAAGCCCGCGGGCCGCGAGGCGCCGGTTCTCCGGGCTGCCGGAGGAGCGAATGTCGATGCCCGCCTTGCCCGCAGCCCGCTCGGCGTTCCAGCGCGCCTCGAAGTCGCCGGTCCGGGCCGGCGCAAGCTCCACGCGGATGCCGTAGAGCTTCTCGAACTCCCGCGCCTGACGCTCCGTCGCGGCGCCGGGGGCGCCGAAGAACGACCAGACGACGAGCCCTTCCTTCTTGCCGGCGGCAACCACCTGATCCCACGATTCCTTGGTTTCGCTCTGAGCCCGTGCCGGATTGCCGGTTGCCGTCATCGCCGCGCCGAGCGAAGTAAGCCCCAACATCGAGCTCATCTGGAAGAGTGCGTCTCTCCGTTTCATGTCATTCCTCCCTGGTCTTCTCGGCCGATCTTGCCGCCGGCCATGTGCGGATCGCCTCCGGTGGAAAATCGAGCTGCACCAGGGCCCCCTCGTCGTGCAGGTCGGTGGTCGGACCGAAGGCACGGATGCGCGCGGCGCCGACACCGACGACGTATTCCGTGCGTTCACCCAGGTAGATCCTCGACAAGACGCGACCCTGCCATTCACCGGCCCCGCCGGTTCCATTCGCCGCGCGCACCTGGACCGCAGCCGAGCGCAACATCAGGACTACTTCGTCGTCCTGCTGCCAAGGATGCGAGTTGTCGAGCGGAACCTCGATGTCGTCGACACCGAGCACCCGCGCCCGCGGCGACCCATCGGATGCAGTGGCAACGCGGGCGCCGACCTGGTCGACCTGGCCGAGAAACTCCATGACGAATTGCGTGCTCGGCCGCTGGTAGATCGCCTGCGGCGTGCCCTCCTGGACGATTCGACCGGCATTCATCACCACCACGCGGTCGGACAGGATCATCGCCTCGCTCTGGTCATGCGTGATGAAGATCGTCGTGACGCCGACACGCGCCTGGACCTCCTTCAGTTCGAAGCGCATCTCGTCGCGCCGCCGTGCATCGAGATTGGAGAACGGCTCGTCCAGCAGCAGGACATCGGGGTCGCCAACGAGCGCCCGCCCCAGCGCGACCCGCTGCTGCTGGCCACCCGAAAGAAGAGGCGCCGGTCGGTCATGCAGTCCCTCGAGGCCAAGGCTTTGCAGCATCGTCATGACCTTCTCGCGGATCTCCGCCGGTGGCAGGCGCTTGCCGCGCAACGGGAAGGCGATGTTCTCGAAGACGTTCATGTGCGGCCAGATTGCGTACGACTGGAACACCATGCCCATTCGCCGCTTGTCCGGCGGCAGGTGGATGCCCTCCTCGGCCGAGGTCACGACCCGGTCGCCGACGCGCACTTCCCCGGCGTCGGGCCGTTCCAGCCCGGCGATCATGCGTAGCGTCGTGGTCTTGCCGCAGCCGCTCGGCCCCAGCAGGGTCAATATCGACCCGCTCTCGACCTCGAAGCTCACATCGTCGACGGCGGGCACGGCGCCAAAGAGCTTCCGCAGGCCGGCGACGCGGATGGCTGTCATCAGCTTCCCTGTCTGGCTTTCTTGGGATCGTGGTCCGGAGGTACGCCCAGATCCTGTGGGATGAGGAACAATGCTGCCACTGCCCGTGCGGCCAAACTTTGCTGCCAGCGCGGGGGCTTGCTTGTGGAAGCAACAATCCCGGCCCGACTTTCTGCGCAAGGCATCAAATGGCTGCGCTGCCCGCAAAGCAGCCGGCGCATGGTTGTTCATGAATGCTTCGGCGAGCGACCGAAGGTGGATATCCATGTTGCATGAAGCCCCCGTGATTCCCTGGCCGTCCCGGGACGGCAGTCGCGTGCCGTTCGAGGTGTTCACGCGGGCCGACGTGTTCGCCCGGGAGCAGGAGGCCATCTTCCGGGGCCCGGTCTGGAATTACGTCGCCCTGGAGGCGGAGATCCCGCAGCCGAACGACTTCAAGACGACGTTCGTCGGCGACACGCCGATTGTCGTCAGCCGCGCCGAGGACGGGAGTCTGCATGCCTTCCTGAACCGATGCGCCCATCGCGGCGCCACGGTGCAGCGCGAGGCGAGCGGCAACGCTCGCCAGCACAAATGCGTCTATCATCAGTGGTGCTACAATTCACAAGGCGACCTGATCGGCGTGCCCTACCGCCGCGGCGTGCCGGGAATGGGCGGCTACTCTGCCGATTTCGATCCGAAGGACCACGGTCTCGTCAAGTTGCGGGTTGCGTCGCGCAAGGGCGTGATCTTCGCCACTTTCCGTTCCGATACCGTCGCACTGGAGGAATATCTCGACGAGCCACTGCTCGCGGCCATCGACCGCCTGTTCTCGCGGCCCATCAAGGTCCTGGGCCACATGCGCCAGCGCGTCCGCGGCAACTGGAAGCTCTATTCGGAGAACACGCGGGATCCCTACCACGCGGCGCTGCTCCACGGCTTCCACGCGACCTTCGGCCTTTATCGGACGAACCAGAAACGGAAAGGGGGAAGCGACCGGGCGCGAGCCCACAGTACCGGCGCGACCTACGGCGACGATTGGCGCCAGGCCGCTCAGTCCGGCAACATCGGGCAGGACAAGTTCGTCGCCAACTATTCCCTGGCTGACCCTTCCCTGCTGGAAGGCCGGCCCGATTTCAACGATGGCGTGACAGTGGCGATCACCAGCATCTTTCCCTGCCTGGTCATCCAGCAGATCATGAATACGCTCGCGACGCGCCACATCCGCCCCAAGGCGGCGGACGAGTTCGAGCTCTACTGGACGTACTTCGGCTACGAAGACGACGACGAGCAGACGACCGCCTGTCGCCTCAAGCAGGCCAATCTCATCGGACCGGCCGGCTTGATCTCGATGGAGGACAGCGAGGCGATCGAGCTGATCCAGCGCGCGATCGTGCGCGACGGCCGCGAGAATTCCTTCCTGGAGTTCGGCGGCTTGCACGCCGACCTGGACAAGGATCGCGTCGGCGAGGCGACGATCAGGGCTTTCTGGCGCTACTACGCCGGGCTGATGGGGCTGTCGCCGGCGGGCGGGGAGGCGTGAGGTGACCGCGGCGACAAGCCAAGTCTACCATGACATCCGGTCGCTGGAGTACCGCTACGCCCGTCTTCTGGATGACGACCGGCTCGAGGAATGGCCGAACCTGTTCGTCGAACGCGGCGTGTACAAGGTCATTCCGCGCGAAAATCTCAGCCGCCAGCCGGCGCTGCCCATCATGTTCTGCGACAGCCGGGCGATGATGCTGGACCGCGTGCGAAGCCTGCGCGAGGCCAACGTGTACAATCTTCACTATTCTCGCCACGTCGTATCCAACATCGAGATTCTTTCGGCACGGGACGACACCTACGAGGTGGCGGCCTGCTACACCGTGTACCAGACGGATCTGGAGGGGCAGACGCGGCTCTTCAGCGTCGGCCAGTATCGCGACGTGATCGCCAACGGCGAGGGAGAGCTCAGGTTCCGTGAGAAGATCGCGGTGTGCGATACGTTCAATATTCCCAATCTGCTCGCCATTCCGCTGTGAGACGGTCTGCGTGGGCCTCAATGCAATCCCGTCACGCGTCGGCCAACGTTTGCGATGGGGATTCGCGGAAGCGCGCCTTGTAGTCGCGCGAGAACTGGCTGAGGTTGGTGTAGCCTGCCGCGGTGGCGGCCTGCGTAACGCTGTTGGCGCCATAACGACGCCCCTTGACGAGAGCGTCGCGTGCCAGGTCGAGGCGCACCGCCTTGAGATAGCCCATCGGCGTGATCGATCGGAACCGGCTGAAGCCATGGTAGATCGACCGAGCGCTGACCCCGCCCACCAGCACGAGGTCATCGGTGGTGATCTGCTTGCCCGCGTGTTCGCGGATGTAGTTTTCGACACGACGCACATAGTACGGCGCCGCCGAGGAGAGCTGCTCTTCCGCGAATGCCCACTTGTAGTTGTTGGGCACGGCGTCCAGCAGCAGCAGCGAAAGAGTTCGCTCGGCAAGCCGACCGAGGTGACCGTCGAAACAGGGATGCGGATCGTTGAGGTCGCGGCAAATCGTGACGATGTAGTTCCACAAAGTCGATATGCGCTCCAGGTCGAGGACCTGCATGACGCCGAAGTTCAGCGGATCGCCGATGCCGATGCCGGTTTCGCTGGCGACGATCCGTTCCATGCGGCTTCGACTGAGCCGGACCATCAGCTGCTGGGTCGATCCGTGCCAGCGCTTGTGCGAGCGCGCCATGCCCTCGAGAAGCACCATCTGCGCGGGCGCCGCCTCGACCTTCGCGGTCCCCTGCTGCAATTGCGCGCTGCCGCGCATGAGGATGTGCAAAAGGATGAGATCCGGATCGTCCATCATCTCGATGTCATAGCCCGAGACGCTGTCGACCTTGACCAGGCTGAAGAGCGTCTCCCCGAGCCGCGCCGATCTCACCTCGTACTGCCTGAACTCGCCAGCGCTCTGAAGCGAGAGGTCGAAGAGCCCGTGCGTGCTTCTTTCGACATACCTTCTGGCGAGATGGTAGTCCGCCGTCGAGAAATGCCGTCGATTCGACAACAGAGGCTGGTCGAACACGAAGTTGGCCGCGCCGGCAGACGCCGGCATCGCCGCCACCGCATCGGTCGATGCACTCATGGTTCCTCCCAGGCGCACTGTTTTGCTCCACTCCGACAGCGCCGGGGTGTCCAGTCCGTTTCACGGAAGACTTAGCCGATCCACTGCGGGGCGTCGAGAATGACGCGCCTTATAACGAGCCCTGGAGAGTTCGCATGAAGGTCTTTGTCTTCGATCTGCTGGCCTATGGCGAAAGCCTCGAGCACGTGAAAGTCGGCGCCGAGCTGCCCTATCCGTTGAGCAAGAAATTCTTCAAGGCGGACGTCGCCGTCCGCACCTATGCCGAGCATCTGGCGGCCTGGGAGGAGATGGACAAGCTCGGCTACGATGGCGTGGGCTTCAACGAGCATCATTCCTCGCCTTATGGCCTCATGAACTCGCCGAACCTCATGGCCGCGGCAGCGGCGCAACGCACCAGGAACCTCAAGCTGCTGATCTACGGCAATTTGCTGCCGCTGCATGAGCCGCTGCGGCTTGCCGAAGAACTCGCGATGATCGACTGCCTGTCGAACGGCCGGCTGATCTCAGGCTTTGCGCGCGGCATTCCGCGCGAATACCAGGTGCACAATGTGCCGCTGGCCGAGAGCCGCGCACGCTTCGAGGAGGCATACGAAATCGTGACGCGGGCCTGGACCGAAGACGTGTTCTCGTACGAAGGCAAGTTCTGGTCCTACAACGATGTGGCGATCTGGCCGCGGCCGGTGCAGCGGCCCCATCCGGAGATCTGGGTGCCGATCGTCGGCAGCAAGGAATCCATCGAGTTCGCCGGCAAACACAACATCCCCATTACGCCCGGCCTCGGTAGTGGCGGCCTGCGCGACGACATCATCCGCTATTACGCCAAGTGCCTGGCCGCGGCGGGACATCGGCTGACGCCAAACCACCTTTCCCTCAGCGTCCATGCCTATGTCGCCGATTCCAAGGCGCAGGCGGTGAAGGAAATGGGACCCTATCACCTCTACTTCAACCGCACGCTGTTCAGCCACGGCAACTTCACGGAGACGGCTTTGCAGCGCCAGGCCGGTTATTCCACACCACAATCGACCGACTACGTGCGGCCGGAAAACCAGCGCGCGGCTGCGCTGCTGCGCGAAGACTTCCGCAACACGACCATGGCCGATATCGAACGCATGGCCGAGAGTTGGCCTTGGGGAACGCCCGAGGAGGTGACCAAGCGCATCATCGCGCAGGCCGATGCAGCCGGCGCCGACACGGTGCAGATCAGCCTCAATCGCGGCGCCATGCCTCACGAGATGTTCGTCGAGCAGATACGCCGCTTCGCCCAGGACGTGCTGCCAGCCCTGAAGGCGCATCAGGTCGAGCGCGTGCCGGCGGTTGAGGAGATTGCGGTCTGAAAAAGGGGGCGAGTCAGGCGTCGGGTGGCACGACAGCGGAGCTCAATCGCCGCCGTTGCCGCCCAGCACGACGACGGTCAGCTTCTCCGGCAATTCCTCGCGCACGACCTCGATGGTCTGGCGGTCGGGCCACACGAAGTCGGCGTCGAGCGGCTGCATCAGGCCCTGGAAGCGCTCGACCTGGGAGCGGCCCCAGTAGTGCATGGGCAGCACCATCTTGGGCTGGATCTGCCGGATGACGTCGACCATCAGCGGCTGGCCCATCGTGTAGGAGCCGTCGATCGGCACCATCAGCACGTCGATGCGGCCGAGCTCGTCGAGATGCTCCTTGGTCAGGCGATGATGCAGGTGGCCCAAATGAGCGATGCAGAGATCGGCGATGGCGAAGATGAAGATCGAGTTGCCGTTGATGCGCGCTGTGTTCGAGCCCCAGTCGCGCGCGTTGGTCGGCACGTTCCATACCTTCATGTCCTTCAGGGTGACGTCGTGCTTGGCCTCGGTCTCGCCGGGCTGGCTGGGCCAGCCGCGCAGCGCGTAGGTGATGCCGTCCTCCGGGTCGTCGGTGAAGTGCGTGGAGTGCGCGTTGTTCATGGTCACGATGTCGGGCTTGCGGCCGAAGCCGTTGACGCCGTTGTAGTCGGTGATGGCGCGCACGCCCTGCGGCGTGTCGATCTGGTAGCTCGAATGGCCGAGGAAGGTGATGATGGCTCGGCTGGGCGAATTGCCGGCCGCCAGGGACAGGCCATCGAGCGAGGCCACCTGCACGCCCGGCATCCCGGCGACGTTCTGCGAGCAGCGCGCCAGCGCCGGTCCCGCCAGCAAGGTGAAGGTGGCAGCGAAAAGAGCGGCGAGGGAATAGCGGAGGCTCATCGGGTTTCTCCGTACTTCCGGGAATGATCGGATCCCCGGACGAGCTTCGCAAGTATTGTGCCTAACCTGTTGGTATGACTAGGTAATTTTATATTAATTCTGCTTAGAGGAATATTTCCCGCTCCCCTTCTACGGTGCGCAAAAACTATAGGATCGGCAGAGATCCTGTCGCTGCTTCCCAGTGACTTCTCCTCGTTGAACTCTGCCCAGGAGCTCACTAGAACAAAAGAAGAACATTTTATCCCCAACGCGTTCCACAGACCTTTTGGAGGGGGCGATGCCCGTCATTTCCCCAAGCGCTTTTGCTCCCCCTGTCGCTTCCCGGGCCGCCAACGATGCGGCCGCCCCGGTCGCGGCGGATCTGCGCGAAAAGGTCCGCCGGCTGGAGCGCGCCCACAGCGTCCAGCGGGCCGGCCAGGCCGCCGTGCCGCTCGGCCTGCCTGCCATCGACGCCCTGCTGCCCGAAGGCGGGCTGCTGACCGGCGCCCTGCACGAGATCGAGGCGGGCCCCGCCCTCTCCGGCCGCGTCGCCTCCCACGATGGCGCGGCGCTGGGCTTTGCCGCCCACATGATGGGCCGGTTCGGGCCGGGAACACTGCTGTGGTGCCGCCGTCCGTCGGGCACCTTCGATGCGCCGCCTTATGCCGCGGCGCTCGCCGCCTGGTTCGATCCGGCGCGCCTGCTGATGGTCACGGCCAGGCGCGACGAGGATCTGTTCTGGGCGATGGAAGAGGGCCTGCGCTGCCCCGGCATCGCCGCCGTGCTGGGCGAGACGCGCGCGGCCGATCCCACCGCCGGCCGGCGCCTGTCGCTCGCCGCCGAGAAGAGCGGCGTGCCTGCCCTGCTGCTGCGCTCCCAGCCCGCGCCACCCGCAAAGCGTGTGCACGACGCGCTGGCGCATCGCTTCGGCGCCGTCGCATTCGACGCCCGGCCTCACCGACATCGGCGCCGCGCGCTGGCGCCTCCAGCTCAGGCGCAACCGCTTCGGCGCGCCTTCCGTCACCGAAATCCCGTCCTGGCTCGTGGAGTGGAACGATGAAACGCATTGTCTCGCTGTGGTTCCCCAAGCTTTCCACGGATCGACTCGCGCGGACTGGACAGAGTCCGACGCCGCGCGCCCCCTCGACTCTCGATTGGTCGGCTAGGGCTGCCGCCACCGTCGTCTGGCTGGACGGCTGCCCGCGGCTGGCCGCGGTCAATCCACATGCCCGTACGGCGGGCCTGCGTCCTCACATGCGGCTGGCCGATTCGCGCGCCCTCGTGCCCGATCTGCTCACCGCCGCGGGCGAGCCGCAGGCCGACCGCCGCCTGATCGAGACCCTCGCCAACTGGTGCGACCGCTACACGCCCTGGGTGGCGGTCGATCCGCTGGGCGGCGCCATCGCCGAGGAGGGAACCGAAGCCTGCAGCGCCGGCGGTTTCGGCGGCGATGCCGGCCTGCTGCTCGACGTCACGGGCTGCGCCCATCTCTTCGGCCACGACGAGGCGGGCGAGCGCGCGCTGCTGGCCGACCTGGTCGAGCGGCTCTCGCGCCACGACCTCGCCTGCCGCGCCGCCATGGCCGACACCGCGGGCGCCGCCTGGGCGCTGGCGCGCTTCGCCGAGCGCCAGGCCGACCTCTTCTGCCCGCGACACGGCCAGCGCGCCGCGCTCGCGTCGCTGCCGGTCGAGGGGCTGCGGCTCGCGGCGCCGATCCTGGAAACCTTCCTGAAGCTCGGGCTGCGCCGCATCGGCGATCTCTATCCCCTGCCCCGCGCGCCGCTTGCCCGTCGTTTCGGCGACCTGCCGCTCACCCGCCTCGACCAGGCGCTGGGCGCCGTGGCCGAGCCCATCGAGCCGCGCAGGGCAGCACCCGCCTTCCGCACGCGGCTGGCCTTCGCCGAGCCGATCGGCCGGTCCGAGGACATCGCCGCCGGGACCAGCCGCCTGCTGGCCGCCCTCTGCCGGCAGTTCGAGCAGGCGGGCGTCGGCGCGCGCAAGCTCGAGATCGCGCTCTACCGGGTCGACGGCTCGGTCGACCGCACCTCGATCGGCACCAGCCGGCCCAACCGCGACAATCCCGAAGCTGATGAAGCTGTTCGAGGAGAAGCTGGGCGAGCTCGATCCCGGCTTCGGCGTCGAGCTGATGATCCTGGCCGCCCCCGAGGTCGAGGCATGGGACGGCACGCAGGATGCGCTGCCCGAGACGGGCGCACTCGCCGCCTCCCTTGGCGAGGACGGCACGGTCGACCTCGCCGACCGGCTGGCGCTGCGGCTGGGCGCGGAGAACGTGGTGCGGCTGCTGCCGCGCGACAGCCATTTGCCCGAGCGGGTGCAGACGACGGCCGGCGTCTCGGCCAGGCCCGCTTCCGCCGGCGCCTGGCGGCGCGTGGCGGCGCTCAAGGGGGCCCGGCCGACGCGGCTGCTGCAGCGGCCCGAGCCGGTCGATGTCATGGCGCCCGTGCCCGACGATCCGCCGCGCCATTTCCAGTGGCGTCAGCATACCCATCGCATCGTGCGCGCCGAGGGGCCGGAACGGCTGGCCGACGAATGGTGGCGGCCCCGGCCCGACGGCAGCCGGCCGCCGGCCAATACCGTGCCGCCGTTCCGCGACTATTACCGGGTCGAGGACGACGACGGCGGCCGCTTCTGGCTGTTCCGCGACGGGGCCTACAAGACCGCCGCCAACGGCCGGCCGACGGCCCGCTGGTTCCTCCACGGTTTCTGCGCCTGAGGGAAGATCACATGGGCACCCTCACCATCCGCAAGCTCGATGCCGGCACCATCGCCCGGCTGAAGGCGCGCGCCCGTCTCCGCGGCCGCTCGCTCGAGGCCGACCTGCGCGCGCTTCTGGTCCAGTCCTCGCGCCAGCCGCTGATCCTCGATGCCCTGGCCGAGGCCGACCGCATCGCCGCCATGACGCCGCGCGAGATGCCGCAAACCGAGAACCTCCCGCTGCTGCAGACGGGCGGCACGCCATGATGGTGGTGGTCGAGCCCGGCGTGGCCATCAAATGGTTCGTCGAGGAGCCGTTGCGCCCGCAGGCGCGCTCGCTGCTGGTGCACGGCCACGAGCTGATCGCGCCCGATATCCTGATCGCGGGCGTGGCCGAGCTTGCCTGGAAGAAGGCCGCGTCCGGCGAGATCGCGCCCGACCAAGCAGCCCCCATCGTGCGTAGCATCGGCCTGCCATCCTTCATCTCGGCCTTCGTCGAATCGTCCCGGCTGCGCAACCGCGCGCTGGCGCTGGCCCTGCAGTGCGGCCGGCCGGTGCACGATTGCTTCTATGCCGCCTGCGCCGAAGCCGCGTCGGCGACCCTGGTCAGCAGCGACGAGATTTTCCTGCAGGCATTGCGGTGCGAGTGCATCGCCATCCGCGGCGTGCCGTTGGCGCGCGTCCACGAGCTCGCCACCGCGTAAGCCCATGTACGCCGAGCTGCAGGTCACGACCAATTACAGTTTCCTGCGCAGCGGCTCGCATCCGGGCGAGCTGGTCGAGCGGGCGATCGAGCTCGGCCATACCGCCGTCGGCATCGCCGACCGCAATACCCTGGCTGGCGTCGTGCGGGCCTTCGCGGCGATCAAGGAATATTACGAAGAGAATCTGACACCCGAGAAAAAGCAGATCAAGCTGCTGGTCGGCAGCCGCCTCGAGACACGCGACGGCTATTCGCTCATCGCCTATCCCACCGACCTCGAAGCCTACAAGCGCCTCTCCCGTCTGCTGACGGTCGGCAACCGCCGGGCAGCCAAGGGCGAATGCGACCTCACCTTCGACGATCTCGCAGCCCATGCCGAGGGCATCCTGGCCATCATCCTGCCGCCGCGCCGGCCCGAGGAGCCCGCCTTCCGCGAGCGCCTGCTGGCGCTCGCCCGCCTGTTCGGCGATCGCTGCTACCTTGCCGGCACGATGCTGTTCCGTGGCGACGATGCGCGTCGCCTGGCGCTGCTCGACAACCTCGCCGCCGAGATGGGCGTGGGTCTGGTGGCCACCAACGACGTGCACTATCACGTGCCCGAGCGACGGGCATTGCATGACGTGGTGACGGCCATTCGCCTGGGCTGCACTGTCGACGCGCTGGGCTTCCGCCGCTTCGCCAGCGCCGAGCGGCATCTCAAGGAACCCGAGGAGATGGCGCGGCTGTTCCATCGCCATCCGCGCGCCATCGAGCGCACGCAGGAGATCGCCAGGCGCTGCCACTTCTCGCTCGATCAGCTCACCTATCAGTATCCGGTCATGTACGAAGGCGGCGAGACCCCGCAGGACAAGCTCGTGCGCCTTACCTGGGAGGGCGCTGCCTGGCGCTATCCCGACGGCGTTCCGGAAGAGGTCGCCAACACGATCCGGCACGAATTCGACCTGATCGGAGACAAGAAGATCGCTCCTTACTTCCTGACCGTGCATGAGATCGTCTAGAAGGCGCGCAGAGATAAGCATCCTTTGCCAGGGTCGCGGCTCGGCCGCCAATTCCGCCGTCTGCTATTGCCTCGGCATCACGTCGGTCAATCCCAACGAGACCAAGGTCCTGTTCGAGCGCTTCCTGTCCAACGAGCGCGACGAGCCGCCCGACATCGACGTCGATTTCGAGCATGAGCGGCGCGAGGACGTGATCCAGTGGATCTACAGCGAGAAAGGCCGCTCGCGCGCCGCGCTGGCGGCCACGGTGATCGCCTACAGGAGCCGCAGCGCCATCCGCGAGGTCGGCAAGGCGCTCGGCCTCTCGCCCGACACGGTGGGCGTGATGGCCGACACGGTGTGGGGCATGGGCTCGGGCGGCGTCGATGTCGGCCATGTGCGCGAAGCCGGCCTCGATCCTGCCGATCCGCGACTGATGCTGGCGCTCGAACTGTCGGCGACGCTGTGCGGCTTTCCGCGCCATCTCTCGCAGCATGTCGGCGGCTTCGTCCTGACCGAAGGACCGGCTCGACGAGCTGGTGCCGATCCAGAACGCGGCCATGGACGAGCGGACCGTCGTCGAATGGGACAAGGACGACCTCGACACCCTGAAGATCTACAAGGTCGACGTGCTGGGACTCGGCATGCTGACCTGCCTGCGCAAGAGCTTCGACCTGATCGAGAAGCACTATGGCGAGCAGCGTCACGCTCGGCATGGATCCCACGGACCCTGCCGTCTTCGACATGCTGTGCAAGGCCAATTCGATCGGCGTGTTCCAGGTCGAAAGCCGGGCGCAGATGTCGATGCTGCCGCGGCTCAAGCCGCGAACCTATTACGACCTCGTCGTCGAGGTGGCGATCGTGCGGCCGGGCCCCATCCAGGGTGGCATGGTTCATCCCTATCTGAAGAACCGTGCGAAGGATCCGTCGGAAATCATCTATCCGGGAAATCTCCGGAACATCCTGGAAAGGACGCGCGGCGTGCCCTTGTTCCAGGAACAGGCGATGCAGATCGCCATCGATGCCGCGGGCTTCGAGCCGGCCAAGGCCGACAAGCTGCGCCGCGCCATGGCGACGTTCCGCCGGGCCGGCACGATCCACAAGCTCAAGAGACGATTTCATCGAGGGCATGGTCGACAACGACTACGACCTCGACTTCGCCGAGCGCTGCTTCAAGCAGATCGAGGGCTTCGGCGAGTACGGCTTCCCCGAGAGCCACGCCGCGAGCTTCGCCATCCTGGTCTACAACTCCTCGTGGGTGAAGCACTACTATCCCGAGGTCTTCGCCGCCGCCCTGCTCAATTCCCAGCCGATGGGCTTCTATGCCCCGGCCCAGCTCGTGCGCGACGCCCGCGAGCACGACGTCGAGGTGCGGCCGCCCGACGTCAACGCCAGCGACTGGGATTGCACCCTGGAGCCCAGCCGCAACAACCGGTGCGCCCTGCGTCTCGGCTTGCGCCAGATCGCGGGCCTTGCCGAGGCCGACGGCAAGCGCCTGGTCGAGCGCCGCACCGAGCCCTATCGCGACCCGGCCGACCTGTGGCGCCGCAGCGGGCTCACCAGGCGCCAGATCGTGGCATTGGCCCGCGCCGACGCCTTCGCCTCTTTGGGCCTGTCGCGCCGCGACGTGCTGTGGGCGGTGCGCGGCTTCTCCGATACGCCCCTGCCGCTGCTCGACGAACGGCCGAACGTGACCGATCTCGAGCCCGCCGTGGCTCTCCCCTCGCTCACGCTCGGCGAGCAGGTGGTCGACGATTACGCCAGTTTCGCCATGTCGCTGCGCTCCCATCCGCTGGCGCTGCTGCGGCCCGCTCTTTCCGCAAAAGGGGTGGCGCCCTCCGAAGTGCTGAAAGAGGCCAGGAACGACGATCTTTTCGTCCTCGCTGGCCTGGTGCTGGTGCGCCAGCGGCCGGGCACCGCCTCGGGCGTGGTGTTCGTCACCATCGAGGACGAACACGGCATCGCCAACCTCGTGGTCTGGCCCAGGGTCTTCGACGCCCATCGCCGCATCGTCATGGGCTCGCGCCTGCTCGGCGTGCGCGGCCGCGTGCAGCGCGAAGGGCTGGTGATCCATTTGGTCGCGGAACAACTTTGGGACTGGTCCTCCGATCTCGACCGCATCGGCGAGATCGACGAGGCCTTCAAGCTGACGGCCGGCCGTGGCGACGAAGTCCATACCGATCCGGGCGATCGTCGCGTGCCCCCTCGCCTGCCCGTGCCCGAAGCCAACGCCACCCGCCACCGCGCGGGCAAAAACCCACCAGCCAAGTCGGGTTATGACCGCACCCGCATCGTGCTCGACAGGCCAAAGATCAAGATTGCCTCGCGGGATTTCCACTGACTTGACCCAGATCAACGCAGCGCTCCTGCAGACCGGCCACGCTGGAATCGTTCCCAACGGAGCCTGCGATGCAAAGCTACGATTTCTATTTCTCGGTGATGATATTTGGCGCCTTTGCCGTCTTCGGCGTCGGGCTCGCCGTCAACTACATCCAATACCGGCGCTGGCTGAACCACTCCGGCAGCCGCCGCTAGAGCCGCGTCGCCTCGTCGATCAGCTCCTGGGCAGCGATGTCCAGCAGCTCGTCCTCGGCGGTGCCGTCCAGCACCCGCTCCTTGCCGATCTCCAGCAGCACCGGCACGGCGAGCGGCGAGATGCGGTCGAGGCGGCGATATTCGATGCGGCCCTTGGCGCGGCGCAGCAGGTCGCCCAGGCGCTTCAGGTCGGCGAGTTGCCAGGCGGCGTCCTGGCGCGTGGCGCGCAACAGGATGTGGTTGGGCTCGTGCTTGCGCAGCGCGTCGTAGATCAGGTCGGAGCTGAAGGTGACCTGGCGGCGCGATTTCTCCTCGCCGGGAAAACGCCGCTCGATCAGGCCGGCGATCACCGCGACATTGCGGAACGAGCGCCGCAGCATGGTCAATTCATCCATCCAGGCTTCGAGATCGTCGCCCAGCATGTCCTCGTCGAACAGTTGATCGAGCTGCGCCTTGGTCGGCGGCCGCAGGCCCCACAGGCCCAGCACGTAATCGGTGGCGACGAAACCCAGCGGCCGGAGCCCCATGCGCTCCATGCGCCGCGTCAGCAGCATGCCCAAAGTCTGGTGCGCGTTCCGGCCTTCGAAGCAGTAGGCGACGATGAACTGCTTGCTGCCGCGCGGAAAACCCTCGACCAGCAGCTTGTCGCGACTGGGCAGGGTCGAGCGGATCCCCTGGATGCGCAGCCATTCGCGCACCTCGGCCGGCAGCTTGGGATGGCGCGAGGGATCCTGCAGGATGCCGCGCACCCGGTCGGCCAGGAAGGTCGAAAGCGGCAGCCGGCCGCCGCCATAGGCCGGGACCTTGGGATCGCCGCCGGTCGCCGCCGAGCACTGCGCGACAAGCTCCTTCACGCCCTCGAAACGCAGCATGCGGCCGGCGAAGACGAAGGTGTCGCCCGGCACCAGCCCCTGGATGAAAGACTCCTCGACCTCGCCCAGGATCGGCCCGCGCCGCATCTTCACCTTGATCAGCGGCAGCTCGACGATGGTGCCGACATTCATGCGGAACTGCCGCGCCACCAGCGGCGAGGCCAGCATCCAGCGCCCGTCCGGCAGCTGCTTCAGTCGATGCCAGCGGTCGTAGGCGGCCAGCGCATAGCCGCCGGTGGCGACGAAGTCGAAGGTGTCGTCGAAATCCTGGCGCGACAGGTCGCGGTAGGGCTGGGCGCTCTTCACCTCGTCGTAGAAGGCCTCGCGGTCGATCGGCTGGGCGCAAGCCGTGCCGACGATGTGCTGGGCCAGCACGTCGAGGCAGGGCGGCCGCGGCGGGTCGCCGTCGAGCTCGCGCGCCTCGACGGCCTCGAGCGCCGCCAGCAATTCCAGCACCTCGAAGCGGTTGGCCGGCGCGATCATGGCGCGGCTCGGCTCGTCGAGCCGGTGATTGGCGCGGCCGATCCTCTGCATCAGGCGGCTCACGCCCTTGGGCGCGCCCATCTGGATCACCAGATCGACGTTACCCCAGTCGATGCCGAGATCGAGCGAGGAGGTCGCCACGACGGCGCGCAGCTTCCCCGCCGCCATCGCCGCCTCGACCTTGCGGCGCTGCTCGACGGCCAGCGAGCCATGATGAAGGCCGATCGCCAGATTGTCGTCGTTGATGCGCCACAGTCCGTCGAAGGCGAGCTCGGCCTGGGCGCGCGTATTGACGAACACGATCGAGGTCTTGTGCTGGCGGATGATGTTGTAGATTTCCGGGATCGCATGCTGGCCCATGTGGCCGCCCCACGGCAGGCGCTCGTGTGCGTCGATGATCGACACCACCGGCTGCGCGCCGGGCTCGCCCTGCACGATCTCGACCTCGTCCTTGACGGCGAGGAAGTCGGCCAGCGCCGGCGGGTCGGCGACCGTGGCCGACAGGCCGACAAAGCGTACGTGAGGCGCCAGGGAGGCGACGCGGGCGAGACAAAGCGCCAAATGATGGCCGCGCTTGCTGGTGGCGAAGGCGTGCAGCTCGTCGACGATCACGCATTTCAGGCTGGCGAAGAATTGCGCAGCGTCCGGATAGGAGAGCAGCAGCGCCATCGACTCGGGCGTGGTCATCAGCAGGTCGGGCGGCCGCTCGCGCTGGCGCAGCCGGCGGCTCTGCGGGGTGTCGCCGGTCCGGCTCTCGGCGCGCACCGGCAGCTTCATCTCCGCGATCGGCATTTCGAGGTTGCGGCGGATGTCGGTCGCCAGCGCCTTGAGCGGCGAGATGTAGAGCGTATGCAGCTCGCCCTTGCCCTTCTTGTGGGCGAGATCCCGGCCGTTGCGGCGGCGCTCGGTGAGTTCGATCAGTGACGGCAGGAAGCCCGCCAGGGTCTTGCCGCCGCCGGTCGGCGCGATCAGCAGCGCGCTCTTGCCCTGCCGGGCCAGTTCGACCAGGGCCAGCTGGTGCGGCCGGGGCGTCCAGCCGCGGCTTTCGAACCAGCGTGAAAACAGGTCGGGAAGACCCATATCCGTTGGGTAGGATGCCTCACTCTCAATGACAACCGACACCCTAGATCCCCGCTCCTGGCTCTATCCGACGCCGCGCGGTCTCTATTGCAAGCCCGGCGACTTCTATATCGATCCGGCCGTCGCCGTGCCGCGCGCGGTGATCACCCACGGCCATGGCGACCACGCGCGGCCCGGCCATCGCGCGGCCCTGGCCACGCCCGAGACGCTGGCGATCATGCGCGCCCGCTTCGAGGGCATGCCCGACACCAGCCAACAGCCGTTGAAATACGGCGAAAGCGTGCACCTTGGCGAGGTCGACCTGCAGTTCGCTCCGGCCGGCCATATCCTGGGATCGGCGCAGGCAGTGCTGGCATACAAGGGCCAGCGCATCGTGGTCTCGGGCGACTTCAAGCGCCGGCCCGATCCGACCTGCCCGCCGTTCGAGCCGGTGCCGTGCGACGTCTTCATCACCGAAGCGACCTTCGCCCTGCCAGTCTTCCACCATCCCTCCGATGCGGGCGAGATCGGTAAGCTCCTGCGCTCGATCTCGACCTTTCCCGAACGCACGCATCTGGTGGGAGTCTACGCGCTTGGCAAGTGCCAGAGGGTCATCAAGCTCCTGCGTGCGGCCGGCTGGGACCAGCGGATCTGGCTGCATGGCGCGCTGCTGTCGCTTTGCAAGCTCTACCAGGAGCACGGCGTCGATCTCGGCGACATCGCCCACGTATCCGATGCGATCCTGGAGACCTTCAAGGGCGCCATCGTGCTGTGCCCGCCGTCGGCCATCGCCGACCGCTGGTCGCGCCGCTTTGCCGACCCGATGCCGGCGGTCTGCTCGGGCTGGATGCGGGTCCGCGCCCGCGCCCGTCAAAGCGACGCCGAGCTGCCGCTGATCATCTCCGACCATGCCGACTGGCCCGAGCTGACGCAGACCCTGAAGGATGTCGGCGCTCCCAAGGTCTGGGTGACGCACGGCCGCGAGGAGGCGCTGGTGCACTATGCGCGCTCGATCGGCATCGACGCCGAGGCGCTGCATCTGGCCGGCCGCGAGGAAGAGGGCGCCTAGGTGCAGGCCTTCGCCGCCCTGCTCGATGCCCTGTCCTACCAGCCGGCGCGCAACGCCAAGCTGCGGCTGATCGAGGCCTATCTGCGGGAGACGCCCGATCCCGACCGCGGCTGGGCGCTGGCCGCGCTGACCGGCGGGCTCGATTTCGCGGCCGCCAAGCCCGCGCTGCTGCGCAGCTTCGGTGAGGACAAGATCGGCGCGGAACTGTTTCACCTCTCCTATGACTATGTCGGCGATCTTGCCGAGACGCTGTCGTTGATCTGGGAGAGCGATCCTGACGCCGGGCCGCCGCCTACACTCGGTGAGGTCGTGGAGACCCTGCAGCGCGCCACGAAGATGCAGACGCCGGCCATCCTGAAGCGCTGGCTGGACGCGCTCGATTCGACGGGACGCTGGGCGCTCCTGAAATTGCTGACCGGCGCACTCCGGGTCGGCGTCTCGGCCCGGCTCGCCAAGCAGGCCGCGGCCAATATCGGCGGCCAGCCGGTCGACGCCGTGGAGGAGATCTGGCATGGGCTCTCCGCCCCTTACCGTCCGCTGTTCGACTGGCTGCTGCACGACGCACCCCGGCCCAGCAGCAATGCCGGCGGCGCCTTCCTGCCGCCGATGCTGGCCAACCCCATCGACCGCGCCGAGCTCGACACGCTCGACCCCGCGCATTTCCGCGCCGAATGGAAATGGGACGGCATCCGCGTCCAGGTCGCCTCCTCGGGCGGCGTGAAGCGGCTCTACAGCCGCGCCGGCGAGGACGTGTCCGGCTGCCTTCCCCGACATCGTCGACGCCATCGACTTCGAGGGCGTGTTCGACGGCGAGCTTCTGGTGCGCCGCGAGGAGGCCGTGGCGCCGTTCAACGATCTGCAGCAGCGGCTCAATCGCAAGACCGTGACACCCAGGATGCTGAAGGAGCATCCCGCGCATGTCAGGCTCTATGACGCGCTGTGGCTCGAGGGCGAAGACTTGCGCGCGCTGTCCTTCGACCAGCGGCGCGCGCGGCTGGAGGCCTGGATGGCGCAAAGGCCGCGCCAGCGTTTCGACCTCTCGCCGCTGGTGACGTTCCGCGACTGGGCCCATCTCGCCGAGCTGCGCGAGGCGATGAAGAGCGACGGCATCGAAGGCCTGATGCTGAAGCGCGGCGACAGCGCCTATCTCGCCGGCCGCCCCAAGGGCCCGTGGTTCAAGTGGAAGCGCGATCCCATGCTGGCCGACTGCGTGCTGATGTATGCCCAGCGCGGCCACGGCAAGCGCTCCTCGTTCTATTCGGATTTCACCTTCGGCTGCTGGCGCGAGGTCGAGGGAAAGCGCGAGCTGGCGCCGGTCGGCAAGGCCTATTTCGGCTTCACCGACGAGGAGCTGCGCTGGCTCGACAAGTGGGTGCGCGACCATACGACCAACCGCTTCGGCCCGGTGCGCGAGGTCTCGCACGAGCTGGTGCTGGAGATCGCCTTCGACGGCATCGCCCGCTCGACCCGCCACAAGTCGGGCGTGGCCATGCGCTTCCCGCGCATCAATCGCATAAGGACTGACAAGCCGGCCGCCGAGGCCGACACCATCGACAATCTGCTGCGGCTCGTGGCATGACCAATTCATGGTTGAGGCGTCCCCAGGCGCTCTGCCGCCGCAAACCCACACCCTGCCACTCAAGGAGCGCATCGCGCGCGGCCGCGCCCTGCGCGATCGCACCTCGCGCCGCCACCACGCCGGCTGGAAGGCGCCGTCCGAGCGCCGCGATCCGGTCGAGATCCTGATCGAGCAGGGCGAGTCGCGCCTGCCCGACCTCCTGCCCTGCGCTACGCGCGCATGAAAACGACGCCCTTCACCTTCCTGCGCGGCGCCGCCGCCGTGATGGCAGCCGACCTCGCCGTCACGCCGGTCAGCGGCCTCATGGTGCAGGCTGCGGGCGACTGCCATTGCCTCAACTTCGGCGGCTTCGCCACGCCCGAGCGGCGGCTCGCCTTCGACATCAACGATTTCGACGAGACCGCCGTGGCGCCCTGGGAGTGGGACGTGAAGCGCCTGGCCGCAAGTTTCGTCGTGGCCACGCTCGACGTTCTGGCCAGGCAAGCGCGCACCGAGCTGGCGGAGATCGTCGCGCGGCGCTACCGCGAGAGCATGGCCGAGATCGCCGGCCAGCCGGTGCTCGATACCTGGTATCGCGCGCTCACGATCGACGACGAGGCCACCGCCGGCGTCGATCGGCGTCGACCCCGCGTGCACTGCGCAAGGCCGATGTCGCGCGCGCGCATCCCGCGGAAATCGTCGCGGTCGGCCACCGCGGCGGCGCACCCGCGCATCGAGGACGATCCGCGCATGGCGTCTATCACCCCGACCCCGCCGATGCCGTCGCCTTCCGCGCCGCCGTCGCGGCCATGCTGGTGGACTATGCCCAGTCGCTCACGCCCGAACGCCGCACGCTTCTGCAGCGCTACGCCTCGCCGACGCGGCCTACAAGGTGGTGGGCGTCGGCGCGGTCGGCACGCTGTGCGGCGTGCTGCTGATGGTCTCGGGCAACAGCGAGGCGCTTTACCTGCAGTTCAAGGAGGCGACGCGCTCGGTGCTCGAGGCCTATGCCGGACCCAGCCCATATGCCCATCACGGCGAGAGGGTGGTGCGCGGCCAGCGCCTGCTGCAGGCGGCGGCGACATCCTGCTGGGCTTCGCGACCGGCCCGACCGGGCGGCATCTCTATTTCGCCAATTGCGCGACGCCAAGATCAGGCCGCAGCTCGAGATCATGACGCCGCGCGATTTCCGCCGCTATGCCGCGACCTGCGGCGAGGTACTGGCGCGGGCGCACGCGCGGACCGGCGATGCCGTGATGCTGTCGGCCTATCTGGGCAAGAGCGGCACGTTCGACGAGGCGATCGGCGTATTCGCAACGGCCTACGCCAAACAGACCGTGAGGGACCACGAGGCCCTGTCGAAGGCCATAAAGAGCGGCCTTTTGCCCGTTCGAGACGACGGTTTGTAGCAAGAGAACGGCGACCGGAGAGCCGCTCGAGCCCAATTCCCTCCGCCCTTTGGGGTCGAAATACGGGGCGAAGCGACCTACATTGACACCATGATCGATCCCTTCGGCCGGCATATTTCCTACCTGCGAGTCTCGGTAACGGATCGCTGCGATTTCCGCTGCGTCTATTGCATGGCCGAGGACATGACCTTCCTGCCCAAGGCCGAGGTTCTCTCGCTCGAGGAGCTGGAGCGCCTGTGCACGGCCTTCGTTCGGCGCGGGGTCCGCAAGCTCAGGCTGACCGGCGGTGAACCGCTGGTGCGCAAGAACGTGATGTCGCTGATCCGCGGGCTGGGCCGGCACCTCGACAGCGGTGCGCTGGACGAGCTTACGCTCACCACCAACGGCAGCCAGCTCGCCAAGTACGCCAAGGAACTGGCCGCGGTCGGCGTGCGCCGTCTTAACGTTTCGATGGACACGCTGGACAAGGACAAGTTCCGCGAGCTGACGCGCTGGGGCGACCTCGACCAGGTGATGCGCGGCATCGATGCCGCCCAGCAGGCCGGCCTGCACATCAAGATCAACGCCGTGGCGCTGCGTGGCGTCAACGACATGGAATTCGGCGATCTGATCCGCTGGACCCATGGCCGCGGCATGGACCTGACGCTGATCGAGGTCATGCCGATGGGCGAGATCGGCGCCGACGCGCGACTCGACCAGTACCTGCCGTTGTCGCTGGCTCGGGCGGAGATCGCCAAGCACCTCACCCTGACCGAGACCGACTATCGCACCGGCGGTCCGGCGCGCTATTTCAAGGTCGAGGAGACTGGCGGCCGGCTGGGCTTCATCACGCCGCTCACCCACAATTTCTGCGAAAGCTGCAACCGCGTGCGGCTGACCTGCACCGGCACGCTCTATATGTGCCTCGGCCAGGAGGACGCCGCCGACCTGCGCGCGCCGCTGCGCGCCTCCGAGAGCGACGAGCTTCTCGACCAAGCGATCACCGAGGCGATCGCGCGCAAGCCCAAGGGCCACGATTTCATCATCGACCGCCGCCATAGCGGCCCGGCCGTGCCGCGCCACATGAGCGTCACCGGCGGTTAGGCCTCCGGACCAGCCTGCGAATTGGCCGTCTTGATCTGCGCCCGCCGCACCGCCTCGCGGTGGGAAATGTACATGGCGCTGCCGAAGATCACCGCCGCGCCGACGAAGGTCCAGATGTCGGGCTGTTGCATGAACAGGAGGAGACCCAGCAGCGTGTTCCAGATCAGCGACAGGAAGCCGATGGGCTGCAGCAGGGTGATGTCGGCCAGCTGATAGCCGCGCTGCTGGCAGAGGTGGCCGAGCGTGCCGCACAGTCCGGCGGCCACGAACCACAGCAGGTCGGTCCCGCGCGGCGTCTGCCAGAACCAGATCGCGAACGGTGCCGCACAGGCCACGATCACGATGTTCTGCCAGATCACGATGGTGTTGGCCGAATCGGTCCGCGCCAGCGCCTTGGAGATCAGGTTGGAGGCCGAGAAGATCGGCGTGCTGATCAGGATGCAAACGACGCCGAGATGAATCTGGCTGAAGCCCGGCCGGATGATGATCATGGCGCCGGCGAAGCCCACGAGGACAGCGATCCAGCGGCGCAGCCGGACGTCCTCGGCAAGGAACAGCGCCGCGCCGATGGTGACGAAGATCGGACCGGTGAAGCCCAGCGCCGTGATCTCGGCCAGCGTCGTAAGCGGCAGGGCCACGAACCAGAGCATCATGCCGGCGGTATGGATGGCGCCGCGCGAGATGTGCAGGCCGAGACGATTGGTATGCAGCGAGCGGTAGAGGCCAAGCCGGAATACGATCGGCAGCAGGAACACCGAGCCGAAAAGATAGCGCAGGAACGCCATCACGTAGGAATTGAGGTGATGCGCAGGAATGAGGGTGAAGACGTTCAACAGTGCGAACAGCACGCCTGACACGGCGACCCAGAGGATGCCGCGCAGATTTGGCGGCAGCGCAAGCCAGCGGGCGACGAGTGAAGACACGTCGCGACTATGTCATAGGGACTGCAATGCCGCACTCCTGGCGGCGCGCCGCTTTCGATGCGCGAAGCGCCTAGGCCTCTCCGACCGCCTCGCCATGGGGCAGCACCGTCGGAATGACGTAGCTGTCGTCGCGCAGGGCAGATACCCGCTGCACCAGGTCCTCGATGTAGGGATCGTGGATGCGCAGCGCACGCGCCTGGGCCGCAGTGTTGGCGAGATAGTCGCGGCAGGCGCCGCGGCGGCCCTCGGCGAAGGCGATGTGGTGTGCCGCGCGCTCGAGCGGGAGGTCGCCGCAATACTGGCAGTGGCCGGGGTCGACGACGAAGGTCACGGCGGTGACGGTGCGTCCATCACGCAGCTTGGTCGGCACCCAGCGCGGCTGGTAGACGCCCGCGAGCATCTCGCGGTTCCACAGGAGGGCGAGTTCGCTGTGCACCTGATCCGGCGCCAAGCGATAGGCGATGCCCTCGCACCCTCCGCCGCGCTCCAACGCCAACATGAGGCCCGGCAGCTCGGGCGTCCCGCGGCCAAGTGGCGTCCAGAAGCAGAAGGAGCGACGCCAGCCGTCGACTTTGCAAGGCTGCAGATTCAGTGAACTCGATCGCGGGGTTCCACATCAGCGAGCCATAGGCGAACACCCACGCCTCCTCGCCGGGTACGTAGCGCGTCAGCGCTTCCTTGAGGCTCGCCTCGCGCTCCTCCGCCGACAGGAAGAAGTCGTAGCCGGCCTTGCGGGCGTCGGCGACGATCTGGTCGATGCGCTCGGACGTCAGTTCGTCTCGTTTGAGCAAGATTCGACCCCCTAGCTGCCGTACACGATGGACATCGTCTTGGCCACGCAGGCCGACCGCTCCTGCCCTTCGATCTCGATGGTGACTTGGTTGGCGAGCCGCACGCCGCCGCCGTCCATCGGATCGGCCGCGATGAGCTTGGCGCGGGCGCGCACCTTAGAGCCGGCCGGCAACGGGCTGGCGAAGTGCACCTTGTTGCAGCCGTAGTTGATGCTGTTCCGGACGCTGTTGATATGCGAAATCTGGTGACTGAGCATGGGGATCAGCGACAATGTCAGGAAACCGTGGGCGATGGTCTTGCCGCCCGGCATATCTTTTTTGGCTCGTTCGACATCGACATGGATCCATTGATGGTCGCCGGTCGCGTCGGCGAAGCGGTTGATACGATCCTGAGAAACCTCTACCCAGTCACTGACCCCAATTTCCTGACCCACGTATTTGGGCATTTCATTCGGGTGGGGGAATTCCCGTTTTGCCATTTCCTACCTCGGCCGTGTTTTATTGCCTTGCCTCTGCAAAATAGCACGAAATCGTTCCCCTGCGGACAACTCTCTCTCTCTCTCTCTCTCTCTCTCTCTCTCTCTCTCTCTCTCTCTCTCTTGCGAGGAGGCAGCCCCCATCCACAATGCGAAATCATAGTCGAATGGTTGTGGACGCCAGTTTCCAATCGAGTGCCATTTGTTAGCGATTGGGTACCATTTGTATCGTCGCTGCCTTTTGCTCATCATGCCAGCCACAAGAATGCACATGAGGGACCCCGGATGGCGTATGAAACAGTCCTCTACAACGTCGCCGATCGCATTTGCACGGTCACGCTCAACCGGCCAGAGAAGCTCAATGCGTGGACTCGCCAGATGCATCTCGACCTCAAGGGCGCCATGCACGATGCGGGAGCCGATCCCGACGTCCGAGTGATAATTCTGACAGGCGCCGGCCGCGGTTTCTGCGCCGGCGCCGACATGGGCGGACTGCAGGCGATCGGAGCCGGCGGCAGCACGGACCGATCGAGCAAGGCGGAGGCTGGTCTTGCGGGCGGCAGCACCCTCCCTGAGTTCCGGATGAACTACTCATATTTTCCGGCAATTCCGAAATTCATCATTGCTGCAATCAACGGGCCAGCCGCCGGCCTGGGCTTCGTCATCCCGCTCTACGCGGATCTGCGCTTCGCAGCGGAATCGGCTGTGTTCACTACCGCCTTCGCCCAGCGCGGACTGATTGCCGAACACGGCGTGAGCTGGCTGCTGCCGCGGCTGGTCGGGCTGCCGGCGGCGATGGACCTGCTGTGCTCGGCGCGCAAATTCCGAGCGCCGGAGGCTTTGGCCATGGGGCTGGTGAGCCGGGTCATCGCCGACGACAAGCTGATGGCCGAGACCCGCGCCTACGCCCGGCTAATGGCCGACACGGTCTCGCCGCGCTCAGTGACGGTGATGAAGCGGCAGGTCTGGGAGGCCGAGTTCCAAACCCTGGCTGAGGCTACGACCCAGGCCAACTACGAGATGGATCTCTCGTTCCAGACCGCCGACTTCAAGGAGGGCGTCGCCCATTTCCTCGAGAAGCGCGCGGCGCGGTTTACCGGGAAATGACGGCTTTCGCTTAAACCTTCTCGGTCTCGCTGGCGCGCGGCTGCCAGGTCATCAGCCGGTGCTCCGCGACGCCAACCGCGGCGTCGAGCGCCAAAGCGAAGACCGTCAGGAGGAGGATGCCGGCAAATACCGCGTTGATGTCGAACGTTCCTTCGGCCTGCAGGATCAGGTAGCCGACGCCGCGCGCCGAGCCGAGATATTCGCCGACCACGGCGCCGACGAAGGCCAGGCCAACGGCGTTGTGCAGGCTGGCGAACACCCAGCTCATGGCCGAGGGCAGGTAGATCGAGCGCAGGAGCTGATGCCGCGAAGCGCCCAGCATGCGCGCATTGGCGATCAGGTTCGGGCTGACCTCGCGCACGCCCTGGTAGACGTTGAAGAACACCACGAAGAAAACCAGGGTGACGCCCAGCGCCACCTTCGACCAGATGCCGAGCCCGAACCACACCGCGAAGATCGGCGCCAGCACGACCCTGGGCATGGAGTTGAAGCCCTTGATGTAGGGATCCATCACCGCCGACGCGGTCGGCGACAGAGCAAGCCACAGGCCGACGCCCAGCCCGAATGACGATCCGATCACGAAACCCAGCACGGTTTCGAGCAGCGTGACGCCGAGATGGATGAAGATGTCGCCGGACCAGAACCAGTCGACGAGGACCCAGAACACCTTCTGCGGCTCGCCGAAGAAGAAGGCAGCGCGGTTGTCCTGCTCGAAATAGAAGGGCGGCACCAGGCCGGGCGCGGTCAGCACGTACCAGGCGACGACCAGCAGCACGAGCACCAGGATCTGCAGGCTGCGCAGACGCATGTCAGGCGACCTTCTGCTGCGCGTAGGCCTTGAGAACCTCTTCCTTCATGGCCGCCCAGATCTCGCGGTGGAGATCGAGAAAGGCGGGCGTCATGCGGATCTCCGAAACGTCGCGCGGCCTGGGCAGGTCGACCTTGAAGTCGCCGATCGGCCGCGTCGCCGGTCCGGCCGATAGCACGATCACGCGGTCTGCGAGCGCGATCGCTTCCTCGAGGTCGTGGGTGATGAACAGCACCGACTTCCGGTCCTCGGCCCACAGCGCCAAAAGCTCGTTCTCCATGAGCTGGCGGGTCTGCACGTCGAGGGCGGAGAAGGGTTCGTCCATCAGCAGGATGTCCGGGCTGAGGATCAAGGTCTGCGCCAGCGCCAGCCGCTTGCGCATGCCGCCCGACATCTGGTGCGGGTAGCGATCGCCGAAACCCGCGAGGCCTACCCGGCGCAACCACTCCTCGCCCTGCGCCAGCGCCGCGGCGCGGGGCACACCGCGAAACTCCAGGCCCGCGATCACATTGTCGATGCCGGTCCGCCACGGCATCAGCGCGTCGGCCTGGAACATGTAGCCCGCGCGCCGATTGACGCCCTCGGTCGCCACCAGGGGCATGCCGAACACCTCGACTGTGCCGGATGACGGCCCGAGCAGGCCGGCCGCCACGTTGAGCAGGGTCGACTTGCCGCAGCCGGTCGGACCGACCACCGACACGAACTCGCCCTTGGCCACCTTCAAGGTGGCGTTGGCGACCGCGGTATAGGGATCGCTTCGTCCGTCACGGTTGGCGAAGCGACAGGTGATGTCGGCCAGCGCAAGCGCCGGCGCTCCCTCGATCGACACGCCGAACTAGGAGTGCTTCTTGGCGCGCTGGGCGAACTCGTTGGTCCACGTGTCCGCGAGCTTGATCTTCGACGGATCGATCTTGGGATCGCCCTCGGCCAGGAACTTCAGGCAGTTCGCCGGCCCGTCCGGCGGCATCATGCCGTCGGGCGATATGGTCCCGCGCACGTTGGCAAAGGCCTTCTCGTAGATCGCCTTGTCTCCCAGCAGGTAGGCCGTCGGCACCGACTTGGCGACTTCGGACGGCGGCGCCGTCTGCAGCCATTCGTCGGCCCGCACGATGGCCGTCGCCAGCGCCTGCGCCGTGTTGGGTGTCTTGGTAAGGAGCGCCGGCTGGGCATAGAGGCATGCCGCCGGCATCGAGCCGCCGAACAGTTCCTGGTTGCCCTTCATGGTGCGGGTGTCGACCACGATCTTGATCAGGTTCTTTTCCTGAAGAATCGTGAGCGCGGGGTCGGCCTGCGAGATTCCGTCGACCGACTTGTTCTCGACCGCCGCCACCACCGAAGCGCCGGCACCGACACCGACGGCCACGATGTCGGTGGCCTTGAGCCCGCCCTTGGCCGCCCAATTGGTGACCAGCATCTGGGTCTGGGAGCCGGGCGCCGTGACGCCGAACTTCATGCCCTTGATGTCGGCCGGTCCCTTGACCCTGGCCGCCACGTCGTTGCGCAAGCCGATGGCAAGCTGCATGCCCCGGCCGATCAGGGCGAAGCCCTTGATGGGCTGGCCGCGCTGCTGCATGCGGATCGTGTGCTCGTAGGCGCCGGCCACCACGTCGGCGCTGCCGCCCATCAGGGCTTCGAGCGACTTGGCGCCGCCCTGGAAGTCGTTGATCTCGACGTCGAGCCCGGCATCCTTGAAGAAGCCCTTGGTCTCCGCAATCGTGAGCGACAGGTAGTAGAGGGCCGACTTGCCGCCGACGGCCAGTATCACCTTGGTTTTCTCAGGCTTGCCCGTTTGGGCGCGCGCGACGTAAGGCGCGGCCACGAGGATCGGGGCTGCCGCCAGAATCGCGCGGCGCCGCATGTGCAGCTTGGTCATTGCTTCCTCCAGGAATGGATATTGGCCGGGAGATTGCCGCAAGGCCTGACGGCCGGCAACCGCGCTAAAGGACCCGTTTTTGCCGTCGCGGGCTATTTGAACGTTCGCTCGTTCCACCATGGGAAATAGGATGGCATGCCACTGGTAACCTTCATGGGGAATCTGGCCGGGCGCTTCTCCAAAAAGGCGGTCACGCCCTCCTTCACGTCGGCCGACTTGCCGCGCGCGTAGATTCCCTTGGAGTCCACCTTGTGCGCTTCCATAGGATGGTCGGCGCCCAGCATCTTCCAGATCATCTGGCGATTAAGAGCTACAGACACCGGCGCGGTGTTGTCGGCGATCTCGCGGGCGAGCGCAGAGGCGGCCGGCAGAAGCTCGTCAGCCTTGTGGATCGAGCGAACCAGCCGGCCTTTCAGCGCTTCGTCGGCCGAGAACACACGGCCGGTCATCACCCACTCCAGCGCTTGCTGCGGACCCACGAGACGCGGCAGGAACCAGCTCGAGCAGGCTTCCATGACGATGGCGCGGCGGGCGAACACGAAGCCGTAGCGCGCTGCCTCCGAGGCGAGGCGCACATCCATGGCGAGTTGCATGGTGACGCCGACGCCGACCGCGGGGCCGTTACAAGCCGCGATGGTCGGCTTGAGCGCGTCGTAAAGTCGGAGCGTGAACAGGCCGCCACCGTCGCGATGGCCGGCGAGGCCGGGATCGACCGGGCCGCGATTCTCGGAGTTGAAAGTGTTGGCGCCGCCCGACAGATCGGCGCCGGCGCAGAAACCGCGGCCCGCTCCGGTGAACACAATGACGCGCACATCATCGTCACGGTCGGCACGATCCATCGCGTCGAGCAACTCCGACAGCATCTTGCCGGTGAAGGCGTTGAGCCTGTCCGGCCGGTTGAGCGTGACAGTGAGGATGTTGTCCTCGACCTCGTACTTGATCTGCTCGTAGTTCATTCACGTTTCCTTGTTTGTCATCCCGAGTCGCACGGATCATATCCGCGCTGAAGCGAGGGATCCTTCTGCGCCGGATCCTTCGGCCCGAAGGCTTCAGGATGACGGCTGCGCCGTCACCCCTGATTGATCAGCACCACACCGCCCATGATGAGGGCGATGCCGCCGATCTGCTTGATGCCGAACACCTCGCCAAAAAGGAAGTGTCCGAGCACCGCCACGATCGCATAGGAGAGCGAGACGCTGGGAAAGGCGACCGATACTGGGATCTTGCGCAGCGCGATGAGGTAGAGGAAGGCTGCCGAGCCGTAGAGGGCGAGCCCGCAGAGCGTCGAGGGTCGCAGCAGCTGGCTCACGAATTCCGGCGCATCGGCGCCCGCCTTGAGCAGCATCTGGCCGGCAATGCCGGCCAAGATGCCGATCCCAGCGCCACATAGTAGACGGTCATCGTTCAGGACTCCCTTGGGAAGGCTCGCGGTGCGGCTGACCGGCCGCGCGCGTGTCGACTTTCGGTCGCTCGACTTCCAGGCCGCCTCCGTGCTCTTCCGGCCGGCGATGGAAGACCTCGCGCACGAGATATTGCGGCTTGCGATTGACTGCCAGGAACATGCGGCCGAGATACTCGCCGATCACGCCGAGCACGACGAGCTGCACGCCCGCCAGCACCAGGACGGCGACCATCAGCGAGGCCCAGCCCTGTGGCGGCTTGTCGGAGACGATCGCCTCGACGATGATGATTACGGCGGCGAGTGCGCCCAGCGCGCCGAAGGCGAGGCCAAACAGGGTGGCGAGCCTGAAGCGGCATCACCGAGAAATTGAGGAACATCGAGAGCCACAGCCGCACCAGCCGGCGCAGGGTGTAGTTCGATTTGCCCTCATTGCGCGGCAGATGCTCGACCTGGACGCGGCCGACATTCTGCGTCACCTGGAACACCAGCCCGTCGACGTAGGGGTACGGGCCCTCGTAGCTCGCCACGATGCGCTCGCGCACGAAGGCGGAGATGCAGCGGAAGCTCGAGAGATAGAGGCCGTGCGGCTTGTCGATCAGGCGGTCGGCGCACCAGTTGGTGAAACGGCTGCCCCAATTGCGCCAGGCGGCGTGCTGCTTCTCCGCATAGTAGGTGTAGACCGCGTCGTAGTTGCCGTCGCGCGCATGCTCGAAAAGACGCTTCACCTCGCCCGGAGGGTTCTGCAGATCGTCGTCCATGGTGATGGTGTAGGCGCCCCGCGCGCGGGCAAGACCCGCCATCACCGCATTGTGCTCGCCGAAATTGCGACTGAGGCTCAGCACCGTGACCGGCGCACCCGGCTGGGCGGCGAGCTGCTTGCAGACATCGAGGCTGTTGTCCGGGCTGTTGTCGACCACCAGCACGATCTCGAGCCCGCCTTCAATCGCCAGGCCACGCAGCGCGTCAACCAGTTCGCCCACGGTTCCGGCGCCATTGTAGACGGGCACGACGATGGAAAGCGCCGGTGCCTCAACCATCGCGCGCCGCGACGACGATCAGGGAGCCGCCGAACGGCAGGCTGAGACCGGCCGCTATCGTCGCCCGCTCGATGGCGAGCACCGTCGAAAACAGCGCATCGAGCCAGCGCGGATAGTCGCGCACGTCGCTTTCGGCGTCGCGGCGCTCGACCAGTCGATGAAGCAGCATCAGGGGAAACAACAGGGTGTTCCAATAACTGGATCGGAGGACGCGGAAGCCGTGCCCGGCGAGCAGTGCGCGCGCCTGGCCGCCGGTGAAGCGGCGGACATTGTGCACGCGCCGGTCATGCGCCGACAACAGCCAGCCATAGGCCGGCAGATTGAAAATCGCGATCGCGCCGGGCCCGAGGCAGCGATGCGCCTCTTTCAGGGCGAGGACCGGTTCCACCCCGCCATGACACAGCACGTCGAGCGAGAGATAGGCGCCGAGGGTACCATCGCCGAGCGGCATTTCGTTGACCGAACCCGCCGCCACCGGCCGACCTGCCTTGGTCGCGGCGAGCGCGGCCGCGACGGCATCGTATTCCAGCCCAAAGGTGGCCCGGCCTGCCACCGTGGGTCCCAGTTTCAACAGCATGCCGCCGGTGCCGCAGCCCGCGTCGAGCACGGGGGCCGTGCCCCGCAAGCCGGTCAGCGCCGGGACAAGAAGTTGCGCGGCAAGCGCACGCAGGCCGCGATACCACCACATGCGGTCCTCGACCTCGTGCATGCGCTCGTATTCGGCCCGCTCCACCCCGTGCCTGCCCTCGCAAATGTCTTCCTTGCCGCCCGCTTATGATATCTTCGCCCCGCCTTGCCAACCGTCACGACCAAACCTCCGATAATCCCGCAGCGTGTCGAACGGCTGCTGCTGGTGCCGTTGTTTGCACTGCCCATCCTGTGGCTGGCCGGCTACTTCTTCCCGCCCATCAACCACGACGTGGCGGCGATCCTCGACGTCTCGGCGCGCTGGATCGGCGGCGAGCGACTCTATGTCGAGATCATCGACGAGAACCTGCCGCTCACCTTCGTCGTGCATGCGCTACCGGTGCTCACGGCGAAGATCCTGCCGGGCAACGCCACTTTCTGGTTCACTGCCTGGGTAGTGGCCGGCATCTTCGCCTCCTTCTGGGCCTGCCGCCGGCTGGTCCGGCTCGTGCCCTCGGCCGACCATGCACTCACCGAGGCACTGCTGCCGCCGGTGCTGCTGTTCCTGTTCACCGTGCTGCCCAACGAGCATTTCGGCCAGCGCGAACACATCATGTTCGTGGCCAGCGCACCCTATATGATCGCCGCGATGGCCCGCGCCGAGGGCGTGGCCCTGACGCGCGGTGCCGCCATTGCCGTCGGCCTGGTCGCCGGCGTGGCATTCGCCATGAAGCCGTACTACCTCGCCATTCCGGCTGCGGTTGAGCTCTACCTGCTGATCCGCCGCGGCTGGCGGACGACGCTCACCGATCCCATTCCATGGGCGATCGCGCTCGTTGCCCTGGCTCATATCGTGTCGATGTACACAATCTTTCGGGCCTACGGCAACTTCGTGCTGCCGCTTGCCGTCGAGGCCTATACGCCGATCGGCGACACGGGCTGGCGCGGCGTGCTGACCAGCAACGTGCTGGCCCCCACCCTGATCGCGCTCCTGATCTTCGGCGCGATCGCCGTGGTCTTCACCAAGACGATCTCGGCGCGCGTCCTCGTGATGTTCGGCATCGGGGCGGCGATCTCGGCCATCGCCCAGGCCAAGGGCTGGCCTTATCACGTGCTGCCCGCCCTGTCGGCCGCGATCCTGCTCGCCGCGCTCACAGTGTCGCAGACCGTCGACCGTTACCTGCCGATCAGCCGCAGCAGCCATCACCTGCCGGTATCCGTGATCTCCGCCACCTTGATGGTGCTGCTCTACTTCCAGGCCGCGCTCTACACGCCGCCCTTCTACAAGCAGCGCCAGTTCGAGGATTCGATCGGCGGGCGGCTGCAGCACATCATTGAGCAGAACGCGCCACACCGCACGATCCTGGCGCTCTCGCCCGGCATCTACCCGCTATGGCCGATGATCAATTACATCGGCGGCCGCATGACCATGCGGTTTCTCAGCATGTGGGTGCTGCAGGGCGTTTACGCGACCTGCGACGACTTCCCCGCCCTCTACAATCCGCCCGACACGATGAGCGATTCCGAGAAGTTCGTGTTGGACGCAGTGAGCGAGGATTTCGCCCGCGAGCAGCCCGATCTGCTGATCGTCGACCGCATTGCCGGCATCCCACGCTGTCAGGGCAAGGAGTTCGACTACCTCGAATACTTCATGCAGAATCGCGTGTTCGCCGACGCCTTCGAGGGCTACGAGCACCTCATGGACTTCGACCGCTACCGGATCTACCGGCACAAGAAGAAATAGAGCCCCATGTCAGGACGGGGCCTACTCCCACTTGCCCGACACCTTGGCGCGCATCGCCTCGGGGATCTTGTCGATGTCGGGCACCTTGAAGACGCCCGACGCCACCAGGACGATCTCGCCGCCGCAGACAAGATCGCAGCTGCAGAAGCAGAAGTTGACCGTGCGTCGGGCGATGCGCGCGGTGCCTTCGAGCCACTGTCCGAGCTTGGCGCCGCGCACGAACTCGGTGCTGAGCGATATCGTCGGGTGCGGCCAGCGGATGCCGGTGACGTGGCCCGAGCCCGCCCCCATCACCATGTCGGCCACGGTGACCAGCAGCCCGCCATGTGCCCAGCCCATCGGGTTGCCGTGACGGGCCTCGAGCGGGAGGCCGACCCGGAGCTTCTCGTCTTCGGCCTTGAACCAGAGCGGGCCGATCAGGCCGACAAAATCGTCGGTGACGTTCAGCTTGCGGAAACCTTCGGGGATCAGCTTGTCGGTCATGTCGGCATTCCGTCCTTGGAGGTGGCGAACTTGGTGAGGGCGGCGCGCACCGCCGGATCGAACGGCATGCTGCGATGGGTCTCCTCGTTCAGCGACACCATGATCGCCTTGAGCACCGCGGTGCAGTTGCCCTCGCCATCGAACAGCCCGTGACCGATCACGCACTTCCGCTCGTGCACTTCGAGCAGGCGGGCGCAGGCCGTGGCGCGGCCGGGGTAGAACATCTGGCGCTTGAAATCGATTTCGAGCCGGCCGACCACGACGCGAAAGCGTGGCAGGCCGGAGCGCACGATGCCGTGCATGTAGGAGACGCGGGCATTTTCGAGGAGCTGTAGGAAGGCGCCGTTGTTGACGTGGCCATTGGCGTCGACGTCGGCAAAACGCAGATGCTCCTCGGTGGCGAAGCCGTAGATCCGCCGGTCCGTCAGGTCGAAGCTCACAGGATCAGCGCTCCCTGAATTCCAGGGTGAGGTGGGCAGCTTCCGAAGGCGGGACGATCAGCCGGCCGGCATCGGGTTTGCTCAGCTTGACGCCGTTCTTGCCCAGGAGCGCCTCGCAGGCGGCGAGACTGTCGACCCGCAGCGACAGCAGCGCCGGATGGTCGCCCGGCCGCACCGGCACAATGCCGGGATAGCGCGCCGCATAGTCCCGGCGCGTCATGTAGCGGATGGGCTGCGTGCCGGTGTCGACGACCAGCCCCTCGTCCTCGCGCCTGGCCGTGCCGGCACCGAAATACTTCTCGAGCTCGGGGATCCACCTGGCCGGTTGCGCGGCGATCACCGTGACGCCCAGGATGCCGCGCGCGCCGTTGGGGTGCCTGGCCCAATCATCGCGATAGACGAACTCGGGCGTCAGGTGTTCGCAGACGAAGAAGCCGACCACCGGCATGTGGCTCTTGGGGATGCGCACCGTGCGGAACTTGGCGTGCTCCACCTTGCCCGCGACCTCGACCGCGCGGTCGAAGAAGAGCGGTGCGTCGGGCTGCAGGCCCGCCGCCGTGAAGGCGTCGAAGGCGAGATCCGCGCCGTCGGTCGCCAGCGCCACGTTGGCGAGCCCGCCGCCGGCTTTCAACCAGTCGCGCCGCTCGGCGTTGAATTCGGTGTCCTCAACGATGCCCAGGATCTCGAAATAGTCCTTGTCGAAGATCATCAGGTGGTTGGCCGTGCCGAGCTTCTTATGGAAGCCGCGCGGCTGCACCTGGAACCCGAGCCTACGGTAGGCCGCCTCCGCGGCATCGATGCCGTCGACCATGACCACGACATGATCGAGCCCCTTCACCGCGCGCGTCATGCAGGCCTCCGCCGCACCATGTTGATGCCCTTCACCGTCACCACCAGTTCGCCTCTCTGATTGGTGGCGCCCCAATGCTCGTGGATGATGCCCATGTCGGGCCGGCTCTTGGACGGCACCTTGTCGGCGCACTCGACCCAGGCGGTCAGGGTGTCGCCCGGCCGCACCGGCTTCAGCCAGCGGATCTCGTCGAGGCCGGGCGAGCCCAGCGCCGTGCGCTTGTCGATGTAGTTGTCGACGAACAGTCGCATCAGCTTGGAGGTGACGTGCCATCCCGAGGCGATCAGGCCGCCGAACATCGATTTTTCGGCCGCCGCGGCATCGATGTGGAAGCTCTGCGGATCGTACTGGCGGGCGAACGTCACGATTTCCTGCTCCGTGAAGCTCGTGGAGCCCAGCAGGTACTTCGTGCCGACCTGGTAATCTTCCCAGTAACGCGGGTCTTTCGACTGCATGGACACCGGTCTTCGCAGAGCATGGCCGGATAGGCAAGGAGGTCCTATGGCCTGCCGGGCGGCCGTCGGCTAGCCTGCACGCGAAGGCACGCGGCAAATGAACGAACCCAACCTGATCAGGCGCCTGACCACGATCGTCGCCGTCGACGTCGTGGGATTCAGCACCATGTCGGCCCGCGACGAGGAGCATGCGCTCGAGCTGCTGGGCGCCCGCATGGCCACCGCCGAATCACTGGTGAAGCACCATCGCGGCCGCGTCTTCAAGCTGACCGGCGACGGCTTCCTGGCGGAGTTCATGAGCCCGGTCGAGGCGGTGCGCTCCGCCGTCGAGATCCAGGAGGCGATGCGCTCGGCCAACGCGACAGCCGGTCCGAACGACCAGCTTACCCTGCGCATCGGGATCAATCTCGGCGATATCGTGGAAAGCGGCGACGATCTGATGGGCGATGCCGTCAACGTGGCGGTGCGGCTGGAATTGATCGCGCCGCACGGCGGCGTCTGCGTCTCGGCTTCGATCTACGAGCAGATCACGGGCAAGCTGACGCTAGGCGCCGAGGACATGGGCGAGCAGCACGTCAAGAACATCCCGCGCCCCATCCACGCCTATCGCCTCACGCCTGGAGGCGCAGCACCGACCGTCACTGCTGCAGCCGCCACTGTGGCCGCCAACGATCGCCGCGCCTGGGCGTCGCCCTCGGCGCGGTCGACCGTCGTGGCCATCGTGGCGACTCGCGGGCGTCTGGCTGCTGCGCGAACAGCCGGAAAGGGCGCCGACCGCCGTCCAGTCCGCTGACGCATCGAGGCAGGCTGCAGCAGCCGCACCGCCACCGACGGCCGAGCCTGGGCGCGCCACACCGGCGCCGCCAACTGCCACCGTAGCGGCGCGGATCTATGTCGCCGCCGACGTTCCGTTCGTGCCCGACTGGCGCCGGCGGCGCCTCGAGGTCTACGGCAACGCCGAAGGTTCCAAGGCGATGGCGATCAACGCCCGGGGCATCTACGCCTTCGTGACGCGCCGCGTCGATGACACGACCGCGCGCCGCATTGCGCTCGAGGATTGCAACAGCATCGTGCGGCGCGAGGTGCCGGTCGTTCGCGAGTTCGACCGCTGCATGACCTACGCCGTAGGCAACGACGTGATCTGGTCGTATCGCACGCCGCCGCTGCCGCCGCCGCCCTACGTTCCGGCCGCGCGGCCTTCACCGCCGATCGCCTTCGACCCCGCCACCGTTCCGCTGATCGGCGAGGCCTCGCGCAGGAACCTCACCGACCATTACCTGAAGTCGGACCGCAAGCGGGCGCTGGTGCTCGGCCACAACCACTTCGACTGGTGGTCGCCCAGCGACACGGAGATCGACGCCATCCGGCGCAACCTGCAGAGCTGCGGCCATATTACGGGCCGGCCGTGCGTCGTCTATGCCCTCGAAGAGCAGGTCCTGGTCAGGACGCCCACGCGCTTTCGCATCATCGACATTTTCACGCCGCAGGACCTCGCCAACCTCGACGCCGCCCAGCAGGAGGCGGTCGAGCGCTATCTCGTGGCCGACGATTGGCGGGCCATCGCCGTGGCGCGCAACGGCCGCCTGGGCATCGTGGTCGGCCGGTCGAGCGAGAGTGCGGCGATCGGCGACGCGGTCCGCGACTGCGCGCGGGCCGGCGGCACCGAGTGCGCCGTGTCGGCCGTTGGTGCCTTTCTGGTCACTCCCAAATAGGGATTTTCAGTCGGCGAGCATGGCGCCAAAGCGCTTGGCGATCTCCTCCAGCATGATTTCCGAGGCGCCGCCGCCGATCGCCTGGACACGCGCGTCGCGCGCCATGCGCTCGATCGCGGTCTCGCGCACGAAGCCCATGCCACCATGGAACTGCACGCAGTCGTAGAGCACCTGGTTCACCAGATCGCCGGCCAGCGCCTTGACCATCGAGACCTGGGCGACGCAATCCCCACCCTGGGCGTCGAGCCAGGCCGTATGGTGCACGAGCTGGCGGGCAGCCTCGACTTCAGCAAGCCGCCGCGCCAGGCGCTGGCGAATGGTTTGCTGGTCCCATAGCGGCTTACCGAAGGCGGTCCGTTGGCTCACATACTCGAAAGTGAGCCGGATCGCCTCGCGCGCCTCGGCCATGGCCATCGCGCCGATCACCAGCCGTTCGGTCTGGAAGTTGGCCATGATCGAATAGAAGCCGCGATTGGGCTCGCCCAGCACGTTCTCGGCCGGCACCCGGCAATCCTCGAAGACCAGTTCGGCCGTGTCCGAGGAGCGCCAGCCAGTCTTGTCGAGCGCGCGGCCGACCTTGAAGCCCGGCGTGCCCTTCTCGACGATGAACATGGTGATGGCGCGGCTGCCCTTGGCCTCGGGATCGGTGCGCGCGGCGATGAAGTAGAGGTCGCCATGCACGCCGTTGGTGATGAACATCTTGCTGCCATTCAGCACATAGTCCCCGCCGTCGCGCACCGCGCGGGTGCGGATGCCGGCCACGTCGGATCCGGCGCCGGGCTCGGTGACGGCGACCGCGGTGATGGTCTTTCCGGCCAGGACGCCCGGCAGGTACTTCTCGAGTTGGCGCCTGGTGCCGAAGCGCACGAGATGCGGGCTCGCCATGTCGGTATGGACCAGCACGGTGATGGCGAAGCCGCCATGGGTCGAGCGGCCGACCTCCTCGGCCAGCACGACCGAGGCGCGCGCATCGAGGCCCGCGCCGCCCAAGGCCTCGGGCACGCGCAGCGAGAAGAAGCCGAGTTCGCCCATTTCACGCAGCACTTCGCGCGGCACGAAGCCCGCCTGCCTCCCATTTCGGGCCGTGCGGCCTCACCTTCTCGTCGACGAAGCGGCGAAGCTGGGCGCGGATGAGATCGTGTTCGTCGCTGAAGATGGGGTGTGCCATGGCGGCGGGATGCTACACTCCGTCCATGTCACGCGACAAACGCCTGCAGGATCGCTCGATCTATCCTCACTGGTGCACCGACACGGTGCGCTTCTCGGACCAGGACGCGGCCGGCCACATCAACAATGTGGCGCTCTGCGCCTACCTGGAGACGGCGCGCCTGACCTTCATCCGCGACCTCGGCCTGATGTCGAGCGAAGAGGATGGCATGCGCGGCATCTCGGCCGGCATGAATGTGAGCTTCCTCGCCGAGTCGCACTGGCCCGGTCAAGTGGAACTCGGCAGCGGGGTCATCCGCGTGGGTACCAGCTCGTTTACCGTCGGCTCGGCGGCCTTCAAGGCCGGCAAATGCATCGTCGCGGCCGAGATGGCGGTGGTTCATCTCAAGGGCCGGACTCCGCATCCGATCGGCCCCGAGCTGCGGACAAGGCTGGAAAAGTATTTGCTGCCAGGCTTTTAGCGCCCGCTTGACCGGGCCGGCCGCGCCCCTTATCTTTGCGTCTGCGAGTAAGTCGCATCTGCAGGGAAAGCTCACAAGGCATGTATATCTGCATCTGTCGGGCCATTCGGGATCGTGAAGTCGACGCTGCCGTCCGCGCCGGGGCGCGCCGGCCGTCCGACGTGTTCCGGGCCTGCGGCAAGAGCCCCCAGTGCGGAAGCTGCGCCTGCGACATGCGCGAGCGCATCGCCGACACGATCATCCGAGAACGCGCCGTCCAGCAGACGGTTCTTGCCGCCGATTGACGCGCCGCGCGCGTTACCACGAGCCTATTGCGAGGGGGTCTTTACTCCGACTCCTTGCCCTCGCCGATCTGGGTCTGCAGGTAATTCTGCACGCCCACCTTGTCGATCAGCGCGATCTCGGTCTCGAGGAAGTCGATGTGCGCCTCGGCGTCCTCGAGGATGTCGACGGCGATCTCGCGGCTGACATAGTCCTTCGCCGTCTCGCAGTGAGTTACCGCCGCGACCAGCGCCGTACGCGCCGCGCTCTCTAGTTTCAGGTCGGCGGCCAGACACTCCGGCACGGTCTCGCCGACGCCGATCTTACCCAGGTCCTGGAGATTGGGCAGGCCGTCGAGCAGCAGGATGCGCTGGATCAGCTTGTCGGCGTGCTTCATCTCGCCGATCGATTCCTCGTAGACCTTCTTGCCCAGGCGCTCGAAGCCCCAATGCTTCATCATGCGGGCATGCAAAAAGTACTGGTTGATGGCCGTGAGCTCGTTCTTCAGGAGCTTGTTCAGCTCGGCAATGATCTGCGGATTGCCCTTCACGGCGACCTCCCATGGATGTGTCACGTCTAGAAATACCCACGGGCGCCCGCCGCGCAACCGAAGAGTACGCAACTGAGAACAGTTTGCCGAGAAAGATGCTCACAGGCGTTGGACAGGCGAGCGATTTTTCCTCGCCCATTGCGGGTAACAATCAAAGACGCCTCGTGCGCCCTGTCGTCTCCGCGTCAGAAAGCAGCGGCCCTCAAAGCCACGTTTCTGCCAAGGTTCCATTCGCGTGCAGGAGGCGTCGCAACGTCGGCGCACCCTGGACGTTCTTTCGTTACCAATCGCCCGCCCGATCCTCGATTGGGCCAGCTCAAGGATACGCGTCATGCCCTTAGACAAAGGAAAAAACGGTTTCACCCTTCCCAAGCTGCCTTACGCCGAGGACGCCCTCGCGCCCGTGGTTTCGGCGAAGACCATCTCGTTCCACTACGGCAAGCATCACAAGGCTTACGTCGACAAGCTGAACGAGCTGATCGAGGGCACGCCCTATGCCGAGATGTCCCTGGAGGATATCGTGAAGAAGTCGGCCACGGACGAGAAAGCCAAGAAGATCTTCAACAACGCCGCCCAGGCTTGGAACCACGACTTCTACTGGCACAGCATGGCCCCGCAAGGCGGCGCGCCGGCCGGCAAGATCAAGACGGCGCTCGCGGACAGCTTCGGGGGTCTGGACGATTTCAAGAAAGCGTTCAAGACGGCCGCCGTTGACCAGTTCGGCAGCGGCTGGGCGTGGCTGGTGAAGGGCAAGGACGGCAAACTCGCCATCCAGACAACGTCGAACGCCGACACGCCACTCGCGCACGGCGGAACGCCGCTGTTCGTCGCCGACGTGTGGGAACACGCCTACTACCTCGACTACCAGAACCGCCGGCCCGACCACGTCCAGGCCTGGCTCGACAAGCTCGCCAACTGGTCGTTCGCCGAAAAGAATCTCGGCTAAGGAGAAACCGTCATGCTGGGCACCATTCTTCTGATCGTCCTGATCCTGATTCTGATCGGTGCCCTGCCGAGATGGCCATACAGCAGCGGCTGGGGTTACTATCCCAGCGGCGGCGTCGGCCTGATCCTGATTATCCTGGTGATCCTGTTGCTGATGGGACGACTATAGGTCCCGTCAGCTCGGGCCCGTCCGGGCCGGCCCGCTAGTAGCGAAAAGTCACATTCACGGAGCCGAACTGCGTGAAGCGGTTTTGCTGGTAGAATTCGGGCGTACGCAGAATCTGCGTATAGGTGATGCGCGTTCCGCGATAGGTGAGCGCGAGGCCTGCCTGGACCTCGCCGACGAACGGCCGGTGCGAGACCCGAAGACTGTAGCCGTCGGTATTGCCGTCGAGAAAGATGTTGCGGCCGACCACTTGGCCATCGATGCCGGCAAACAGATACCAACCAAAGCTGCCATCGCCGATGAATGCCTCTGAACCGGGCAACGCCGGACGGGCTCGCGTTGGGCCAAAGTCATCGCGCAAATTCTTGCCGATTCGGGCCGTGCCGCCGACATCTGCATAGATCGCGACGTTGCCCAGCGCTGCGCCAACACGCGGAATGAAGTCGACCTCGAGCTTGGGATCGTCGATGACGACAGTGCGGCCCGTGCGCCAGCGCCGCTCGAAGGTGAGATTGATTGTCGGCTCGTTGTGGAGCTGGTTGGCCCAACCGTAGGCTTGCGCCACACCGATGAGGTTATGGAAGTTGTTCTGCACGACCTCACCGCCCGCCGCCGGGCCGATCAGACCGAGATCGAGCTGGAGGGTGTCGAGCCGCACCGGCTCGTCGGTGCCGGTCTTCGAATCGCGACGCTTGTAGGTGTATTGCAGGGCGAAGCTCGCATAGAGCCATCCGGCGTACGGCCTGTCGTTGTAGATCGGCTGGGTGGCGAAGGTATCGTCCGGCGTATAGATATTCTGGCCGAATGACAGGGCGAAGCGCCGGATCACCGAGTCCGAAGGCGGCTCGCCGAGGAAGGTTGGCATGGTCGTGAGCGCGACCAGGCCAGCCGGCATGGTGGTAATCGCCGGCGACAGCCAGCCGAAGCGGATGCCGTTGGTGTAGTCGCGGTCGGTCGGGCTGAAGCGGTTGAAGACGTCGTTCTCGATCTGGAGGGTGTAGATGCTGCGCTTCTCGTCATCGGTCGCCGAGGCGGGCGGCGGCGGTTCATTGGTCTGCGCCCGCGCGACAACGGTACCCACCAGAAATGCGCTCGCGGCCAGGGAGGCGATCTTGGCGATGCTGCCTTGCATCTTCCACAACGCGGCCACAGCCGCAGGGTTGCGCTAGCGGACGTTGGCCGAGGCGGCCGCATGCCAGAGATGGTTGCGCCAGTAGATCGCGATCAGCAGGGTGAAGCCGATCCCAAGCAGGCTGTAGAGCGAGCCGGTGGCCGCGAAGCCGGCGTGCTCGACCAATGGCCCCGACAGCAGCAGCCCGACCGGCAGACCGTAGACCGCCAGCATGCGCACGCCCATGACGCGCCCACGGAAGCGGGGATCGGCAACGCGCAGCAGCAGCACCGCCATGGGGATCATGCAGAAGCTTTGCGCGAAGCCTGCGAGGAACAGCACCAGCTCGCCCCATAGCGGAACGCGGATCCACGAGAACACGAGATTGAGCGCGAACCACACGAGTGCGCAGGCCAGCATGCTGCGGGCAGGCCGGATGCTGGCGCCATGGATGGAGATCGCAATCGAGCCCAGGAGCGCGCCGGCCGAGAAGGACGCGATCAGCCAACCGAGGCCCGTCTGGTCGAGGCCATAGATGTCCTTGGCGACGTAGGCGAGCAGCGAGCCGACCAGCGGATAGGCCGCGAAGTTCACCAAGAAGGCCAGGAGCATCACCGCCCGCATGTCCGGCGTCGACCAGACATAGGCAAACCCGTCACGCAGCGCGCGCAGTGGCGAGGCGTGCACGACCCCCTCGCCCAGGACGCGCAGGCGCCTGATGCCGACGTTGAACGTCAGCGCGAGGCTCGCGGCATAGAAGGTGCAGACCGCGAGATAGGCGAAGCCCGACCCCAGCAGGGCGACCAGGGTCGCGCCCGAGAGCGCACCGACCACGCGTGCCGAATTTGCCGTGGTCCGCGACACGCCCATGGCCCGCATCAGATAGTCGGCCGGCATGGTCTCGCCCACCAGCAGGTTGCGCAGCGTGATGTCCGAGGGCCGCACCAGCCCCATGATCATGGCGAGCACGAACACCGGCACGGGCGCGGCAAGGCCGCTCAGGAACAGCACCATCAGCGCCGCAGCCACGGCGACGTAGGTGGCTCGCATCAGGCAGAGCAGGTTACGGTAGCCGATGCGGTCGCCCGCCATGCCGAACAGGGGCGAGATCAGGGTGCCGAGGAACTGCAGCGAGCCGAACACCGCCAGCGCCAGCACCGAGCCGGTCGAAACCAGCACGAACCAGCCCAGGATCACGCCCTCCATCTCGAAGGCCCAGGAGGCCAGCAGGTCGGCCGGCCATTGGAAACGGAAGCTCCTGATCTGAAACGGCGCCAGCGCCGGCACGCGCGCGGTCAAACTCACGTCTTGTTCGTTCCCTTCCCTGGCCGGCGTCTTGTGGGGCGCGCCTCAGGGGATGCGTACCGTGCTCGTTCAGGAGGCAGACTGCAATTAACGCCTTTTCATGCCCGCCCTCACTAATCGCGGGGCAAACGGCGCTAAAGCCCTACACATTGTAATCCTATTGCCTAGTGATCAATTTTGAACAGTCCCGTACCGCAGTTGCGTTGTACGGTTTGCCATAGCATTGTGACCTAGGAATGCCCTCAAGCCGTGATAAACGCTCGACAGAGCCGCCCGCGGGTTTTGCCTTGGAGAAGTCCGCGATGGGCGGTGCTGTGAAAAATTCGACGTTTCACCTGGTGCTGATCAAGCCGACGCACTACGACGACGACGGCTATCCGATCACCTGGTTCAGGTCCCATATCCCGTCCAATACCCTGGCTGCGCTCTACGGCTTGGGAGAGGATTGCCGCCAGCGGGGGGCGTTGGGGGCCAATGTCGACATCCTCATCAAGCCATTCGACGAAACCAACACCCGAGTGCGGCCGGACCGCATCATGGCCGATATCGAGCGGACCGGCGGCAAGGCGCTGATTTGCCTGGTCGGCGTGCAATCCAACCAGTTTCCCCGCGCCGTCGACCTGGCGCGCCACTTCCTCAAGGCCGGCCTGCCGGTCGCCATGGGCGGCTTCCATGCCGCAGGCTGCCTGTCGATGCTCCCGGTGGTGCCGCCCGAGATCCAGGCGGCCATGGACATGGGCATCTCGATCTTCGCCGGGGAGGCCGAGGAAGGCCGGCTTGATGCGATCCTGCAGGATGCCTGGAACGGCACGCTGAAGCCGCTCTACAACTACATGGACGATCTGCCGGGCATCGAAGGCGCGCCGACGCCCAGCCTGCCGCCGGCCGCACTCGCCCGCAACGAAGGCCGCAAGTCGAGCTTCGACCTCGGCCGCGGCTGCCCGTTCCAGTGCTCGTTCTGCACCATCATCAACGTACAGGGCCGCAAGAGCCGGTTCCGCAACGCCGACGACCTCGAGGCGATCATCCGCGAGAACTACAAGCAGGGCATCACGTCGTTCTTCATCACCGACGACAACATGGCCCGCAACAAGCACTGGGAGGACTTCTTCGATCGGATGATCGAGCTCAAGGAGAACGAAGGCATCGAGGTGTCCCTGATCATCCAGGTCGATACGCAGTGCCATCGCATCCCGAACTTCATCCACAAGGCGCGCTGGGCCGGTGTTTACCGCGTTTTCATCGGGCTCGAGAACGTCAACCCCGACAATCTGCTGGCCGCCAAGAAGCGCCAGAACAAGATCACCGAATACCGCAAGATGCTGCAGGCGTGGCACACCAGCGGCGCCTCGACCTGGGCGGGCTACATCCTCGGGTTCCCCGGCGATACGCGCGAATCGATCCTGCGCGACATGGAGATCATCAAGAAGGAGCTGCCGCTCGACATTCTCGAGCTGTTCATGCTGACGCCGCTGCCCGGCTCGGAAGACCATCAGACGCTTTGGAAGCAGGGCGTGTGGATGGATCCCGATCTCAACAAGTACGACCTGCATCATCGCGTCGTCCATCACCCGAAGATGAACGATGCCGAGTACGAGCGGACCTATCGCGACGCCTGGCGGACCTACTACACGCCCGAGCATATCGAGACGGTGGCGCGCCGCCACGGCTCGATCCGCGGCCGCAATCCGGCCGAGCCGGCCCAGTTCATGACCATGTTCAAGATCATGTTCGAGGCCGAGGGCGTCCACCCGCTGGAAGGCGGCATCGTGCGCCTGAAGTACCGGCGTGACCGCCGCTACGGCATGAAGATCGAGCCGGTCGGCACGTTTCATTACAAGCTGGCGCTCGAGACCTGGAAGAAGCTCAAGATCTACGGGCGTCTCGCCTGGCAGGGCTGGCGCATCGGCCAAATGGTCAGGAACGATCCCAAGCGGCACGAGTACACCGACCTGGCGTTGGAACCGGTCGGTGAGGACGAGATGGACAAGCTCGCGCTGTTCGCCGACACCGCCGGCGGAGGTGCTGCCGTCACCAAGAAGCGCGGCGAGGATCTGGCCCGCGCCAAGGTCGCCGCCGCCCAGAACGTCCAGCGCCTGGCCGCCGCCGAATAGCGACCCCGGCTCCCATCCCGGTAGTGCCGGGATGGACGACGAAACCGCCAACCGCGTCTATGCCGATCCGCTGGCCCGCTGGTTCTTCACTGAAGCGTACCGTATTACCGATACCGGCGAGCTGATCGGCGCTGCCGGCGAGCAGCTCGTCGCCGCCGGCATTCCGCTCTTTCGGCTGGCCTACTTCCAGCTCACCCGTCATCCCGAGCTCGCCGGCAAAGCCTACACGTGGCGGCGCGGTCGCGGCGTGGAGGTGGCCGAGGCGGCGCACGGCTTGCTGCAAGGGACCGACTATCTCGACAATCCGCTGCCGCCTGTGTTCGAGGAGCGACGGACCATCCGCGTGCGCCTCGCTGATGTCGAGCCCCAGGCACCGGTCCTCAAGCAGCTCAAGGCCGCGGGCGCGACCGACTACGTGGCTCTGCCGCTGCTTTTCACGACCGGCCACGTCGATGCGCTCAGTGTGGTGTCGGACAAGTCCGGCGGTTTCTCGTCGGCGGACCTCGACCGCATGTTCCTTCTGCAGTTCGCCTTCACGCGCACTGTCGAGGTCCATTCGCTGCGCGACACTGCGACCTACCAGCTCGACGCCTATGTCGGCCGCGCCGCGGGCCAGCGCATCCTGGCCGGCGAGGTCAAGCGCGGCGACGGCCAGACCATCGAGGCGGTGCTGTGGTACTGCGATCTGCGCGGATTCACGCGCGCTTCCGACAGCCTGCCGCGCGACGCCATCATCGCCCTGCTCAACGACTATTTCAGCGTCATGGGTGGCGCCGTGACCAATGCGGGCGGTGAGATCCTGAAATTCATGGGTGACGGCATGCTCGCGATGTTGCCCATCGCCTCGCCCGGCGACCGCGCGGCGGTGGCGGTGCGCGCGACCGAGGCTGCGGTGGCGGCCCAGCGCATGATCGCCGCGCTCAATCTCATGCGCGCGGCGATCGACGAGCTCCCGGTACGCTTCGGCTTGGCGCTGCATGTCGGAGAAGTGATGTTCGGCAATATCGGCGCCAGCGCACGGCTCGACTTCACTGTGATCGGCCCTGCCGTGAATCACGCCGCACGTCTGGAGAAGCTCTGTTCTCCTGTCTCCGGCGCTGGCGGCGCTGCTGCCCGAGCGTGACGTCGTCCCGCTCGGCCGCCATGTCCTGAAGGACATCGACGAGCCACAGCCGATCTACGCCCCGAGCGATCAAGCTTCGATGGAATAGCCATGCTCGAATGTGCCGTTGCCACGGATCGCGGGCAGCGTCATGTGGCCTGGATCGCAGATCCAAGACCGAAACTAGGCAAGGGCGGTCCAGGCCCGGTGTGGCTGATGGAAAAACACGACGCCAGTGTCGAGCGCAAAGCCGGACAGCGCAGCGCGCCCCCGAACTCGAGCATCATCAAGTTAGGGCCACGGCTTATGTTTGACTGACTCTAAGCGCACCACCGGCGGCCGGACCTCGCCCAGTCCGTCGGCATCGGTGGCCGAGATGGTGGTCCGGATCATCGACCGTTCCTTCCGATAGTCCCACGGCCGGCCGCGGTGCAGCATGGCGCGGTTGTCCCACATCACCGCGTCGCCCTGGCGCCACTTATGCGTGTAAACGAACTCGCGCCGCGTCGCCTCGTCGAGGAGCTGGGCCAGGAGCTGGCGGGCGTCGCGGTCGTCCATGCCGTCGATGGCATAGGCGTGGCTGGCGACATAGAGCGCGCGCCGGTCGTTGGCGGGATTGCGCCAGTTCAGCCGCCAGCGCACCGGCGGCAGCGCCTTGCGCTCCTCCGCGTTGGCGAGGTCGGGATGGATCTGGTCGCGACTGTTGGCGTAGGAGTGGGTGGCCACGGCATCCTTGAGCCTTGCCTGCAGGTCGGCCGGCAGGCGCTCCCAGGCGAGCCGCGTCGAGGTGAACTCGGTATCGCCGTCCTCGCCCGGCAGGACGCGCGCGGTCAGCACCGAGGCTAGCGCCGGCGTCTTCTTGAACGAGGAATCGGTGTGCCAGAGCGCGTTGGCCTTGGCGACCAGCACCTGGCGGTGGTCGGGCGGCACGATCTCGCCGTTTTCGTCGAGGTTGGTCAGGCGCGAGTAGAAGCTGTCGGCGCCGAGCGAGGCCGCCTTGGTGAGTTCGAGCGGTCCAAAGGCCCGGCTGTAGGCGACCTGGATGTCGTCGGCGATCTTCTGGTCGCGAAACACCAGGAGGGAATGGGCCTCGAAGGCTCCGCGCACCGCCTTGTAGGCCTCCGCGTCGGTCGCGACGTCGAGCATCGTGACGCCCTTCACCTCGACACCAAACCCGGGTCCCAGCGGAACCAGCTCCATCGCGTTCCTCCTCGCGGTTCTTATACAAAGGGGATTTTAACGCACGGCGGCAGCAGGCGGCTATAGTACGAATCTTGCATCAAAGGCATTGCAGCATCCCGATGGCTTCCCCCTCCTCGTCCGTTCCCCGCCTGGCGTTCGTTTGCGCCGCGACACCCGCCGCCCGCGTCGCCCGCGCGCGGCTGGAAAAGCGCTACGGCGCGGCGAAGCCGGCCGAGGCCGACATCATCGTGGCCCTGGGCGGCGACGGATTGATGCTGCAGACCCTGCACCGCAACATGCGCCGGCGGACGCCGATCTACGGCATGAATCTCGGCACCATCGGCTTCCTGCTCAACACCTTCAAGGAGGCCGGCCTGCTGCAGCGCCTGCGCAAGGCGCGCCAGGTGACGCTGTCGCCGCTGCGCATGCGGGCGGTCAACACCCGCGGCCGCACCTTCGAGGTGACGGCGATCAACGAGGTGTCGCTGCTGCGTTCCAGCCGCCAAACCGCGCGCATCGCCGTCGCCGTCGACGGCCGCAAGCGCCTGCCCGACCTTTATTGCGACGGCGTGCTGGTCGCCACGCCGGCCGGCTCGACCGCCTACAACCTCTCCGCGCACGGCCCGATCCTGCCTTTGGGGGCGGAATTGCTGGCACTGACGCCGATCAACGCCTTCCGGCCGCGGCGCTGGCGGGGCGCGCTGCTGCCGCGCGACGCCGAGGTCGAGCTTACCGTGCTCGACCCGCGCAAGCGGCCGGTCGCAGCCGCGGCCGACTCCGTCGAGATCGCCAACGTCGCCAAGGTCACCGTGACCGAGGCGACCGACATCCGCCTCACCCTGCTGTTCGACCCCGAGCACGATCTCGAGGAACGGATTCTTAAAGAGCAGTTCGAGCCTTGAGCAGCAAAGCCATCCCGTTCAGGCCGGAGAAGAAGTACATCATCGGCCACGAAGGGCTGAAGCCGCTCATGCTCGCCATCGTGATCGGCACGGTGGGCGGCTTCGTCTTCAACTGGCTGAAGATGCCGCTGGCCTGGATGCTGGGCGCCTGCGTGTTCTCCACGGTCGCCGCCTTCGCCGGCCTGCGCATCGGCATGCGGGTCCGCCTGCGCCAGGGCATGATCATCATCATGGGCGTGCTGCTGGGCTCGGGCTTCACGCCGGACCTGGTGCAGCAGCTCGGCAAGTGGGGCGTGAGCCTGTGCGTGCTTACCGGCATGACCATGACCGGCGCGACGCTGGGCTATTTCTGGTTCCGCCGCTTCACCAGCTGGGACAAGGTCACCTGCTACTTCGCCGCCATGCCGGGCGGGCTGAACGACATGACCATCATGGGCGGCGCCATGGGCGGCCAGGAGCGCGCCATCGCCCTTGCCCATGCGCTGCGGATTCTCACCGTCGTGCTCACGATTCCGGTCTGGTACCGGCTGGTGAACGGCGCGCAGACCAGCGTGCTCACCATGGTGCACGGACCGACCAACAACGACTGGAAGGACTACGCCGTGCTGATCGGCTGCGGCCTGATCGGCGCCGTGGTGGGGCGCCTGCTGCGCCTGCCGGCCGCCTTCATGATGGGGCCGATGCTGATGAGCGCCATCGCCCACCTCTCCGGCCTGACCAATTCCAAACCGCCCGGCGAACTGGTGGCGGCCGCCCAGGTCGTCATGGGCGCCGGGATCGGCTGTCGCTTCGTGGGGGCGGCGCTGGACCAGCTCCACAAGGAGATGGGCGCCTCGATCGGCGCAGCGGTGATCCTGATCGGCTGCGCCGTGGTCTTCGCCGAGCTCACGGTGGCGCTGACCGGTCTCAATCTCGACGCCACCGTGCTCAGTTACGCTCCCGGCGGCTTCGCCGAGATGAGCCTGATCGGGCTGGCGCTCGGCATCGAGGTGGCGATGGTGGCGACCCACCATCTCTTCCGCCTGTTCCTGATCGTAATTACGGGACCGTTCGTGTCCCGCTTCGTCCTCACGCGCGGACGGTGATGCCGCCATCGACCACCAGCAGGTGGCCATTCACGTAGGCCGCTTCGTCCGAAGCCAGGAACAGCGCGGCATTGGCGGTGTCCCAGCCCGTGCCCATCTTGCCTGTCGGCGAGGCGCGATCGCGGATGGCGATCATCTTGTCGTAGGCCTGGTTGTGGTCGCCCTCGCCCTTGGCGTACTGCTCGGCCAGGAAATCGATCATCGGCGTGTGCATCAGGCCGGGCAGGATGGCGTTGCAGCGTATGCCCTTCTCGGCGTACTGCGAGGCGATGGCGAGCGTCAGCGAGTTCACCGCGCCCTTGCTGGCATTGTAGGCGATGTAGGAAACGCCCTTGGGCGAGCGGATCGAGGCGATCGAGCTCACGTTCACGATCGCGCCCTTGCCCTGCTTCTCCATGATCGGCAGCACGTGCTTGGCGGTGAGGAAGAAGCTCTTCACGTTGACGTCGAACACGCGATGCCATTCATCTTCGCTCAGCTCGACCGGCCCGCCGGTCGAGCCGATGCCGACATTGTTGTCGAGGACGTCGACGCGGCCCCATCTGGCCATGCAGGCCTCGACCATGGCCTTGACGCTGTCGTTCTTCGAGGCGTCGGCCTCGAAGGCCACCGCCTCGCCGCCCTCCTTCTGGATCAGGCCGACGGTCTCCTCGGCGGCGGCGCGCTTGCGATCGACGCAGAAGACCCGGGCGCCCTCGCGCGCGAAGGTCACGGCCGTGCACTTGCCGTTGCCCCAGCCCGGGCCGCTCGAGCCCGCGCCCACCACGATCGCGACCCTGTCCGCCAATCGGCCGGCCATGTCGATACCTCCCTCAATCTTGCAAGCGGTACCATCGGATTCGGCATTAGCCGCACGATGCGCTGCATGGATCTCCCCGACAGGACGATGTCGCTGCCTGCTCTACAGCGAGGCACGGTAGTGCATCATCCGTCGCGCCCTCAAGACGACCATACACGGGCCCTCGGTAAAGGCGTAGTCCGTGCCCCTGTCCCTGACACATCGACTGATTTCGGCAAAAAGGGCATATATCCACGCTGCCGTTGTTGGGCAGAAGATCGTATGCCGGCAGCTGACGGCTGAAGCGGCGAATAAGTGCGCACCAGTCGGGGGGCTAGCCCGCTTCGCCGCGTTGAAAATCCTCGCAAAACATCTGTCGCTCAAGGTGAAAGAACTGCCGTCAGATCACCCCCTTTGCCGGCAGCCTGGCGTGGGGCCCGACTACTGGGACGTTTGCTTTCTCAAGGCGGCCACGTCCTCTTCGGTGATCCGCGATCCCTTGCTGCCGAAGCGCGCCGTCACGTAGTTGGCGACGGCGGCGATCTCCGCATCGGAATAGGCGTTGCCGAAGGCCGGCATGGAGAGGGCGCCGGGCGGCGTCTGCCGGCTGGTTCCGGAAATCACAATCTGCGCCACATTGGTGGCGGCGGGATCGTTGACCGCCCGCGCGCCGGTCAGCGTGGCGAAGGGCGCGAGCGGGCTCTGGCCGGTCCAGCCATGGCAACTGACACAGGCGCCCTCGAAGACGATCCTGCCCCGCACATCCGTAGCGGCGGAGCCGCTCTTGAACGATGGGGGTGCCGGCGGTGCAAGCGTGGCCGGCAGATCGCCCGAGGTGGTCGCGGGTACGCTGCGCAGGTAAGCCACCAGGGCGCGGATATCCTCAGGCGGCATCCGGCTGAAGCTGTGATCGACCGCCTCGCCCATGGGTCCCGAGGCAGTGCCGCGACCGGCGGCGTGTCCCGTCGAAAGGTATGAGACCAGTTCGTCGTCGGTCCAGGCGCCGACGCCCGCGCCCTTGTCCGAGCTGATGTTGTAGGCACGCCAGCCCGCCGCCAGCGCGCCGGCGAATTTCTCGCGGTTGTCCAGCGCGAACGCCAGATTTCGCGGCGTATGGCACTCGCCGCAATGGGCGAGCGCCTCTGCGAGATAGGCGCCCCTGTTCCACTCGGGGCTCTTCGCGGTATCGGGCTCGAAGCGCTTGTCGGGGTTGAACAGGGCGGACCAGAAGATCATCGCCCAGCGCTGATTGAAGGGAAACGCCAGCGTATTGGCCGGTGCCGCCGCGCGCACCGGAGCCAGGCTGAAGAGATAGGCCTTGATCGCCAGCGCGTCGGCGTCCGTCATGTAAGTGTAGGACGCAAACGGCATCGCCGGATAAAGGCGAGCGCCGTCGCGGCGCGTTCCGCGATGCATCGCATCGAGGAACTCCGCATCGCTGTAGTTGCCGATGCCGGTCTCCTTGTCCGGCGTGATGTTGGTCGAATAGAGCGTGCCGAAGGGCAGCCTGAAGGCCAAGCCGCCAGCATACTCCTGACCTCCCGGCGTCGTATGGCAAACCATGCAGTCCGCGGCGCGCGCGAGATACTCGCCGCGCTCGACGAGGCTCGCCTTGGCGAGCAAAGCCGGAACGCCGGTGGGGTCCGTGCCGTGATACTCCGCCAACGCTACCTTCGGGCCGTCGGCGAAGGCCATGGGCCCCGGCCCGCGCAGGAACCACAGGCCTGCCACCACCACAACCGCCACGATCGCGGCACCGCCGACGAGGCCCCGACGCACCGCGGGCCTCACGACTTTTTCCTCACGGCCAGCAGGTCGCGGTCGATGGGCAGCCGGCGCAAGGCAACTCCGGTCGCCGCATAGATGGCATTTCTGAGCGCCGGCGGGCCCGCGGTCGTACCGGTCTCGCCGATGCCGCCGGGGGCCTCGCCGCTCTTGATGATATGAACGTCGATGGGCGGCACCTCGTCGATGCGCAGCATGCGATAGTTGTTGAAGTTGGATTGCTGGACCCGTCCCTTCTCTATGGTGACTTCGCCCCAAAGCGCGGCCGTCAGGCCGAAGATCAAGCCGCCCTCGAGCTGCGCCGCGATCGTATCGGGGTTGACGGCGATGCCGGTATCGACGGCCGACGTGACGCGACGCAGGCGCACCCCGCCCTGCTCGTCGACTTCGGCCTCCACGACGGTGGCGATGAAGCTGCCGAAAGCAGGTTGAACGCACACGCCGCGGCCGACGCGGGCGGGCAACGTCTGGCCCCAGCTGGATTTCTCGACCACGAGATCGAGCGCCGCCCGGAGACGAGGCGTCTTTCCGAGCATGTCGCGACGAAAGGCGATCGGGTCCTTGCCCGCCTTGCGTGCCAGCTCGTCCATGAAGCATTCGATGGCGAAGACGTTGTTGTTGGGGCCGACCCCGCGCCACCATCCGGTCGGCACGGCGGGCGGCTCGGCGCGCAGATATTCGACCAGGAAGTTGGGAATGTCGTAGGGCATGTCGACGGCGGCATCGACGGCGTCGATGTCGATGCCTTTCTGGAACGCCGGAGGCAGCCAACGCGCGATGATCGACGCACCGGCGACGCGATATTTCCAGCCGACGATTTTGCCGCCCGACAGGCTGGCGGAAATCGTGTCGCGATAGACCGGGCGATAGATATCGTGCTGGATGTCCTCCTCGCGGGTCCACACGACCTTCACCGGCCCATCGACCTCTTTGCCGATGCGAACGGCCGCGACCACCATGTCGGGCTCGAGCCGGCGCCCGAAGCCGCCGCCGATCAGATGGTTGTTCACGGTCACTTTCTCGACAGGCAGGCCGGCAGCCTTGGCCGCCTCCGACTGAACCCGCGCCATGATCTGGGTGCCGGTCCAGATCTCGCAACCGTCGGGCCTGTAGTGAACCGTGCAGTTCAACGGCTCCATCGTCGCATGAGCGAGAAACGGCAGCTCGTAGGAGGCGTCGACCCTGTCGCCCGTCGCGAGGCCCTTGGCGATATCGCCGGTGGATTTCGCGACGACGCCGTCTTTTGCGCTCGCGACGCGCAGATCCTCCCATATGTCCTTCGAACTTATGTGGGCGTTCGGCCCTTCGTTCCACGCCACGACCAGGGCATCGAGCCCTTTCTTCGCTGCCCACATGTGATCGCCGACAACCGCCACCAAATCGTCAAGCACGACTACCTGTCGCACACCCGGCACCTTCCTGGCCGCGCTATCGTCGACCTTGCCGACCTTGCCGCCGAATACGGGACACTGCGCCAGGGTCGCGAACTTCATGCCGGGAAGCATCGCGTCGATGCCATAGACGACCTTGCCGTTCGTCTTGTCCGGCGTGTCGAAGCGTTTCAAGGGCTTGCCGATTAGGGTGAAGTTCTTCGGATCCTTGAGCGGAACGTCGGCCGGTGGCGCGAGCTTGCCTGCGGCCTCGGCCAGGGCGCCGTACGCCAGCTTGCGATCGCTGGCCGCGTGGATCACCTGCCCGTTCGACGCCGTGCAGCTTGCCGGCTCGACCTGCCACTGTTGCGCCGCCGCCTGCACCAGCATGGCCCGCGCGCCGGCGCCCGCCTTGCGCAGCGGCAGCCAGAAAGCGCGAACGGAGGTGGACCCGCCCGTGGCTTGAAGCCCCAGGAGGGGATTGGCGTAGAGCTTGTCGCTGGGCGGCGCATGCTGCAGCGCCACATGCGCGAAGTCCGCGTCGAGTTCCTCGGCGAGAATCATGGCCACCGCCGTATAGATCCCCTGACCCATCTCGACTTGCGGCATGACGAGCGTGGTCCTGCCGGCCGTGTCGATGCGGATGAAGGCGTTCGGCACGAACGGACCCTCGGGCGGCGTGTACGCCATCGGCACGGGTTCGTTCTCCGCGCGCACGGGAAGATGGAAGGCGAGCAGGAAGCCCCCCGCCAGGCCGCCCATCAGCAGGTGGCGGCGCGAAGGCCCGTCGACGCGTGTGGTTGGAACGCTCATGATCGCCTCCTACGAACGTCCGGAAGCGGCGCGCTTGATCGCCGAGCGAATGCGCACGTAGGTGCCGCAACGGCAGATGTTTCCTGCCATCGCCGCGTCGATGTCGGAGTCGTCGGGATTGGGCGTGCTCGCCAGCAGCGCCGCCGCCGACATGATCTGGCCCGACTGACAGTATCCGCACTGGATCACCTCCAGGTCGAGCCAGGCCTTCTGCACCTGTGCGCCGGTGGGGGTGGCGCCGACGCCTTCGATGGTGGTGACGGCGCGCTCACGCACCGCACCGACGGGCAGCAGGCAGGAACGCACCGGCTGGCCGTCGATATGCACCGTGCAGGCGCCGCATTGCGCAATGCCGCAGCCAAATTTCGTTCCGGTCATGCCGAGCACGTCGCGCAGGACCCAGAGCAGCGGCATGTCGTCCGGAGCATCGAAGGTCTTTTGTTCTCCGTTGATTTTCAGAGTAGTCATGGAAGATACCCTCAAATGAGCCCGACGCTTGACACGAAGCGTAACCGCCGATTTGGCAAAACCGCAAGCGGTCGCAATTCCTCACGGCCGCATAGCTGAACTGCCCCTTCTAGCGACGTGGTTTTTTCGGGCGTGATGGGTAAGCGCCAGCGCGATGCAGTGCCGCAACGCCCGGACCGGCAGGCGATCGGCCGATTTGAACACGATGGCCCGCTTGCCTTCGTACCGGAACGTGTCCGGATAGAGTTCGCGGAACTGCTCGACGAGGCCGCTCTGGCAATGGAAGTAGGCGGCGTAGCCATCGCCTGCCTTCAGCCGATCGATGCGCACCGTGGTGCCGCTGCCCGTCTCCTCCGTGAGGTAGGAAGGCTGGTTCCATTTCAAAGCTTCGGTGAGCCGACCTACGCCCGGAGTCCGCGCGGCCGTGTCGAACACCAGCTCGCGCAACGCCATCAGCCTGGCGCGGATGCCGGCCGGATACGCCTTGAACGTGGCTGCGACGGCGGCATCGTCGAACTTCTTCATCGACCGACCTTAGCATGGGGCTGGCAACTCGCCGCCACCCGTGGAATGCTCCGGCCAACAAAGAGACTTCGGGAGGACATTATGCGTCGCCGCACTTTCACCGCTTCCGCGCTCGCCAGCCTTGCCGCGCCCGCCGCCGCGCAGGCCTGGCCCAGCAAGCCGCTCCGCATGGTGATCCCCTACCCGCCCGGCGGGCCGTCCGACGTCTCGACCCGGATCGTCATGGAGAGCGCCGCCAAGAGCCTGGGCCAGCTCCCGCTGTTCGACAACAAGGCCGGCGCCTCGGGCATGATCGGCGCGGAGTTCGTCAAGAACCAGCCGCTCGACAATCACACTTTCCTCACCACGACGACGGCCATGGTCTGCATCACCCGCCACCTGCAGCCGATCCCGTTCGACCCGGAGAAGGACTTCATCCCGGTGTCGCGCATGTGCACCTCATGGGGCGTCTTCGCCATCCATCCCTCGGTGCCGGCGCGCACCGTCGCGGAGTTCGTGGCCTACGCCAAGGCCAACCCGGGCAAGATCAACTTCGGCTCGTCGGGGCTGGCCACCATCACTCACCTGTTCGGCGAGATGCTGAGCCTCGAGGCCGGCATCAAGATGACCCACGTGCCCTATCGCGGCAGCGCACCGGCCACCAACGCCCTGGTTGCGGGCGAGGTCCAGGCGCAGTTCGACCAGACCGCCCTGCCGCACGTGAAAGCCGGCACGGTGATCGGGCTGGCCATGCTGGCCGATGTCCGTCATCCGGATTTTCCCACCATCCCGACCCTGCGCGAGGAGGGCTACGGCAAGGACGGCGGCGATTCGTGGTTCGGCATCCAGGCTCCCGCCGGCACGCCGCTGTCGATCGTTGCGCGCCTCGACCGGGCGATCGCCGAAGCGCTGCGTTCGCCCGACGTGATCGCGAGGCTGCATGGCGGCGGCTCGCGCGTCACCTACCTCAACCCGACCGAGTTCCGCACCCGCATCATCGTCGAGAACGAGATGTTCGGCGACATCATCCGCAAGGGCAACATCAAGATCTGACGGCTCCCGCTCAGCCGCGGAACCAGGTCCGCGGCCACAGGCAGGAAAGCAGCAGCGCCGCCAGCAGCCCACCGCCCGCCGTCGTGAAGGCGAAGCGATAGCCGGCCAGGAAGCCATCCGGTCCCGCGAGGCCGGCTGCACCCACGGCCTGCAGGGTGGTAAGCACCGAAGCGCCACTCACGTTGCCGAGGGTACGGGTGAGCAAGGCCAGGCTGCCGGCGACGCCGCGATCGCGCGGCGGTAGCGTGGCGGCGACCATGTCCGTATAGGCGACACCGAGCAGGCCTTGTCCCACACCTTCCAAAATCAGCAGCAGCGCCACGACGACGACCGGCGTCGCCGCACCCGTGAAGGCAAGCGGCAGCAGGCCGAGCCCGACGAGCGCCACGCCGGCAAAGGCCGTCGGCCGTTGGCCGATGCGCCGCACGAAGAAGGCCGACAAGGACGCACCGGCCAGACTGCCGGCGAAGGCCAGCGCCAGCACCAGGCCGCTCATGAAGGCCGAGAGCTTCAGGATGTTCACGAGGTAGTAGGGCGTCAGCAGCAGGATGGAGAAGCCCGCCAGGCTCGCCAGCACGTTCATGACGTTGGGTATGGTGAAGGCAGGATCGGCGAACAAGGCCGGTCGGATGATCGGCTCGGGCACGCGGTTGGCGCGGCGCACATAGGCCCAGGCGATGACAAGCGCTGCGACGAACAGTGCGAAGGCCCAGGCGCCGGGCACTTCCGGGCGCTGCGCCAGGATCAGCGACAGCAGCAGGCTGCTCATGCAGACGGCCAGCATCACCGCGCCCACGGCGTCGAACGGGCGCGGGTCCGGCCTGGGCGACGGCAACAGGCCGGACAAAGCGAGTGTGAACAGGGCAAGCGGCACGCGGACCCAATAGACGGCGGGCCAGCCCCATAGTTCGACCAGCACGCCACCCACGAACGGCCCGACGACGGCGGCCAGCGACATCGCCACGCCGAGACCGGCCAGCGCGCGCGTCCGCGCCTTGTCGGGGAACAGCGAGGTGGCGAGCGCCGGCGTGCAGGAGATCGCCAGAGCAGTGCCGATCCCCTGGCCGGCACGGGCCCACAGGAAAAGCGGCCAGTCCGGCGCGGCGGCACAGGCGGCGCAGCCCACGGCGGAGATTGCCAGGCCGATGCGGAAGATGAGGCGATGACCGAGCAGGTCGCCCAGCTTGCCGCACACCAGCATCAGCGAGCCGTAGACCAGCACGTAGCAGATCACCAGCCACTGCACGTCGCCTAGGGCAAGACGGAAGTGGCTGGTGATCGCCGGAAGTGCCACGTTGACGGCAATGTCGAGCGGAGCGAGCGAAGCGCCCAACCCGACGATCGCGAGGCCGACGGCCGGACGGACGGTCAGAGGTGCTCGCCCAGGAACGTCATCATGCGCTCCCACGCCTGCCTGGCCGAGGGCGCGTTGTAGGCCGGGCTCTTCTCGTTGGCGAAGGCGTGTGCCGCGTCATAGCGGTATACCTCGGGCTTGTGGCCGCCGGCGGTCATCGCCTTCTCGAAGTCGTTCACCACCTGTGGGGTGCACCAGTCATCCTGGTTGGCGAAATGGCCCTGGATGGGAATGCTGATCTTGGCCGGGTCGGCGAGCTGTCCCGGCGGCACGCCGTAGAACGGCACGCCGCAGGCAATGCCCGGCACGCGCGCCGCGGCGGCAATGGTGAGCGCGCCGCCCATGCAGAAACCCATCACGCCCACCTTGCCGCTCATCGTGGCGAGATGCTTGACCGCGCCGGCGATGTCCTGGTCGGAGGCGCCGACGAAATCCAGGCCGCTCATCATGTGATTGGCCTCGTCCGGCTTCTGCGTCACGCGGCCCTTGTATAGGTCGGGCGCCAGCGCGTTGTAGCCCGCCGCTGCGAACCGGTCGGCCACGCCCTTGATCTGGTCGTTGAGGCCCCACCATTCCTGGAGGACGACGATGCCCGGCTTTCCCTTGCCGGCCTCGGCCACGTAGCCCTTGCAGGTCGAGCCGTCGGGACGCTTGAAGTCGATCATGCTGCCCATCTTGTTTTCCTCCTCTTCATGGGGACCGCGGGCCTCCAGGCCCGCATTCATGAGCGGGCCTGGAGGCCCGCGGTCCGAAACTCTAAAGCAGCTTGCGCAGCTCCGTCTTGAGAATCTTGCCGTAGTTGTTCTTGGGCAGGGCATCGACGAACTTGTAGTCCTTCGGCCGTTTGAAGCGGGCGACATTGTCGAGGCAAAGCTTGTCGAGCTCGGCCGATGACAGGCCCTGGCCGCCGCGCGCCACCACGAAGGCCACGACCTCCTCGCCCCATTCCGGATGCGGACGGCCGACCACCGAGCATTCAGCGACGGCGGGGTGCAGGTTCAGCACGTCCTCGATCTCGCGCGGATAGATGTTGGAGCCGCCCGAGATGATCATGTCCTTGGAGCGGTCCTTCAACGTCAGCAGCCCCTCCTCGTCAAAGGCGCCGACATCGCCGGTCCAGAGCCAGCCGTCGCGCAACGACCTGGCCGTGGCTTCGGGGTTGTTCCAGTAGCCCGACATCACGGTGTCGCCCTTGACGATGATCTCGCCCACCTCGCCTACCGGCCGCGGACGTCCCTCCTCGTCGACCACGCGCACCGCCACGCAGGAATCCGGCCGGCCAGCCGAGGCGAGCCGCTGCTCCCAGCGCGGATGGCGGCGGTCGGCATGCATCTCGCGGGAAAGATGCGTGATGGTCATCGGGCTCTCGCCCTGGCCGTAGATCTGCACCAGCTTGTTGCCCAAAAGGTCGAGGGCGCGCTTGAGGTCGCTGACATACATTGGCGCGCCGCCATAGGTGATCAGCCGGAGCGCCTCGGGCCGCAGCCCCGACACGCTGCCGTGCTCGATCAGGCGCTTCACCATGGTGGGCGCGAGAAAGATGCTGCAGTCGGACCAGCGGTTCATCAGCTCGACCGTCTCCGCAACCTCGTACTTGCCGCTCTCGGGAAAGACCTGCACCGCGCCGCGCGCCAGCAGAGCGAAATTCCACAGGCCCGAGCCGTGGCTGATCGGCGCGGCATGCACGATCGAGCCGCCGGGCGACGGCCGGTCGACATCGGCGAAGTAGTTGAGCGTCATCGCCAGAAGATTGCGATGGCTGAGCATGGCGCCCTTGGGCCTGCCAGTGGTGCCCGATGTATAGAACAGCCAGGCCAGATCGGTCGGCTCGGCTTCGGCAAGGGCTGCGGGATCGCCGACCTCCATGAAGCTGTAGGACCGCGTCGTGACATCGACGATTTCCCTAAGGTCGGGCGCCTCCTTGGCCGCTTCGGCAATGGCCTCGGCAAGGTCGGGCGTGACGAAGCAAAGCCTGGCGCCGGAATTCTCCAGGATGAAGGCGAATTCCTTGGCATGCAGCTTGGCGTTCATCGGCACGGCCGAGAGGCCGGCATGCCAGATCGCGTACATGACCTCGATCGATTCCACGCAATTGGTCATGGCGAAGGCCACACGGTCGCCACGCCGGAGCCCGAACCGGCCGGTGAGATGCATGCTCATCACCGAGACCTTGCGCCACAGGTCGCGGTAGCTGAGAGACGGCGCCGTGCCGCGCGCGAGCGCCGGCAGGTCGCGAAACTCGCACGACGATCCCAGCAGCAGATGAGCAATATTCATGGCGCCAATATCCGGGTCGACTATTGCAGGCCGGGAGACGGCCTTGCAATGTGCCGGCCATGCAGGATTTCGATTTCGCCATCATCGGCGCCGGCATTGCCGGGGTCTCCGCCGCCTACCGTCTCGCGCCGCACGCCCGGGTGATCGTGCTGGAGCGCGAGCACGTGCCGGCCTATCACACGACCGGCCGCTCGGCGGCGCTGCATTCGGAGACCTACGGCAGCGCCGAGATCCGCGCCATCACCGTGGCGTCGGGCCGGTTCTACCGCAAGCCGCCGCCGGGCTTCGCCGACCATGCCTTGCTGACGCCGCGCGGCGCGGTGATCGCCGGCCGCGCCGGGCAGGCATCCGAGATGGATGAGGCCGCCAGGCAATTCTCCTCGCTGGTCCCCAGCGTCCGCCGCCTCGACCTCGCCGAGACGCTGGCGCTGGCACCCGTGATCCGGCCCGAGGTTCTGGACGGCGGCGCGATCTTCGAACCCGAAGCCGACGACATGGACGTGGCGGCGATCCATGGCGGATTCCTGAAAGGCGCGCGCGCGGCGGGCGGCGTGTTGCGGCTCGACGCCGAAGTGACGCGGCTCGAGCGCAAGGACGGAAAGTGGCGGCTCGGTCTTGGCGACGGCGAGACCATCGTAGCCGCCAACGTCGTGAACGCGTCGGGCGCCTGGGCTGACGTCGTGGCCGGCCTCGCCGGCGCGGCACCGGTCGGGCTGGTGCCGAAGCGGCGCACGGCCTTCACCTTCGATCCGCCCGCCGATCTTGTCCGGGGAGGCCTCGACATCGGGCGCCTGCCGATGATCATCGACTTCGATGAGAGCTTCTACTTCAAGCCCGAGGTCGGCCAATTCCTGGGCTCGCTGGCCGACGAGACGCCGTCGCCACCCTGCGATGCCCAACCGGAGGAGATCGACATCGCCACCGCTGTCGATCGCATCGAGACGGCGACGACGCTGCAAGTACGACGCATCAAGAACAAGTGGGCGGGCCTGCGAAGCTTCGTGTCCGACAAGAACCTGGTCGTTGGCTACGATCCCCTGATCGAAAGTTTTTTCTGGCTGGCGGGCCAGGGTGGCTACGGCATCCAGACCGGCGAGGCGGCAGGCCGACTGGCGGCGAACCTCGCGCTGGGCAAAAGCCTGCCGGAGGATATCGCCATGATGGGTGTGCGCGAGTCGGCCCTGTCGCCCGCTCGCTTCACGCAGCGGTGATCGATAGTTCACGCTTCGTCGCCAAGGCCTGACTTCACGGCGAATGCTCCGGCAGGCATGCTTCCTGGGTGGAGACGCCGCCTGGCGTTTCCGCGCGAGTTCAACAAGGGAGTGATTCGATGACCAGAAAGACCCTCATTGCGACCGCGACCGCGATCTTCGCCGCGGGCAGCTTCGCCACGGCGGCGCATGCCGGCGTGAAGTGCAGCGGCGTCAATTCCTGCAAGGGCACGAGCGCCTGCAAGATGGGCTCGTCGTCCTGCAAGGGCCAGAATGCCTGCAAGGGCCAGGGCTGGACGGAGACGACGGACGTCGCGGGCTGCACGGCACAGGGCGGCAAGGTGGTGCAGTAAGTCGCCGACTCTTTTCGATGAACGAGGGCGCCGCAAGCGATTGCGGCGCCCTCTTCATTTGCTCACCAAAGCGTGACTTCCACGCAGAGATCGGTGATTTGGCAAGCCGCGTACACCGGATGCAGGCTCGTCCTGCCGCATCGGCGCGTCGCCGTTGCGCTGACCTCCAGGGAGACTCTCGTCATGACCAAGCGCACGATGTTCGCCACCGCCGCCGCCGTCTTCGCGGTGAGCAGCTTTGCCACCGCCGCATCGGCCAGCGTCGTCTGCGCCGGCGCCAACGCCTGCAAGGGCCAGAGCGCCTGCAAGAGCGCGTCGAATGCCTGCAAGGGCCAGAATTCCTGCAAAGGCAAAGGCTTCGTCGAGACCGGCAGCTCGTTCGAATGCGGCGTGATCAAGTCGAAATAGCAACCCTCCAGCCCCGTCGAGGGCGACACGACCGGGCGTCCCGAGAGATCGCGGACGCCCGCAGTCTTTATGCAATTGCAGATATTGTGCGATTTCGTGGCGCGGTCCATACTTCCGTTGCCGTACCGGCGCAGATCGGTCCGGCGATCAACTTAGGGAGAACTTCATGACTAAGCGCAACATGTTCGTCACCGCTGCTGCCGTCTTCGCCGTAGGTGCCTTCAGCTCGGCCGCTTATGCGGCCGAGATCCATTGCGCAGGCGTCAACGCCTGCAAGGGCCAGAGCGCCTGCAAGACTGCGAAGTCGCCCGGCAAGGGCCAGAACTCCTGCAAGGGCCAGGGCTTCGTCAACACGAGCACCTCGCTCGAATGCACCGTGCTCAAGTCGAGGTAATCGCCCAGTAGTTCATACTGCGTGATAGGCAGGCGGGCGTCCCGAGCGATCGCGGACGCCCGCATCTTTTAGGGAGTAGAATTCGACGGCATGTCTACCCACCAGATCGAATTCGGGCTCGGACTTCGGCCCGAGCATTACGACGAGATCGCCGCCAACCCCGGAAGGGTGAGCTGGTTCGAAGCGCTGTCGGAAAATTACATGGTGCCGGGCGGCGGACCTCTGCATTGGCTCGACCGCTTCCGGCGCGACTATCCGATGGCGCTGCACGGCGTGTCGCTCTCGATCGGCTCGATCGATCCGCTCGACCGCCGCTACCTCGACGAACTGAAGGCGCTGGCGGACCGGGTGCAGCCGATGTGGGTTTCCGACCATCTCTGCTTCACCGGATTACGCGGGCAGAACATGCACGACCTCTTGCCGCTGCCCTACACCGAGGAGGCGCTCGACCACGTCGCGCAGCGCGTGAGGGAAGTGCAGGACCATCTCGGGCGCCGTCTCGTGCTCGAGAACGTGTCGAGCTACGTCACCTACGCTGCTTCCGAGCTCACCGAGTGGGATTTCATCGCCGAGCTTTCGCGGCGGGCCGATTGCGAGATCCTGCTCGACGTCAACAACGTCTATGTCAGCGCCTTCAACCACGAGTTCGACGCGATGGCGTTCCTGCGCGCCATGCCACGCGAAAGGGTCCGGCAGTTCCATCTCGCCGGGCACCTGCACAAGGGCAGCCACATCATCGACACCCACGATCACCCGATCGTGCCCGACGTGTGGGCGCTCTACGAGGAGGCGGTGAAGCTCTTCCCCGGCACGCCGACCATGATCGAGCGCGATGCCGACATCCCGCCCTACGAAGACCTGCTGGCCGAGCTCGAAGTCGCGCGGCGCATCGCGGCCGGCGTCAAGCGCGAGATCGCGGCGTGAGCGCCAACGCACGCTCCAACGCAGGTTCGTTGGGCGACCTGCAGCGCGCCTTCCAGGACTACCTGCTGGCGAGCAGCGATACCTTCCAGGCGGCCGTGCGCGACACCAAGAAGGCCGACCGGGTCACGTTGCTCGACGTCTATCGCGACGGCTATGCGCTCCGCCTGATCGAGGTGCTGACCAATGACTATCCCGGCCTGGTGGCGATGGCCGGCCCGGCCGATTTCGACCACATGGCGCGCGCCTATATCGCGGCCCACCCGTCACGCCATCCCTCGGTGCGCTGGTACGGCTCGGGTGTCGCGGATTTCCTGGCCGGAACACCGCCCTACAGCCGCACGCCGGCGGCCGCGGAGATGGCGCGCTTCGAATGGGCCCTGGGCGAGGCCTTCGATTCGCCCGACGTGGCACCGGTCAAAGCCGAGGCCCTGATGGCACTGCCGCCCGAGGCCTGGGAGACGCTCTCCTTCACCGTCCTGCCGTCGCTGCACCGGCTGACGCTTTCCTTCGAGGTGCCGCAAGCCTGGCAGCGCCGCGAGGACATCGAGCCCGGCAATCTCGAGGTCGAGCGCGCACCCGAGCCGCTTGTCTGGGCGATCTGGCGGCCCGAGCTCGTCTCCATCTACCGCTCGCTCGACGCCGACGAGGCCGCGATGCTCGATGCGCTGGTCGAAGGCCGCCCCTTCCCCGAGCTGTGCGAGGCCGTCGCGCCCTTCACCGGCGATGACCAAGCCCCCGCCCGCGCCGCCGGCCTGTTACGCGCCATGGTCGAAGGCGGCATGCTCGCGGGGTTTCGGTACTAACTTCCCTTCCGCCGCGTGCCTCAATAAGGTCGCGCCCGCCGCTCCCTGTGCCCGCTTGATGGAATTGGTAGACATACGGGA
>CAWJJJ010000024.1:0-92160 GCA_963843185.1 uncultured Alphaproteobacteria bacterium
GCAGTACCAGACCTTGTCGAAGCCCCGCACGTAATCGAGAAAGCGGATGAGCCCGACGGCGCGCGCCGGCCGGCCGATCAGCCGGTCGTGGATGGCGATCGACATCAGCTTGGGCTGGTCGGCGCCCTCCTCGTAAAGCAGGTCGAAGCCGTCCTTGAGGTAGGCGAAGAAATCGTCGGCCTTGCTGAACCCATGGTTCTCGTTGAAGCGATTGTCGTTCATCTCGAACGAATAGGGCACGACGAGATAGGGTTGGCCGCGGACCGCCACCCAATAGGGCAGCTCGTCGCCGAGCGAATCGCGGTCATAGAGAAAGCCGCCATATTCGGCGAGCAGGCGGCGCGTGTTGGGGCCCGGGCGCCCGGTCATCCAGCCGAGCGGGCGGGTGCCGGTCAACTGCGTGAGCCCGGCCACCGCTTTGGCGATGTGCTCGCGCTCGACCGCTTCGGGAACACCGTGATAGTCGATCCAGCGATAGCCGTGGCTGACGATCTCGTGGCCGGCCGCGATCATGGCGCGGGCGACCTCCGGATTGCGCTCGAGCGCGCGGACGACGGCAAGGATGCTCACCGGAACATCGAAGCGGGCAAAGATGCGCAGCAGCCGCCAGACGCCGCAGCGGCTGCCGTATTCGAACGCCGATTCGACGATCGGGCTGCGCACCCCTTCGTAGGCCGGAAACCCGATATCGTTCAGCATCCCCTCCGAAGCGGAATCGCCCTCCAGCAGGGAATGCTCGCCGCCGGCCTCGTAGTTGAGGTTGATGTTGATCGCCACGCGGGCGCCGCCAGGCCAGCGCGGATCGGGTGGCGTGGCGCCGTAACCGCGGAAGTCGCGCTCTGCGTCATCGGGCATCAGTTGCATAATACTCAACCTGCGTTAGAGGGAAGGAGTTGATTGAGTTTGCGCTCGAGACTGGGTATGGACGCGACACCGTGGCCCGAGGAGATTTCTTCATAATGGCGTCGAGCCGATCCGCTCGTACCGTGCAACCCCGGCGTTCGACGCGGCGCGTGCGTCCCGACCAGCCGGGGGACGATCTTCCCGCCCTCGGCCGCCGGCTGCGCTACTTTCGTCGCATCAAGAAGCTCACCCTGCATGATCTCGCCAAGGGGGCGGCGTGCTCGGCCAGCCTGCTCTCGCGCATCGAGAACGATCGTGCGACGCCCTCGCTCACCACGCTGCACCGGCTGTGCCGGGCGCTCGATATCAGCGTCGCGGCGGTCCTGACCGAGCCCGAGGACCAGCCCTGCGTGGTCTACGGGCCGACCGAGCGGCCGAGCCAGGCCCGCAGCGACATCGTCGAGGGCGACGGCAGCATCGCCGAGAGCCTGGTGCCCTTCGCGAATGTCAGGCTGCTCGAAGGCTTCGTCATCCGCCTTGCCGCAAACCGCAAGATGTGCGGTCCGTTCGAGCATGACGGCGAGGAGGTCGGCTACGTGCTCGAGGGCGAGCTGAAGCTGATCGTCGGCGGCAAATCCTACACGATCGCCGAGGGCGGCAGCTTCTTCTTCCGCTCCGACCTCCCCCATTCCTACGGGGCCAACGGACGGCGCGGCTGCCGGGTGATCTGGATCAACACGCCGCCGACCTTCTAGGGCGCCGCCGGTCTCAGGCATCCGCCACGGTCTCCTCGCGCTCGACCATGCGCAGGAAGCGCTGCGTACGCTCCTCTTTCGGGTTGTCGAGCACCTCGGCCGGCGTACCCTGCTCGACGATGGTCCCCTCGTCCATGAAGACGACGCGGTCGGCGACCTCGCGGGCGAAGCGGATTTCGTGGGTGACGACGATCATCGTCATGCCCGCCTCGGCGAGGCGGCGGATCACCGCGAGCACCTCGCCGACCAGCTCGGGGTCGAGGGCCGATGTCGGCTCGTCGAACAGCATCAGGCGCGGCGAGATGGCGAGCGCGCGGGCGATGGCGACGCGCTGCTGCTGGCCGCCGGACAGGCGATGCGGCAGGTGATCGGCATGGCGCGCCAGGCCGACGCTCGCCAGCAGGCTGAGGGCGAGACTGCGCGCCTTCTTGGGGTCCTCGCCATAGACCTGGATCGGCGCCTCGGAGATGTTCTGCACCGCCGTGAAGTGGTTGAACAGGTTGAACTGCTGGAACACCATGCCGATGCGGGCATCGGCGCGCGCCTTGGCGAGATCGCGGATCGGCCGCATCGAGGGGCCGTGCTTCTCGTAGCCGACATACCGGCCGTCGACTCTTGATGTCGCCCCAATCGACATGCTCGAGATGATTGATGAGGCGCAGGAGCGTGCTCTTGCCGGAGCCGCTCGGGCCGATGATCGTCACCACCTCGCCGCGGTTGACGGTGAGGTCGAGATTGCGCAGGACCTCGCGGCCGCCATAGGACTTGCAGACGTTGTAGCAGACGACGAAGGGTCGGCCCTCGTCGTCGGCTTGAAGCGCATTGGCCGCCAGCAGGTGCTCGCGCCACAGCAGCCCGTGCGCGGATCGTTCGGCCGCCGTTTCGGGCCGTGGCGCGGCGAGCGCCGGCGACGTGGCCGGCCGGAAGGGCGGCTTTGGCGACCCGTCCAGGAAGCCAGGACGGGCCCCATCCCAGGAACCGCTTCCAGCTCGACGCGCCGCCGGTCGACGGCTCGAGTTCGTGGTTGAAGCGACGCTCAAGGGCGGTTTGAGCCAGCGAAATGGCGCTGGTCAGCATCAGGTAGATGATGCCGGCCGCCGCGAACACGGTGAAGAACTTGAAGTTCTGGCCGACGATCTGCTGGCTGCGGAAGGTGAGCTCGTTGACGAAGATGACCGAGGCGATGGAGGTGCCCTTGATCATGCCGATGGTGTCGTTGGCCATGCCGGGCAGGATGGCGCGCATGGCCTGCGGCAGGATGATCCGTCGCAGCGCCAGCAATGGCCCCATGCCAAGCGACGCCGCCGCGACCGTCTGGTTGCGGTTGACCGACAGGATGCCGCCGCGAATGATTTCGGCGCTGAAAGCCGCCTCGTTCAGGGCGAAGCCGATGACCGCCGTCGTGAAGGTGTCGAGCTTGATGCCGATGCCGGGAAGGGCGTCGTAGAGAAAGACCAGCTGCAGAAGCTGAGGGCGTGCCGCGCACGAACCAGATATAGACCCAGGCGGCGGCACGGACCGGCGCGTGCGGCGACAGGCGCATGAGCGCCAGGCCGAGGCCGAGGAAGACGCCGCCGACCATCGCCAGCGCCGAGATCTGAACGGCAAGCAGCGCGCCTTCCAGGAGGAAGGGAAGAACGACGTAGCTCAGAAGCTCGCCGAGCCAGCCGGCATGGCCCTCGCCGACCGGCGAGCCGCCGCCGGCGAGCTGGGACAAGGTGGCGCCGGGAGCGCCCTGGCCGCCGCTTCGATTGTCGCAGCCCAGCAGGAACAGGGCGATGCAGAGCGGCACGATGAAAAGCGCGAGCCGCCCCTTCACGATGTGCCGCCCCCAACGGTGCCCACGGATGCCCGGCTCAAACCCTCTTCAGCGCTGGATCGCGATGGGCAGGATGAGCGCGGGATCGAGTTTGTACTGCTCGTAGATCTTCTTCTGGGTGCCGTCGGCCTGCAGCACGGTGAGCGCGTCGGCGATTGCCTTGAGAAGATCCTCGTTGCCCTTCTTCATGGCGACCCCGATCTTGAAATCGCTGATCACCTTGAAGCCGCGCTCGAAGACGGTCGGGTTGTTGGCGGAGAGCTGATCGACCATTGCGAGGTCGCTCAGCAGGATATCGGCCCGGTCGTTCTGGATCAGGCGGGTTCCGGCCGGAATATCGGGATAGGTCATGAGCGTGATGGCCGGCTTGCCGGCCGCCTTGCACTTCTCGCTCTGGTCGCGAAAAGCCGCCTCCTCGACCGTTCCCAGCCCGGCCGTCGCGGTGAGGCCGCAGGTGCTGTCCATGCCGGTGATCTTCTTCGGATTGCCCTTCTTCACCAGGGCGCCCGTGCCGGCAATCATGTAGACGACATAGTCGACCTGCTTGGCGCGCTCGGTCGTGAAGTAGAGATTGTCCCACATGGCATCGGCCTGGCCTGCGATCACCGCCGGCAGCAGGCCGGACCAGCCGCCCAGCTTGAACTCGAACTGGCCGCCGATGCACTTGAACGCGGCGCGAACCATGTCGGCGTCGGCACCGATGATCTTGTTGAAATCCTTCGGGTCGCGGAAGCTGTAGGGCGGGCTCTCGCCGTCCTGACCGATGATCACCTTCTTGCCGACCAGGCCCGGGTACTTGGCCGCGAGCTTGTCCGGCTCGCATTTCGGCGGGTCCGCCGCCCGCACTGCCGGAACCGTCCCCAGCATCATGGCCGAACTGCTCACGAGCACTGCAACGGCGAAAAGCAACTTCGATCGAACCATCGCCCTACCTCCTCGGATTGTTACGTTGTCTTCTCCATCCCCTGAACCACCGGCTGGCTGGTCGCGTCGCCGTGACATCCCGCACACTCGATCTAGCAAGTTGCAGGCCAAGCAGTGGCGCTGTCGCAGGCTGGCGCGCGACTTCCCTGGCACGCAGGTTGCACCGGGATGCGCGTATTGCATCACAGTGCATGAGTTGCACCACAGTCATGCGTCTGCCGGTTCAAGAGCCCGAGGAGAGCAGCGCGCCGTGCGTATTATTTATGCAATTTGCCCAGGACGCAGTTTGAGCCGGCGCACAGCGCAACAGGGAGGCATGAGGCCATGAAGACGTATTTCAAGGAGATCATCGATCTCGGCCACGAGTACTACAACGACATGCCCAATCTCGGCGCCAACCATTGCGCCTTCTGGCCCCTGGAAACCTTCGAGCACACCCGCAAGATCAGCGGCGGCAAGCTCGCCACCGAAGGCAAGATGATCCTGATGGCCGAGCATTGCGGCACCCATATCGACGCGCCGCGCCATTTCGACGAGCACGGCAAGACCGTCGACGAGGTACCGCTCGACCAGACGATCCTTCCCGGTCATCTCCTGGACCTCACCCACCGCGCGAACGGCGAGGCGATCACCATCGCCGACCTCGAGGCAGCGGAGAAGAAATCGGGTCAGAAGATCGGCAGCGGGACCGCGACCATCTGCTGGACCGGTGTCGACAAGGACTGGCAGAAGCCGGGCTTCATCATGGAGCGGCCGTTCGTGCCGACGGACACCGCGCAGTGGCTGGTCGATCGCAACATCACGATCTTCGCCACCGATCTCATCGGCATGGACGATCCGCACCAGTGGTGGTGGCCGACCCATGAGATCTGGCTGAAGAAGGGGATCTGCATGGTCCAGCAGCTCTGCAATCTCGACAAGCTGGCGGGCAAGGAGTTCCTCTTCGTCTGCCTGCCGCTCAAGATGCGCGGCGGCACGGCCTCGCCGGTGCGACCGGTGGCGCTCGTGATGTAGCGCGGCGGGCCGGGGGGCAATCGCGCACCAGCGGCACGTCGAGGCGCTCGCATGGTAGGCATCGGCACCGCCCGATCCCCTCCCGGACGCTGCGCCGGATCCGCGTTCGACATGAAGGCCGGCTCGGCCGCGGAGGCTGGTGCGAAGCGGCAAGCTCTTCTGCGGCGACGAAACCGTCCTTACCCGTGATCACCACCGGGTCGCCGCGCCGGGCCGCGGCGACTGAGGGCATCGGTCGGCCGGCGTGGTGCAATCTCTGACCATGCGGTAACGTTTCAGCCGGAAAAATCGAGGATACGCCATGGCACTCTATGAACTCAGGACCTACACGCTCTACGTCGGCAAGATGGCCGAGGCCGTCAAACTCTACCAAACGCTCGGCTTTCCCGCCCTGAAGAAGGGCGGACACGACAAGAACCTTGTCGGCTACTTCCAGGGCGACACCGGAACGATCAACCAGATCGTGCATCTCTGGAAGTATGAGGACGATGCCGGCCGCCGCGCACACTGGGCGGCCGTGTTCGCCAACACCGACTTCACCGAGGGCTTCGCCGCGAAATTCCGGCCGCTGGTGATGACGCAGGAAGTTAAGTTGCTCCATGCCGCACCCTGGGGTCCCCATCCGTAGGCGATGACAGCATGAGCGAAGGAGATCGAATGATGGTCGAACAGGTGACTGCAAGCCGCGCCTCCGAGGCGCCGCCGGCACTGACCCAGAGCGAGATCGATCAGCGCGTGTTCGATCTCTACGACGAGTACTGTCACGGGCGCATCGACCGCCGCGCGTTCCTGCAGCAGGCCGCCGTGGTGACGGTCGGCGGCCTCGCCATGGCGCAGGCGCTGCTGCCGCGCTATGCGATGGCCCAGACGATCTCCTTCACCGACGAGCGGATCAAGGCCCGCTACGTGACCTATCCGTCGCCGGGCGGCACGTCGGGCACGATGCGCGGATATCTGGTGCAGCCCACCGGCGCCGGGCCCTTCTCGGCCGTCCTGGTGGTGCACGAGAATCGCGGGCTCAATCCCTACATCGAGGACGTGGCCCGCCGGGTCGCGGCCGAAGGGTTCCTGGCGCTCGCCCCCGACGGCCTGTCGCCGGTCGGCGGCTACCCGGGCAACGACGACGACGGCCGCACCCTCCAGGCCGGCCTCGACCAGGGCAAGCTGCGCACCGACATGCTGAACAGCGCGCACTATCTCAAGGCCCATCCGCTGTCGGCCGGCAAGCTCGGCGTCACGGGCTTCTGCTGGGGCGGCAGCACGACCAACTTCCTGGCCGTCGCGCTCGGCGCCGACCTGAAGGCGGGCGTGCCGTTCTACGGCGCGGCGGCCGAGACCGCTTCGGTGCCCAACATCAAGGCGCCGCTGCTGATCCAGTACGCCGAGAACGACGAGCGCATCAATGCGCTGTGGCCGGCCTTCGAGGCCGCCCTCAAGGCGAACGGCGCGCCGTACGAGATGTACAAGTATCCCGGCACCCAGCACGGCTTTCACAACAACTCGACGCCGCGTTACCAGGAGGCGGCGGCCAAGCTGGCGTGGGAACGCACGATCGCCTTCTTCAAGAAGCAGCTTGCCTGAAGGCGGAGGGCGCGGAGACGAACGTCTGCGCGCCCCGCATCCCTGCCGGCGTCCTGCTACTTGCCGTGCGCCGTCGCGTGGTCGCAGGTCACGTTCGGATTCATGTCCGAGAATGCGCCGCGCGGGTTGGCCTTCCACGCCCACACGTGCAGTTCGTAGAACGGGTCCAGGCCGTAGCGATTGGGCGCGCCGTTGAAGTTGAACAACTGGCCTTCCAGCGAGGCCGGCCCCTTGAACGTGATGTACTCGACCGCCACCAGCTCCATTTTGCCGTCGGGCGTCGGCTCGTACATGACAGCCTGCGGGCGCTTGATGTCGGGAATCGCATCCTTCAGGTAATTGCCGTTGACGTAGTGGACGCCCATCGCCCCGCCATCGACGCCGCTCGCACAGGGGATCGGCGCGTAGCCCTCGGCAACCGCGACCGACACGGCCTTGAAGCGGCCATTCGCGGCGCGCACATGGTCCACGAGCGGGTTTTGGCTGCTGTCCGCGACCGCTTCTCCGCCGATCGCAAGCAACGACAGAAGAGCCAGGCCCCTGACCCATGGAACGACACGCATTTATTTCTCCTTCGAGGCAAGACTGCAGAGCGCGGGAGACTATGCGGCACCGGCCTGCGCGCGCATCGGAGGAAGTCCCTAATTTTCTGCCATCTCCTCCCCATCTTGCGTGACAAGGACTGCTCCGCGCCGGGGGAACCCTGATTGCCTCCCAGGCGGACCACGCCTAGCATCCGCGACAAGAAAAGAGGGAGGATAGCGATGGGCCAGGTCCACACCGTCTTCGGCTCCATTTCGGACTTCACGAAGGGCAGCGTCGAGCTGGTGTCCGGCGAGGCGCGGCACTACGTGTTCTCAAATATGTTCGAGGTGGCCGCGGGGTCGCAGCCCTACGAACGCGTCGTCGTCGCCAGGAACATGGAATACGTCCAGGAGGTCATGCGCGCCGAAGGCATTTCGCCGTGGTTCGCCTGCGGCCATGACGAATTCGCGCTCTGCATGGACGGCGAGATCACGGTAGACTTCATCAAGATGAAGAACCCGCCGGGCGCCGCCCAGAGCGGCGCCGTGCTGGCCGGCGACGCCCCGGAGGGCGCGCGCATGGGCCAGGTCAGGCTGAAGCGCGGCCACCAGGTTCTGCTGGGCGCCGGCAACGCCTATCGCTTCACGGCCACCAGGCTCGGCGTCCTGATGCAGCAGACCGTGCTCGGCGATCTCAGCGTCCAGAAATGGCGCGAGATCTGTTTGACCTGATACCGCTTCCTTACCTTTCGACCGGGATCAACACCCATGGCCACCAACCTGACCCAAGTCGTCACCACCGACCCCAGCAACGCCAATGGCTATCGCAGCTTCAGGCTCGGCAAGTTCGAGCTGTTGCGGGACGAGTATTTCGTCACCGTGCGCTGGCCGGCCAAGGGCGCCAGGCGCTCGCACCAGATGCCGGCGGATGCCTTCCTGCGCGCCTGCATGCGCGACGTCGCCTGGAACTTCTTCTACGGCTGGGTCAACTTCGACCACGTCATCGGCACGCGGAACCATTACGGCAAGGTCGATTTCTACGCCGGGACCTTCAACGGCACCCTGAAGGCGGCCGGCGTCGATTATGTCGAGCAATTCGACGCCGATCACATAATGGCGACCTTCAAGGCCATGCTGCGCGACTGGGTAAACGAGGGCTTCGACCCGTTCGCCGCGCCGGTCGAAACCGGCAGCGCATTCGGGCCCAAGCAGGGCGAAAACATCGCGGCCATCGAACGGACGCGCATCGCCACCAAGCGCATGCCGGGCCTGCCCGGCGACTCGCCATTGCGCGACGACATGCCGGTGAACCGCGCCTTCGCCGACGTCGCCCAGGACGAACCCGAGATTCACGAGGAGCCGGGCTTCGAGGGGCAGCTCCATGCCTTCAGCCTGTTCAAGTATCTCAGCCGCTCCGACGTCACCTGGAATCCGTCCGTCACGGCGGTGTGCAAGGCGTCGCTCGCCTGCCCGACGACGGAGGAGTTCATCCTGCCGGTGTTCCACGGCAACGACCGGGTGGAGTGGTTCGTCCAGCTGTCCGATGAAATCGTCTGGGATGTCGGCGACAAGAACACCGGCGCACCGCGGGCCCGCGTTACCATGAAGGCAGGCGATGTCGCCGCCATGCCGGCCGACATCCGCCATCAGGGTTACTCCACCAAGCGGTCGATGCTCTATGTCTGGGAAAACGTCACTCCCGGCCTGCCGCAACGCTATGAAACGGCGAGCTGTCGCCCTACCCGGTGGATTTCTAGGCTGCCCGTGCGCCGCTACTTCCCGATTCGGCTGACCAGCCGGCAGCGGCATTTGTCGACCTGGTGCAGTTCCACCATGTTGCCGCAGGGATCGTTGAGGAAGATCTGCTCCGAATCGGGCGATGTCAGCGCCTTGAGCGACCAGTACTTGACGCCCATGCGGTCGAGCTCGGCCTTGGTCTCGACGATGTCGGCGACGGCCATCGCCATGTGCGGCAGCGTCGGATCTTGGCCCGGCCCCTGCGCCACCGGCGACGGCTGGTCGCCGCCGATCAGGTGGATCTGCCCGACCTCGCCGACATTGATCCACATGCCGGGGATGCCAGGAATGGTGGGACGGCCGTCATCTTTGGCCAGTCCGAGCACGCCGGTGTAGAAGTCCTGCAGCGCGTTCATCGTCTGCTGCTTCGCATCGATGCGCACGCCGGTATGATGGAGCTCGACAACCTTGATCGCCATCGCTTTGCTCCTCCCAAGAACCCGAGGACACCCGTTCGGCGTCCAGTGAGGTGGAGTATCCTTGCCTGCTTCTTTCTGATCAAGTTCAGCCGTCCACGATGAGGAATGCCAACATGAAGATCGGTGTCTTCGCCACGTTCATGTCGCCCCAGGCGACGCCGCAGATGATCCGCGACTTCGGCCGGCGCGCCGAGAACATGGGGCTCGAGTTCGATCTGGATGGGCGAGCACGTGGCGCTGTTCGACAAGAACACCTACGGCTATCCCGGCTCGAAGGACGGGCGCATTCCCGTTCCGGACGGCGGCGGCATGCTGGATGTGACCGCGACCTTCGGCTTCCTGGCGGCCGCGACGAGCAAGGTGCGACTGGGTACCGGCGTCGCCCTCGTGCCGCAACGCAACCCGATCTACACCGCCAAGGAAATGTGCACGCTCGACTGGCTGACCGACGGGCGCATCGATTTCGGCATCGGCGTCGGCTGGAACAAGGAGGAGGTCGAGGCCTGCGGCTACCGCTGGGAGGATCGCGGCACGCGCTGCGACGAGTTCCTCGAGGTCATGCGCCGCCTGTGGACCGAGCCGGTCGTCGACTTCGACGGCAAGTGGGTGAAGTTCAAGACCATGCGGCTGGATCCCAAGCCGATCCAGAAGCCGCATGTGCCGATCATCGTCGGCGGCTATGCCGACGCAGCCTTCCGTCGCGCCGTGCGCTTCGGCGCCGGCTGGTACGGCTTCAATCTCGATCCGGCCCGCACCAAGCAAATGCTCGACAAGCTCGATGCCGCCTTCGCCAAGGCCGGCCGCAAGCGCGGCGCGGACTACGAGATCATCATCACGCCGCCGATGACCATGGCGCCGGACGCGGTGAAGGAATATGCGGCGCTGGGTGTTCACCGCCTGGTCGTGAACCTGGGCAGCCAGCGGCCGGAGAAGGTCGACCAGCGCCTGCCGGAGATCGACAAGCTGGTGAAGATGGCGGCTTAGCTATCGGCGTTCCTCCCCTGCGCGGGTTCCGCGATGGGGAGGCAAATGAGTTCAAGCCAGCCCCAAGCGATAGACCCGGTTCGCCGTATCGCTGAAGATCGCCTTTTTCTCGGCGGCCGAGGCACCGGCGGTCATGCGCTTGAAGGCGTTCCACAGGGCTGCCGTGCCGATGCCCATCTTCTCGACCGGATAATTGGTTTCGACCATGCATCGGTCGGGACCGAACAGGTCGATGCACGTCTTGACGTAAGGCCCCCAGCAATCCGCGAGCGCCTCGGATGACGGCGGCGCGGGCAGCTTCCCGTAGTCATAGGCGGCCAGTCGCATCGTGACGCCGCCCAGCTTCACCGACACGTTGGGGCAAGCCGCCAACTCCTTCATCGAGGCCTTCCAGTTGGCGAAGACCTCTTCCTTCTTGCCGGCATAGGGGCCGTAGCCCAGCGGGCCGCCCATGTGACACATGACGATGCTCGCCGAGGGAAACGCCTGCGCGAGATCGACCGCGTCGCCAAGCTGGGGATGGTAAAGCCAGGCGTCGAGCGAAAGGCCCAGCCCCGCCAGCCGGCGCATGCCGGCGCGAAAGTCGGCACCGAGGTAGAGGCCGGGTCCCGGCAGGCCGTGGCTGTTGCCGATGATCGGATCGGCGTTCCAGCCGGCCGAGTGGCGCACGCCGCGGAAGCGGCCGCCGCCGGCTGCGATCTCGGCCTCCAGCACGGCGGCGACGCGATCGCCCAGCGTCAGGTCGGCATAGCCGACGATGCCAGCGCAGATCCGCGCCGGGCCGTAGCGGCCGCTGTCGCTCATGGCGGCGACGCCGGCCACGAACTCGACCTCGCCTACCGGCTTCATCTCCTGGGGTCCGCGGGCGCGATACATCGACCGGCATTCCTCGAACACCGTCGCCACCACATTGTGCCCGGTGCGAATGTCGGCCAGCAGCTCGTCCAGGAGATAGCGGTAGCCCGGCATGTCCCACAGATGATGGTGGGTATCGACGATCGGCAGGTCGGGCTCGAGGATCGGCTCGGGCGGAGCCTTCGCGAGCCAGGCATCGTCGGGTTTGAAGATGCGGCCGAAGCGCGTCGGCTCCTCGGGATTGCGTGTGCCCTGGAACATCGTCGCCGAGGGACGATGTCGCTCTCCTTGTCCGCCATGGCCGTCACCCTTCGGCGATCAGGTCGCGCCAGCGCGACCGGCTCGCTCAACATCGGATAGTGGCCGGTATCCAGCTCGTGCCAGCGGCCCTTCAGCCGGTCGCAGGCGCGGCGCTGATGGGCCACCGGGGGATTGGAACTTTTCCTGCACCAGATCACCGAGGCGTTCCACGCCTGGTCCCAGAACCGCTCCAGCCTGACCGGCGCCACCATGGGGCCGATGGGATGAGGCGTGCAGCGATCGATGGCCCACTTGCGCATCGCCGGGTCGAGATCGGCGAACAGGCGGGTCTCGAAATCCTGCCGCGAGGGACCGGTGGTCAGCTCGGTGTTGACGGCAGTCGGCCGCTTGACGATGTCGGGCAGCTTTTCGCCATCCAGCAGCGCCAGGGCGTCGGCGAACACCACGCGCGCCACCCGTTCGCGCGCCAGCTCGGCCGCGCGCGCCATCACCATGCCGCCGGTGCTGGTGCCGGCCAGCACGACGTCCTTCAGATCCTCGTAGAACAGCAGCTCGGCGATCTCCGCCGCATGACTCTCGGTGGTGATGCCGGCGCGGACCTGGCCCTTGCGCTCGGCGCAGCCGTCCAGCGTCGGCGCCAGCACGCGATGGCCCTTGGCGATCAATTGCTCGACGGTCGGCTTCCAGATCCAGCCGCCCTGGTAGGCGCCATGGATCAGCACGAATGTCGTCATTGCGTTTCCCCCCTCACCTTCACGCCAGCCATCTGCTCGAAGATCTTCACGACCGCCGCGCCGTCCTGCTTGTTGAGCCCCTGGGCGCGGGCCATCTGGTAGACCTGCTGTGTGACGTTCGCGAGCAGCACCGGTACGCCCAGCCGCTTGGCGAAGGCGGTCTCCAGTTCCTGGTCCTTGTAGGAGATGTCGATCGTGCCGCCGGGCTCGTAGTCGCCCTTGAGGATGCGCGGCACGCGCAGCTCCCAGGCCGCACTCGCGCCCGTCGAGACGCGCACGACCTCGTAGATGGTCTGCGGATCGAGCCCCGCCTTGACGCCCAGCACCAGGGCCTCGGCCACCGCCACGGTGTTGACCTGGACCAGCATGTTGTTGACCAGCTTCATGGCGAGCCCGCTGCCCAGCGGCCCGACATGGAACGTGCGGTTGCCCATGGCAGCGAACAGGTCCTCGCAGCGCGCGACCACCTCCTTGTCGCCGCCCACGATCACCGAGAGTTCGCCCGATTGGGCGCGCCCCGTGCCGCCGCTCACCGGCGCGTCCACCATGGCGATGCCCTTTTCCTTGAGGCGGTCGGCGAGGTTGCGCGCGGCGAAGGGATCGATGGTCGACATGCAGACCACGATGTGGCCGGGTTTGGCGCTCCCGATGATGCCGCGTTCGCCGGCGATCACCAACTCGGCCTGCTCCGTGGTCTCGACGATCAGGATGGTGCGATCGACCGCCGCGGCGACCGCTTCGGCGTTGCCGGCAAGCTCGGCACCCTTGGCCCGCAACGGCGCGGTCTTGCTCTGATCGATGTCGTGCACCACCAGCTTGAAGCCGGCCTTGGCAAGGTTGAGCGCCATCGGCCCACCCATGGCGCCGAGTCCGATGAATCCGACTTTCCCGGCCATGTGTCTCTCCCCTGTCTCAGTAGGACGGCTAGACGCCGCCAGTGACGTCGATGGTGAGGCCGGTGACGAAATCGGCGTCGGACGAGGCGAGAAAACAGATCACGTTCGCCTGGTCGACCGCCTCGGCCACGCGGCGCAGCGGCGTGCGTTCGATCTCCTCGGCCTGGGATGCCTGGGAGCGCTTCTCCCAATGCGGCCGGATGCGCTCGGTCAGGGTCACGCTGGGCGCGATGGCATTGACATTGATGCCCTCGGGGCCGAGCTCGTGGGCGAGCTTGCGGGTGAAGGCGATGATGCCGCCCTTGGCCGCGGCGTAGGCGCTGGAGCTGTTCTGGCTCAAGCCCCGCCCGGCGATCGAGGCCAGGTTGACGATCTTGCCGCTGCGCCTGCGCTTCATCACCGGAATCACCGCGTGGGTGAACAGGAAGGTGCCGTCGAGGTTGAAGGCGATCAGCTTCTGCCAGTCGGCGAAGGCCAGTTGCTCGGTGGTGGCCTGGGGATTGGCAATCACCGTGCTGCCGCCGACGGCATTGACCAGGATGTCGATGCCGCCGTGGTCGCGTTCCACCGCCGCGACCAGCCTGTCGACTTGCGCGGCATCCAGCGCGTCCACGAGCTCGCCCTGCACCTTGCCGCCGTTCTGGCAGGCCTTGCGCAGCGACGGTACGGCCTCGTCGAGTCGGCCCTGGTTGTTGTCGACGGCGATCACCGTCGCGCCCTCGCGCGCCATGATCGTGGCGGTGGCCCGGCCGATGCCGTTCGCCGCCGCGGTGATCAGCGCCACCTTGTTCCTGAAGCGCATGGTTTCCCCCAAACGGCTGTCGTTTTGTTGCGGCGATTGTGCGGCCTGGACCGGTGGAGTCAATTGCGCCGCCCGCTTGTCGTCGCGGGACCCGCCGTGTCACGATCCGGCAAATCAGTCGGTGCGCGAGGGAACATGGCAAACAGCATCACTGTCGCGAAATTCCGCGATGTGGCCGGCGGCCTGCAGGAAGGCCAGTTCGCTGTCGGCGACCGGGTCAAGATCAAGGGGCTGTCGGACCTCGATCCGATCTACAAGGCGCTGCTCGACCGGCCGATTACCGTCACGCTCGGCCTGATCGGACCGGACGGCCGGATCGGCCTGACGCCGATGTGGTTCGACTATGAGGGCGACAAGATCCTGGTGAACACCGCCTCGCACCGCGCCAAGTGCGACTGGATCCGCAAGAACCCCAGGCTCACCATCCTGATCGTCAACCCCGACAACGCCTACCACTGGGTCCAGATCAAATGCACGGTGGAGCGCGAGGAGCACGAAGCGGCACCGGGCGGCGCGCGCGTCACAAAGCAACTCGACAAGATCTGGACGAAGTATACGGGCAACCCGGCGCCTTACGGGTTGCGCGATCCCGCCATCGACGAAAAGCGCGTGCTGTTCATCTGCAACGTCGACCGCATCGCCACCTTCGGCAAACCCTGATCAGCGCAGCAATCCGTCTTCCAGGGCCTTGATCTGCAGGGCGAGGTACCGCGAATAGATCCTGCATTGCGCCAGGCTGCCGGCGGTGAACCACAGCCCGTCCTGGGCCGTGCGGCTCCACATGTTGCGCAGCTCGCCGCCCTCGTCGAAGCCCCAGACCGGGCCGATGCGGTCGGCGATGGCGTCGCCCAGCTGCGCACGCACGAATTCCTGCTGGCTCTCGTAGCCGGTGGCGACGACGACGAGGTCGGCCGGCATCGTCCGGCCATCGCGCAACCGGACGCCCTGCGGCACGAAGCGCTCGATGGTGTCGTACTGCAGCAGTCCGATGCGGCCATCGACGATCATGTCTGAACAGCCGACATTGAAGTAGTAGCCGCCGCCGCGCCGCAGATACATCATCTGGAAGCCTGTATCGTCCTCGCCGTAGGTGAGGCGGAAGCCGCGCAACTCCAGGCCTTTCAACAACTCGCGGTCGACCGCGCGCATCTCCGCCGTCGAAAGCTGGTAGGCGCGCAGCAGGACGGGATAGGGCATCGACGCGGCGAGCAGATCGCAATCCGCGAAGGGCAGGCCCTCGGTGTAGACGGAGTAGACCTTTTGCGCCTCGCGGATGCTCACGACATAGGTCGGGCTGCGCTGCACGATGGTGACGTCGGCGCCGCTGGAGCATAGATCCTGCGCCACGTCGTGGCCGCTGTTGCCGGTGCCGAGCACGAGGGCCTTGCGGCCTTTCCAGGCTTCGCCGCTGGTGTAGCTGCCGGAATGCATGACCGTTCCGCCGAAAGCGTCGAGTCCGGGCACCGACGGCCATACCGGCGTGCCGCTGACGCCCGTCGCCACGATCAGGTGGCGCGGCTTGAGCGTGCGCTCGCTGCCGTCGCTGCGGCGAAGCCTCACCGTCCAGCGCCGTTCCGTGGAGTCGTAGCTGCCGCCCGCCAGTTCCGTCCCCGTCCAGTAGTTGAGATCGAGGCTCTCGACGTAGGATTCGAACCAGTTGGCCAGCTTGTCCTTGGGGATGAAGACAGGCCAGGTGGGCGGGAAAGGCATCAGCGGCATGTGATTGACGTGCACTTCGTTGTGCAGGGTCAGCGCGTGATAGCGCAGGCGCCAGTTGTCGCCGATGCGCTCATGGCGATCGACGATCAGCGTGTCGACGCCAAGCGCGCTGAGCCGGGCCGCGACCGCGAGCCCCGCCTGGCCGCCGCCCACCACCACCACGGCCGGGTCGTGGTCGGTGTAGGCAGCCGCCTTGCGGCGCTGGTCGAGCCAGTTCTCGCCACCAAAATCGCGCGAGTAGTGCTCGGCGTCGCTCACGGCGCGCGGCCGGCCGTCCGGATAGCCGTGCAGCTCCTCGAGCGTGGTCAAGAGCGTCCAGGCGCGCCAGGTGCCGTCGGTGGCATCCTCGACAAGACGAACCACGCCGTTGGCGCGGCCGAATGCGGTCTCGAACTCGAAGATCGCCTCGATGCAATCGATCCCGGCCCGGCGCACGCGGCGCGGCGCGGCACGCTCGGCGGGAATGTGGAAGTTGGCAGGCCGGGTGCGCGACAACGTCGGTGCCAGCGCCCGCTCGATTGCCGCACCGCCGGTTTCCGTCTGCAGCCGCCACGTGAAGGCCAGCACATCGCGCCAGTGACCGTCGACAGCGAAATGGGCAGCCGCGGCAGCAGCGTCGCTCGCCTGCAGCGCGTCGCCAAAGGACTTCAGCCAGGCAAAGGCTGTTTCCTGAGCGTCGGGACGAGTCCTTGAAATTACGTTCATATGTCCGCCCCCTGTCGATGTGCCAGACTAGCAGAGGAAACGAGGAGACGAACCATGAAGCCCGGGAAGAGACTTTTAGGCAAGGTGGCGATCGTGACGGGAGGCGCGTCGGGCATTGGTGCGGCGACCGCGCGGATGTTCGCGCAGCACGGCGCATCCGTGGTCCTGACCGACAGCAACGCACCCTTGGGCAAGACGGTCGAGAAGGAGATCTGCGATGCCGGCGGGACAGCCGTGTTCGCCACGCAGGACGTGCGGGACGAAGCCCAGTGGGAAGCGGTGGTCGGGCAGGCCGAGAAGACCTACGGCCGACTCGATATCCTGTGCAACATCGCCGGCATTTCGGGCCGCGATCCCAGGATGAACATCCAGACCAGCCTGACCGCCGGGCCGCGACTGGCCGAGCAGACGCTGGCGCAGTGGAACCAGGTGATGGAGATCAACGCCACGGGCGTCTTTCTGGGAACGAAGGCCTCGATACCGGCCATGCAGCGCGCCGGCGGCGGCTCGATCATCAACATCTCGTCGATCTGCGGCATCGTCGGCTCGCATGCCAACGCCGCCTACCATGCCTCCAAAGGCGCCGTGCGGATCTTCTCCAAAGCCGCCGCGATCCAGTACGCGCCGGACAAGATTCGCGTGAATTCGGTTCATCCGGGCTTCGTCGACACGCCGATGACCGTGCCGGGCCATTCCAATCCGGACGTCGCGCGAAAGCGCCTGGAAGCAACGCCGCTCGGCCGGTTCGGAACGCCGTCCGATATCGCCGCCGGCTGCCTCTACCTTGCCTCGGAGGAAGCGTCGTGGGTCACCGGCAGCGAGCTCGTGATCGATGGCGGCATGACCGCCAACTGAAACGCTTAGTCCTTGTTCATCGACGTGACCGCGCCCGGCGTCGCCGTGCGGCCGCCATCGACGACGTAGTGCGCGCCCGTGATGTTGCCGGCCAGCTCCGAGCACAAGAAGAGCACCGTATTGGCGACCTCCTCGGCCGTGCCGTAGCGGCCGATCGGAATGGACGACTGATAGGTCGCCTCGACCTTCCCCGGATTGGCGGGGTTCAACTGCTTTTCCAGGTCGTGGATCATGCGCGTATCGATCGGGCCGGGGCAGACCGCGTTCACCCGAATGCCGTGGCGCGCCACTTCGCCCGAAGCCGTCTTGGTGAGGCCGAGCACCGCATGTTTCGAGGCGACATAGGCCGGCATGCCGGGCGATCCCATCAAGCCGGCAACGGAGGCGGTATTGACGATCGCTCCGCCGGTCTTCTGGGCAAGCATCTGCTTCAGGACGTATTTCAGCCCGAGGAACACGCCTCTGACGTTCACGGCCATGACGGTGTCGAACATCGCCTCGTCGTAGTCGGCGATGTTCGCGACCTTGCCTTCAATGCCGGCATTGTTGTGGAAGCAATCGATGCGCCCGAAGGCTCCGACCGCCTTGTCGACATAGGCCTTCACGGAATCGGCCTTGGTCACGTCGGCCTGGACGAACAGCGCCTCGCCGCCCTTCTGACGGACGATGCCTGCTGTCGCCTCGCCGCCCGCCGCGTCGCGATCGACGATCACGACCTTGGCGCCCCGCGTGGCAAAGCCCAGGGTCGTGGCGCGCCCGATCCCGTTGCTGCCGCCGGTGACGAGAGCGACCTTGTTCGTGAAATCCATGGTGCAGCACTCCCCGCTATTTGATGGGATCAGGCCGGCAGCCGCGTCGACTGCCAGGTCACCATCTGCCAGTTTCCATTGCGCTTGGCATAAACGTCGGTGAAACGGACGCCGAAAGCATTGGGCGTCCCACCGGACACGACCTTGATCTGGGCAATCCCCGTCAGCACCACCGCCTCGCCGAGATCCTGCGCCTTGACGTCGGACGGCTCGACGCTGGTGTAGACGGTCGCGCCTGACGTCATGTTGTCGATAAGGCTCTTCTTGGTGTCGAGCCGCGCCGAGGAGTGCGTGTAGACGAGATCGTCGGCCAGCACCGACTGCAACGTGGCGACGTCCTTCGCGGCCATCGCATGCATGCGCTTCCTGTCGAGATCGATGATGGTCTGTCCGTTGCCCGCCATAGCGTGCCTCCTCAGAAGTTGAGCTTCAGACCGGGCGTCGGCCATTGCATGGTCGCGAGCTCGCCCTTGTCCGACAGGGTTATGTAGGCCGTGCGCCGGTCGGCGCCGCCGAAGCAGATGTTGGTCGGATAGACATCCGGCATCTTGACCTCGCGCACGACCGCGCCCGCCGGGGAGAACTCGGTGATCTTGCCAGTCGTGAGCGTCGCCACGCAGATATTGCCGTTCTCCAGCACCGCCATGCTGTCGAAGCGCGCCGGCCCGATAACGCCGCCGATCACCCGGCCGCTATGATGGGCATGACCGGTGGGCTTAGCGAGCACGCCCGGCCCCTCGACATCGAACGCCAACAGCGAGGCGCTCTCGGTGTCGGCGACATAGAGCACCTTGCCGTCCGGCGACAGGGAGCAGCCGTTGGGGCTCAGCAAAGGATAGGCAAGGCAGGTGATCTTCGAGCCGTCGGGCAGCGCATAGTAGAGACCGCCATGGTCGCGATGGCGGGCATAGCGCTTGCCGAGATCGGTGAAGTAGAAGCCGCCCTGCTTGTCGAACACGATGTCGTTGGGCGCGCTTAGCTTGTGACCGGCGCATTCGATGTAGAGCGTCTTGGCCTCGCCGGTCCTGGCGTCGAGCCGCTGGATGGAGCCGTGCTTGTAGTCGGGATGCGGCCCCTGCCCCATCGACATGCCCTCGACGTAGCGGCTGCCGCCGTTGTTGCAGAGATAGAGCGCGCCGTCGGGACCGACGGCGAGCCCGTTAGGTCCGCCGCCGGTCGCCGAGAACAGCGAGACCTTGCCGTCGGGCGTCACGCGCGAACAGCGGCCGTTGCGGATCTCCGTCAGGATCACCGAGCCGTCGGGCATCGCCACCGGGCCTTCGGGAAAGCCGAGCCCGGTCGCCAGGATTTTCACGTCGCTCATGTCACGCTGCCTTTGCCGTCGTTGCCGATTTCCACGACTTAACCACCGGCAGCACCTCCTTGGCGAAGAGCTTCAGCCCCCGCTCCGAGACTTCCAAAGGCGTGCCGCCGAAGCGGAAGGCGACGTTCATCTCGAAGTCGCCGACGGCCTTCCGCCGCGCTTCGAGCCCGCGCAGGATCTTGTCGGGCGTGCCCCAGGACGCTGCCTGCATGAAGCCGGCCACCGCGCCTTCGAGGCCGCCCTTGCGGGCGATCTCGGCCTTCTGCTGGTAGGCGTCGTAGCCCTTCACCGTCTTGAAGTGCTCGCCCAGGAATTCGTAGTGGTAGAAATTGCTCTCGACGAACTTGCCCTGATACTTGCGCGCCTCTTCCTCGGTCTCGGCGAGGTTGCTGCCGCAGACGCAGAACTCGGTCAGCATGACCGTGGGTGGCGCGGTGCCGTGATACTTGCGGTGCAGGGTGCGGCCGAGCTCGATCTGCGGCACCCGCATCTCCCACGGCCGGTCGGCGAACATTACGATATGGGCGCCGAGCCTGGCGGCGGAATCGACGGAGTCCTCGCTCGACGCCACGGCGTAGATGCGACCGTCGAAGGAATTCTGCGGGCGTGGGCGGATCTCGATGCGCGGCTGCTTGTAATACTTGCCGTCGCCCTCCATGAAGCCGGTCTTGAGCGCGTTGATGATCATCGGCGCCGCCTCGTCGAAACGCCCCCGCGATTCATCCATGCTGAGGCGGAAGGCGGCGAACTCGCGCCGCGCCAGCCCGCGTCCCATGCCAAGGCGAAGCCTGCCCTTGCTCAGCATGTCGAGCACGGCGGCATTCTCGGCGACCCGCAGCGGATCGTGCCAAGGCAGGATGACGGCGGCGGTGCCGACATCGATGTCGGGATGGCGCGCCGCGAGGTAGGTCATGAGGTGGAGGTTGTCGGGGACGAAGGAGTAGTCGTTGAAATGGTGCTCGGCCGACCACAGGCAATCGAAGCCCAGGTCGGCGGCGAGGCCGGCCAGCCGGATCTCCTCGTCCCACACCCGATTGTCGGAGCAGTTCTCCCAGCCGTAACTGGCGAACACCATCATCATGCCGACATCCATGGGCGTCCTCCTGTTCATTTGGTTTTGATGCGATGGAAATGCTTTCACGGGCCTGCCGCCGCCGCAAGCGCCAGTCGCTGTCCGGCCGTAACCCGTGGCACGGGCTTCTGCAGAGCGATGGATATCCATGCTGTTGACCTGCATCGCCACGCCTTTAACGTGGCTCCAAGGGGAGGTCCCATGACGATCCAATCCGGTGTCGCTGCCCGGCGGGTGCGGGCTTGCCAGGCGCTCATGACGCAAGTGCATGCGGCTACGGCGGGCGAAGGCATCAATCCTTCGACGCTGCACGCGATCAAGTTGAAGCTGGTTGCCCTGGCGAAACGTGCGGACCTGTTCCCGCTGGCCGATTTCGCCATGCCGGAGGCGCAGGGCCGCACCCATCCGTTGCTGGTCGAAGACGATGACGGGCACGGCCTCTATCTGACGATCGGCCTGCCGGGCAAGGAGGCGGCGCCGCACGACCATGGAATCTGGTGCGCCAATGCCGGCATTTCAGGGCGGGAGCGGCATGTGTTCTATCGGCGCACCGACGATGGGCGGAAAGCCGGCGGCGCAACGGTCGCCCAGGTCGGCGAAGTGATGGTCGAGCCGGGGACCGGCATCGTCATGGCCGACCATGACATCCACGCAACCGAGGTCGTGGGCGATCGGCCTGCCGTCAGCCTGGCGCTCTATGGCTGGGCGCTTGCGCGCTTCCCGTCGGTCACCTGGTTCCTTCCCGAATTCCAATCGCTGCGTGCGACCCCGTCGCGGCGGCATGCGGCGTGAGACGCTGATGGCCCGGACCCCGAAGACATTCCAGATCACGATCCGCAACAGCGGCCAGACAATTACCTGCGCCGCGGACCGCACGATCCTGCAGGCGGCGATCGCCGCCGGCCTCGACTATCCCTATGCCTGCGCGACGGGAAACTGCGCGACCTGCATCTCAAAGCTCGAGGACGGAAGAGTGTCGCTGCTGCCGCACGGCGATGCCGCCTTGAGCAAGGCACAGCTCAAATCCGGGCTCACGCTTGCCTGCCGCGCCCGGCCGCGCAGCGACGTGACGGTCAACTGGTTGGCCCGGGCCGGGCGTTGACCCAAGCGGACGGATGACAACGATGCAGATCGGTTTCAACCTGCCCAACTCGGGCCCGCTTTCCGCCGTCGCGGCGATGACGGAGATCGCCGCCGAGGGCGAGGCGATGGGCTTCGACTATCTCACCGTGACCGATCACGTCGTGCTGCCCGACATGAAGGTGCCCGGCTATCCCTATTCCGAGAGCGGCGAATTCTACGAGGCCGACCCGAACGAGCGGCACGAGCAACTGACCGGCATGGCCTATGTCGCAGCCAAGACCACGCGCATCCGACTGGTGGCCGCGGTGCTGGTGGTGCCGCATCGCCCGGCTGTGCTGGCCGCCAAGATGCTCGCCACGCTCGACGTGCTGTCCGGCGGACGGCTGGTCGTGGGCATCGGCGCCGGCTGGCTGAAGGCCGAGTTCGATGCCGTCGTCCATACGCCATTCGCCGAGCGCGGTGCGGTGACCGACGAATATATCGACGCATTCCGCGTACTGTGGACCGAGAGCAAGCCGCACTTCGCCGGCCGTTACACCAACTTCGCCGGCATCGTGCTGGAGCCCAAGCCGATCCAGCGTCCATACCCGCCGATCTGGGTCGGCGGCGAGAGCGGCCCTGCCGTGCGCCGCGCCGCCCGCATCGGCAATCTGTGGTACCCGATCGGCAGCAACAACCAGCATCTGCTCGATACGCTGCCGCGCTTGCGCGCCGGTATCGCCCGCCTGCGCAAGGCCACGACCGAGGCCGGACGTGATCCCGCGTCCGTCGGCGTCGGTTATCGCGTGAAGCGCTATGGCTCGGTGGTGCCGCCCGTCGCCTCGGATGGCGAGCGGCGGCTGTTCTCCGGCAGTGAGGCCGCTATCATTGCCGACCTGCGCGCCTTGCGCGACCTGGGCGTCACCGCCATCGACATCGATTTCACCCGGCCGAAGGCAGACGCGATGATCGCGGAAATGCGCCGGTTCAAGACCGCCGTGATCGACAGGATCTGAGCGCGGTCGACGCGTTTACGCGGCCTTCGCGCGGTCCAGCTCTTCGGCGCCGGCACGCAACCGCGGGATCAGCTCGCGCCCGAAATCGACCGTGTCTTCGAAGGGATCGAAGCCGCGGATCAAAAAGGAATGAACGCCGAGCTTGTAGTATTCCAGCAGGGCGCGGGCGACCTGCTCGGCGGTGCCGACCAGGCACGAGGTGTTGCCCACGGCGCCGGTCGCCTCGGCGATCGGCATCCACAGCCGCTCGTCGTGCGTCTCGCCCGCCGCGGCAAAGTCGAGCAGGCGCCGGGCCGACTGGTCGAGGGGCTGCTTGTTGTTGCCGAAGCCGGTGGGATCGCCCGGTTTCTGGATCGACGCCAGGATCCGCCGCGCGCGATCCCACGCCGCCCCTTCGGTCGCGCCGAGGATCGGCCGAAACGACATGTTGAAGGTGGGCGACCGGCCATAGGCGGCGGCGCGCGACCGGAAATCGGCGATGCGCACCGCCGTGGCGGCCAAGGGCTCGCCGAACATCGCGAACACGTCGCAGTGCCTGGAACCCATCGCCAGCGCGCCTTCCGACGAGCCGCCGAAGAACAGCGGCGGATGCGGCTTCTGCAGCGGCTGCACGTCGGACTTGGCGCCGCGCACCCGATAGAACTCGCCGTCGAAATCGAAACGGCGCTCGCTGCTCCAGGCGAGCTTCATCACTTCGAGGTACTCGGCGGCGCGACGGTAGCGTTCTTCCTTGAGCGCGAAGTCGCCGTCGCCATGCTGCTCGGCATCGCTCGCGCCGGAGATGACGTGCAACGCGATCCGCCCGTTGGTGAGATGATCGAAGGTCGCGATCTTGCGGGCGGCCAGGGTCGGCGCGACGAAGCCCGGCCGATGGGCGATCAGGAAGCCCAGCCGTTCGGTGTGCTGGGCCGCATACTGGGCGACGAGAAAGCCCTCGGCCGAGGAGGCGGTGTAGCCGACCAGCGCGAGGTCGAAGCCCGCCTCGTCATGCGCCTGGGAAAAGGCCCGCAGATAGGGCGTGGAGATGCCGCCCTTGATGACATGGACCGTGGCCTCGCCGCTGGGCGGCGTGACGCCGATCATACCGATCACCCGCACGGGCATAGTGTCCTCCCTTTTGGACGGTCAGGGCCTGGGCAGATACTTCTCGAATCTTGATGGCTTCAACTCACCATCCGGATGATAGCCGATCAGGTCAGGTTTGCCGTCGAAGTCGGTGTCCCAAAGCGAATAGTCCCACTTTCCATCCCGATCCGTATCGAAAACCACGATGTCGACCTTGCCGTCATTGTTGGAATCGATGCGGAACTCGATCGACTTGGATTTGTCGTCGGGAACATAGAGAGTCGCGTTTGCGCGACCGGCGCAATTGAGATCGACGTTCTTGATGAACGCATCCCTGCTCGCGGTACGGCCTTCATACATGACCTTACCTTCGCAGGCCCTGGCCGCCACGTTTTCCGGCTTGAGATCGAAAGCGCCGCCCTCGGCCGCCGCCAGGAACTTCCGCACCTCGCCGACGGAAACGGCGAAGTTGATGGCCTCCGAACCCTCGGCCTTGAAGGAATTGACGCCGATCAGATGGCCGCTGTCGCCAATGAGCGGCCCTCCGGAGTTGCCGGGGTTGATCGGGGTCTGGGTCTGGATAACATCGGCGACATGCTTCACCGGAGATTGCGCCTGCCATTCATAGTGGGGGCGAATCTGGCTGATCAGTCCTTTCGTATAGGTCCAGGTCTCCCCGATGGGGTGCCCGATCGCATGAACGTCCGCGCCAACCTGCACTTCGCTCATCGTCCCGAGTTCCATGGGGGTCACATGGGATGGTACACCATCGACCTCGACGAGAGCGAGGTCATGAACCGGATCGATCTTTCGCACCTGCCCGCGAAGAACGCTCGCCCGAGTGATCGTCTGGTCGTCTTGCCGGGGCTTGAAGATGACCCCGACTTCCTGCGCGCCCCTGACCACATGCCAGTTCGTAAGAATGACACCGGTCCTGAGAGACGAACCCGGCATCGGCTTGGCGCTCAACAACACCCCGGAACCCGATCCATCATCCGTCAGCAACAGGGGGACGGTGCCCGAAAGCGTGCGATAAAGCTCGATCTCCTTCGCCCCGCGCAAGCGAAGTTGCGGCTCGGCTTGCTGAAGGTGATCGAGCGACCGGACAGCGCGGGCACCGCTCAGCGCATCCCGTACCGGGAGCCGCAGCGAATACTGCTCCAGCACCGGCGACTGCTGGGCTGATTGACCGGATTGCAGCAGCGGCCCGAGATTTCCGCCGTCCTGGGCGAAGACGCTTCCCGCGTGCAGGCCCGCCAAGACCACAAGTGCTCGGAACAGAAGCCGCAGCATCGGATCGCCCTCCCGGTGTTGGTCTTTAGCAGCGCGTCCGCCCGACCTCAATCACGGAAGCCGGGCACCATCTGACACGCAAGCCCGCCAGATCGACGACGGCGCAAACACTCTCGCGGGCCGTCCATCGACTGCGCTTGCGCTGTTGTGCCATCGCCTTGGGGCGAGCATCATCGAGCATGGCGGCGCGGCTGTCGATCACCTGCGGAGGCCCGACCGTACGGGCCGGTCGGATTTTGGATCGGTCATGCCGTTTCATGCTTTCGTGTACACAGTTGACCAGACAGGCCGTTTACACGCGGGTTCTAATCGGCGTCACCTGGAATGGAATTCATGAACCGCATACTTTCAAGCAGACACCATTAGCCATGCCAACGTTCGGCGGCGATCTCAGTGGACCTTCGACGAACTTGCCCCATTTCTGGGAGCATACGGTTGGCAGCGGCCATGCCACCCTGGCGTTGCGCGCCGACTGGCAGGCGCAGATGAAGCGCACCCATGATGAGCTCGGCATGAAGCATGTGCGCTTTCACGGCATATTGTCGGACGGCATGGGCACGTGCATCGGCCAGGACAATCAGTATCTCTATTCCTTCTTCAACGCCGACCAGATCTTCGACTTCCTGCTGTCGATCGGCATGAAACCCTTCGTCGAGCTGAGCTTCATGCCCTCGATCCTGTCGTCCGGCGACCAGATCATCTTCCGCTACCGGGCCAACGTCACCGCGCCGCGCGACCACGCCGACTGGGCGATGCTGATCCGCAAGCTGGTGGCCCACTGGGTCGACCGCTATGGCGCTCGACGAAGTGCGGCAGTGGTTCTTCGAGGTCTGGAACGAGCCCAACCTGCGCGCCTTCGGCAACGGTAAACAAGACGGATACTTCGAGCTCTATCGCTACACGGTCGAAGCGATCAAAGGCGTCGATACCGCGCTGCGCGTCGGTGGGCCGGCGACCGCGGAGAACGCCTGGGTGGCCGACTTCCTCGCCTTCTGCAAGGCCAATGGACTGCCTGCCGACTTCGTCAGCACGCACCATTACCCGACCGACGCCTTCGGCAAGCCCGGCGACGACACGATAACGCAGCTCGCCAAGAGCACACGCAGTGTCCTGCGCGAACAGACGCGCGCCGTCCGCAAGCAGGCGGGCGATTTGCCCGTCTACTACACCGAATGGTGCACCTCCTCGAACCCGCGCGACTTCCTGCACGACGATCCCTACGCCGCCGCCTTCATCGTCAAGACCGTGCTGGAGGCGAACGGCCTGGTCCAGGCCTACAGCTACTGGACCTTCTCGGACATCTTCGAGGAGAACTACTTCCCGTCCGTGCCGTTTCATGGCGGCTTCGGATTGCTGAACCTCCACGGCATCGCCAAGCCGGCTTATCGCGCCTATCAACTGCTCCATGCGCTGGGCACCGACCTGATGCAGGTCGAGGGCAAGCACGAGACCGTCGATGCCTGGCTCGTTCGCAGCGAGAAATCGGCCACCCTCATGCTCACCAACTTCGCCCTGCCTCGCCATCCCATCGCGACCGAGACCGTGTCGTTCGTGCTGAAAGGAGCGCCGTCCGTCGCCAGCGCCACGATCCGGCGCATCGACCTGGAGCACGCCAACGCCAAGCGGCGCTGGGAGCAGCTCGGCAAGCCCGAGTATCTGAGCGCCGCGATGGTGGCCGAGCTCGACGCCGTGTCGCGTTTGCAAACGGAAATCCAACCGGTCGTTCGCGAGAACGGGACATTCCGCCTGGAGGTGGCGATGCCGCCGCAAGCGGTCGCCGCCATCCAGCTCACCTACTAGTAACCTTCGCCATGGCTGAGCTGACCAGTCTGTCGGACGAAGCGCTGATCGACCGGCTTCAACGCGGCGCCTTTTCCTATCTCACCGAATACGCCAACGACGCCAACGGTCTGGTCGCCGACACCTCGCGCGAGGGATCGCCGTGCAGCATCGCCGTCGTGGGATTTGCGCTTTCCTGTTACCCTGTGGCCGTCAAGAACGGCTGGATGACGCGCGCGGCCGCAGCCGCGCAAACGGTGAAGACCCTGCGGTTCTTCTGGAACAGCCCACAAAACGATCAGCCCGACGCCACAGGCTACAAGGGCTTCTATTATCACTTCCTGCACATGAAGACGGGGCGCCGCGTCTGGCAGTGCGAACTGTCACTCGTGGACACCACCCTTCTGCTGGCGGGTGTGCTCATGGCGGGCCGCTACTTCGACGGCGGCGGCGGCGATGAACCGGAAATCCGTGAACTGGCCGATGCGATCTACCGCCGGGTCGATTGGCAATGGGCACAGAACAATGGGCAGACGGTAACTCAGGGATGGAAGCCGGAGTGCGGCTTCCTTCACTACGGATGGGAAGGCTACAACGAAGCAACCATCCTTTACGTTCTCGGGGCCGGCTCGCCGACCTACGCCCTTCCGCCCGACAGCTTCACCGGCTGGACGGTGACCTATCAGTTCGAGAACCTGCTCGGACAGGACGTTCTGTATTCAGGCCCCCTGTTTACCCACCTGTTCTCCCATGCGTGGATCGATTTTCGCGGCATCCAGGATGAGTTCATGCGCAGCGCGCGCAAGGATTACTTCCAGAACACCCAAAACTCGATCGCCCTGCATCGCGAGTACAGCGCCCGCAATCCTCGCGGATATGTGGGCTACGATCGCGATCTCTGGGGCATCACTGCCGGCGAGGGCCCCGGCAACGAAGAATGCCGGGAGGACTACAGGGACCGCCGTTTCTTCGGCTACACCTCGCGTGGCGTGCCCTATGGTCCGGACGATGGAACGATCTCGCCCTGGGCGATGCTGGCCACGCTGCCGTTCGGCGCCGGCGCGGCGATCGAGGGCACGCGCCATTTGCTGCAAGCCTATCCGCAGGTTTGCACGAAGGATCGATTTTCCAGCGGCTTCAATCCGACGTTCCATAAAGACGGCCATGCGTGGCTTTCCGAAGGCTGGTTCGGCCTGGACCAGGGCCTGCTGGTCCTGATGATCGAGAATTATCGCAGCGGGTTCGTCTGGGAGATCATGCGCGGCTGCCCCTGTGTCCGCACCGGCCTGCAGCGCGCCGGCTTCAAGGGCGGATGGCTTTAGCCATGGCGGTCGCAAGCCCCAAGCCTCCCGAGGTCGACGCGCTCGATCAGGCAGACCTGCTTCGTCGTGTCCGGCCGGCCGACTGGCGGAACCCCGAGCCCAAGGCCCGTTACGACCTGGCCATCATCGGCGGCGGACCGGCCGGGCTGGTGGCGGCGCGAACCGCGATACGGCTGGGGCTGAGCGTCGCCCTGATCGAAAAGTACCGGCTGGGCGGAAATTCCCTCGACACGGGCTCGATCCCCTCCAAGACGATCATCCGCACCGCAAAGGTCTATGCGACGACGCAGCGGGCGGACGAATTCGGAGCGCCGGCGTCGACCGAATTGCCGGCCGATTTCCTCAAGATCACGACGCGCATGAGGGGAATCCGCGCGCGGATTGCCGAATACCACTCCGCCGAACGACTGCGGGCGCTCGGCATCGACGTGTTCTTCGGCGAAGCGCGTTTCGCCGACGTCGACGCCTTGACCGTCGGCGGCGCACGCATCGCCTTCCGAAAGGCCCTCATCGCGACCGGCGCCCGACCGACGCTGCCATCCATTCCGGGACTGGAAGAAGCCGGCTTTCGCACGAGCAGTTCCATTTTCGAGCTGACGAGCTTTCCCAAGCGCATCGCCGTCATCGGCGGCGGCCCTCTGGGCTGCGAAGCGGCACAGGCGTTTTGCCGGCTGGGCTCCCATGTCACCATCGTGCAGGACGAACCGAAATTCCTTCCGCACGAGGAAAGAGATGCCTCCCAGCTCCTGTCGTTTTCCCTGGCGCGTGACGGCGTCGATACGCGCTTGAATACGACAGTCGTGCGCGTGCGCGAGGAGAACGGCAGCAAAATACTCGACACGGTCAACGTCGACGCCCGCTACACCATCGAGGCCGACGAAATCCTGCTCAGCATCGGCACCAAAGCGTATACACAGGGACTGGACCTCGACGCCGCGGGCATCGCGGCCGACGACGTAAAGGGAATCGTCGTCGATGACTTTCTGCGAACGACGAACCGCCGCGTCTACGCGGCGGGCGATGTCTGCATGTCGCACAAATTCACCAACGTCGCCGAGGCCTCGGGGCGCATGGCCGTCGAGAATGCCTTTGCCGGCGGGCGTCGGCGCACCAGCCGGATGACGATACCGTGGTGTACTTATTGCGACCCCGAAATCGCCCATGTCGGCATGCATGTCTGGGACGCCAGCGAACGGTCCATCCCGATCAAGAGCTACACGGTGATGATGCAGGATGTCGACCGCGCCATAACCGACGGACAGGACGACGGCTTCGTCAAGATCCACGTCAAGGCCGGGACCGACAGGATCCTGGGCGCGACCATCGTGGCCTCGCGGGCGAGCGAGATGATCAACGAGATATCCGTCGCCATGAGCGTCGGCATCGGCATGCGCGAGTTGGCCGACGTTCTTCACACCTATCCGGCGCAGTCCGACGGCATCCGTCTGGCCGCCCTGGCCTATGCCCAGGACCGGCCAATCTCCTGGCTGAAGCGGGCCTGGGGGCGTCTGATCGCGTGATGCCCGGCCAACCGGCTCAATGCATCGACGACACGGCGTGGCTGCGCAGGACGCCGCTCCAGACGACCTCGTCCCACAGCCGGATGCCACCCGTGATGCCGGCGTCGTTGGATGAGATATGGACGTTGTCCGGCAGGGCAACAGTGACGTTGGCGGCGTTTCCGCCTCCCAAGTACAGAACGTCGTAGTGAAGCAGCGAATGGACGATGTCGATCATCTTGAGGACGCGCTTGTTCCATTTCTTGTGGCTGAGGGCACGGCGCGCGGCGTTGCCGAGATAGTCGTTGTAGGTGTGGTGCTTGCGGATCGGATGTTGGGCCAGCTCGAGATGGGGCGTAAGCGCTCCGTTGCTGAACACCGCGCTGCCGACACCCGTGCCCAGCGTCAGCACGACCTCGAGCCCCTGTCCTCTGACAACCCCTAGCCCCTGGACCTCGGCGTCGTTGAGCAGCCGGGCTGGTTTGCCGAGGCCATGCGACAGAGTCTCGGCGAGCGGAAAGTCGCGCCAGGCTTCGCCCTTGAAGTGGGGTGCCGTGATGATCTTGCCGTCGCGCACGACACCCGGAAAGCCGATCGAAATACGGTCAAAGGTAGTGAGCGGCGCCGTCAGCTTGAGCAGCGCCTCCATCAGGATGTCGGGCGTGCAGGGGGCGGGCGTCGCCACACGCACGTGCTTTTCCACCATCTTCCCCGACTCGTCGAGGACGGATGCCTTGAGTCCAGTGCCGCCGATATCGATCGCCAGCGTCTGCGGCGCGTCGCTCATGTCTTTTGTCCCGGCGGCAGCGTGAGGGGGCGCCAGGCCCGGTTGTCGCTGCCGGCCAGAAGTTCGTCGGCCGCCTTTGGGACCAGTGCTGCCGGACTCATAGTTGGCGAAATCTGCCTTGGTCGCCGCCCAGTCGTCGAGCACGGGCTGCACGATGCGCCAGGCCTGCTCGACCATGTCGGCGCGCATGAAGAGTGTCTGATCCCCGACCATGACGTCGTAGAGCAACGTCTCGTAGCCGACATTCGGTTCCTTGGCGAACCAGTCGTCGTAGCGGAAGTCCATCTTCACCGCGGCGAGATCCATCACCGGTCCACGCCGCTTGACCTCGAATTGCAGAGAAATCCCCTCGTCAGGGGCGATGCGCAGCACCAGCCAGTTGGGCCGCAGCGAATGGACCGGCGTATCTTCGAACGCGGCATAGGGCGCCTGCTTGAAGCGGATAGCGATCTCGGTCAGCCGCTGCGACATGTGCTTGCCGGTGCGGATGTAGAACGGCACGCCGGCCCAGCGCCAGTTGTCGATCTCCAGTTCAATCGCGACATAGGTCTCGATGTTGGAATCGCGCGCCACGTTCGGCTCGTCGCGATAGGCCTTGACTGTCTTGCCCAGCACGGCGCCCGCGCCGTATTGGCCGCGCACCGCCTTGGCCGGCTTGACCGCGGGCATGGCGGCGAAGACCTCGGCCTTCTTGGTGCGAATCGCATCGGCGTCGAAGCAGGTCGGCGGCTCCATGGCGACCATGGACAGCAGAGTGAAGACATGGTTGGGAACCATGTCACGCAACGCGCCGGTCACCTCGTAGAACTTGCCGCGTGTTTCCACACCCACCGTTTCCGACACGGTGATCTGCACATGGTCGATCCGATCGCGGTTCCAGATCGGCTCGAACAGGCCGTTGGCGAAGCGGAACGCCATGATGCTCTGGACCGTGTCCTTGCCGAGGAAATGGTCGATGCGGAAGATCTGGTGCTCGTGCAGCGTGCGCAGGATGTCGGCATTGAGTTCGCGCGCCGACTGCAGGCTGTGGCCGAACGGCTTTTCGATCACGACGCGGCGCCAGAAAGCGGGCTTGCCGCCCGCGGCGCTTCCCTCCTCGGTCAGCTTCGCCTTGCCGAGCTGGTCGACCACGGTGCCGAAAAAGCGGTCCGCGACAGCCAGGTAGAAGATGGCGTTTCCCTGCGTGCCGTGCGCCTTCTCGACCGCGCCCAGCGTGTCGCGAATCCTGCCGTAGAGCTCGGGTTCGGTGAAGTCTCCCTTGACGAAGGTCATCCTGTCGGCAAGCCGCGTCCATGCCGCCTGGTCGATCCTGTCGACATCGAACTCCGACGTGGTGTTGCCGACGAAGGTCTTCAGCATCTCGAAGAGCCCGTCGCGCCATTCCTCGGTGGTGCGCTCGCCATGATCGACTCCGATCAACGCGAAGTTTTCCGGCAGCACCTTGGTGTGCGCAAGATTGTAGAGCGCCGGCATTACCAGACGCTTGGTGAGATCGCCGCCGGCACCGAAGATCACGATGGCGCAGGGATCAGCCGGCTTCGGCAGGCGGCGGGGGGGTGAATCGACCGCTTGCGAGGACGACGGAACGCGGATCGGCTGGGTATCAGGCATCGGTCATCCCCCGGGGAATTGAAGCACAGTGGCGGTCGCTCTCGCGAGCTCCGGCAGTCCTTCGAGCTGCTTCAACGGCTTCATGGTGTTTGCTTCCTCGCCTTGGCGATCTGTTCCTTCGCAGCGGCTACCACCTTTTCCGGCGTGAAGCCGAATCTCCTGAACAGATCCTTTGCCGGCGCCGACGCGCCAAAACCATTCATCGCGATCTTCGCCCCGCCCCGTCCGACGTAACGGTCCCAGCCCATGGGCGATGCGGCCTCGACCGAAACGCGCGCCGTGACGGCGGGCGGCAGGACGCTGTCGCGGTAGGCGGCGTCCTGCTGTTCGAACAGCTCCCACGACGGCATGCTGACCACGCGGGCGGCGACGCCGTCGCGCGCGAGGGTTTCGTAGGCCTCGACGCAAAGTCCGACTTCGCTGCCCGTGCCCATCAGGATGACCTCGGGTTTGCCTTCCTTCGCATCGGCCAGGACATAGGCGCCGCGAGCCACGCCGGCCGCCGACGCATAGCGCTTGCGGTCGAGGGTGGGCAGCGCCTGGCGGGTGAGAACGAGGCAGACCGGCCGGTGCTTCAGGCCGACGATGACCCGCCACGCCTCGACGACCTCGTTGGCATCGCCAGGCCGCAGGGTGACGAGACCGGGAATGCTGCGCAGGCTGCAGAGCTGTTCGATCGCCTGATGGGTTGGGCCGTCCTCGCCCAGGCCAATCGAATCGTGGGTGAAGACGTGGATGACCGGCAGCTCCATCAAGGCGGCCAGCCGGATCGCGGGCTTCATGTAGTCGGAAAAGATCAGGAAGGTGGAGCCTGACGCGCGGATGCCGCACAGGGCCATGCCGTTCACGACCGCGCCCATGGCGTGCTCGCGGATGCCGAAATGCATGTTGCGGCCGCCGGGACTGCCGGGCTCAAGATCGCCCGCCCCCTCGAAGGTGAGGCGGGTCTTGGTCGACGGCGCGAGATCGGCCGAGCCGCCGACGAAGGCGGGATAGTGCTGGGCAATGGCGTTCAGAACCTTGCCCGATGAATCGCGGCTCGCCACGCCCTTGGGATCGGCGGCAAAGCTGGGCAGCTCGGCATCCCAGCCGGCGGGAATTTCGCCGGCCAGCATCTGCTCGAGCTCGCGCGCCTGTTGCGGATATTTCGTGCGGTAGGCGGCCATCAGCTTCGACCAGTCCTGCCGCTGCTTTGCGCCACGCTTTCCGATGCCGTCGTCAAAATGCTCACGGACACCCTCGGGTACGAGGAACTGCGCGTCCTCCGGCCAGCCGTAGCTCTTCTTGGCGAGACGGATTTCGTCGGCCCCCAGCGGCTCGCCATGCGCAGCGGCGGTATCCTGCTTGTGCGGAGCGCCAAAGCCGATGTGACTGTCGACGACGATCATCGTCGGCACGTCCTTCCTGGCGCGGAAGGCGGCGAAGGCTTTGGCGAGCTGGGCGGTGTCGTTGGCGTCATGCACGCGTTCGACGTGCCAGCCATAGGCCTGGAAGCGCGCGCCAACATCGTCGCCGAAGGCGAGGTTCGTGTGGCCTTCGATGGTGATGCCGTTGTTGTCGTAGATCCAGCACAGATTGCCGAGCCTGAGATGGCCGGCGAGCGAGGCCGCTTCGCTGGAAATGCCTTCCATCATGTCGCCGTCGCCGCACATGGCGTAAACGTCGTAGTCAAAGACGGCAAAGTCGGGACGATTGAAGTGCTCGGCCAGCCAGTACGACGCCATGGCCATGCCGACACTGTTGCCGCAGCCCTGCCCCAGCGGGCCCGTGGTCGTCTCGACCCCGACAGTCATGCCATGTTCAGGATGGCCCGGGCATTTGCTGTCGAGCTGACGGAACTGCTTGATGTCCTCGAGGCTGACGGCCGGCCCGTCCTTGGCCTTGACACCCGCGAGATGCAGCACGGCGTAGAGCAGCATCGAGGCATGGCCATTCGACAGCACAAAGCGGTCGCGATTTGGCCACGCCGGATCCTGCGGATCGTAGCGCAGGAACTGCTGCCACAGCGTGTAGGCGACGGGTGCGAGGGCCATGGGCGTTCCCGGATGGCCGGAGTTGGCCTTTTGCACTGCATCCATGGCGAGCGTGCGGATGGTGTCGATGCAGAGCTTGTCCGAAGCGGCGTCGGCCGACGTATGCGCTTGTACGGCTTGCGAGGTACGGGGCATTACAACCTCGGGGTTTGAGGACTTGTCCGATCCGCGGCTGCAGTATCGGCGAATAAAAGCAATTTTTCGACCGCCACGAGGCTCACCGCGACGGCGGCCGCCCATTTTTGACGTTCGGCCAGAACGGACGTTCCGGGAATTAATGACGCAGTGTGGCCGTCGGGACCGAGGCCCAGAAGCGTTACATCGAAGAAGGGTCGTGCGGAACCCCGGCTGGTCATGGAAGCTGCCGAATGGCCGCTATCGCTGCGGCATAGTCGTTCGTGCCGAAGATCGCCGAGCCGGCGACGATGACGTTGGCGCCGGCCTCGATCGACTGCCGCGCGTGGTCGCGATTCTGCCCGCCATCGACCTCTATATGGGGAGCGAGGCCACGCGCTTCGCAGAGTTCGCGCAGGCGGCGGATCTTGGGCAGCATCTCGGGCAGGAACGACTGGCCGGCGAAGCCCGGGTTGACGGTCATGATCATGATGACGTCGCAGAGGTGAAGAACGTACTCGACGGCGTCGAGCGGGCTGGCCGGATCCAACACCACGCCCGCCTTCTTGCCGAGTTCGCGGATCTGCGACAGCACACGATGCAAATGGAAGGTCGCCGACGGCTCGGCATGAACCAGAAGATGATCGGCGCCGGCCTTGGCGAAACCGGCGATGTGGCGTTCCGGCTCGACGACCATGAGATGCACGTTGAGCGGCTTGCGCGTGGCACTCCGCACGGCCCGGACGACGACCGGCCCCATGGTGATTTCGGGAACGAAACGGCCATCCATCACGTCGACATGGATCCAGTCCGCGCCGGCCGCATCGACCGCCCGGATCTCCTCCGCAAGCCGGCCGAAATCGGCCGACAGGATCGACGGTGCCACGATGATCGGCCGGGCCTTCATCGCGCACCGCCCAGGATGAAGCGCTCGACCGCGTTGGCGAAGCCGTCCTCGCCGTTGCTTTCGGTGACGAAGTCGGCCGCAGCCTTGACCGCCGGCTGGGCATTGCCCATAGCGATGCAGAAGCCGGCCTGCTCGAACATCGCGATATCGTTGCCACCATCGCCGATGACGGCAATTTCCGCCGGCGGTACGCCGAGCTGTTTTGCTATCTTGAGCAACCCTGTCCCCTTGTTGGCAAGCCGATCGGTAATATCGAGGTAGTAGACTTGTGAGCGCGCGACGGTGGCGGCGCCATCCAGGAGCCGCGCCAGTTCGCCCTCGCAGACCACGAGAAGCTCCGGGTCGGTGCTTACGCCGACGATCTTGGCCGCCGTATCGAGTGCCGGACCGAATTGCGTAACGGCGACAGGGGGAAAGCCGACCGTCCGCGTCTCATGCTCGACATGGGGGCCGGTCTCATTCTGGAGAAGCCAGTCCTGACCACTGAACACCCAGGTATCGATGACGCCTGCCGGCGAGGAAATCGATGGCGCGGTGAGCGCTGTCGCCCGAAAGGAGATGCTGTTGCAGCACCGACAGATCCGGCGCCACGATGACGCCGCCATTGAAAGGATCCGCTCGGCTTGGAGATTTCCAGGAGCTTCATCAATGGCGCGATTCCGCGCGGCGGCCGGCTGCTGATGATCGAAAAGGGAAGGCCAGCCTTTTGAACCATCGCCACGGCGGCGCGGGTGCGTTCAGTCACCTGCTTTTCATTCGTGACCAGGGTCCCATCCACGTCGGAGACAATCGCGGATATTTTGGTCGCAGGCGGTCGGCGAGAAGTCATGGGCCGGGGACTTGCGGTTGTGGGAGAGGCCTTTGTATTAGACTAGACACATGACCCGGAAATGCTAAACGCCGTATGACGTGCTTTGTTGCCGATGGCGAGGGGTTTCATGACAATATCCGAATCTGAAGTTATCGAATTCAAGCCGCACTTGCATGGGCTTGTGGCATTTCTCTGACGGCAAAGGAAACGTCGTGTGGAACTTGAATGGTGCCGGTTTGCGTCGGTCATGCAAGCTTTGTCGCTGATCGCGCGCCTCGCGAAGATCGGCGATATGGTGATCGACGGCGGCAAATCGTTCTCGAACAAACTCCCGTCCGCCATGCGCAACCAGTTCGGCGGCCACGAAATCAGGAAGGGATGACGCGGCGGAATGGCGGACAAGGACGCCCTGGCGGCCGAGGCCGTCAAGGACATCGTTTCCGGCATGCGCGTCGGGCTGGGAACGGGACGCGCCGCGACGCGGGCCATCCGTGCGCTGGCTGTCCGCGCTTCGACCGAGCAGCTCGACCTTCAATGCGTCGCGACCAGCCAGGCTTCGGAAGACCTGGCCCGGACGCTCGGGCTGCGTGTCGGCAGCCTGCGGGAGATCGAACGTCTCGACTACCTCTTCGACGGCGCCGATGAGGTCGATGATGCGCTGCGCATGATCAAGGGGCGCGGTGGCGCCATGACGCGCGAGAAGATCGTGGCGCATGCCGCGGCGCGACGCGTGTACCTGGTGCAAACCAACAAGCTCGTCCGGCGTCTTGGCGACGCCGCTCCCTTGCCCATCGAACCGATGGCCTTTGCAATCGCCGCCATCCGGCGCGAGCTCGAGCGTTGCGGCCTCGAGGGGCCATCCGATTGAAGGCCGATGGAACGCCCTATGAAACGGACAACGGCAATCCCGTGATCGACGCCGTCCTGCCCAATGATGCCGACCTCGCCCGACTTGGCGCGACGCTCGACGGCATTCCGGGCGTTGTCGGCCACGGGCTTTTCCTGACGGAGGCCGACCTCGTGCTGGTCGAGGACGACACCGGGCGCGTGTCGCGGCGGACACGGCCGGCGGCCTGACCCCTAGCCTGCCGTCGCGAGGTCGATCGCGCGGCGATACATCGTCGCCGCCGCCTCCGGCGTGTTGTAGCCGGCATGGGCGGTCAGCGTCACATTGTCGAGCTTCAGGAGCGGCTCGTCGGTCGGCACCGGCTCCTTGGCGAACACGTCCGTCGCGTAATGCCCGATACGGCCGCGATCGCAGGAGATCGGCCAGCGCGGCCTCGTCGACCACCGCGGCACGCGCCGTGTTGACGATGATGACACCCGGCTTTGCCTTCTCGAGCCTCGCACGACCGAGGAAACCCCGGGTCGCGTCGTTCAGGGCAAGATGGACGCTCACGATGTCCGACCGCTCCAGCAACGCGTCGATCGTGACCATCGGCACGGGGGGATTCGAGATCGTCGACCGGTTGAAGGCGATGGGCTTGAGACCCACGCCGTGCGCGAGGCGCGCCATCTCGCGGCCGATGCCGCCCAGGCCCACGATGCCCAGCGTCTTTCCCTTGAGCTCCATGCCCTGCATCGGCCGCCACCCGCCGCCGCGAACGATGCAGTGCATGGTCGCGATGTGCCGCGCGGCGGCAAAGACGAGGCCCATAGCGTGCTCGGCGACAGTCGTGTCGCCGTAGCCGCCGATGGTCGAGACCTTGACGCCGAGACGGGCGGCGGCAGCAAGGTCGACGAAACTGGCGGCGCCGGTGCCGAGGAAAACGATGTGCTTCAGTCCGGAGCAGAGCTTCAGGACGCTCTCGCTGAAATAGGTCGCATCGTTGATCACCGTGTCGTAGCCCTCGACCGTCCCTGGAATGTCGGCTTCGGAAACGGGCCCGGGGTTGATCGCGATCGGAATATCATTGGATCGGTGAACCATTCGCCACAGACGATCGATATCCGGGGTCGAATCAATGAAGATCGTCTTGGGCATCGCCATGGTCCTCTTGGCCGAAGCAGGATCGTAGCATAGCCCGCCCCACTCAAACCCCGGGCTTCCAACGCACGGCAAAAACCCACATCATTCGGCAAGGTTGGCGATGCCTTTTCGACCCGCAGACCGAAAAGGTGGCCGCCGGCCAGCGAGGCATCGCCGCCGCCGGAGTGCTAACATCCGGCGCAAAGGTCGCGAGGAGGATCCGTCCCATGATCACCAAATTCGATAGCTCCTACGTCGGCTCCGTCGACCTGGAAAATCCGGGCTACGACGGCACGCCGATCAACGATCGCCACTATCCGAACGACGAATTGGCCGGCGTCCTGCACAAGGCGGTGGCCTACGCCAAGCAGATGGACGGGCTGGGCTACGACACCTTCTGGATGGCCGAGCACCATTTCCAGCCCGAGGGCACGGAATGCATTCCGAACCTCCTGATGATGGCGCTGCATCTGACCGGGGCTGACCAAGAACCTCAGGATCGGCTGCGGCTTCAACGTCGTGCCGATGTGGCACCCGCTGCGCCTGGCCGAAGACTACGCGATGGCCGACGTGCTGAGCGGCGGCCGCATCATTTTCGGCGTCGCACGCGGCTATCACACGCGCGAGGTCGAGAGCTTCGGCGCGCCGCTCACCGACCAGGCGGCGAACCGTGAGCTGTTCGAGGAAGGCGTCGACATCGTCTTCAAGGCGTTCAACGAGGAACGCTTCTCGCACCAGGGCAAGTACTACACGATCCCGCCCGAGGTGCCCTATCGCGGCTACACGCTGAAGGACATCACCCTTGTGCCACGTCCGACGCGCCTGCCGGTGGAATGCTGGCAGCCGATCCAGAGCGGGTCGGACCGCGCCTTCGACTTCATGGCCAAGCACGGCATCTCCGGCGTGATCGGCGGCGGCTCGGCTGAAGGCGGCGCCGTGGAGCGGCACATGACCGCCTTCCAGGCGGCCTATGCGCGCCGTGGCATCAAGCTCGAACTGGGCGAGCGCCTGTCGCTCGGCTACCAGTTCTTCATCGGCGAAAGCCGCGAGGCCGCCATGCGCGCCGCCGGCCAAGTACTATGAAGAGAACATGAAGATGTTCGGCGAGTTGCGTCTGGTCCGGGCGCTGTCCGACGAGCAGATCGCGGCGATGCGCGATCCGCGGCTGGCCGCCACCACCAAGCTGCCGAGGATCGAAGACGCGGTGAAGGCCGGCGGCTTCCTGGCCGGCACGCCGGCCGACATCATCGAGCAGCTCAAGGCCGTCGAGAAACGCTACCCGGGCCTCAATCGCGTCAGTTGCGGCATGGCGCTGGGCACGCCGCTCGCGGTGGCGCTGGAACAGCTCGACCGCTTTGCCAACGAGGTGATCCCGGCCTTCCGCACCGTGCGGGCCGCCGCCGCCGAATGAACCGCCTTGTAAGGGGAGACGAACGATGATTTTCGAGATCCGCACCTACCTGCTGAAACCCGGCACCGCGCCCCAGGCAGAGGAGGCTTTCGCGGTGGCCATTGAGGGTCGCACCAAGCTCTCGCGCCTCGCCGGCTATTGGCGGACCGAAGTGGGCACGCTCAACCAGATCATCCATATCTGGCCTTACAAGGACGTAAACGAGCGCGATCGCATCCGCGCCGAAGCGGTCGCGACCAAGGTCTGGCCGCCCAAGATCGCGGACTTCGTCCTCGACATGGAATCCAAGATCCTCCTTCCTGCGCCCTTCTCGCCCCATTTCGAGCCGGGCGAGCATGGCGGCCTCTACGAGTTCCGTACCTACACCTACGGGCCCGGCGCCATCCCCAAGGTAATCGAGGCCTGGACCCCTCGCATCAAGGAGCGCAGTGCCGTCTCGCCGCTGATCTTCGCCGGCTACACCGATATCGGCGCACTCAACCAATGGGTCCATGTCTGGGCCTACAAGAACATGGGCGAGCGCGAACGCCTGCGGGCTTCGGCGATGAAGCCCGGCCAGTGGCCGCCGCCGCGTGCCGAGGGCGTCGTCCTGCACAAGCAGACGAGCACCTTCGCCGTGCCGGCGAAGTTCTCGCCGCTGCGCTGAGGAATCGAGGCGGTCAGGCCTTGAAGGAGGCGACCGCCTTTTCGTCGAACTTGAGGCCCAGCCCCGGCTTTTCCGGGAGGACGAGCTGGCCGTTCTCGATCGCCGGCGTCTCCTCGTAGAGGGCGAGCATCCACGGCATGTATTCGACCGTCAGCCCGTTCGGGCAGGCGGCCACGAGATGCAGCAGCATCTCCGGCATGACGTGGCTGACGACCGGCAGGTTGAAGGCCTCGGCCATGGCGGCGACCTTCATCCATTGGCTGACGCCGCCCACCCGGGCGAGGTCGATCATGACGATGTCGACCGAGCGCGCCTCGATCATGTGGCGGAAGGGAACGATGCCCCAGACATATTCGCCGCCGGCGACGGGCGTCTTGAGGGCGGCGGTGACGCGGGCGAGGCCCGGGTAGTCGTCGGCCGCGGTCACGTCCTCGAGCCAGAACAGGCCGACATCCTCGACCCGGCTGCCGATGTCGATGGCCTGCTCCGGACGCCAGCGCTGGTTGATGTCGCACATCAGCTTGATGTCCGGCCCGATCGCTTCGCGCACGACGCGCACGCGTCGCACTTCCTCGGCCGGCGTCGGATTGCCGGGCAGCGCCATCTGGGTCTTCATTTCCCGGAAGCCCTTCTGCAGCAGGATGCGCGCGGCACGCTGCGCCTGCTCGTCGGTCAGGCCGCGCCGCAGCGAGCCGGAAGCATAGGTCGCGACCCGGTCGCGATGGCCGCCCAGGAGCTTCCACAGCGGCTGGTCCAGCGCCTTGCCCTTGATGTCCCACAGCGCCACGTCAATGGCCGAGAGCGCCAGGGTGAAGATGCCGCCCGGTCCGCAGGCATCGCCTGTTCCAGCGCGCAGCTTGGCTATGATCTTCTCGATGCGCAGCGGGTCCTCGCCGACGGTGAGGGCGGCGAGCTCCTCGACCGCCAGGCGTAGGCTGCCGCTCATCCTGCCGCCGTAGAGGGTGACGCCGATGCCTTCGATGCCGCTGTCGGTGCGCAGGCGCAGGATGACGACGGGCCGGGTCCGGCCGGCTTCTTCCGGCATGTTGGCCAGCGGGTCGTCTTCCGGGATGTTCAGCAAGGTCGCTTCGTAGCTGGCAATTTTCATGGCGTTTCCTCCGATGGGCTCAAGTTAGCGTGGATCGATAAGTCCGTCAGGGACGGCCAATAACCGGTCTCGCGTCGCGGCTTGCCGGAAGAAATACTCAGGCAAAGGGAAATTCACCAACGATTCCAACGGCTACGGGCCTGGACAGCTCGACGGCTACTGGGAACCTCCAAGCCTGTCGTGGCGTTGGCTATACGGAGCACACCGAATCCCGGTCCCGGCGTGTGCGTGCTCCCGCGTTCGGAGGCGGCGCGGTCATGCCCATTTCAGTTTCGCTTCCCTCTTTCCTCGCCATGCTCGTCTGTCTGACGACGTCGTGCTTTGCGGTCACGCCCGACCAGGCGAAAGCCTTGTCGCAGGCAGCCGCGGCCTACATCGAACAGGTTGGCGCGGAAAAGGCATTTGCCGCCTTCACGAAGCGCGAGGGCGCCTTCGTCGACGGCGAACTCAACGTCTTCTGTTACGACCGCAACGGTGTCAACAAGGCCGAAGGCGGCAATCCGGCGCTTGCCGGCAGGAACCTGTTGCACATCAAGGATCCCGACGGCGCCGAGCCCGTTGCCCTGATCGTCAGGCAAGGCTTCGAACAGAGTACCGGCTGGGTCGTTTTCATGTGGCCGAATCCGGTCAGCAAGAAAATCGAAGGCAAGACTGCCTATCTGATCCGCACCAACGATGTCGTCTGTGGCGTCGGATACTACAAGCAATAGCCGGGACATGCGCCGGCCGAGCCTTCCTCGCATGAGCCTCGTCACACGGGTCCTCGCCTTGATCGCTACCACCCTGCTGGTCGTGGCGGCCGGCGAGTTCGTCAGCATCATGAGCCTGCGCGCCGATCGCATCGAAGAAGTGCGCAGCGACACGCAGCAGCTCGCCAAGACGACGGCCCTCAGCGTCGATCGCATTCTCGAAGGCGCGCACCAGGTTCTCGCGACCCTCGCCAAGCTGCCGGCGGCCAACGGCTGGGACGCCCGAGCCTGTGCCGTACTCGCGGCAACCGCGAACAGCGACTTCGAATATGATCACGTGGCGGCGGTGGCCCTCAACGGGGCCATCCTCTGCACGAGCAGCGGGGCGGCACGGACGGGGGCGATCGTGCCCGACCGCGAGCTTCTCGACCGTGTCGTCGCCAGTGGCCAGTTCACCATCGGCTCCTACGGCGCCGGGACAGTGTCCCGCAACGAGCTGCTCCGGATTGCCTATCCCATCGTCAACGACAAGGGCGCCGTTGCGGGCGCGATCTATGCCGGCATCAACCTCGCCTGGCTCAACACCGTCGTCGCCCGGTGGGAGTTTCCCCCCGACACGACCTTGAACATTGCGGACAGCCACGGCGTCATCATCGCCCACTATCCAGACTCCCGGCTTGCCGGCTCGCATCTGCCCGCAGGGCTGCAGCAACTGCTCGCCCAGAATGCCGCGAGCACGATCGAGACGTCCACGATCGACGGCGTCAAGCGTCTCTATGGCTATATGCCAGCGGAGATCGGAGCGATTCACGGTCTCGCCGTGTTCGTCGGATTGAATCCCGTCACGGCTTTCGAAGAAAAAATAGATCGCACCATCTGGATCAATATCGCAATTATTCTCGGTGCCCTCCTGTCATCCGGCATCCTCGCCTGGTTCTATGTCCATCGCTTTCTCGATCGTCCTATCCAGAAACTGCTGACGGCCTCGACACGCTGGCGGGGTGGCGATTGGACGGCCCGCACCGGCGGTGCGCTGGGCATCCCCGAGTTCGACCGGCTGGCAACATCGTTCGACGAGATGGCGACCACGGTTGCTGCACGCGACGAGGCGATCCAGTACCGCGATTCGATATCGCGCGCGATCATGCGTTGTGCCTCTGAGTTGGTGACCGGTGCGTCTCTCGACCGGGCCATCCCTCGTTTCCTGCGGACGATGGGCGAGGCCTTCAACGCCGATCGCATCCCCGTCATCAAATCGTCATCGTCGGATGGCCGTCGCTCGTTGCGCTACATCTGGCACAGCGCCAACGCTCCCGTCGAACTCGTCCCGGCATACTTCACGGACCTGCCTCCCTCGGCCGTGCCGGAAATCGAGGCCTGGCTCGAACCGCTTCGTCGCGGAGAGGTGATCGCGACGTCAGCCAAGGACGTACACGGCGCCCTAAAGACGATATTCGACGCCCAGAAGATCGTCTCGAATCTTCAGGCTCCGATTCACGTCGAAGGAAGACTGTGGGGGCAGCTTGCCATCGACGACTGCCGGATCGACCGGTCGTGGACCGTGTCGGAGATCGACGCCCTCAAGATCCTGGCCGACCTGATCGGCGCGTCGATCGCGCGGCAACGCCGTACCGAGATATTGGCCAACGCCGACGAAGTGATCAGGAACAGCCCGGCGATCCTGTTTCGCATCTCGCTCGCCGACGGGTCGCCACGGATGACCTATGTCTCCGACAACGTGTCCCTGCTGGGATACAGCCCGGCGACGTTGACCGCCGATCCGCGTCTGTTCGTCACGCTCATCCATCCCGACGACCGAGCGACCACCCAGGCAGCCCTTGCGGCCGCAATGGGCGGCGCTGCTGCCGGCACTTTCGAAGTTCGTATCGTCACGGCGAGTGGCGCGTATCGCTGGATGGAGAACCGCTACACATCGAGCCGCGACGAGCGTGGACGCTTGATCGAGGTGGTGGGCGTTCTGATCGACATTACCGAACGGAAGCAGGCCCGCGAGAAGCTTCAATTCGCCAACACGGTCCTGACGACCCAATCCGAGACGTCGCCCGACGCCATCGCGGTGATCGGCAGCGACAAACGGGTCATCTCGCTCAATCAACGGTTTTTCGAGATGTGGGGCATCCCCCCGGGTGACGCGGCCGCCCAGGATTACAGCGCGATGTTCCGGACCATCACCGCCGCGCAGAAGAATCCCGAGGCGGCTGCCGCCCGCGTCCGGCACCTCTACGAAAATCCGGGCGAATCGGGCTTTGACGAACTGGAGACGGCCGATGGAAGGTTCATCGACCGGCATACCGCGCCACTACGTACGCCGGCCGGCGACTACCTCGGGCGCATCTGGTTCTACCGCGACGTCAGTGAACGCAAACGGGCCGAAGAAAAGCTTCAGTTCGCCAACACGGTGCTGACGACCCAGTCCGAGACCTCACCCGACGCCATCGTGGTCGTCGACAAAGACAAGGGGATCATCTCGATCAATCGGCGGTTCATCGAGCTGTGGGGCATTCCGCCCGACGCCCTGGCGTCGGGAGATTACGACACGATGTTCGACGTCGTTGTCGCTGCGCTCAAGAATCCCGAGGCCGCCGCCGCCCGCATCCGGCGTTTCTACGAATATCCGGCTGAATCCGGCTTCGATGAACTGGAGATGGTCGACGGACGATTCATCGACCGGCATACCGCACCACTGCGGACCCCCGCCGGCGAGTATCTGGGGCGCATCTGGTTCTACCGCGACACTACCGAGCGCAATCGGGCGGAAATCGCGCTTAAGCGGGAGCGCGACTTTTCGGAGGCGGTCATAGACAGCCTGCCCGGGATTTTCTTCGTCGCCAACTCCCAGGGACACATCGTCCACTACAACAAGGGACTGGCGACGGCGACCGCTGCGTCAAGCGTGGACCTTTCAGGCAAGGACATGTTGATCAGCGTCGTCGAGGCTGACCGCAAACTCGCCAGGGCGAAGATCCGGGAGACATTGGATCGAGGTCACGCCGAAGCCGAGATCGGCCTGACGGACGATGCAGGGATCGTGCGGCGCTACCTCATGACCATCGGGCAACTCAAGCTCGAGGAAGGTCCAGGCATTCTCGGCGTCGGAATCGACGTGACCGAGGCGCGTCTGGTCGAGAAGCAGTTGCGGGAAAGCGATCAGCGATTCCGGACGATCTTCGCGTCCGTCAGAGACGGCATCATCGTCCGCGACATCGATACCGGCGCCGTCATCGAAGCCAACCAAAGCGTCTGCGACATGTTCGGCTATACGCACGACGAGATGATCGGAGTCGGGACCTCCGTCGGCGCCCTGTCGTCGGGCGTTCCGCCCTACACGGGAAGCGTGGCTCTGCAGCACTTTGCCGAAGCGCGCGCGGGCGGCAGCCCGACGTTCGAATGGCACATGAAGGCGAAGGACGGCCACATCTTCGTTGCCGAGATCACCTTGCGGCAGGTCCTCTTCGGCGACAGAAAATATCTGCTGTCGACGTTGTACGACGTCAGCGAACGCAAGCGAACCGAGGCAAAGATCCTGGAGATGGCGAGGCTCGACAGCCTGACCGGGCTGGCCAATCGCACAGTGTTCGCCGATGCGGTCGAGCGGGCCATCGTGCGGGTACGAGCGGGCGACAAGGGCTTCGCCGTGATCTACATCGACCTCGACCACTTCAAGGACGTCAACGACACACTGGGCCATCCCGTGGGCGATGCCCTCCTGAAGCTGGTCGCCGAGCGTCTGAGGGCGAGCGTGCGCGGAACGGATACGGTCGCGCGCTTTGGCGGCGACGAATTCGCCGTGCTCGAGGCCGAGATCGGCGATCCGGCGGACGCCGCCATCCTCGCGGCGAAACTGATGAAAGTGCTCACCTCGCCCTATTCGATCGAAGGCAATGAAATCCGCAGCGGCGCCAGCATCGGCATTTCCATCTACGGCCCCGACGCCACCGATGCGGAGTCGCTGCTGTCGCGCGCCGACGTCGCCCTCTATCGCGCGAAGTCGGAGGGGCGCGGTACCTACAGGTTTTTCACCGACGCGATGGACGCCGAAGTGCGTACCCGCGTCAACCTAGGCAACGATCTGCGCGACGCCATCGGCACCGCACAGCTGTTCCTGCATTACCAACCACAGGTCGACGCCACCACCGGCCGCATCATCGGGATCGAAGCCTTGGCGCGCTGGCGCCATCCGACGCGCGGCATGATTTCCCCCGCCGAGTTCATCTCGGCGGCGGAGCGCAACGGCCTGATCGTAGCCCTCGGCCATTGGGTTCTCTGGGAAGCCTGCCGTCAGGCCGGAAAGTGGCACAAGGCCGGCATCGCGCCGGACATCATGGCCGTGAATTTTTCGGCGCTGCAGTTCAAAACTCCCTTCGAGCTCGAGGGGGACGTTGCCGGTGCGTTGGCGGAGTCCGGACTTCTGCCAAGCATGCTCGAGTTCGAGATCACCGAGTCCGTCCTCATGGATGCTTCGCGCAGCAACAATGACGCCCTGGTAAGGCTGCGTGAGTCCGGCGTGAGGCTGGCGCTCGACGATTTCGGAACCGGCTATTCCTCCCTCGACTATCTGCGGCGTTTTCCCATGGACCGCATCAAGATAGCCCAGACCTTCGTGCTCGACCTCGGCACCCAGTCGGGCAGTGCGGCGGTCGTCAAGGCTACCATCGGACTGGCCCACGAACTCGGCATCGACGTCATCGCCGAAGGTGTCGAGACGGAGGAGCAGCTGCGCCTCATCCAGGCCTGGGGATGTCGACAGGTGCAGGGATACTTTCTTGCCAAGCCGATGTCGCCGGAAGCGCTGACGCCGCTGTTGCGAGCGGGCCGTATCCCGTCACCAACCCGATCCGTCAGGCCGGCTGCCTGACAGCCCGGGTCGCGGCCTGAAGTGGCGAGATCGCCCACGGATTGCTGACATCTCTGCCCGGCCGCTCTAACATCCCCGGCAACGAGCAGGAGGAGACACCGACGATGACGGTCACCTATCCGCCAGGTTGGGCCTTGTTTCGCGGGCGAGGTCGACGGCATCGACATGCGAAAGCCGCTGAGCCGCGAGGAAGTCGCGGCGATTCATGCCGGCATGGACAAATACGCCGTGCTGGTGTTCCACGACCAGAAGATCGACGATGCCCAGCAGCTCGCCTTCACCCGGAGTCTGGGCGAGATCGAGCACGCCATCGGCACCAGCTTGCGCGCCGCCAGCGAGGCCCGCCTGCCCACGACCTTCGCCGACGTCTCCAACCTCGACAAGAACAACACGCCGTTCGCCCGCGAGGACCGCCGTCGGCTGTTCGCCATCGGCAACCGCCTGTGGCACTCCGACAGCTCGTTCAAGGTGGTGCCGGCGAAGTATTCGCTGTTGCACGCCATCAGCATCCCGTCCAAGGGCGGCGACACGCAGTTCGCCTACATGCGCGCCGCCTACGAGGCGCTGGACGAGGAGACCAGGGAGGAAGTCGAGGACATGGTGTGCGAGCATTCGCAGATGTTCTCGCGCCAGCTGATCGGCTTCACCGATTTCACCGACGAGGAACGCGAGCGTTTCAAGCCGGTCCTGCAGCGCATGGTCCGCACCCTGCCGGCGACCGGCAGCAAGTCGCTTTACCTGTCGTCCCATGCCGGCGGCATCGTCGGCTGGCCGATGCCCGAGGCGCGCGGCTACCTGCGCGACCTGATCGAGCACGCCACCCAGCGGGAGTTCGTCTACACCCATAAATGGCGGGTCGACGACCTGGTGATGTGGGACAATCGCCAGACCATGCATCGCGCTCGCCCCTTCCCGGCGCATGAGCCGCGCGACATGCGGCGGACGACGCTGGCCGGCGACGGGCCGACGGTCGCGCAGCGCATAACCCTGCCTTCCGACAGCCAACGACAAGAGTCGATACCCTTGCACTAGGCCCGATCTCTCCGCCCGGCGACGCCGTTGTCATTCCCTGGATGTCACGCTGCCGCAGCATCATCCTGGCGCCTTGTCGGCGGCCCGTTCTACGCCTTGAGCAGCGCCGCCATGACCCGTTCCCGGGTCAATGGCATGTCATGGATCCGCACCCCGAGCGCATGGGCGACGGCATTGCCGATCGCGGCCGCGGTCGGTCCCACCGTGCATTCGCCGACACCGATCGAGGGATTGCCGGCGCCGTCGACCAGCTCGACCTGCATCTCGGGCACCTCGCTGAATTTCAGGATCGGGTAACTGTCCCAGTCCCGCGAGGCGATGCCCTGGACGTCGAGCTGCACTTGTTCCTTCAGGGTCCAGCTCACCGCCTGAACGATGCCGCCCTCGAGCTGGTTGCGCGCGCCGTCGGGGTTGACCACCAGGCCGGCGTCGACGACGGCCCAGACGCGATCGACCTTTACCGTCTCCTGGACGGTGACGGCGGCGACCACGGCGGCATAGGCGGCGCGGTTCTTGTAGCGGGCGAAGGCGAGGCCGAGGCCCTTGCCGGTGCCGGCCGGCCCGCGCGACTTCCAGTCGGCGCGCTCGGCGACGGTCTCGATCAGGCGCCGGGCGCGCGGCTCGGACAGGATCGAGAGACGATAGGCGACAGGATCCTCGCCGGCGCGCGCCGCCAGCTCGTCCATCAGCGATTCGATGGCGAACACGTTGGGCAACGCACCCAGGCCGCGCAGGGCCGAAGTGCGGATCGGAGGACGCAGCACCAGGTGGTGCAGGATGCGGTGCGCCGGCACGTCGTAGAGCGGCACCGAATTGCGCGTGCCGCCGCCACCACGCGCCTCCGTTGGATCGGTCGGCGCCACCTCGGGCGGCGGGCTCGCCAGGGCCTCGGTGGCGAGCAGGTAGCCGCTGCCACCGCCCGGCCGCTGGACATGGGTGGCGCTCCAGATCTCCGTCGTCCAGTCGGCCGGCCGGCCGCGCTCGTCGAGATCGACATGCAGGGTGACCAGCATGGCAGGCCCCGCCGGCTCGAAACCGAACTCCTCCTCGCGGCGCCATTGCAGTCGGATGCATCGGTCGGGAAGGCGCAGGGCGATCAGCGAGGCGTCGAGTGCCGCATCGTCGGCGCCGTTGTGGCCGTAGCAACCGGGGCCATGCAAGTGCCGCGCGGTGATCGCTTCGATGGGCAGGCCGAGTGCCGCCGCGAGGTTCTTTCGTAGCGGATGCATGCCCTGGCCGTGCGAGCGCACGGTCAGATGGCCATCGCGGAACTCGGCCAGCGCGCAGGACGGTCCCATCGAGGCATGCGCGATGTAGGGCCGCGAGACGGTGATCTGCACCAGGCGCTTGGGCGCTTCTGTCGGCTCCGGCGCCCCGATGCGCCTGTCTTCGCTCGGCTGGCCTTTCAGCCAGGCGGCCTCCTGCTGCGCAGGCTCTACGCGCCGCACGTTGTCCCACTTGGCATGCAGCGGTGCCGCGACGGCGGCGGCCTGGGCGACGCCCTCGATCGGGCTGACGAAGGCCACGAAATTGGCCTCGCGCACGATCTGCAGCTCGCCCTTCGCCGCGCGGCGGATCGCGGCCTCGTCGAGCGCCGCCAGGGTGGCGCCCCGGCTGGGCTGTCGCAGCGTCCGCGCATGCAGGACGTTGGGCGGCAGGACGTCGTGCACGTAGGCCGCGCCGCTGACCTTGGCCGGCAAGTCGATCCGGGGCACGCTGCGGCCAACCACCTTGTAGGAGCCGGCCGACTTGGCCGCTGCCGTTCCTGTGACCGCTTGCGTGAGGTCGATCTCGGGCGCGACCGTCCAATAGTCCTGGCCGGTCGCAGCACCGTTCTGCAGGAACTGGCCGTCAACTACCGACAGCTCGTCGCGACTGCAATTGAGCCTGAGCGCCGCCCGCTCCAGCGCCTTGGCCCGCACCTCGGCGCAGACCAGCCGCACCGAGCCGCCCGATACCTCGATCGACAAGGAGGACGTCGTGTAGAGCTCGTCGGGTCCTTCGTTCGTGTCGCCCGACAGCACGGCGATGCGCTCGAGCGGCACGTCGAGTTCGTCGGCCGCGATCTGGCCGAGGGCAGTGACGACGCCCTGTCCGATCTCGACCTTGCCGGTGGCGATCCGCACGGTGCGGTCGGGCTGGAAGCGGATCCAGCGGTCGAGACGCGGATTCTCGACCAGGCTGGCGGGAAGAGCGGGCGCGGTCATGCCGGCCTCCCGTTCCGCAGCGACGCGGCGGCGCGTTCGACCGCGCGCAGGATCCGCTGATGCGCGCCGCACCGGCAGAGATGCTTGTCCAGCGCATCGACGATATCGCCCCGGCTTGGGTTGGGGTTGCGGTCCAGGAGCGCCTTGGCCGACATCAGGATGCCGCTGAGGCAATAGCCGCACTGGCCTGCCTGCTCGTCGAGGAACGCCTGTTGCAAGGGATGCGGCTTGGCCGCCGTACCCAGTCCTTCGATCGTGGTCACTGTCCGGCCGGCAACCGTGCCGACTTCCCGGGTACAGGCATAGGCCGGCTGGTCGTCGACCAGCACCATGCAGCAGCCGCACTGCTCCAGGCCGCAGCCATAGCGCGTGCCCATCAGCCCGAGATGGTTGCGCAAGACCTCCAGCAGAGACGTGGTCTCTGGCGCGCCGACGTGGCGCGCCTCGCCGTTTACCGTGAATGCGATGTCCATGCCGGCCTCCCCCGCAACGGCCACCATGTTAGCAGGGAATCCCGCTATCGATAGCCAGCGGCCTGCAATTCGAAGAGTTCGGAATAGCGGCCGGACTGCGATATCAGCTCGTCGTGCGTGCCGGCGGCCTCGACCTTGCCCTCGGCGAGGACAAGGATGCGATCAGCCATGCGGACGCTGGAAAAGCGGTGCGAAATGAGAACGGCCGTCTTGCCCTTGCTCAGCTCCTTGAAGCGCTGGAAGACCTCGAACTCGGCCCGCGCGTCGAGCGCCGCTGTCGGCTCGTCGAGGATCAGCACTTCGGCCTCGCGCATGTAGGCGCGGGCGATGGCGATCTTCTGCCATTCACCGCCGGAGAGCTCGACGCCGTTCTTGAAGCGCTTGCCGATCATCTGCCTGTAGCCGCGCGGCAGCCTGGCGACGACCTCGTCGGCCTGGCTGCGCATCGCCGCGCGTTCGATGCGGGCGCGGTCGTCGCGGGCGGTGATCCTGCCGACGGCGATGTTGTCGCCGGCACTGAGGTTGTAGCGGACGAAATCCTGAAAGATCACGCCCATGCTGCCGCGCAGCGCCTCGAGGTCGTAGTCACGCAGGTCATGGCCGTCGAGAAGGATGCGGCCTTCGTCCGGGTCATATAGGCGGGTGAGAAGCTTCACCAGCGTCGTCTTGCCGGCGCCATTCTCGCCCACCAGGGCCACGACCTCGCCGGCATTCAGGGTGAAGCTCAAGTTGCGCACCGCCCAGCGATCGGCGCCGGGATAGATGAACCCCACATCCTCGAACACGAAGCCCTGCCGGACCGGCCGCGGGAAGGGCAGCGGATTGTCTGGCGAGAGGATTTCGGGCTCGACCTCGAAGAAGGAGAACAGGTCATTGAGGTAGAGGGCCTGGCTCGCGACGGTGGAGAATCCGGACAACAGGCCTTCGAGAAGGGTGCGCAAGCGGCGGAAGGAGCCCGCGAGAAACGTGAGGTCTCCGATGGAGAACTCCCCGGTCAAGGTACGCCAGGCGATGTATGCATAGGCCAGGTAGTAGCCCGCCGTGCCGACAGCCGTGAACAGCCCGCCCCAGCCGGCGCGGCGCAGCGCCAGCCGGCGGTTGGCGGCATAGAAGGCCGCCGCCAGGCGCTGGTAGCGATCGATCAGGAAGCCGTTCAGGCCGAAGATCTTCACTTCCTTGGCGGTCTCGACGCTGGCGGCCGTCTGGCGCACGTAGTCGAGCTCGCGCCGCTCCGGCGTGCGGCCGAAGTCGAGCGAATAGCTTTGCGCGTTGAAGTGCGCCTCGCCGAGAAAGGCCGGCACCAGCGCGAGAAGCAGCAGGACGATCAGCCAGGGCGCAAAGAGGATCAGCCCCGCGGCGAAGCTCGCCACCGTCACGATGTCCTGGGCTTGGCCGAGAAGCTGTCCCATCAGGGTCATCCGCCCACTGGTCTGCCGGCGCGCGCGTTCGAGCTGGTCCTGGAAGTCCGCATCCTCGAAATCCTCGAGGTCGAGCGTCGCGGCATGTTCCATCAAGCGCACGCTCGAGGCGTTGGTCACGCGCTCGGACAGGAGGCTGTCGACCAGGGAGACGACCCGTCCCAGGAGGTCGGCCAGGATCGCCAGGGCGAATTCGCCGAGCAGCAGGACGCCCAGCCAGTTGAGCCGTCCACTGTCCAGCCATTGTTGCAGCGTGATCGGCTTGTCCGGCATCTGCACCAGCAGCACGACGTCGTCGATGATCAGCTTGCCGATATAGAGGGTGGCGACCGGAACCAGCGCTCGGATCAACCGCAGCGCCAGCGACGCGGCCGTCAGGTGTGGGCTGGTGCGCCACACCATCGCCATGAACGGGCGCAAGTTTCTGAGGGCGCCGACCCGTTCCTTGAATGATCTTGTGGGCGGCTGCCGAGGCATCAAAAATCCTGCGCCGATGGAGGGTAACGACGGGAGGTCCGCGCGTACCTGTATGTAGTCAGCCAGGACGGCCTTTGCCATCGCAGCGGCGTGGTGTGATCGCTTGAGGATATCCGAAGCGCGGGCTAGGATCGGGCAAAAGCTACACCAAAAGATACATAGGGAGGGTTCAGTCCATGCTCATCGAGCGTCGCACGTTCAACAAGCTGGCCGTCGCCGGCGCCGCCGCAACTGTCGCCGGCCCGGCCTTCGCGCAGGCCAAACCGCTCACCATCGGCTTCGGCATGGCGCTTACCGGCGGGCTGGCGCCCAACGGCAAATCGGCGCTGCTCGGCATGCAGATCGCCGAAGAGGACATCAACGCACGGGGCGGCATCCTCGGCCGGCCGGTAAAGCTCGTCTACTACGACGACCAATCAAACCCATCGACCGTTCCCGGCCTCTATACGAAGCTGTTGGACGTCGACAAGGTCGACATCGTGGTGAGCGGCTACGCCACCAACATGATTGCGCCCGCCATGCCGATCGTGATGCAGAAGGACCGCACCTTCTTGTCCCTGTTCGGGCTGGCCGTGAACTCGGAGTTCCACTACCCGCGCTATTTCTCCATCGTGCCGACCGGCGGGCCCCGGCCCAAGGAAGCCTTCGCCGAGGGCTTCTTCGCGGTCGCCGCCGCGCAGAACCCCAAGCCGCAGACGCTTGCCCTGGTCGGCGCCGACGCGGAGTTCCCGCGCAATGCGATGGACGGCGTGCGCGCCCAAGCCAAGCAGTACGGGATCAAGATCGTCTACGACAAGACCTATCCGCCTTCGACCGCCGACTACACGCCGATCATTCGCGCCATCGCGGCCACCAACCCGGACATCTTCTTCGCCGCCTCCTACCCGCCCAATTCGGTCGGCCTGATCCGGGCCACGCACGAGGTCGGCTTCAAGCCCAAGATGTACGGCGGCGGCATGGTCGGCCTGCAGGCGACGGCCATCAAGACGCAGCTCGGGCCGCTCCTGAACGGCATCGTGGTCTACGACTTCTGGCTGCCGTGGGCGGGCTTCGCCACGGACGAAGGCCGCGCACTGCTGAAGAAGTACCAGGCGAAGGCGGCCTCGGCCGGCGTCGACTTGCTGGGCTACTACATTCCGCCGTTCTCCTACGCCCTCATGCAGATCGTCGAACAGGCGGTGAAGGGTACGGGCGGCACCGACGACGCCAAGCTCGCCGACTTCCTGCGCAAGAACACCTTCAAGACCGTGGTCGGCGACATCAAGTTCAACAAGGAAGGCGAATGGGAGACCGCGCAGGTCATGGCGGTGCAGTTCCAGGGCATCAAGGGCAACGACGTCGACCAGTTCCGCGATCCCAAGACCGAAGTGATCCTGTGGCCGACCAAGTACAAGACCGGCAACATCATCTATCCGTACGATCCGACGAAGTGACAGCGGGCGAACGCCTGCTGTCATCCTGAGGCGAAGCCGGAGGATCTCATCCCGTGGCAAGCGGCGATGAGGTCCTTCGCTTAAGCGCGGATCTGATCCGCGCAACTCAGGACCACAGTCCTCTAAGCAGCTACCTTCCGATAGGACCGCTTCGCGGCAACCTTGCCATCCCGGAGGGTCATCACGTCGCAGGCATGGAACGTCGCTCGTTCGCCGCCCGCGGGCGTGCCGGTCACCAGCAGCTCGAGCACCACGAGATCCCGGCCGAAACTGCTGTGGACCAGGTCATAGCGGACGTCCGGCATCGCCTTGAAGAGGGCCACGATCGCTGCACGAACCGCCTTTGATCCATCGAACCGGGTGCCGTGCAGCTCGGAGCCTCTGAGCATCTCCCAGATACAATCGTCCGTCATCAGGACCATCGCGCCATCGACATCGTGCTCGTTCCACGGCTTCATGAATCTGGTCACGAAGGCTTGGTCCTGAATTACCATGGCGCGCTCCCAATCTGATGGAGCGCCACGCTAGACCGTCGTCGTGCCAGTTTCTGTCAGCAGGACATCAGGCTCCGAGATAGAACTCCCGGATCAGCTCGTTGTTGTTCAGCGCCTCGGCTGATTCGCCCTCGAAGGCGATCTTGCCGTGCACGATCACATAGCCGCGGTCGGCGATGCGGATGGCCTGGGTGAAGTTCTGCTCGGCCATCAGCACCGTGAGGTCGAAGCCGTCCTTCAGTTCCTTGATCTTGTCGATGGTGCGGCTGACGAGCAGCGGGGCGAGGCCGACCGAGGGTTCGTCGACCAGCAGGATGCGCGGCGCCGACATCAGCGCACGCGCCAGCGCCAGCATTTGCTGCTCTCCGCCGCTCATGCTGCCGGCGAGCTGGCGCGACCGTTCCTTCAGGCGCGGGAAGGTCTCGAAGCAGAAGTCGAGGTTGCGGTCGATCACCGAGCGCGCCTTGGGCCGAAAGGCGCCGAGCAGCAGGTTCTCGGTCACGGTCAACTTGGGAAAGAGCCGTCTGCCTTCCGGGACGAAGGCGATGCCGAGATCGACGATCTCCTCTGTCGATCGCCCGATCAGCTCGTGGGTCGTGCCGTCGATTTCCGCCCGGATGCTGCCGCCGGAAGGACGAACGATACCCATGATGGATTTCATCAGGGTCGACTTGCCGTTGCCGTTGGTGCCCAGCAGCGCCACTGTCTCGCCCGCGTCGACCCGCAGCGACACGCCGTGCAGGATGCGCACCGCGCCGTAGCCGGCGTCGATGTCGGCGACGGTGAGACTACTCGCCAAGATACGCCCTTACGACTTCAGGATCGCGCACGACCTCTTTCGGGGCGCCGTCGGCGATCTTCTTGCCGGCCACCAGCACGGCCAGGCGCTGGGAGAATTCCATCACCGCCCGCATGATGTGCTCGATCATGATCACGGTCACGCCCTGCCCGTTCAGGCGGATCAGAAGAGCGATGATCTCGTCGACTTCGTTGTGCGACAGTCCGGCCATCGCCTCGTCGGCGATCAGGAGCTTGGGCTCGGCGGCCATCGCACGGGCGAGCTCGAGCTTGCGCATCTCGATTTGCGTCAGGTCCCGCGGCAGGCGATCGGCCTTCGGCGCCAGGCCAACCTCGCCCAGGAGATCGCGACAGCGCGCATCGATGGCGCTCGCGGGCATGGCGCCGGCGCCGCGCGCGTTCACGGCATAGAGGATGGGGATGCGCAGATTCTCGGCGAGCGACAGGCTGGCAAAGGGGCGCGGCAACTGGAAGCTGCGCGCCAGGCCCAGGCGTGTGCGTTGGTGCGCCGACAGCCCGTCCAGCGCCTGCCCGGCGAAGCGTACGCTGCCCATCTCGTTGTGCAAGGTGCCGCAGATGCAGTTCACCAGGGTGGACTTGCCCGAGCCGTTCGGCCCGATCAGGCCCAGGCGTTCGCCGTCCTGCACCTCGAGCTCGATGCCGTCCAGCGCGACAAAGCCGCCGAAACGCTTGCGCAGGCCCTCGACGTGCAGCAGCGCCGTCATCGCTTCCTCTGGAACAGGCCGACAATGCCCTGGGGTGCTGCGATCACGAAGGCGACCATCAGCACGCCCGCGACCAGCACGTTGACGGCCGACGAGATCGTCACCCGCAGATACTCCTGCAAACCGCCCACCACTACCGCGCCGATCACCGGGCCCAGCCAGCTGCCGGTGCCGCCGATCAACGGCATTGCGATGGCGTTTACCGCGTAGTTGAGGCTGAAGCCGGAGGAGGGGTCGAGATAGGTCACGTAGAAGGGTAACGGGCGCGCCGGCCATGCCCATGAAACCACCGGACAGGGTCGTCGCGATCAGCTTCAGCTTGAGGGTCGGCACGCCCGAGGCCTCCGCCGCGCCCTCGTCGTCGCGGATCGCGGCGAAGCCGTAGCCCAGGGCGGACCGTTCGATGCCGCGCGCCGTCGCCAGCACGATGACGCACAGGCCCAGCATGAGCAGGAACAGGTATTGCACGTACTCGCCGCCGATCAGCGGCGCCACCTTCGGGCGCAGCACATAGGCGCCGCGCGCGCCCCCGACGAAATCCCAGTTGGTGATCAACGTCTGCACCACCACCGCCAGCGCCAGGGTGGCGATGGAGAAGAACACACCGCGCAGGCGCAGGGTCAGGTATCCCGTGCCCAGCCCGACGAGGCCGGCCAGGACGCCGCTCACCACGATCATCGCCGGCAAGGGCAAGGTGGGCACCAGCTTGTGCAGCGCCACCGTCGAGTAGGCGCCGATCGCAAAAAAAGCCGTGATGCCGAAATTCACATAGCCGGTGTAGCCGCCCAGGATATTCCACGCCGTGCCCAGCACGATGTACTGGACGATCACGTAGCCGATGAAGAAGGCGTAGCTGCTGTCGAGCCATCGCCCGAAGGCGAAGATCACGACGGCGACGGCGATCAGCGCCAGGGTGAACGGCACCCCGCGCAGGCCGGGGGCTGCCCCGCTAACGGCCAAGGATGCCACTGGGCCGCACCGCCAGAGTCACCAGCAGGATGCCGAACGAAACCGCCGGCGCCCAGGACGGGCCGAAGAACGTCGCGGTCAGGCTCTCGGCGATGCCGAGCGTCATGGCGGCGATCACCATGCCGGGGAAGCTGCCCAGCCCGCCGAGAACGCAGATGGCGAAGATGCGACCGATATATTCACGCCCGATCGAAGGCTCTACCGGCTGGATGATGATCAGGCAGGCGCCGGCCAGGGAAGCCGTGGCGATCGACAGGCCGAAAGCGATCCGCTTGATCCTGGTCGGGTTGGCGGCCATCAGCCGGAGCGCCCCTTGATCCTGCGCCACGGCCTGGACAGCGCGTCCTACGAAGGTCCGCGACAGGAAAATCTGCAGCCCGATCACCATGACCATGGAGACCAGGAAGGGAACCAGCAGGCGAAACGGCAGGTCGAACAGGCCCATGTTCAGGCTGGACCCGATGTAGGGCGCTTGCACCGTGCGGTAGTCGACGCCGAAGATCAGCACGAGGGTCACCTCGGTGATGAACAGCACACCGAAGAAGAACGACAGGCCGCGCAGCGACTGGTCGTCGCGGCGCTCGAACGCCACGTAGTAGACCTGGTAGGCCGCCATGCCGAGCAGGTAGAAGGCCGGCAACGCGATCGTCGCGGCCAGGATGGGATCGATCCCGAACACGGTATTGCCGATGAAGGCGACATAGGAGCCGAGCAGGATGAAGGCCGGATGGGCGATATTCACGATGTCGAGCATGCCGAAGGAGATCGCCACGCCGATCGAGACCGCGGCATAGAATCCGCCGAGCAGCAGCCCTGAGATCACCGCGTTCATCAGCAGGTCGAGCGAGACGGCCATGATGCCGGATCAACCTGCCAACAAGACGGACCGCCCGCAGACCTGCGCTGACATCGATTTCCTCCCCTTCGCGTGGCGGTGTTCCGCCTTCGCTACCCAGTCTGCGCCGAGACGGCGCAAATTGAAAGAACGGTCACAACAGCGGCGGCGGTCCGGCGACGCCCAGCGCATGCTGGCCGAAAAGAGCGCCCTGCATGTCGGGCGAAAACATCACATGCGCGTTGGCAGCATGGGCATCGCGGAACAGCCGTTGCATGCGGCCGCTCAGGTACAGGCCACCTGACCCGGCGACGCCCATCATGATGTCGACGGCTTCCAGGCAGAGCCTTACGGAAAGTGCGGCGTCGCGACGATAACGCAGCTTGTCGACGAGCACAGGCTCGTCGCCCGACCGCGCAACCGTCATGGCATGGGCGCAGACATTGCGCATGATGAGTTCGGCCGCGTCGACGCGCCCGCCCGCCTCCGCCACCTTGATCTGGACGGTCTGCGACGCTCCGACCGGGGTTCCGGTCGTGGTCCCGTTGCGTTTGCGCGCGGCGCCCACGGTGCCCTCATAGGCGCCGCGCGCACATCCCAGCATGACTCCGGTGAGCACGTAAGGTCCGAGCGCCAGCAGCGGCAGGCGAAACAGCGGCGAGGGATTGACGGCCGAGCCGGGATGCGGCTTGCCGTTCATCGCCCAGGCCGTGATGGTGTAGGCCTCGGGCACGAACAGCTTCTTGATCGCCACATCCTTCGAGCCGGTTCCGGCCAGGCCCATGGCGTGCCAGGTATCGAGGATCTCGTAATTCGAGCGATGCACCAACGCGAATCGCTGATCGACCGGCGGGCCGTCATCGCCCTCGCGCACCGTGATGGCCAGCATGTTCCAGTCGGAATTGTCGACGCCGGAGGAGAGCGGCCAGCGGCCCGAGATTTCGTAGCCGCCATCGACCTTGCGCCCGCGCCCGGCGGGAAAGGCGAGCGACGTGGCGATCAGCACGTCGGGCGAGCGGCTCCACAGTTCGTCCTGCGTCTGCGGCGGAAAGTAACCCAGCATCCAGTGATGGCTGGCGAGATTGCCGAGATTCCAGGCCGTTGAGGGACACTCCTGGGCGATCTCGGCGCAGACATCGACGAAGATGCCGACGTCGAGCTCGGCGCCACCAACCCTTGCCGGTTGCACGATGCGAAAGAGGCCGGCCTCGTGCAGGTCGCGTTCGGACTCGTCCGGCAGGCGGCCCAGTCGTTCGCAGGCGGCGGCTCGCTCACCAAATTTCGGCGCCAGTGCCCGCGCACGACGAACCATTTCATCATGAGCGACGCCGGCAAAGGAAGTCGACGCCTTTGGCAGAGTGGCCGAGGGAACCCAGTCGAAGCCAGCCATGTCCCGAGCCTTGCGTCTAATCTCCCGCGGCCCGTCGGCCCGCGCCGCGTCGCATCACGTCCTCGAAGCGGCGCTGGCGTGCGGCTGTGCGCGGATCGTCCATCTCTTCCACCATGCGGTCCGGAATCCAGGCATCACGCCCCGAAACATAATTCCTGTTGGTTTGCTCGGGATTGCGGTTGACCAGCGGTCGCGCATAAAGCGGATGGCGCAGGCTGCGCACCTCATGCTCGATCTGAAACAAGGGCTTGCCGCTGTCGAGATCGGTGATCGTATCGAAGCGATACTGATGCTGGTTGCTTTCCTCGGTGATGAGGCCACGGTCCAAAAGCTGGCGGTGCGGCCTGGAGAAGTTCGCGACATAGACCTGGATATGGTGCCCGTCATAGGCGGGCAGCTTCGTCTTGGTCTCGCGGAAGACCAGCTCCTGCCCGGCGCCGACAGAGACTCGCGCTGCGACCCCCTCGGTCCTGTCGACGGTCGCCATGGTCTCGAAGACGCGGTGGTAGAAGTCGGCGATGCCCTTCGCCGCGCCGACCGGAACGTCGAACTCGACATAGCCCATGCCGAGCGCCATGCCGTCGAAACGTGCCTCGGGCTCATGGCAAAGGAACGTGTTGCCCCACGGGCAGGTCGCCTCGATGTGATCGGCATGCTCGGCGAAATCGAACCGCGTTCCCGCCAGCGGCTTGCGCACCTTCTCCAGGCGTCGCAGCAGCGCCTCACGATCGGGCAAGACCAGACCGGTACGACCGCGCAGGTGCTGCGGCTTGCCGGTGATCAGGTGGAACTGGCTGCGCCCGACATTGACCCACATGTTGTCGATGCTGGTCATCATGAAGGGATCGCGCGTGAGCCCGAGCCCGCTGATGTAGAACAGCGTCCCGAGGACCTGATCCTCGATCTGCAGGTTGACGTGCTCCAGCCCCACGATATTGCCGAGATCGTCGGCGCTACGGTCGTATTGCTTGCTCATCGCTTGCCTCCTCGATCGCCCGGTGCCGTCCGAGGCCCTGCCTCAGCCCGTCACGATGAAACGCTTGGCGTGCGCGTCGTAATCCGCGTAGCCCAGAGTGGCGCGCAGTTCCGGCGGCGGCAACGCGCTTTCCGCCTCGGCCTTGCCGGCGGCCAGGGCCGCCAGCCCCGCCTTCATGCCTGCCGTTGCCGGCGAGAGCATCCCCGTCGGATAAGTGCCGATCTTGAACCCCAGCGCCGCAGCCTGGCTCTGCGACGGCGTCGCCCGCGGCGCGCCGGGGGAAAGCACGGCAAAGGAGGGCCGGCCGCCGGCCGCCGCGACCGCGCGGCGGATTTCCCCATCGTCGGCCGGAGAATCGAGAAACAATATGTCCGCGCCTTCCTCGACATACATCTCGATCCGGGCCACCGCCTCGTCGATGCCCTGGGTCGGCCGGCAGTCGGTGCGCGCCAGGATCAGGATGCCGGATTCCTTCGCCGCCTCCGCCGCAGCCCGGATCTTCATGCGCGCCTCGTCGCGCGACAGGCAGGGCTTGCCCGCAGCGGTAAGCGCCCGCGGCGTTATCTTGTCCTCGATCAGCACGGCGGCGGCGCCGGCACGGCCATAGGCGCGCACCGTGCGCTGCACATTCATGGGGTTGCCGTAGCCATGATCGCCGTCGGCCAGAACCAGAGTATCGGGCGCCGCGCTATGGACCATATTGAATGAGTTGAACATCTCGGCGAAGGAAATCAGATCGAGATCGGGTCCGCCCAGGCGGCTTGCCGCGACGCAGGACCCCGAGAGGAAGGCCGTCTTGAACCCGGCGGCCGCAGCCAGCTTGGCGCTCAGCCCGTCCCACACGGCCGGCATCACGACGAGGCCGGGCTCGGCCAGCAGGGCGCGCAGACGGTCGGGGTAATTCATGGCAGCATCCTCCACTCTGACTTTTTCTTTATGACGATAGGCTGAGGCGCATGCTGGGCGCAATGAACAGGACCGCACCATGAAATTTCCGCTGCTTGGCGCCAGCGGTGGGGTAGCCTGTGTCGTTCCGGCACAAGGCGGCGAGCGGGATCATACGATCCGGCCCAAACGTGTGACCTTGCTGGCTTGCATCGCCCTCGACCCGGCCGTGAAGCTGCGATAGCAAGGGCTCAGCGGGAGCAAGCGTTCGCATGGAAACCTTCGACTACGTCATCGTCGGCGCCGGCTCGGCCGGCAGCGTGCTTGCGAGCCGCCTGAGCGAGGACGAGACCGTCACCGTCTGCGTGCTCGAGGCGGGGCCCTGGGACTGGCATCCGTTCATCCATATTCCCGCGGGCTTCATGTATACGCTGGTCAATCCGCGGGTGAACTGGCTCTACACCTCGGAAGCCAGCGAATGGACCGGCGGCCGGCGCATCGCGGCGCCACGCGGCAAGACGCTGGGCGGCTCCAGCTCGATCAACGGCCATATCTACAATCGCGGCCAGCGGCTCGACTTCGACGGCTGGGCCCAGCGCGGCAACCGCGGCTGGGGCTATGCCGACGTGCTGCCCTACTTTCGCCGGACCGAGCGGCGGGTAGGCGATGCCGACGAGACCTTCCGCGGCCGCGACGGCAACCTGCCGATCACCGACCTCGACTGGCGCGACCCGATCTGCGAGGCCTTCATCGAGGGTGCGGTGCAGATGGGCATCCCGCGCAATCGAGACTACAACGGCACGATGCAGGCGGGCGTGAGCTACGTGCAGCGCATCATCCAGAACGGCCGGCGCACCAGCGCGGCGCGGGGCTATCTGCATCCGGCGATGAACCGCAGGAACCTCACGGTGCGGACCCACGCCCATGCGACGGAGATCGTGCTCGAGGGCAAGCGCGCGGTCGGCGTGCGCTACCTCAAAGGCGGTCGAAACGGCACGCCGATGGAGGTCCGCGCCCGCAAAGAGGTCATCCTGAGCGGCGGTACGGTAAACTCGCCGCAGCTCCTGCAGCTCTCGGGCATCGGTCCGGCGCCGCTCCTGCAATCGCTCGGCATCGAGGTGCGGCATGCCCTGCAGGGCGTCGGCGAGAATTTGCGCGACCACTACGCGCCGCGCTTCGTGGCGCGGGTCAAGAACGCCGAAACCATCAACGAGAAATCGCATGGCCTGAAGCTGGTCGGCGAGGTTCTGAAGTACGCCATCGCCCGCAAGGGCATCCTGGCGCTCAATCCCACCCTCATCTACGTGTTCTGGAAGTCCGACGAACGGGTCGACAACTACGACCTGCAGCTCACCTTCACGCCGGCGAGCTACAAGGAAGGGCGTGCAGTCGACCCTCGACGACTTTCCCGGCATGACCATCGCCTCCTGGCAGCAACGGCCCGACAGCGTCGGCTATATCCGTGCCCGCTCGGCCGATCCCTTCGAGCACCCCATCATCCAGCCCAATTACCTGGTCGCCGAGAGCGACCGGCAGGTGCTGCTGGCCGGCATGAAGCTCGCCCGCCGCCTGCTCGCCTCGCAGGCACTCAGCAAGTTCTACGATCGCGAGGAGTTCCCCGGGCCGAACATCCAGTCCGACGACGAGCTTCTCGGCGCCGCCAAGCAGCGCGGCACGACCACCTTCCATCTCATGGGCACCTGCCGCATGGCGCCCGACAGCGATCCCACGGCCGTGGTCGACGATCAGCTCCAGGTGCGCGGGATGCAGGGCCTGCGCGTGGTCGACGCCTCGATCATGCCGACCATGCCCTCGGCCAACCTCAACGCCTCGGTGTTGATGATCGCCGAAAAGGCCGCCGACATGATCCGTGGCAAGCCGGCGCCGGAAGCGGCAACGCTCCGGGACTGACGGCGCGATGGCCGACGCCTGGACCGAGTCCGCCGTCGAGGCCGTCGCCGGGCTGGTCCCCGCGACGATCAAGGCGCTGCACGCGCTGGAGTTCGCCGGCCGGCATCTTTCGCCCAACTCCCTGCCCCAGCTCATCGAGGCCATGGCGGGCCGCGACACCGAACTCAGCGAGGCGCTCACCGCCTCGCGCGCGATCGACTGGCCGGAACGCCTGAAGCCGGTGCGCGAATGCCTGGAGCCGGCGGCCGAGGCGGCGGCCGAAGGCATTGCCGGACTGCGCGCCGCCGCGGACGCGCCGCAGCCGATCGTCGCGGCCTACCGGGCGATCCGCAACTACGCCAAGGCCGCCGCATCGCTCTATCCCATGGCGGCGTTCCTGAAGCCCGTCAGCCAGTTCTTTCTCGAGCAGGCGGTGCGCAAGGACACGGCGCTGACCGACCGGCTCGCGGACGTCGATCCGGCGCGCGAGGCGGTCGGCGTGATGCATGTCGGCGGCCCGCCCGGCACGCGTGGCGGCTTTTCGCTCTATGTCCCGGAATATTACGACGCCGCAGTGGCCTATCCGCTGGTCGTGGTCCTGCATGGCGGCAGCGGCAACGGTGGCGCCTTCCTGTGGAGCTGGCTGCGCGAGGCGCGCAGCCGCGGCTTCGTCGTGATCGCGCCGACGGCCATCGGCTCGACCTGGTCGCTGATGGAGCCCGAGATCGACGGACCCAGCATCGACCGCATGGTCGAACATGTCGCGGGCCAATGGACCATCGATCCGGCACGCAAGCTCCTGACCGGCATGAGCGACGGCGGCACCTTCACCTATGTGCTGGGGCTGCGCGGCGACTGCCGCTTTACCCATCTGGCGCCGATCGCGGCGGCTTTCCATCCCATGCTGATGACGTTCGCCGATGCCGATCGCGCGCGCGGTCTGCCCATCCATATCGTGCACGGCGCCCAGGACTGGATGTTCCCGGCCGAGCTGGCGCAGAGCGCCGAGCGGACCCTGGCGCAGGCCGGCGCCGATGTGGTCTATCGCGAGATCGCCGATCTCTCGCACACCTATCCGCGCGACGAGAATGCCCATATCCTCGACTGGTTTCTGGGGAGACCGGCGTGAACACCATCGCAAAAGGCGGCAAGGCCCTCTACGGCGCGCCTCTCGGCATCCTGATGCTGAAGGCGCGCTTCCCGCGTATCCCGGGCGACATGGGCAATGCCACGACCTGGCCCTTTCCGGTGCTCTACAGGATCGTCGAAGGTGCCACGCCCGAGTCGGTGGTGCTGAAGGGCGCCGCCGGACTGCTGCCCAACTTCCTCGAAGCCGCCGCCGAGCTGGTGCATCACGGGGCCGAAGCCATCACCACCAATTGCGGGTTCCTGTCGCTGTTCCAGCGCGAACTGGCGGCGCATGTGAAAGTCCCGGTCGCGACCAGCGCCCTCCTGCAGGTGCCCTGGGTGCAGGCGACGCTGCCGCCCGGCAAGCGCGTGGGAGTCATCACCGTCAGCGGCTCCTCGCTCACGCCCCGGCATCTGGAAGCGGCCGGCGTTCCCCTCGACACGCCCTTCGTCGGCACCGAGAAGGGCCGCGAGTTTTTTCGCGTGCTGATCCTGGGCGAGAAGGACGACATGGACGTGGCCATAGCCGAGCAGGATATCATCGATGCCGGCCGCGCGCTGGTCTCGTCCAATCCCGACATCGGCGCCATCGTGCTCGAATGCACCAACATGCCGCCCTATGCCGCGACGCTCAGAGAGGCGCTGGGCCTGCCGGTCTACGACATCTACTCGATGATCACCTGGTTCCACACCGGACTCCGGCCGCGACGCTTCACGACGACCTAGTCGTCTTCGCGGTTGGTGAAGCGGGCGTTGCCGAGGCCCGTGCCGATGGTGAGCACCCCCCAGTGGCGGATATCCGTGTTGGTCGGGACCTCGCTCAGGCCCTGCACCACTGCGTCGTTGTGCAGGACCACCACCGGCTCGTGGCCCTCGAGGCGCGGCAACCGGTGAGAGAGCTCATGGGCGAGGTTGAAGCCCTCGCCCTCCCAGTTGCCCGGCAGGTTCTGGCCGCCAGTCACGATGACGCCGTGCTCGTCGATCAGGCCGGGGCAGCCAACGCCGACGAAGGGCGCCAGCTTGATCTTCTCGTTGGCGGCGAGCTCGATAAGCTCGTTCGCCATCGCCGCCATGCGCTCCAGCGCCTGCTCCCGCGTCGGCTTATCGTCGCGATGCCGCCAATGAAGGTGCTTCCACACGGCAGCTTTGGCGAGATCGCCCTTCTTCATGTTGAGCTCGACCACGCCCACCCGAAGATTGGTGCCGCCGACATCGGCGGCGAGGATGGCGTCGTGCCCGGCCAGCACCCAGCTCGGTGCCAATTGCACCGCGCCGATCAGGCCGGCCTTGTCGGGGTGGTTGGCGATGGTGCGCAGTTCAATGGCGATGCTTTCCCCTGCCAGCAGCACGGCGGCACGGCCCATCGCCAGCGCACCGATATGGCTTGCGCTCAACCCGCCGCCGAACGGTTGCCACCCCCGAGCGGGCTCTACCGCAGGCCTCCCATGACTTTCCGCGCCTGCCGTATGAGCCTGCGGTCGACGGGGGCCGTCGAAAGCTGCGTCTTGCGTGCGGCCATGCGCTCGCCCGTGCCGACGAGATCGAGGCGCGAATGGCGCAGGCGCGGGAAGAGCTGCTCTTCCTCTTTCTTCATCAGTCGGCCGGCATGCTCGGCCAGCACCATGACCGTGGCATCGAAAGACGGATCTGCGGACGACGTGTTCTCGACCTTGGCGATCAGATCATGAATGCCTTCCTGCTCGACACGCGCCTTGCCCAGCAGCTCCTTGTCCTCGTCCTCGAGCACCGCGTCGGCGGCCGGATAGAAGACTTCCGCCTTGATCGTGGCGTCGACGGCCAGCGCATGGCAGATCTTGAGCGCCAGCTTGCCTTTCTCGACAGCGTCGGCGGCCTTGCGGCGGCGCTCGAACGCGCGCACCAGCCCGTCGATCTCCTTGTGGTCGGTGGTCAGAAGGACCAAGGCATCGTGAGGATTGCTGCGCGCCGCTGTCATCGCTCGCTCCGCTGGCTGGCCGCCAGTCGAGAAAACGCGCCCGTCGCCAGAAGGTTGCCGGCGCTTCGCGTCAGCCCTTGGCGGAGGCCGCCGGCTCGCCCAGCGACAGCATCAGCCGGTTCGCCCAGTTGAAGAACGAGGCGGCATTGATCACGTCCACGATCGACGCGTCGTCGAGCCCGACCTTGCGCAAGGCATCGACATGACCGGGTCCGAAGGTGATCGGCGTCGCCGTCAACGCCACCGAGGCCGCGACGATGGCGTTCCAGCGCGCATCGAGGTCGGCGCCCACGCCCTCGGCGAGCAGGTGATCGACGTCCTCGACCCGCTTGGAATAGGTCGCGGCGAAACGGGCATGCACCGAGGCGCAGTAGATGCAACCGTTGAAGCGCGAGGTCGCGGCGGCGGCGAGCTCGCGCTCCGCCCGCGGCAGTCCCGCCTCCGGATTGTAGAAGATGTCCTTGTCGGTCCGGGTCCGCGCGCCGAGCACTTCCGGGTCGCGCGCCAGCAGGCGGAAATAGGGCGACTTGGCCCGCGCCGCATCGACCAGCCCCGCCATATGCCGCGCCGTCAGATCCTGCTCGGCCATCGGCTCGAGCCAGGGCAGCCAGTCGAGCTGGTCGCGCGTGAAGACCACGGGCTCGATGTGCTCGGGCGGGGAAAGAACCTTGTCGGTCATGCGAGCCTCGCGTTCAGGACACGCAATCCGGCGACGACCCTGATCTGGTAGGAGAGAAAGGCGACCAGCTGGGAGACGACCACGATGCCGGTGGTCGACCATCCCGCATCGAGCAGCTCCTGCAGATAAGCCGGCGCCGCATCGCGCGGATGGAACACCAGCATGTGCGCATGCTCGAATGCCGCCGCGAGCCGCGGCCCCAACGCGTCCCGCGTGGGCGCGGCGATCTTGAGGACGGGACCTGCCTTGTCCTCGGCGCTGAGCGGTCCCTTTGGGTAGGCGCCGTAGGGACCTTCCACCTTGGCCGCCGCGACAGCCGCCCCGATCGCCGTCTGCAGTGCGGCAGGAGCGCCGGCGGCGCCCAGACCCGTGCCGTAGAAGGCTTCCATTTCCGGCCTGCCGTGCAGGCCCGCGACGAAGCAGGCAATGGCCAGGCGCTCCACCCTGCTGGCGTCAGCATCATCGACCGGCTGGAACAGCGAATCGTAGCTTGCCTGCGCATGCAGGCGGGCCTGGGGGCGCTGGGCGCGGACTGCATCGAGCGGCGATCCCGGCGCGATCCCGGCAAGCGTGTCGATCACGTCGCTCATGCGACCCGCCGCGCGCCGCTTGCATTGTCGCGTACCCAGCCCAGTGCCGGCGCGACCGCCTCGGCCACGAGTTCGATCGAGCGCAGGATGATCGGATGCGGCGGATCGATCGAGTGCACCTGCACGGTGAGGTCGGTGGCTCGCACCAGCGTGCTGTCGGCCTGCAGCGAGGCGATCACCTCGTCCGGCGTTCCGATATGGACGTCGAACGCCTGGATCAGGTCGCCGACCAGGCTGCCCGACGTCAGGTTGCCCGTCGCGGCGAGGCGATGACGCATCCGGGCCAGACCGATCTCGGCCAGCCGCAGCGCCTCCTTGCGGTCGTCGGCGACGAACACCGTGCGCGAAGCCAGGATGCGCGGCTCGCGGCCCTTGGGTAGCGCTTCGAGATAGGCGTCGATCATCGGATTCTGGATGTCGGCCAACGAGGTCCACGGCGCGTCGGGCGATCGCGGCTGGGTGCGCGACAGCATCAGCCCGTCGCCCGCGGCTCCCGCCCGGCGCGAACCGGCCACAGAGAAGGTCGCCTGCCAGATGCGGTCGACCAAGGAGGGGCTCGCGGGATAGAGCCTGTCGCCGCCAGGCAGGGCGCCGCCCGACCACGCCGTCCGCATCAGCTCGAGATTGCGATCCATCAGCGTATGCCGGTCGTTGCTGTCCAGGCCAAAGGCGGTGAAGGCGGTGAGGTTGCCACCCGGTCCGACGCCGACCTCGAGGCGGCCACCGGACATCAGGTCGGTCACCACGGCATCCTCGGCGACACGGACGGGCAGTTCCAGCGGCAAGGTCACGATGCCCGTTCCCAGGCGGATGCGCGAGGTCCGCGCCGCCGCCTGCGCCAGGAATACGAAGGGCGACGGCAGGCCGCCCTCGCCTTCATGGAAATGGTGCTGGGCGATCCAGGCCGAAATCGAAGCCGCAGCGTTCGGCGTGCACGATCTGCTGGGTGGCCAGCCGATAGCGTTCGGCGGCATCGACCTGATCGAGTAAACGCGTAAAAAAGCCCAGCCGCTTGGGTGATGGTCCTATCGTCATTGGCTCAACCTTGTATGGAGATCCGGGGCGGTGCAAGAGCAGGCTGCGCGACACCCGGGTGACATGCAGAATCCGGGCCCAAATTCGCCATGCGACTTTGTCGACCGTCTTCCCTATCGGGCCGATCAAGGGTCGCGGATCGCGGCCCCGGAGCAACCAGCCGTCCGGTGTCCTTAGCCGGTCGATCACGATCACGCGGTCTAAGAAACTGAAGGCGAGATCGAGACATGCACGACGACGACCGAAAGCCTTCAGGGTGGAGGTTACTCCGCGCGCGATGGTGGACGTGCGCTATCGTGTGAACACGATCTTCTCGAGGTCGGCGCGCTGTTCCCAGTGATGGCGCTCGAGCTCGGGGTCGAGATGTTCCTCGGCGGGCAGGCCGAGACAGAGATAGGCGACGAGGCTCCACGACGGCGGCACGTCGAGCACGCGCGTGACCGCCTTCGGATCGAGGATCGAGACCCAACCCATGCCGATGCCGTCGGCGCGCGCGGCGAGCCACAGGGTCTGGACCGCCGCGACCACCGAATAGTGCAGGGTTTCCGGCATGGTCTGCTGGCCGAGTCCGCTGCCGGTATGGGTGCCGTCGTCGGAGCACACCGCGAGATGCACCGGCGCCTCCTTGAGGCCGGCCAGCTTCAGGCCGGCATAGATCGACTGCTTCTCGCCGGAATAGCCCGCCAGCGCCTGCTGGTTGGCGTCGCTGAAGCTTTTCACCACCGCGAGCCGCCGTTCGGGCGAGTCGACATGGACGAAGCGCCAGGGTTGGCTCAGCCCGACCGAGGGCGCGTGACTGGCGATCTCGAGCAGGGCGTCGATGCGCTCGCGCGCCACGGGATCAGGGCGAAAGCGCCGGACGTCGCGCCGCCACAGCACGAGATCGCGGAACTGCGCGCGGAACGCCGCGTCGAACGTTGGTGTCATGCCTGTCGCCTGTCGATGAAATGAAAGAACGTGCCGCTGACCGAGCCGCGTCGACCGCCGCTTTCCGCCACTGGTGCGCCGACTGCGTCACGGCATTCCACCAAGGGCTCATCGTCGCTCGACAGCGCGCTGGCATAGTGAAACTCGTGACCCAGGATCTCCGTGCCCGCTGCACCCAGCAGGCACGAGGTCTTCAGACGGGCGCGGCGGTAGCCGAGATGCATCCGGCGCTTGGCGAACGAGCTCTCGAGCCGCAACAGGCCCGTCATCGCGTGACGCTGCCCTGCCGCATCCTCGATCCCCTGGCCCAGAACCATGTAGCCGCCGCACTCGCCATGGATCGGAACGGCGCGATTCGCCAGCGCGCGCAGCCCCTCATGAAAACGGTGCGCCGAGGCCAATGTTCCGGCATGGAGCTCGGGATAGCCGCCGGGCAGCCATACCGCATCGGCGCCGGGATCAGGCGCCTGATCGGCGAGCGGCGAGAAGGACAGGATCTCCGCCCCGGCCGACCGCCAGCGATCGAGCAGGTGCGGATACATGAACGAGAAGGCCCGATCCTGGGCGAGCGCGATGCGCTGGCCGGGCGGGTCGAGGCGCGCGGCAGTGCCGTCTGCGACGGCCGTGGCTTTGGCGCATCGGCGGATGGCGTCGAGATCGACCGAGGCTTCGATCATGACGGCGAGCGCATCGAGGCGACGCTCGATATCGCCGGTCTCGCTTGCCTGGACGAGGCCGAGGTGTCGCTCCGGCAAGGTGAAGTGCGTGTCTTGCGTCATCGCACCGAACAGGGGAATGCCGATCCGCGCGAACGCCGGGGCAATCAGCGCGGCATGCCGGGGACTTCCCACGCGGTTCAGGATCACGCCGGCGATCGAGACATCGTCGCGATAGTGCGCGCAGCCGGACGCGATGGCGGCCGCCGTTTCGGTCTGCCCCGCAACGTCGAGCACCAGCACGACCGGCCAGCCGAGCAGCGCCGCCAGGTCGGCCGTCGAGCCGCGCGCGGTCTGGCCTGGCTCGGCCACGCCGTCGAACAGGCCCATGACGCCCTCGACGATGGCGATGTCGGCGGTTGCCGCCTGCCGGGTCACCAGGTCGGCCAGCGTGCCGGGCGCCATCGCCCAGGTGTCGAGGTTGTAGCTCGGCCGGCCGGCAGCCACGGCATGGAACGCCGGATCGATATAGTCCGGTCCGCACTTGAAGGGCTGCACCACGACGCCGCGACGGGCGAATGCCCGCATCAGGCCGACTGTCACCGTGGTTTTGCCGGCGCCCGAGTGCGACGCCGCGACGATGAGGCCGCAGGGCCCGGGGCTCATTGCCAACCGACCAGCGAAGACAGCAGATGGCGCCGCAACCCCGCGATCGCACCGATCACGACGATCGAGGGCGAGCCGATGCCATGGCGTTGCGCGTCGGCCGCGAGGCAGCCCAGGCTGCTCTCGACCACGCACTCCGCGCCCGTCGATGCCGACTGGATGAGCGCCGCCGGCGTGTCGGCGGCAAGGCCGCCCTGCTCCAGCGCTGCGGCGATTTCGGCGAGCTGGCTCATCGGCATGTAGAGCACGATCGGCTGGCCAAGCTTGGCGAGGCCGCCCAGTCGGCGGCCGAGCGGCCATCCTCGGCGCGATGGCCGGCGGCCAGCACGATGGCATGGTTGGTGTCGCGCGAGGTGGCGGGAATGCCGGCGAGCGCCGCGCCGGCGAGGCCCGCCGTCAGGCCGGGAATGATGCGGAAGCGGATACCGGCCTGGGTCAGCGCCGAAGCCTCGTCCCAGCCGCGGCCGAACACGAAGGGATCGCCGCCCTTCAGCCGCACCACGCGCCGTCCGGCGCGGGCCCGCTCGATCAGCACTTCGTTGATGTCGCGCTGGTGCGGCGAGGGCCGGCCGCCCCGCTTGCCGGCCGGGATCAGCTCGGCGCCGGAGCGCGCCAGCTTCAGCACGCGCGGATCGACCAGCGCATCATGGACGATGTCATCCGCCTGGGAAATGGCGTGCAGCGCCAGCACGGTGAGCAGCCGCGGATCGCCGGGTCCGGCCCCGGCCAGCCAGACTTCGCCGGGCGGGAAGTCGGGCAGCCCGGGGAAATCGTCGAGCATCCCCTTGCCTGTCATTGGCCCCTGCCCCGGAACCGCCGCTGGTAGGCCGCGTCGTAGAGCGCGCTGTTTCGGAAGTCGCGCGCGCCCAGCACCTTGCCGACCACGATCAACGCCGTGCGTTCGATCGGAGTTCTTGGCGACCTCGGCCGCGATGGTGCCGATCGTGGCGCGGATCACGCGCTCCTCCGGCCAGCTCGCGCGATAGACCACGGCGGCAGGGCAATCGGCGCCGTAGAACGGCACCAGCGAGGCCACGACCTTGTCGATGGCGTGGATGGAGAGATGAATGGCAAGCGTCGCACCCGTCGCGGCGAAGACCTCCAGGCTCTCGCCCGAAGGCATCGCCGAGGCGCGGCCCGAGGTGCGGGTCAGCACGACCGACTGCGCCAGCTCGGGCAAGGTGAGCTCCTGGCCGAGGGCGGCGGCAGCGGCGGCAAAGGACGGCACGCCCGGCGTGATCGTATAGGCGATGCCCAATTCATCGAGGCGGCGGAGCTGCTCGCCCATCGCGCTCCATACCGAGAGATCGCCGGAATGCAGCCGCGCCACGTCGCGGCCCTCTTCGGTCGCGCGCCGGCATTGCTCGATGATCTCGTCGAGCGACAGCGGCGCGGTATCGACGATGCGCGCGCCGGTCGGGCAATGGTCGAGCAACGCCCTGGGCACCAGCGAGCCGGCATAGAGACAGACGGGGCAGCGCGCGATCAGGTCTCGGCCGCGCACGGTTATAAGGTCGGCCGCGCCCGGTCCGGCGCCGATGAAATGCACCGTCATCGACCGTCTCCGGTGGCGATGGCGCAGGTGGCGCGCTCGGTGGCGACACGCGTGCCCAGCAGCCGGCCATTGCGCCCCGCGACCACCAGCGCCGACGCCTCGGCGACCGAGGGCAGGCCCTTGACCTTGAGCACCAATTTGGAAGGTGTCAGGACTTGGCCGGCGACGCGATCGAGATCGGCCACCGTGCAGGCCACCAGCTGGACCGAGAGCCGCCGCGCCACCTCCGGGAAGCCGGGTTCGGTCGCCTTTTCCGATTCGGTGGCGATCGCCTCCAGCCGCTCGGCCGGCAGCTCGAACAGACCGAGCGCCAGGCGGACCACGCGCTCGATCTCGTCGGCCGACGTCCCCCGCCGGCAGCCCACGCCCGCCACGATCATGGCTTCCTCGCGCGCCACTGAACGATCGGCGCCGCCGGCCGCCAGACGAAGACGCCGCCGGTTCCCGCCTTGCCGGCTTTCGCGACCTCGAGCCGGACCAGTTCGCCGCCATGGCGCTGAAAGAATTCGATCAGGCGCGCCTCTGACTGGATCGACACGGCGTTGGCGACGAGGCGGCCGCCTGGCCTCAGGGCATTCCACGCCGCATCGAATACGGCGGCATCCGACAGGCCGCCGCCGATGAAGACCGCATCGGGCGACGCCAGGCCGGCGAAAGCCTCGGGCGCTCGCTTCTGCACGATCTCGAGGTCGGGCGTGCCGAGGGAAGCGGCGTTGCGCGCGGCCCGCGCGGCGCGCGCCGGCTCCGCCTCGATGCCGATGGCCTTGAGGGAGGGATGGCGCAGCAGCCATTCGATGGCGATCGATCCTGCCCCCAGGCCGACATCCCACAAAAGCTCGCCTTGCCGTGGCGCGAGTGCCGCGAGCGTGACGGCGCGAATCTCGCGCTTGGTGAGCTGGCCGTCGTGCTCGAACAGGGCGTCGTCGAGCCCCGGTGCGAGGCTGAGCACCGTTGCCGTTGGCGACGCTTCGACTTCGAGCGCGATGGTGTTGAGCGGTGCCACGTCCGCCAGGTCGAAGCCCGCTGCCGTCGTGGTCCTGACGCGCTCGCGCGGACCTCCCAGGGACTCGAGCACGATCATCGTCGAGCCGCCCATGCCGCGTGCGACCAGCAGCCGCGCGAGGCTGGCTGGCGTCTCGCCATCCCACGACAGGGCCAAAATGCGCGCGCCGGGCTGCAGATGGCGCACGATGCCCTCCAGCGCGCGGCCGTGCAGGCTGACCAGCGCCACGTCCTGCAGCGACCAGCCCAGGCGCGCACCCGTCAGGCTGAAGGCCGAGGCGTGCGGCAGGCAGAGCGTTTCAGCGGCCGGGATCGTACGCAGCAACAGATCGCCGACGCCGTAGTGGAACGGATCCCCGCTCGCCAGCACCACGACCGGCCGGCCGCGATGCTTCTCGATCTCCGGCAGCGCCGCGCCGATCGGGCTCGGCCAGGAAAGCGTGCGGCCGCGGATCAGCCCGTTCGCCAGGCCGAGATGGCGCGCGCCACCGACCACAAGCTCGGCCGAAGCGATCAGCTTCTGCGCCACCGGCGAGAGGCCTTCGACGCCGTCCTCGCCGATGCCCACGATGGACAGCCAGCGCGGCGCCGGGCAGGTTGCGCGCTCGTTCGTCATCGGGCGACCTTGCAATGCGCGTTCTCATCCTCGGCGGCACCACGGAAGCCTCGGCGCTGGCCCGGCTTCTCGCCGGCGATCCGCGCTTCGAGGCGACCCTGTCCCTGGCCGGTCGGACCGCCACGCCCAAGCCGCAGCCGCTGACCATGCGCGTCGGCGGCTTCGGCGGCGCCGACGGTCTCGCCGATTATCTCTCCGAATGCGGGATCGAGGCGGTGGTCGACGCCACGCATCCCTATGCCGATCAGATCTCGGCCAATGCCGTGGCCGCCTGCAAACACACCGGCGTGCCGCTCGCCTCCCTGGTGCGGGCCGCATGGACGCCGCAGCAAGGCGATGCGTGGCAAAACGTGCCGACGACGGAAGCAGCGACCGATGCGCTGGGACCGGCGGCGCGACGCGTGTTCCTGAGCCTCGGCCGGCAGGAACTGCATCTCTTTGCCGCCGCTCCGCAGCATCACTATCTCGCTCGCCTCATCGACCCACCAAAACAGACGACGCTGCCGCCCGATCTCGTCCTTCTCAAGCAGCGCGGCCCGTTCGACCGCGCCGCCGAGCTTCGGCTGCTCAGGGACGAGAAGATCGACGTCATCGTGTCCAAGAATTCCGGCGGCAGCGCCACGTATCCCAAGATCGAGGCGGCGCGCGCGCTTGGGCTGCCGGTCATCATGATCGCGCGGCCCGACAAGCCCGCCGGCCGCGTAGTGACCAGCGCCGAGGAAGCAATGGCGTGGCTTGCTCATGACGGCGCCCGCTCGCCACGCGGCGTATAGACCCAGCGCCCGACCTGCCGCGTCGTGCTCGCGCCAATGATGACCAGCGTGCGCATGTCGGCGCGAGCCGGATCGGCGGTACCGAGCGTGGTGGTGACGGCTGCCGCCTCGGCGGTGCCGGCCGCGCGCACGAACAGCACCGGCGTGTCGGCGGCCTTGAGCCTGCGCAACAGCTCGAAGGCGTGGCCCAGCTGATGCGGCCGCGCCTTGGAGGCGGGATTGTAGAGCGCGATCACGAAGTCGGCCTGGGCGGCGGCCGTCAGCCGGCGCTCGACCGTGGTCCAGGCCTTGAGGTTGTCCGACAGCGAAATCGCGCAGAAATCGCCGCCCAGCGGCGCGCCGACTTCGGCCGCGGCCGCCAGCATCGCCGTGACGCCGGGCTCGACCCTGATGTCGAGCCCACGCCACGCCGGCTCGCCCGTCTCGACCGCCTCGAAGACCGCCGCCGCCATGGCGAACACGCCGGGATCGCCGCCCGACACGACGACGACCTGACGGCCCGATGCGGCCAGCGACAGCGCAAGCCGTGCGCGATCCAGCTCGACGCGATTGTCCGAAGCGTGGCGGCATTGATCGCCGCGACAGGGAACACGGTCGAGATAGGGCCCGTAGCCCACGAGATCCGTGGCGCGAGCAAGGGCTGCCTGCGTCGCCGGCGTCATCAGCTCGGCCTTGCCCGGCCCGGTGCCGACCACGACGAGGGAGCCATTCACAGCCGCCTCGCTCACAACCGCCTCCCCTCGCCCGGGATCAGCACCATGGCGAAGTAGGCGCCCGTCTGCTCACAGCAGTCGGCGAGCGGCAGGATGCGCTCGTCGGCCATGGTGCCGCGCTCGACGTAGACGGCGCGGGACAGCAGGCCCGCGGCCTCCACGGCGCGCCGCACTTTGCCGAGATTGCGTCCCACCTTCATGATGACCGCGGCATCGGTAAGGCGCAGGCGCTCGACGAGCTGGCTCTCATCCAGGGTGCCGGGCAGCACGGCGAGCGTGTCGTTGCCCCAGGTGATGGGCAGGTTGGCGCGCGTCCAGCAGCCCGACATGCCGGTGACGCCGGGCACGACCTCGACCGGGAAGTCGGGCGCGAGGCGGCGCCACATATGCATGAACGAGCCGTAGAAGAAGGGATCACCTTCGGCCAGCAAGCCGACCGATTTGCCCTGGCGCAGCACGGCTGCCAGTGCATCGGCGGTGGCGCGATAGAACGCGCCGATCTGCTTCTGGTAGTCGGTGCTTTCCGCCGATACCTCGTCGGTAACGGGATATTCCAGGCGCAGCTCGGCCTGTCCTTCGGCGATCAGCGGCGCCGCGATGCGCCGGGCATTGCCCGGCAGTCCCTTCTTGGCGAAGTAGGCCACGAGGTCGACGGCGCGCACCAGGCCCGCGGCGCGCAGGGTGAGATAGCGCACGTCACCCGGCCCCACGCCGATGCCGTAGAGCGTTCCGCCCGCAGCCGATCCCGCCAAGGTGTCGAGGGAGATCATTCCTGCTCGCTTGCCAGGGCATTGACCGCGGCAACGGCCATGGCGCTGCCGCCCTTGCGGCCACGCACGATCAGGAACGGCAGCCGCCCGTCGGCCGCCAGCGCTTCCTTCGATTCCAGTGCGCCGACGAAGCCCACCGGCAGGCCGATCACGGCGGCTGGCGCCGGCGCGCCTTCATCGAGCATCTCGAGCAGCCGGAACAGGGCCGTCGGCGCATTGCCGATGGCAACGACGGCGCCGGCTAGCCGGTCGCGCCAAAGTTCCATGGCGGCCGCGGTGCGCGTGTTGGCGATCCTGCGGGCGAGGCCCGGCACGGCAGGATCGTCCAGCGTGCAGACGACGGCATTGTTGGCCGGCAGGCGCGCCCGCGTGATGCCGTTGGCGACCATCTTGGAATCGCACAGGATCGGCGCCCCATCGAGCAGCGCCTGGCGGGCGCGCTCGACGAAGCCCGGCGACATCACGATGTCGCGAGCGATCTCGGTCATGCCGCAGGCATGGATGATGCGCACCGCGACCCGCTCCTCCGCCGCACGTGAAGCGCGCTAGGTCCAATTCGGCGCGGATGATGGCGAAGGACCGGCGATAGATCTCGGCGCCATCGCGGATGTAGGGGCGCGGCTCAGCCATCGCGCGCGCCTTCGAAGAGAGCCGGAAAATCATCGCTATCGATCATGCGCTCGACCGGCCCATGCGTCGTGGCGTTGCGCACCAGCCAGTAGGACCCCGCCTTGCCGACCAACACGATGTCGGAGGGGTCGGACCGTGCGCAGCCCTTGGCGCAGCCCGAGACATGAATGCTTCCTCGATAGCCCTGTGCCGCTCGCGCAGGCGGCCAGCCGCCGGGCATCGCCGCGCGTGTCGACGCTGCTCGATTCGCAGTCGGGCGCTCCAGGGCAGGCGGCAATCCGCAGCACCGGATCGTTCGCGTCAACAATCAGGCCGACGCGGCGTGCGGCGTCGACCGCCTGCGCCGCGGCCGAACGATCGCGCGCGCCGAAATAGACGATCCGCCAGGGCGACAGCCGCAGCTCGGTGGCGCCGGCATCGCCGGCCACGGAAACCAGACGCGCGCAACTGATCGGCTTCAAGACGGCCGAAGGGTGCGGCCACGCCAACCACGGATCCCATTGCGCCGAGCGCAGGCCGTCGCTTCGGCTGGAGACACGTCGCAAGTCCGCAGCATCGGCATCAGGGCCGATCTCACATGCGCATGATCATTAGGCGAAAGGTTGCGCATGCGTCCGCGCCTCGCATCACTGCGCACTTCGAGAAAGGCATGCGCGGCGGCAATCGCCATTGCTGGCGCCGCATCCGGCGACGTGACGCCCAACCATTGCGTTCCGGCCGGGCTGTCGATTCCGAGCGCGATCTCCGCTGCCGACGGCCATCAAGGCGACATCGGCGCGTTCGGCGGCGATCGAAACGGTGCCGCCGCCATCGATCAGCATGCCGAACTTGGCCGGCAACGCGTGCAGGCGCCCGTCGGCAGCAAGTCCCCGTTCGAGGGCGCGCGCGATCGGACGCACGTCGAAGGGCTCGGCGGGGTCCAATCCCGCCAAGGGTCCGACCATGATATTGCGCACGGCCTCGGTCGCGGCGTCGGGGTCGAGCAGGCCGAGCCTGTCCAGCACCGCATGAAGTTCCGGCAGATCTTCCTCGGAGAGGCCGCGCAGCTGCAGGTTGGCGCGTCGCGTGAGGTCGATATGGCCGTTGCCCAGGCGCGTGGCGAGATCGGCGAGCGCGCGCGCCTGCTCCAGTGCCAAGAGCGCCGCAGAACGGGCGCACGCGCACGATCAGCCCGTCGCCGCTCTGCATCGCCTGCAGGGCGCCCGGGCACCAGCCTTTCACCTCGACGGAAGCGGCCGAATTCATGATCGAGCCCTGGTCATGGCGCGCTCGAGCTCATGATCGACCGCATTGCGCCGCGTCGTCCAGAGCCCGCGCGCCAGGGCGTCGCGCAAGCGCGCGGCGATGGCGGCCGGCGGCCGCCGGATTGCGCGTCACCATGGCCGCGAGAACCGCCTCGTCGGCGATCAGCGCGGCATGCGTGGCATCGAACAGATGATCCGGCACGAGCCGCGCGGTCGCAGCAAAGGCATAGAGCGCGTCGACGGCCTGGGCGATCTCGGCGACGCCGCGATGGCCGTGCGCCAGCATGCCGGCCAGCCAGCGCGGATTGGTCAGCCGGCCGCGCACCACGCGCGCGATCTCCTCGGCGATCCGCCGCGCCTTGGGCGCTTCCGTCTGGCTTGTGTCGAGATGGTAGAGTTCAGGGTCATTGCCGAGCAGCGCCGCGGCAGCGGCAAAGCCGCCGGCGAAATCGGCGACGCCGTCGCCGTCCAGGAGGTCGCGCTCGCGGTCGTCCTGCGGATGGACCAGCGCGTCGGCCGCGGAGACGCGGCTGCGGAAGTCCTCGCCCGCTTCCCGCACCGGCTCGACGCCACCGTAAGCATGGGTGACGGCGGCGAGATAGATCTCGCCCAGCTCCTCGCGGGTGTTCCAGTCGCCGTCGAGCGCCACGTCGGCCGCCCGCGCGCCGTAGCTGCCGGGGGCTCCGCCGAACATGCGCGCCAGGTCGCCGTCCAGCCGGCGCACCTCGGCCAGAGGATTGTCGGCTGCGTCCTCGTCGAGCTCGGCGACGCGGCGCACCGCCATGTCGAACAACGCGATCTGCACCTCGAAGATGTCGCGGAACAGGCCGGAGATGCGCAAGGTCACGTCGATGCGCGGCCGGTCGAGCGCGGCCAGCGGCAGGATCTCGATGCCGGTGACGCGACTCGACGCCTTGTCCCAGGTCGGCTTGACGCCGAGATACCACAGCGCCTGGGCGAGATCGTCGCCGCCTGTGCGCAGCGACGCCGACGCCCAGAGATCGATGACCAGCGTGCGCGGGTGCTCGCCGTGGTCCTGCAGGTAGCGGCGCACGATCTCGTCGGCGGCGCGCACGCCGATGGCGGCGGCGGTGCGCGTCGGGATGGCGCGCGGATCGATCGAGGTGAGGTTGCGCCCCGTGGGCAGCACATCGGCCCGGCCGCGGGTCGGCGCCCCGGCGGGACCGGGTGCGACGCGCCGACCGTCGAGCGCAGCGAGGAGAGCCGCGCGCTCCCCGCCGGCACAGGCGCGAACCGCTGCCTCGCTGCCGATCGCCGCGGCGAGGACCTGCACCGTGGCCTCGTCGGGCGTTCGGCCGAAGACATGCAGGCCGTCGCGAATGCTGAGTTCCTTGATGTCGCAGAGCTGGGCGTCGAGCTTGGCGATCGCCTGCCGATTGGACTCGCCCTTGAGCAAGCCGCAATCGGCGGCAAGCCCGCTGTTCCAGGCGCGCTCGACGATCTCGTCTTCCAGGAACTTCAGGCGACGCCGGTCGAGGCCGTCGGCCGCGGCGTACTCCTCGATGATGCCTTCCAATTCGCCCAGCGGGCCATGCAGACCCGCGGCGCTGAGCGGCGGGGTCAGATGGCCGATGGTGACGGCGGCCAGGCGCCGCTTGGCCTGCACCGCTTCGCCGGGATTGTTGACGATGAAGGGATAGATCACCGGCAGCGGCCCCAGCACCGCCTCGGGCCAGCACTCGCTCGAAAGCGCCAGCGCCTTGCCGGGCAGCCATTCGAGCGTGCCGTGCGTGCCGAGATGAACCAGGGCATCGATTTTCTCGATCTCGCGCAGCCAGGCATAGACCGCCACATAGGCGTGGCTGGGCGGGCAATTGGTGTCGTGATAGCCCGACTTGCGATCGCCCTTGCCAACACGCTCGGGCGCCACGATCGGGCTGCAGCAGCACCAGGACATTACCGCAGCGAAGCACGGGCAGGCGGAAGGCCTCGTCTTCCGGGTTCGCCCCAGGTCTCCGCCAGCGCGCGCTGCAGGTTGGGTGGCAGCGCCTTCAGCCAGGCGCGGTAAGTCGCCATCGGGATCTCGATGTGTTCGGCGTTGCCCAGCAGCAGCCGCTCGATGTCGCCCGTCCGCCAGCGCGTGCGCACCGATGTCGTAGCCCTCGGCGCCGAGCAGCTCCAGGATCCCGGCTGCGCTCGCGGCCGTATCGAGGCCGACCGCATAGCCTGTCCGGCCACCGCGCGCCGGATAGTCGGAAAGAACCATTGCCAAGCGCCGCTCGCTTCTCGGCGTCTGGCCGAGCCGGGCCCACGCGGCGGCGAGGCGCGCGACGTAATCGATGCGCTCGTCGTCCGGTTCGTGGCGCACGCTGGCGAACTCCAGCCGCGGATCGACCGGCGCCTCGGCCTTGAAGGAGATGGCGCGCGTCAGCAGGCGGCCGTCCAGCTCGGGCAAAACGACGTTCATGGCGAGGTCGGCGGGGGAAAGGCCGCGCGCTGAACCCTGCCAGGCCTCGCGCACGCTGCCCGACAGCACGACCTGCAGCACGGGCACGTCGGCGGCATCGAGCACCGTCGTGTCGTCCTCGCGCAGCGCGGAGAAGGCCGTGGTGTTGAGGATGATCCGCGGGTTTGCGGCCGGCGATCAGCTTTTCCAGGTCCGGTCGCACGGCCGGATCCTTCAGGCTGCTCACCGCCACGCCGAGCGGCGCAAGGCCCTGCCGGTCGAGCGCCGCCATCAGCGGACGTGACGGGCGCGATGTCGGCCGCCATCAGGTTGGCGCGGTAGAAGACGACCAGCGCGACTGGCCGGTCGTCCTGCGCGCCACCCAGGATCGAGATCGGTCCCACCGCCACCGGCGGTACCCAGGCAAGGTCGCGGCCCAGCAACGTGGCTGCATAGCGCAACGCCTGGCGCAGGTTCTCCGTGCCGCCTTCGCGGAAGAAGTTGATCGAGGCGTGCCAGCGGCTCGGCGGCCAGGGTCGAGACCGGCGGCGAGCCGTGGATCGGTGCGATCGTCGCCCGGCAGGGCGGCGAACAGCACGCCGTTGTCGCGCGCGATGTCGGCGATGTGCTCCAGGCCGTAGCGCCAATAGTCGAGGCCGCCCAGGCAGCGCACGATGACGATCCGGGCATGGGCCACGACGCGCTCGACATAGAGGTCGACCGACATCGGATGCCGGAGCTTCTTCAGGCTGGCGAGCCGCATCGTCGGCAACACCCCGGCATCCTGCTGCCACGCGGCGGCCAGCGCCGAGAGGTCGCTGTCGGAGAAGGACAGCACGACGATCTCGGCCGGCGACTGGGCGAGGTCGATGGCGACATCGGCCTCCTCCAGGGTCGCAAGCTCGGTCGCGAGCACATGCATGTGGATCAGTCCAGGATGAGGGCGCGGATCGCGTCCTTGTCGAAACCTGTCTCGCCGATCACCACCAGGCGGCCGCGGCGCGCCTCATCTGTCGGCCACTTGCGGTCGAACTGGTGCTGGATGCGCGCGCCCACGCCCTGCACCAGCAGACGCATCGGCTTGCCTGCGATATCGACGAAGCCCTTCATGCGCAGGACATCGTGCACCTCGGCCGCCTTCGCCATGCGCTCGACCAGCGCCTGCGGCGAGGAAAATGGCGGCAGGTCGATGATGAATGTGTCGAAATCGTCGTGGTCGTGCTCGCCTTCGAGGTCGTGGTGCGAGGGCCGGCTCGCCAGATCGGACTCGGCCCTGGCGCCCAAACCCAGCAGCACGGTGATCGGCACCTGCCCGTTCTCGGCCTCGACGACCTTTACCGAGCGCGACAGCGTCTTGCCGATCTCGCCCGTCACCGCCTGGCGGTCTGCGCTCGACATCAGGTCGGCCTTGTTCAGGATCACGAGATCGGCGCAGAGCAGCTGGTCCTCGAACACCTCCTCGAGAGGATTGTCGTGATCGAGCGATTCGTCGGCGGCGCGCTGCCGGACGATCGCCTCGGGATCGTCGGCGAAGCGGCCGGCCGCGACGGCGGCACCGTCGACCACGGCGATCACGCCATCGACGGTCACCCGGGAGGCGATCTCCGGCCAGTTGAAGGCCTTCACCAGCGGCTTGGGCAGCGCCAGGCCCGACGTCTCGATGACGATGTGCTCGGGCGGCGTGGGCCGGTCGAGCAGCGCCTTGAGCGCCGGCACGAAATCGTCGGCGACGGTGCAGCAGATGCAGCCGTTGGCCAGCTCGACGATGCTGTCTTCCGGGCAGCTCTCGATGCCGCAGCTCCTCAGGATCTCGCCGTCGATGCCGACATCGCCGAACTCGTTGACGATCACCGCGAGCCGTCGCCCGTCGGCATTCTCCAGCACATGCCGCACCAGCGTCGTCTTGCCGGCGCCGAGAAAGCCCGTGACGATCGTGCAAGGAACCTTGGCCAACGCGCTCATAGCTGCTCCTTGTGGTTGATCGGCGGCACGCGCGCGATCACGCCTTTGCGGAACGACGCGGGCCGCTCGCGCCAGGGCACGATGCCGTTCTCCGACACCGCAAAACTCCTGGCCGCCGCGACGATCTCCTCGACGTGCGAGTCGGGGTCGAGATCGCCGATCAGGTACGTCCACTTGTCGGCGCCCGACAAGGCGACCGTGCAGGGACGCTTGCACACGGCGAGACAGTCGACTGCCGTGACGGTGAGGCGAGCCTCCCCGTCACCCTGCAGGCGGGCCTCGATCGCCTGCGCCAGGCCCCGGCCGGGCTGGTCGAACAACTCGTCATCGTCGCCAAGCCTGCGCCGGCACGAGACGCAGACGAAGATCGTTACCCTCGATTGATCCATCTAGGCCAGACTTTCGACTGTCGCGCGGGCGACACATGTCATGACGGCAGGGGGCGGCGCGCCGGCTTGGGCGCAAAGGCCGGCCACAGAAGACCGACCGCGATCCCGGCGAACGCCCACAGCAGGCCCTGCACAACGAGCGAGAGGGCGGCAAACTGCGCCGCGATCTCGGCCGGCACCTTGCTTTCGAAGGCGTGGCTATGCGGCGCGCCGATCACATGCGGCGCCAGCAGGACGACGAGTGCACCCAGCCGTACGATGGGACTTTCCCGCCGCAGGAACGCCCACAAGGCCACCGCTGTGGCCAGCGCCGTCCCGATCCACCATGCCTGACGCGCGATCAACTCGCCGGCGCCGCTTCCCGGCAGCTCAGGCGCAAGGCCGGCGGCGGGCGCAAGACCGGTAGCGACGAAACCGGCGATCGCCCATGCCAGAGCACGACGTTCGTCGATCGGGTCTCCCGCGAAGATCATTCCGGCCAGCAGCAGGAAGGAAACTCCCACCGCCGTCGCGACCGTCGTGATGCTCGTATAGAAGAAGCGCGGCAGGCCGTCGGCGGGTTTCCAGCCGTCGGCATGCGCCGCATGGTCGTGCTCCTTCGCCGCGCCAGGCGCGGGCGGAGGCACGGCTGCGGCAGGCGTCTCGTAGGTCTCGGCCAGGATAATGAGAGGCGTGGTCGTGACCTGCTGGAGAACCGCAATCAGCAGCCCAGCCACAAGCCCGGCCAGAAGGCCGACCGACATCACACGGGTAAGCATCAGCCCAGCCTCAGTGGCAGGGGAAGCTCAGGCCATGACGTGTGTCGTGTGCCGCGTTGTGAATGAACTCGGGATAGGCAAAGCCGGTCAGGAAGATCAGGCCGAGCCCGAGGAGCAGGGCGATGCCTGCCGCTCGCAGCGCTTCGCTTCGTTCTGTCGTCCGAACGACGGGAGCCGTCGTACTTGTCATCTCACCCTCCTTGGCGGCCCCTCCGGCAGCCCGAATGCACCATACGACGGCAGGTTTCCTGGCTCTCGGGTCTTCGCCTTCGGCCACCTTCCCGGTTTCCCAGTGGTATGTTGGCCATCGGCTTGCCGACTACAGTTGCGGGGGCAGCCTCGGATTGGGGGCGAAGCCCCTTACCGCGTTCCCTTTTGATCCCCGTGAGGGGCACCGTCACCCGCTTGATACGGGTCGCGGCGAAGGCCCGTCAACGGGATTCGCGCGGCCATTGCCCTGCCTTGCTGGCCCGTCTTGCTGAGTGGGGCATAGCCGCCCATTCTGCACGCCCCACCCGAAAGCACGCACGCATGCCGACCGATATCGACGAAACCGCCCGCCATAAGGCCAAAATGGCCAATCGCAAGGCCGCGCAAGACGCCGAGGTCGGCGAGAAGACCATCGAGAAGGGCCTGCTCATCGTCCATACCGGCAAGGGCAAGGGCAAGTCGACGGCCGCCTGGGGCCTGCTGCTGCGGGCCGTCGGCCGTGGCCTGCGCTGCGGCGTGGTGCAATTCGGCAAGGGCGCCTGGCAGACCGGCGAACGCGCCGCGATCGAACGCTTCGGCGACCAGGTGGAATGGCACACCTTGGGCGAAGGCTTCACCTGGGAGACGCAGGATCGCAACCGCGACGTCGAGGCGGCCCGGCGCGCCTGGGCCAAGGCGCGCGAGCTGATGGCCAATCCGGCCATCCGGCTGATCGTGCTCGACGAGCTCAACATCACGCTGCGCTACGATCATCTCGACATCAAGGAAGTTGTCGATGCGCTGAAGTCACGCCGCCCGGACCAGCACATCGTGGTGACCGGCCGCAACGCCAGGCCGGAGCTGATCGAAGCCGCCGATCTCGTGACCGAGATGGGCCTGGTCAAGCACCACTTCGCCGCCGGGGTGAAGGCGCAGGAGGGCATCGAGTTCTGATGAGCGCCCGCGTCCTCATGATCCAGGGCACGGGCTCCGATGTCGGCAAGTCGCTGCTGGTGGCCGCCCTCGCCCGCGCCTTCACGCGGCGCGGCCTCAAGGTGCGGCCGTTCAAGCCGCAGAACATGTCGAACAATGCCGCGGTCACGGCCGACGGCGGCGAGATCGGCCGCGCCCAGGCGCTGCAGGCGCGCGCCGCGCGCGTGGCGCCCAGCGTGCACATGAATCCGGTGCTGCTGAAACCCCAGAGCGAGATCGGCGCCCAGGTCGTCGTACAGGGCAAGGTCGTCGGCAATGCCAGGGCGCGCGAATACCAGTCGATGAAGCCCAAGCTGCTGGATGCCGTGCTCGACAGCTTCGGTCGCCTCGCCGCCGAGGCCGACCTCGTGCTGGTCGAAGGGGCAGGCTCCGCTTCGGAAGTGAACCTGCGCGCCGCCGACATCGCCAACATGGGCTTCGCACGCGCCGCCGACGTTCCCGTCGTGCTGGTGGGCGACATCGATCGCGGCGGCGTCATCGCCAGCCTGGTCGGCACCAAGGCCGTCATCGATCCGGCCGACGCCGCGATGATCGTGGGCTTCATCGTCAACCGCTTCCGCGGCGATCCTTCGTTGTTCGACGACGGCATGAAGACGGTGAGCCGTCATACCGGGTGGCGCGCGCTGGGGCTGGTGCCGTTCTTCGAGGCAGCGCATCGCCTGCCGGCGGAGGATGCGCTTGGGACTTCCCGAACGCAAAGCACTGCCGGCGCCGGCGGCCGGACGCGCATCGCCGTCCTTGCCTATCCGCGCGTCGCCAATTTCGACGATTTCGATCCGCTGCGGCTCGAGCCCGGCGTCGATCTCGTCTTCGTGCGGCCGAACGAGCCGATACCCGGCGACGCTTCCCTCGTCATCCTGCCTGGCTCGAAAGCCACTATCGCTGATCTGTCGGCTTTGCGCGCTGCCGGATGGGACGTCGACCTGCAGGCGCATCTTCGGCGCGGCGGGCACGTGCTCGGCATCTGCGGCGGCTATCAGATGCTGGGAACGAGAATCACCGATCCCGACGGCATCGAGGGCCCGCCGGCCACGGTCGACGGGCTCGGCCTGCTCGAGGTCGAAACGGTGCTGGAAGGCGACAAGATCGTGGTCGAGATCGCGGGCGAGACGGCGGCCGAGGGCGTGCCTTTCAAGGGTTACGAGATGCATATCGGCCGGACCACCGGCGCCCTGCGCCCGCTCCTGAAACTTGGCGATGGCAAGCATGACGGCACGCTGAGCGCCGACGGCAGGATTGCCGGCTGCTACATTCACGGGCTTCTGACCGACGACCGGCAGCGTCGTCACTGGCTAAAGCGCATCGGCGGGCAAGGTTCGGCCTTCGCCTACGAACCGGAAATCGACGCGACGCTCGATCTGCTTGCGGACCACATCGAAAGACACGTCGACTGCGACCTGCTGCTCGAGCTGGCGCGTGAACCGAGGCTCCGTCGAACTTCATGACTTCCTTGCCGAAGATCGTCCCGCGCCTCGTGATGCAGGCCGGCAATGACGTCATCGGCCTGCTCTGCATCCTGCTGGCGCACTACGCAGCCGTGCTTCCCCATGAGTACGCGCATTCCTTCATGGCCTTTGCGCTGGGTTACAAGAGCGATCCGCTGGTCATTCATTTTGGCGGCACGAGCCTCGGCAACCTGATCTCGCTGATCAACATCGACGAGCAGGTCGACTACGCCCCCATGTTCGCGCGGGGCGACGGACTGGCCGTGGCTGTTGTGGGCTTTGCCGGCCCGGGACTGGCCAACGGCACGCTGTATCTGCTGTCGCTCTTCCTCCTGCGGCGGCCGGGCGTTCGCCGCAATGCCTTACTCTACAGGCTGGTCTTCTGGTTCAATTTCATGAATGTCGCCAATTTTTATTGTTACGTGCCGATCCGCACCTTCGCGTCCCATGGCGACATCGGCCATATCACGCAAGGTCTCGGCATATCGCCATGGGCGGCGCTCGTCGTCCTGGGTATTCCCACCGCGATCGCCATGTGGTTCCTGTTCACGCGCACCCTGCCTCGGGCGCTCGGCCGGCTTGCGCCGGATTCTCCTTTCCAACAAGGCGTCATCGTCGCCCTGGGCGTCGTGATCATGTTCGGCTATTTCGGTCTTGCCGGATTTGTCGGCTACGGCGAGCCCTCTCACACGCTGTCTGCGGTATCGGTGTGCCTCATCCCGGTCATGTTGATCCTGTGCTGGCCCTCACGCCGCTGGATGCGAATGCGCGTAGGGGCCGCCCGCGACCCGATGGAACTCAAAGCGTGAGGCCGAGCGCGATCACGGCCAGCACGACGATCTGCACCCCGCAGGCCGTGCGGTAGAGTCTCAGCGCCAACCGGATATCGCGCGCACCAAGCGCGCTGTTGCCCTCGCCGACCCAGCGCTCCGCGACCGTCACGCCGTCATAAATGCGCGGACCCGAGAGGCGGATGCCCAGCGCGCCGGCCATGGCGGCCTCGGGCCAGCCGGCATTGGGCGAGCGGTGATGACTTGCGTCGCGCCGCACCGCCGCCAGCGCGCCCGCCGGCGACAGGCCGAGCAACGCCGCCGCCAGGATCAACCACAAGGCGGCGAGGCGCGAGGCCGGCAGGTTCACCAGGTCGTCGCAACGCGCCGACGCCCAGCCGAAGGCGAGATGGCGTGGAGACTTGTGGCCGATCATGCTGTCGGCGGTGTTGATCGCCTTGTAGGCGAGCGCGCCGGGCAGGCCGGCCAGAACCATCCAGAAGAGCGGCGCCACGACGCCGTCGGAGAAATTCTCGGCCAGGCTCTCGATCGCCGCCCGGCACACCGCCGCTTCGTCGAGTTCCTCCGTGTCGCGGCCGACGATCTGCGACACCGCCTGCCGCCCGGCAGCGATGCCGTCCCGCTCCAGCGCCGTCGCCACGTCGGCCACGTGGGCATCGAGGCTGCGCTGCGCCAGCAGGCTGCTGCCCAGTACGCCCCCCAGCAGCACCGGAAAGAGAGAAGCGAGGACAGACATGGTCGCGAGCCCTGCCGCGATCGCGACAACGAGCAGCAAAAGGAGCGTGAAGAGGCCGCGCCGACGCCGCACTTCGAAGGAGAGCGCAGGCGAATTCCACGTCTTGTCGCACCATGCTATGAGCCGGCCAATCCAGGTCACGGGGTGACCGACGAGTCGATAGACGGCGTCCGGATATCCGACGATCGCTTCGGTCGCGACGGCAATGAGGGCGAGGTCGGCGAACATGGCAGATGTGCCTATCACGGGGCCCGCAACGCCGAAACCGGCCCTGCATGGCGGCGACCTGAGCGCGATTCGACGCCGGTTTCCCTATGCACCCGAGCCCTGGATCGATCTCTCGACGGGGATCAATCCCGTCCCCTATCCCGTGACGGATCTTCCGGATGAGATCTGGTCGCGCCTGCCGCCGCATGACGCCGAACAGGCGCTGCTCGCCGCCGCGGCGAAGCGCTACGGCGTCGGCGATGCCGCAACCATCGTCGCCGCGCCCGGCACGCAGGCGCTGATCCAGCTCCTGCCGCGGTTGATGCCGAAATCCCGGGTCGCGATCGTCGGCGCGACCTATGCCGAGCACGAGCTTTGCTGGCGAAGAGCCGGCCACGAGGTCGTCATTGTCGCCGATCTCGCGCACACGGTGGCCGCTGACGTCGTCGTCATCGTCAATCCCGACAATCCGACGGGCAGACTCGCGTCGGCACGGGAGCTACATGCCAGCCGGACCGCGCTGCTGGTCGTCGACGAAGCCTTCATCGACTTTCTTCCCGCCGAGGCCAGCCTTGCCAGCGGATTGCCGCGCAACGCCATCGTCCTGCGATCCTTCGGCAAGGCCTATGGCCTGGCCGGCGTGCGCTTGGGCTTTGCGATCGCCCAAGCGCCCCTCGCCAGCCGCCTTCGCGACGAACTGGGGCCGTGGGCCATGTCGGGGCCAGCGCTCGAGATCGGCCGGAGGGCGCTGGGTGACGATGCTTGGTTGCAGGCAACGACGGCTCGGCTTGCGGTCGAATTCGAGGCGGCTCGATGCGATGCTGATCGCCTCAGGGTTCACGATCCTGGGTGGAACATCGTTGTTCAGGCTGGCAAGCCATCCGACGGCACGACGCCTGATCGATGCTCTCGGCCGGCAGGGAATCCATGTTCGCACCTTCGCCGACCAGCCAACCCGGCTGCGATTCGGAGTGCCCGCCGACGAAGAAAGTTTCCGTCGCCTGTCGGCTGCCCTTCAGGTGCCGCAGAAGGTCTGACAGACGCGCTGATCGGCTGCCGGCGGCTCGGCGTAGGCGGCGAATTCGGGACGATGCTCGTAGGGACGGGCGAGGACCGTCAGCAGCTCCTCGAACGGCGCAAAGTCTTCCCGCTCGACCGCGGCGGCCAGCGCCGCCTCGACGCGATGGTTGCGCGGGATATAGGCCGGATTGACCGCCTGCATCGCCTTCCGGCGGGTCGCGGCGTCCAGCGGCTCGCGTGCCAGCCTCTCGCGCCAGCGCGCCGCCCAACCATCGTACGCAGCGGGAGTCGAAAACAGCGGCCGGACCTCAGTGTCCGCCTCGGGATCGAGGCGCCGGAACGTCAGGGTGAAATCGGCCTGGCCGTCGGTCATGGCGTTCAGCAGGTCCTGCGCCAGGCCGCCGTCGCCGTCTTCTTCAGTGAACAGGCCGAGCTTGCGCCGCATGCCGGCGATCAGCGCCTCGGCATAGCGCCCCTGGAAAGCGCCCAGCGTTTCGTTGGCGATCGCCAATGCCGCATCGGTGTCGTCGGCGAGCAGGGGCAGCAGGGTCTCGCCGAAACGCGCCAGGTTCCAGTTGGCGATGCGCGGCTGGTGGCCGTAGGCGTAGCGGCCGCCATGGTCGATCGAGCTGAACACGGTCTCGGGATTGTAGGCGTCCATGAAGGCGCAGGGGCCGTAGTCGATGGTCTCGCCGGCGATCGACGTGTTGTCGGTGTTCATGACGCCGTGGATGAAACCCGTCAGCATCCATTTCGCCACGAGCTCGGCCTGGCGCGCGATCACGCGGTCGAACAGGGCGCGATAGGGCTGCGGGTCGCCGCCGGCATCCGGGTAATGGCGGGCGATGACGTGGTCGGCCAGCAGGCGCAACGCCTCGACGTCGCCCCGCGCAGCGAAGAACTGGAAGGTGCCGACCCGGATATGACTCGAGGCCACGCGCGTCAGCACCGCGCCGGGCAGGGCCGTCTCGCGGATCACCGGTTCGCCGGTCGCCACGGCCGCAAGCGACCGCGTCGTGGGAATGCCGAGCGCCGCCATCGCCTCGCTGACGATGTATTCGCGCAGCACCGGACCGAGAGCCGCGCGGCCGTCGCCGCGACGCGAGAACGGGGTGGGACCGGAGCCCTTGAGCTGGATGTCGCGACGCAAGCCCGTCGCGGTCCACGATCTCGCCCAGCAGGACGGCGCGACCATCGCCGAGCTGCGGCACGAAGTTGCCGAACTGGTGGCCGGCATAGGCCAGTGCGATCGTCTCGGAACCCTCCGCGATGCGGTTGCCGGCGAGGACTTCCACGCCCTCCGGCGAGGCCAGGACCAGGGCATCGAGACCGAGGTCGGCGGCAAGAGCGGTGTTGAGCTTGATCAGGCGCGGCTCTGCGACCGGCGTCGGGGCAAGCCGCGCGTAGAAACGCTCCGGCAGGCGGGCGTAGCTATTGTCGAACGGCAGGCACACGGGATCCCCCGCCATCGGGCCGGGGCCCGATGCGGGCGCGTCGTGAAGGAACGGCAAGCCCGTGTCGTTTGCCATCTAGTCGTCGTACCTCGCCGAGGTGATGCCGCTGACCCGATCGTACACCAGTCTGATCTTGGTCAAGTTGCAGAGATTCAGACCCTGCCAGACCGCAGGCGCGCCGTCGTCGGCGAATCCGATCTTCATGTCCGCCTGGCAGTAGCTCGTGGGCGCGTTGAAACTGACATTCCGGCGCTCGCCAGCCTTGATCGGCGGCGGATTGAGGACGTTGGCCGTCCAGAAATTGAGATCGGCCGGCGAGACCGACATCTGGCTGATCGGATAGCCTGTCCCGTTGATCAGCAGGAAGCTGGTCTCCTGGGCGAACGCGTCGCCTGCTCCCAGCGACAGGGCGGCGACAACCAATGAACGCAACATGTGAAAATCTCTCCCGGCGACGACGGCCCCATCCTATCGCCTCCAGGCGAGTCTCGCCAAAGGCTCTTCGCTGCCAATTCCAGGCCAATCCCGCGTTTAACGCCGTGCGCAGGCCGGCGCCTGTCCTTCGCGGCCGCCTGATGGCGCTCTTCTGACATCTGTTTTCCGGCATCGAGGTGCGTTAGAGAATGCCATGGCAACGCTGCTGATCAGCCATCCGTCCTTCCTCGAGCACGATACCGGCCCGTACCATCCGGAACGGCCCGACCGGCTGCGCGCCATCCTGGCAGCCCTCGACGACCCGACCTTCGCCGAGCTGGTTCGGGTCGCCGCACCGGCCGCTTCGATGGAAGAGCTGATGCGGGTTCACCCGCAGGACTATGTCGAAGCAATCCTGGGCGTCCGCCCGGGACCGGGCGAGTACGTCCAGGTCGACGGCGACACCGTCATGAGCGGCGGCAGTGCCGAGGCTGCGCAACGCGCCGCCGGTGCCGTCGTGGCGGGCGTCGAGGCGGTGATCGAGGGCGGGGTCCGGACAGCCTTCGCAGCGGTCCGCCCGCCCGGCCATCATGCCACGCCGGGAATTCCCGGTGGCTTCTGCCTCTTCAACAACGTCGCGGTGGGCGCGCGGCACGCGCAGGCGAAGTACGGGGTGAAGCGCGTCGCCGTTCTCGATTTCGACGTCCATCATGGCCAGGGGACGCAGGCCGTGGTCGAGCCCGATCCGACCCTGTTTTACGCCTCGACGCATCAGTATCCGCTCTATCCCGGCACCGGTTCCGCGCGCGAGCACGGCAGCGCCAACAACGTCGTCAACGTGCCGCTGGCTCCCGGCGCCGGCGGCATGGAGTTCCGTGCCGCCTGGGGCGACCGCATCCTGCCCGCCCTCGAGGCCTTCGCGCCCGAACTCGTGATGGTCTCGGCGGGCTTCGACGCCCATGCCGCCGATCCCCTGGCGCAACTCGAAGTCGAGACCGGTGATTTCATCTGGGTCACCGAGCAGTTGCTGGCGGTGGCCGACCGCTACGCCGAAGGGCGGATGGTCTCGGTCCTCGAAGGCGGCTACGACCTCGACGCCTTGGCCGAGTCGGTCGGAGCGCACGTGCGGGCTCTCATGCGCGCTTCGTGAGATCGATGCCCGACATTCTCCGCGGGCCCGAATGGCGGTTGCGTTCCGCCGTTGGCAACGGCCAGCCTTGCGGCTGCAATGTAATCTATCGATTGTCCTAGTAGCGTGAAACAGTTCTTCTCATCCGGCGGCATCTACCTGCTGCTGATGCTTTCGCCGATCACCGAAGCGAGCGCGGCCGGCGGCGCGCATATCGTCGACGATTCCGAAGTCGAAACCCCGGGGGTCTGCCATCTCGAAACCTGGGTAACCCGCTTCGTGCCGGGCGACGGCTACTTCAACTGTCGCCGGCCTGCACGGCGAGCAGTTCCCGACACTCGAGATCGGCGGCCTCTTCAGCACTATTGGGACGAGACCATCAATGCGCCACTGTTCGGTCCGCCGGTGAAACTCAATCTCCAGCCCGAAACAACCGGTGTCGGAGTAGGATTGAGTTCAACGCCGGCATGAACCTGCGCACCGGCGACCTCGGGTTTGCATCGTTGATCATGCTTGTGACGCTGCCGATCGACGATAGGGTCAAGGTCAATCTCAATGCCGGCTGGAGCTACATCGGAGGCGTCGATAACGCCAACGCGATGTTTTACGGCGCCCAGGTCGAAGCCGAGGTCGGTT